>JAJYAM010000078.1 GCA_021779535.1 Pseudomonadota bacterium
CCCGGAATGATGGGTACGTTGAGCGTCGCGTCGATATTGGTGCTCGGATCGCCGTGCGCGGTGACCGCGTAGCCCGCGTTGACGTCGCCCTCGGTGCGGTCGAGCACCGGCTTGTTGGTGATGTAGCGCACCACACCCGCCTGGGCGCCTGCGCCGAACAGCGTCCCCTGCGGGCCCTCGAGCACCTCGATGCGTTGCAGGTCGGCCGCGTACACGTCGAGGTTGCGCCCCGGCAGCTGGCCGGATTGATCGTCCAGGTAGATCGCGACGGTCGGGAAACTGCCTTCCGCGCCCGAACCGATCGTGCCGGTGGACAGCCCGCGCATGTAGAGGTTGCTCTGCGCCGGACCCTCGCTCGCGCTGGTGACGTTCGGCAGGTATTTCAGCGCGTCGTCGATCGTCGTGATGTTGAGCTGCGTGAGTGTTCGCGACGTGAGGGCCTGCAGCGTGATCGGTACGTTCTGGCTGTTCTGCACGCGCCGCTGCGCCGTGACCATGATCGTTTGCAGTTGATCCGAACTGCCGTCGCTCGCCGCGGCGGCGGCGGAGTACGGCGCGATGCCGATCGAGGCCGTTCCGAGCACCGCCGCAATCGCGAGCGCCAAGTGATTGGTGGTCTGATCGTTCAATTTCATCCGGATCCCCCTTCCCGGCGATGTTGGAATGATCGTTCGCGCGCCTTGCAGTTCGATGACAGGTCGCCCCTCCGAGGCCGCCGTAGCGGGTCGCACGATAAAGTTGTTTGCGTGCTCAGTCAATCAAGGCGAGCCGTCTGCGGAGCGGGGAAGGAAGCTCTACAAGAATCGGAACAGCACCTCGATGGCGGCGAGGGTCGGATACTCGCCGGCGGCGGAGAAACGTTCGACCTCGGCACGAACCGCGAGCGGCCCGAGGTCGATCTGGGCGCCGATGCCCGCTGCGAGCGACGTCGTTCTCTGGCGATAGGCGCTCGAGTACACGCCGCAGTTCGAAACGCCGACTGTGCAGCTCGCGAACCCCGGCAGCGCGATGGTCGCGCTGCCCTGGGTGTCGAGCCGGGCGAGTCCAGCCTTCGCGAACACGTTGATCACCGGGATCGGGAGGTAGAACACCCCAAACACGGCCGTTCCAGTGGTGTCGACGCGCGCGCTCGTCCTCGTGCCGATCGGGCCGCTCGCGTGCCCGAGGTCGACGTAGTCGGTCTCGACGCCGAACACGGACAGGAAACGCACGCCCGCGGTGAGTTGGTATGCGAACGCGTTCCCTCCGACCCCTCCTAGCGGACCCGTGACCGAGGCGGAGAGCGGATTGCGGAACCCGGTCGCCCGGACCTCGGCCCGACCGGCGCCCGCACCGACGTACAGCCCGAGCAGGTTGCTCGCGGCGGCCGCGGGCACGCAATGCAGCCCCGCGATCATCAGGAGTGCGACCGCGGCCAGCGGCGCGGTGTGTCGGGGCTCGTGTTGGCGGTGGGTGCCCATCGGGTGAACTTCTCCAGGCGAACGTGGGGCTAGAGCCCCGCGGGCAGTTTCGAGGCCATTTGCCGCTTCCGATCCAGCCGCCGTCCGTCGACGATGAAGGTGCCGTCGCCGACCGCGTGGATCATGCGCCGTTCCTTGCGCGCCGCGTTCAGGTGTGCGGCCACACCCTCGAGCACGACGATCGAGTGCTTGCGGACGATGTCGATCACCTTGCACTCGATGTTCGCGAGACACTCCGCGATCAACGGGGCCCTCACCCTGCGGCCGGGCAGGCGGGTCAGTCCGAACTTCTCGAACTTGTTGGTATCCGTGCCCGAGCACGTGCCGACCCCGACCACGCGATCCAGCAGGTCGACGGTCGGAATCGCGATCACGCACTCGCGCTGCTTACGCAGCGCCACGTAGGAATGATTCCAAGGGCCCGTCGTGATCGCGAATACCGGCTTGAAATCGACCACCATCGTCCACGAGATCGTCATCACGTTGTCGTGCGGGGGATCATGGGTCGTCACCCAGACGACCGGTCCGGGTTCGATCAACGTGAACGCTCTCGACAGGCTCAACCGGCGCATCGGTGGGTCTCCCGAACGTTCCGTTCAAAGCCATCGGCGGACCCGGCGGGCGTATTCGCGATACGTCTCGCCGAATTTCTCGCCGAGCACCGCCTCTTCGCGGCGGATCTGCATGACGACCACGATCCGTTCCACCGCGACGACGACGAAGAACGGGGTGAGGCTGCCCAGCCACAAACCGAAGCCGAACAGCACCAGGAGCAACCCCAGGTACATCGGATTGCGCGAGATCCGGTACAGGCCCGACACGACGAGCCGCGTCGATCGCTCGATCCGGATCGGGTCGACCGTGGTTCGTTCCCGAAAAAAAGTCGCGATCGCGGTCAGGTCGATCGCGAAACCGATCGCGATGAATGCGAGCCCGATGCGGTTCCACGGCGGGCCGAGCCATCGCAGCAGGGGGGCGTGGTGGTCGAGCCATCCCATCGCCAGCGCGCCGGCGAGTGCGATGATCGGAGGCGGCACGCGAACTCTCATGGGGGGAACGATACCCCAATCCGCCGTGGGCCGGCATCGGCCCTCGTGTGCCGCCCCCCTTGAGTGGCGCGCCACGGATCGGGCACGATCCGGAGATGCCAGGCGCCGGAGATCCCCGATGACCGATTCGCTACCGACCGTTTGCATCCCCGGCCTGGCCTGTTCCGCCCGCCTGTATCAAGACCAGATCCCGGCGCTCTGGACCGTCGGCCCGGTGACGATCGCCCGGCCGACGCAGCACGAGCACATCGGCGCGATCGCGCGGTCGATCCTCGCGGCGGCGCCGGAACGATTCGCCCTCGTCGGCCTGTCGATGGGCGGCTACGTGGGATTCGAGATCCTGCGGCAGGCGCCGACCCGGGTCGCGAAGCTCGCGCTGCTCGATACCAGCGCCCGCCCCGATACACCCGAGCAGTCCGAGAATCGTCGGGCTCAGATCCGGCTCGCGGCGACGCTGCCACCGCGCGAGATCGCCGATGCGATGTTCCCGCGGCTCGTGCACCGATCCCGTCATGGCGACGAGCGGTTGCGCGAGATCTTCCGGCTGATGGCCGAGGAGGTCGGCGGCGCCGCCTATGCCCGCCAGCAGACGGCGATCATCAGCCGACCGGATTCGCGGCCGATGCTGCCGGGGATCCGCTGCCCGACGCTCGTCGTCGTGGGCGACGGCGACGAGCTCACGCCGCCGCCGGTCGCCGCCGAGATGGCGAGCCGCATTCCCGGCGCGCGCCTCGTGACCGTGGCCGGCTGCGGTCACGCGTGCACCCTGGAGCGTCCGGCGGAGGTCACCGCCGCGCTGCTCGAGTGGGCACGCGGGTAGCGGCCCGTCGCGCCAAGATTTTCAGGTACCGCGGCGCTCGAAGAACGCGCGCAGTGCCGCTCTGGCCTCGGGGCTGCGCAGCCGCGCGCCGAACGCCTCGGTCTCCGTGCGGATCGCGCGCCGGATCGCTTCACGCTGCGGTTCGCGCAGCAGCCGCTTCGAGGCTTGCACCGCGCCGGTGGGCAGCGCGGCCAGGCGTGCGGCCGCCTGCATCGCCCGTTCGACGACCGCGGCCGGCGGCACCACGGCGTTGACGAGCCCGACCGCGAGCGCGGCGGCGGCGTCCATCGGCTCGCCGAGCAGCAGGCATTGCGCCGCGCGCGCGTGTCCGAGCCGTTGCGGCAGCAGGTAACTCGACCCGAACTCCGGCACCAATCCGAGCGCGACGAACGGCATCGCGAGGGTCGCGCCTTCGGCGAGATACGCGAGATCGCAGTGCAGGAGCAGCGTCACGCCGATGCCGACCGCGGGCCCGGTCACGGCGGCGATCACCGGCTTGTCGAGATCGACGAGCGCGTCCATGAAGTGCGCGATCGGCAGTGCGAGGCCGCCGGACGTATTCGCGAGGAAATCGCCGAGATCGTTCCCGGCGGTGAACACGCCGGGACTGCCGGCGACCACGACCGCGCGGACCGCATCGTCGGTCGCCGCCCCCCGCAGCGCCGCCCCCATCGCCGCGTACATCGCGGTGGTGATCGCGTTCCTCTTCTCCGGCCGTGCGAACGCGATCGACAGCACGCCGTCCCGGATCGTGGTGTCGATCGCCACGCGTTCCTCCCGCTAGAAGTGGTAGCCGAACTCGACCCCGATCACGCGTGGCCGCAACGGCGTCTGCGCGACGATGAACTGATCGGTGCTCGTGAACACCGCGGCGTTCGAGTTCGACAGATTGTCGCCGTAGACCTTGGCGTTCCACGCGCCCTTGGCGACGCCGAAGGACGCGTCATAGGTCGTGTAGGCCGGATTCTCGAACCGCAGCCTGGCGGTGCTGATCAGCCCCCCCGCCGCGATCGTCGGGTTCGCGCCCGCCTGGGTGTACGAATGTCCGGTGTGAGATGCGCCCGCCTGCACGAACCAGCGGTAGTCGCCGATCGACCCGTCGTATCGGGCACGCAACGAGAACTGCAGCGGCGGTGCATCGGCGCTCGGTGCGCCGACCGGACCGAACGGGTTGGTGACCGGGATGCAGTTCTGGCCGCTGCTGTCGCAGGACTGCGTGATCGGCTTGCCGTAGTTGACGCTCGCTGGATTCGTGTCGAGCAGCGCCGGCGAGTTGGTCTGCCGGCTCTGGTTCCACGAGGCTGCTCCTTGCAGCGTGAGCGCGTTGGTCAAGCGCGCGACCACGGAGGTCTCCAACCCCTTGACCACGAAGTTCTGGCCGTTGTCGTTGAAGAAGAGGTTGCCGAGCCCGATTCCGGGATCGAAGAACGCGATCTGAACGTTGTTCCAGTTCTCGCGGTAGATCGCGCCGTTCCATTGCACGCGATCGCCGAACCACGTGCTCTTCCAGCCGATTTCGTTGTTCGTGAGCTGATCGGAGCGGATGGAGCGCGGCAGGGTGTACTGCCACTGACCGTCGGGCCCGTTGATGTGATGGCTGTTGCCGTTCTCGTTGAATCCGCCCGGCCGGAACCCCTGCGACCAGGTGTAGTAGAGCATCACGTCGGGCGTGACGTGCCAGCTGACGTTCACGCGGCTCTTCCAGCCGCTCTCGGTGTCGGAGAGGTTCTGCACGTCGAGGTTGTAGTAGTCGTTCACGCAGCCGCCGGTCGGCACGCCTTGCTCGAAGCAATAGAAGCTGCTGGTGATGCTGCCCTTCAGCGAGTCCTCGAACTGATAATGCCGCGTGCCCGCGGTGACCGTGAGCACCTTCGGGATGATGTCGTAGTCCACCGACATGAAGAACGCGGTCTGCTTGACCTCGCGCAAAGCGTCTTGATAGAACGCGCTGGCGTCGTTCAGCACCCCGGGGTTCTGGACCGTCGTGCCCGGGACGGTACCGATGTTCGACAGGCAGCCGCTGTTCCCCGGCGTTCCCGGCGCGCCGTTCGAGGTGCACGCGGGGATGTTCTTGTACCGCCAGTCGGTTTGATCGTACAGCTTGTCGTCTTCGTAGTAGGCACCCAGGATCCCGCGCAGGCGCCAGTCGCCCGGCGTGCTCAGACGGAACTCGTGCTGCATGTGCTCGTTGCGCTCGATCGACTGCCAGGTCGCGCTCGGCGAGAAGCACGTCGGCGTCAGGTTCGGATCGCCGCCCGACCCCGGCCCGTAGCACTGATAGTAGTCGGCGTACACGCCGCGCGCGTAATTCGTGTAGTCGCCGACCTGCTCGACGTGCCGGACGAGATAGCCGCCGGTGTACACCGCGCGCAGCACCCCGAAGCGCCCGTGCACGGTCCACGCGGTGTTCTCGAACTTGTCCTTGTCGTAGGACGGGTTGAACAGCGTGACCTCGAGCGGCGCGAGCGGCTGGCCGTCGGAGGCGTTCGGCTGCTGGTAGAACACCCCCTGGGTGTCGAGGTTCTGGACCATCTGCGTGATCAGGATGTCCCAGTCGTCGTTGAACTTGTACAGGAGCTCGGCCCGGCCGCCCTTGTAGCTGGCCGGGTTGATCGCGCGCCTCGCGATGTTGTAGTTGTTGATCACGGGGCTGCCCGGCGGCACGCAGTAGCCGGCGTTCGGCTGCCCGTCGGGACACTGGCCGTTGACCGCCGGGTAGTTCGCGTAGTGGATCCCGATGTCGGTGTTACGGCGGGTGAAGGTCGCGGGCACGTTGTCGATGTAGCCGCCGCGGCTGTCGTTGTAGAGCACCACGCGCAGCGCCATCTTGTGATCGATCAGCGGAACGTTCAGCACCGCGGACAGGTTCGTGTTCGGATCGCCGTGCGCGGTGACGCTGTAGCCCGCGTTGACGTTGCCCTCGGTGCGGTCGAGCACCGGCTTGTTGGTGATGTAGCGGATCACGCCGGCCTCGGCGCCGGCGCCGAACAGGGTGCCCTGCGGGCCTTCCAGGACCTCGATGCGGTTCAGGTCGGCCGCGTAGATGTCGAGGTTGCGGTTCGGCATCTGCACCGATTGATTGTCGAGGTAGATCGCGACGTTCGGGAACAAGCCGGTCAGTGCGCTGCCCTGGCTGGACTGGGATCCCGCGCTCAGGCCGCGCATGAACACCTCGTTCTGGCCGGGACCGTTGTTCGCGGACGTCACGTTCGGCAGGTACTTGAGATAATCGTCGAAGGTCTCGATGTGCAGCTGCTGCAGGGACTTGCCGGTGAACGCCTGCATCGAGATCGGCACGTCCTGCATGTTCTGCGCGCGTCGCTGCGCGGTCACCGTGATCGCCTGCAGGACGTCGGTCGGATTCGTCGTGCCGCTCTGAGCCGCGGCGGCGGCCATCGCACCCACGGAGGCGCCACCGAGCACGGCGGCGATCGCGATCGAAAGCTTCGAGTGCTTCATGAGTCTCCCGGAATCTTGGTCTAATTGGAATGAGAATCGAGTGGAACGCATCATTAGCATCCGCATCGCGGGGAGTAAAGTGCCGGCGACCCGCGGGCGCGACCCGGAAACCGCCGTCCCGCCGGCGCGGGGGCGCGATCCGGCTCCGCCACGGCGAGTTTGGTCAGAATTCGTCAGATATTTCTCGCGGACCGTCAAGACTCGTCCGACGCCCGCCCCCTATCGTTCGCCGCGGGATGGTCACCGACAAGCGCTCCGCGCGACTACTGACGGCACTCTACGCAGCGATCGACTCCAGCGCCGATCGTGTCGCGCTCGCCGCGGAGCTTGCCGCGTGTTTCGGCGCTCCGGCCGCCGAGATCGCCTTCTGGAATGAGCTGACGGGCGGCTTCGAACGCTGGGTTGCACACGGCGATACGCCATCGATCCTGCCCGAGATCAGCCGCCTGGCGGTCAACCCCGGCGGCGCACCGGTCACGATCACCCGATCCCGAGACGGCGAACCGCTCCTCTGGGCCATGGTCGCGAGCGGGCCGCGCGATGACTCGTGCCTGATTGCGATCCGGCGCTGCGCCGGCGACCGCCAGTTCGACCGCGCGCAGGCGGACCGCCTGCAGCGCCTGCTGCCGCATTTGCGCCGGACGTTGGCGCTGCAGCGGCGCCTGGAGCATTCCCAATGGGAGCGTCGCCTCTATCAGGACGCGCTGCAGTCGATCGAACTCGCCGTCATGGTGCTCGCGCGCGGCGGTGCCCTGCGCTGGTTGAACGAGGTCGCGCACTCGCTGCTGCTCGACCAACGGCTCCTGCGGCTGCGGCACGGCAAGATCCGCTTCGCGGCGGCGGCGGATCAGGCGGCCTTCGGTCGCGCGCTCGACTCGGCGTGCGCGGAACACGGCGCGGCGGCGGACTTGCTCCGCTTCGACGGCGCCGACGGGGCGCATCTGCTGGTGCAGGTCCGCCCGCTGCGAGCCGCGACCGCATCCACGCCGCCCGTCGCGGTGGTGCACGCACGCCGCAATTCACCCGAGCCCTTGCCGTTGCAGGCGAAACTCGCCCGACTCTACGGCCTCACGCGGGCCGAGGCGCGGGTCGCGGAGGCGATCGTCAACGGCGACTCCCTGTCCGAATTCTGTTCGAAGGCCCGGGTCACGATCAATACCGCGAAGACCCTGCGAAAAAGAGCGTTCGCGAAATTCGGCTGCCACTCTCAAGGCCGCTTGATGCAGGAACTGCTCGCCAACCCGTTCCTCGGGGCCAGATCATCGACCGCCCCGCAAGCGCCGATGCTGCGCTCATCGGCCGCGAGGCGTGCGGACCAGTCCTCCCACGGCGCGGCCTGCGCGAGCGTCGCGGGCGCCAATCTCGACACCGCCGCGGTCGCGCCGGCGTCGGGCTGACCGGCGCGCTCGCTCGCCTCGATGTCCTTCAGCCGGAAGTACTCGGACTCCGGTGCGGTGGGTCCGAGCACCCGTTGATACGCCGTCGCCGCGGCCCCGAGGTCCGCGAGTCCCGCCGCGGCGTCGCCCGCGGCGATCTCCGCCATCCCGAGGCAAGCCCTCGCCCGCAGGGTCATCCGGTGCTCGGGGCCCGCACTCGCGACCTCCTGTCGATACGCGGTCTCGAGCGTCCGCGCCGCCTTCGCGGCCTGCCCGTCGCGCAGCTCGAGCCAGCCCAGGAACGTGAGCGCCTCCGCGGTCAGCCCGTCGTTGCCGATCGTCGCGTAGAGGTCCGCGTGCGCGCGCGTCAGCATCGCTCGCGCGTCCGCGTCGTGTCCCGCGAGGAACAGGCCGATTCCATAACGTTCCTCGATGGTGCCCGTGAGCGTCCCGCCGTGCGGCTCGGCGTGCCGGACCTCCGCGAGCGCCGCCCGGTAGAGCGGCAGCGCGTGACCGAAATCGCCGAGCGCCGCATCACACCAGGCGAGGGAGGTTTGCCGGATCGCGATCACGCTGACGTTGCGCGGTTCGAGCGCGGCGGCCTCGGCGAGACTGCGCCGGAAGTACGTCCGGGCCGGACGATAGTCCTGCCGCGCAAAGTAATAGTTGCCCTCCATCACGTCGCGGATCAGCGCCGTGCGCGGATCGACCGTGCCGCGCTTCGCGAGCTGCGAGCCCGCGGCATCGAGCAGCTGTCGCGCCTCCGCGAACTTCTGGTCGACGCTGAGCGCGAACGCGAGCCGGTACTCGGCCCGGATCACGGTCACGTCGGTCGGCGCGAGGCTCGCCCGGCTGAGTGCGATCGCCTTGCCGATCTCCCGTTCCGCCGCCGAGTAATCGCCGTCTTCGACGTAGACCTGGCCGATCGTCGCGAGAATCGCCGCGGCGACGGCCGGGTTGCCGCGGAATCGCGCGTCGACGTGTGCCGCCGCGCGATCCACCGCTTGTCGCACGGTCACGTGCTCGGCCCCGCTCGTGCTCACCGCGAACGGCGAACCCGTCGCGAGGATGTCGTGATCGAGGAAGCCGATCACCGCGCGCGCGACGGCGGCCTCGCGCCGCGCGTCGTCGCGGGCGCGCTGCGTCCCGTGCAAGGTCCACGCGCCGACGGCGAGACTCGCCGCGACGATCGCGCCGGTGCCGACGAGCCACGGCCGCCGTGCGCGAGCGCGCGCGACCCTGTCGCGATTGCGCTGCGCCTCGAGCCGCTCCTCCCGTTCGCGCTCGCGCGCGGCGCGCCGTTGCTCGAGCGTCCGCAGACGAGTCGCGAGCACGTCCGCCGAGCCGAACCGCTGGCCCGGATCGTCGTTCGCGGCCGCGGCGACGTCCTCGCGCAGCAGTTCATCCGCGACGTTCCGTTCCCAGCCCGCCGCCAGCGGCGTGCGAAAATCCCCGGCGACGAGCTGATAGAGCAGCACCCCGAGCGCATAGAGATCCGAGCGGATCGTCGGCGGCTCGCCGCGCAGCACTTCGGGCGCAAGATACAGCGGGGTGCCCCGCAGCGACGCCCCATCGTGACCGAGCGCCTGGGTGAGGCCTGCGCGCGTGATCCCGAACGCCTCGAGCCGGGCCGGTTCGAGGAGCCGCCCGCTGCCGAAGTCGGTCCAACGCAGCCGCACGGCGCCGCCGGGATCGCGCGTGACCAGGAGATTCGCGGGCTTGACGTCCATGTGCAGCACGCCGAGCGCATGCGCGGCCGACAGCGCGTCGGCCGCGTCCGCGATCAGCGCGAGCCGGCGATCGAGCGGAATCGATTCGAGCCCGCCTTCCGACCGGCACCACGTCTCGAGATTGCCGAGCTCGCAATACGCGGTCTCGATGAACGGCGGCGGTGTCGTGAGATTGAAATCGATCATCGTCGCGATGTCGGCCCGCTCGCCGAGCGCCCGCTTCAACAGCCGGTGAATCGCGATCTCGCGACGCAGATCGACGGCTTCGGTCGCGCCCAACGCGAACTTGTACACGCGCTGCTCGCCGGTCTTCTCGTTCTCCGCGAGCCAGACCGAGCCCCGTGAATCCAGCGACCGGACCAAGCGCCAATGCGGCCGCAACGGCGGCCGGTCGCCGGCGCGCGGTGCGATCGGCGCGGTGGCGTCGGCCGGCCCGGCGGTGGCCTCGACGCGCGTGACTTCGCCGGCATAGCGGTAACCGTAGCCGTGCACGTTCACGATCAGGCGCTGGGTCGGCTCGTCGAGTGCGGCGCGCAGCTTGCTCACGCTGCGCGCGAGCGCGGACTCGGTGACGACGCGGCCCGCCCAGACGACGTCCATCAGCTCGGTCTTGGTGACGAGCTCCCCCGGGTGGCGCAATAGTTCCGCGAGCACCTCGAGCGGTCTCGGCTCGAGCTCGATGGGCGCGCCCGCGCG
>JAJYAM010000079.1 GCA_021779535.1 Pseudomonadota bacterium
TCGGCGCAGCGGTCACGGATCCGGCTGCGCGGTGCCGCGGCGGCAAGCGGCGCTCGACCAGCGTGAGCCGATCGACCGCGGCCGGGTCGTCGCGCAATTTCACGTAGAGCGGGCCGCCGTGCGTGTGCGGAACCGGCAGCGCCCCGCCCGGGAATCCGTCCGGCACTGCGACGGCGTCGTGAAAATCGTGATCCGCCGCGATCGAATCGATCAGGAAAAGCTGCGAGCCGCCCAGTTTGCAGGCGATCTTCCACGTATCGGGACATTGCAGGTCCCGCAACTTCGGCAAGCGCACCACGGTCGCGAGCGGCTGCCAGGCGCCGGCGACACCGTCGACCGAGATCCGGAACTGCACCGGACCGAACGCCGTGCGCCCGAAGGCTTTCGACGGCCGGAATTCCGCGACCGCGACGTGAGCGTCCTCGAGCGTCAGGCCGCCGTTGTCGAGGGTCAGCGCGGCCGCTTCGCTGCCGTCGACCGTTGCGACGTCGAGCGTGGTGCGCCGATCGAACCGAACCGGTGCGACCGCCCGGATCGAGAAGACCAGGCGCGCGTCCTGCGGCAACTGCGCGTCACCTTCCAGGCGGATCCCGCTCGCGCGATCCGCCCGCGACGGATGCACGCTCTTCGCGATCAGCGCCACGCGCGGCCGCGGCGGCAGCACCGCGCTCGACACGCTGAGTGCGCGACCATCCTTGAGCTGCACCGTCGCGATGACCTTGCGATCCGGCTGCACGGCAGCCGCGGCACCCGCATTCACGACCGTCATCGTCAATTCGTCGATCGCCTGACCCGTCGACAGCGTCTGCGGCGCGAAACGCACGCCCGCGAGCTCCAGCCCGGACACTTCGTCGAGCCGGCTGCCGCGCAAGGTACCGGCCGCATCGCCCGCATGATAGGTGAAGCCGTCGAGCCGGCCGGCCGCCGCGAATGCCTGCAGCGGCACCGCTCGCGGTGCCTTGGCGCCATATTCGCGGACCAACAGCGTCAGGTTCCCCGGCTTCGCCTTCTGCAGCGGCAATTGCAGCTCGACCTCGTCCGGCTTCTTGGCCTTCCAGTCGACTTTCAGTTCCTTGCCGTCCGGATCCCGGAGCATCACGTCGTCGATGCAGCTCACGCTCGAGGCCCGCAGATGGATCGTGTCCTCGCGGCCGACGATCAGCGCATTCGATTCGCCATCGGCCAGGTGCCAGTCGTAACGATGATCGTTGATGAGCTGGAACGAGGGTCCCTGGTACGCGCTGAATCCCCAGTTGCCGTGCAGCACGCCCTTGACCTGGTCACCGAGTCCGTCGGACCCGGTCTCGCCGAGCGTGGCCGTGTCGACCACGAACCCGCCTTTGGCCGCATCGGCGCGCGCCGGGAGTTCGATGCGCTTGCCGTCCTTGCCCTGCAGCCGCAACTTCATCCCGCGCGCATACGCGGTCGAGAACACCAGCGGTGCGCCCTCGACCGGCAGCACGAGCGAGTTCTTGCGGGCGCAGTAGATGCCTTTCGGATCGACCGCGTGCAACGGCGGCAGCTGCGGCGGCTCGACCGCCGGCAGCGCGGTGACGAGCACCGTCTTCGGTTCGGTGAACGTCGGTGGCCGGTTCAGCGACAGCTCGATCCGGTCGCCCCGCAGCGTCGCGAGCGCGGGGATGTAGTCGTACTGCGCGGTCCGGAACGAGTCGAAGATCCGCGCGATGTCGAGCACCGAGGCCACGTACGGACTGTAATAGCCGAAGCGCAGCGACGGCGTGTAGCTCGCCTGCATCGCCAGATCGCTCTCCGGCCCGGACGTCAAGGCTTCGACGATCGAGGTGCTGTGCCCGTCCTCGAGGATCATCGACTCGCGCCGCGCCAGCAGGCAGGGTGCCTGCAGATCCGGCATCAATTGCAGGCACTTCGGATCGACGACGATCGCGAGGCTGCGCGCGAGCAACGGCGCGGTCTTGCTCAACAGGGCGGGGGCGGCATCGTTCAAGCGGCGTACCGCGGCCAGATACACGCCGAGGCGCGACCGGTCGAGCATCGCCTGGTTCAGGTCCTGCGCGGTGCGCACGAACGCCCCGGGGCGTCCGCGCACCGCCCCGACCAGCGTCTTGAAGTCGCCGCCGGTCTGGGGGGCGAGGAACACCAGGACCTGCTCGGCACCGTGCGGCACCGTGACGTCGATCCCGCGGTGCGCGCAGCGGCGCTTCCAGGTATCGCAATACGTGAACCAGTGCGGCGGTGGCGGGTTCGTCGAGCCGGTCAGGAACGCGACGATCAGCAGGTAGTGCACGGACTGGTCGCGCGGCAGATCGGCCTTGATCTTGATCCGGTCGCCGACCGCGAGGTTAGGCACCTGCGCGATCCCGAGCGTCTGGTGATCGTGCGTGACCGTCGCTTCGAGCGTGGGACCGGTCAGGTCGAAGCGTGCCCGGGACGCATGCGCGGCGGCGGCCAGGATGAGCGAGGCGGCCAGGATGAGCGAGAGACGTGAAGGCATCGTAATGTTTCGCAGGGACCCGCGTGATTTTATCAACGTTTGGATCGCGCGCCCCGCGCGAAGTTCGACGCCTCGTGCCGGCCGCGAGCCGCGATCCCCGCGGGGACGGCCGGGGGCGGGGCTGCGGTCATTCGCCGCCGAGGGTTCCGTATTCTACCGCGGTCTTCACGTAGAAGAGGTGGACGCCCGCATCCCGCAGATGCTCGAACAACCGGTCCGCCTGCGCTTCGCTCACCGTCATCAGGACCTCGATCGGTTGATCGCCGAGCTCGAAAAAGCGGGCCGAGTGAACGCGGCCGGACGCGCCGAACCCTTCGGTCGCCGACACCATCGTCGCCCCTTGCAACCCGAGGCGTTTCGCGAGCTGCATCAACCACTCGCCGAGCGGCTTGCCCTCGTGCCGCCGGTCCTGCTGAGTGAAGAACGTGAGTTGATATCCCCGCATCGCGGCTGCTCCTCGATCGACGTGCGCCACCCGCCTCAGCGCGCCGCGAGGGCGCGCCACGAGGCCATCCCCAGTACCGTGAAGCCGAGCGAACCACCGACGTGCAACGCGATCTCGGCGGCGAGCGCCGCGTACCGCCCCTGCTGCAGCATCGACACGCCCTCGGCGGAGAACGTCGAGAACGTCGTCAGCCCGCCACAAAACCCGGTGATCACGAACAAGCGCCATTCGGCCGGAATCGCGGCCGCCTGCGCGAAGAACGCAACCGCGACGCCGATCACGTACGCGCCGATCCAATTCGCCGCGAGCGTGCCGAGCGGCACCGCGAACGTTCCGGTGTTCAACAGCGCCGCGAGGCCCCAGCGCAACCAGGCACCGATCGCCGCGCCGACGCCGACCGCGATCCACGCGAGTCCCGCCATTCCGATCTCCCGCCACCGATTCCGACCGACCCGGTCATAGTCTACCCGGCGATCGGCGCGGCCGGCGAATCGACGTGAGGTCGCCGGCGAAACCCGCTACGCTCTCGTCAACCGAAGCGATCGCGCACCGATCGGGCGCGACGCGGGCGACGGTCGGGATCCGGAGGTCGGGGTGCGAATCGGCGTGTTCAGCATGATCTGTCTCGGCGCGCTCGCGGGATGCGCGACGCCGATGCGCCGTCCGGCGCCCCCGACGGTGATCAACGCGGCGACGCCGCCGGGCTTTCCCCCGGCCGTGCGTCTGGTGACGACGGATCTGCATGGCTTCGCCGACTGGTCGTCACCGATCTTCGCCGGGATCCGCAAGGCGGCGGGTGACGGACCGGTCGACGTGCTCGCGCTCTCCGGCGGCGGGTCGGAGGGCGCGTTCGGCGCCGGCGCGCTCGTCGGACTCACCGAGGCGCGCGACCGGCCGCGGTTCGAGCTCGTGACCGGCGTCAGCGCGGGCGCGTTGATCGCACCGTTCGCGTTCCTCGGGCCGCGCTGGGACCCCGAGCTCGAGTCGGCGTTCACGACCAATCACCGCCGGCTGCTCAGTCACCCCGCCTGGTGGCGCGTCGCGAGTCGACTGGTGTTTCCACTCGGGCAACGGCATCGCGATGCCTTGTTCGACATGGTGGATCACTACGTGACGCCGGCGCTGGTCGCCGCGGTCGCGCGCGCGACCGAACGGGGCCGCCGGTTGATCATCGCGACGACCGATCTCGACAGCGAGGAGACGGTGCTGTGGGACATGGGCGCGATCGCCGAGCATGGCGGGGAGTCCGCGCGCGCGTTGTTTCGCGACGTGCTCGTCGCGTCGGCGAGCGTCCCGGGCGTGTTCCCGCCGGTCTTGATCCGGGTGCGTGACGGCCGGCACACCTACGAGGAGATGCACGTCGACGGCAGCGTGACGACCCCGGTGTTCGCGCTACCCCTGGTCGCGGGACTGCGTCCGCAGGAACTGCCGGCCTGGCGCGGCGGCGAGGTCTACCTGATCGTGAACAGCCAGATCGCGCGGATCCCGAGCACCACGCCGGTGAGCACGCTCTCGATACTGACGCGCAGCTTCTCCGCCAGCATGACCTACAAGACTCGCGAGGCGATCCTCGGCACGGTCAACCTCACGCGCACCCTCGGCATGCGCTTGCGCCTGACCGACATTCCGGCGGACTTCCCGGTCGCGAACATCGTCGACTTCAGCCCGAAATTCATGCGCGGCCTGTTCGACTACGGCGAGCGCTGCGCCGCGAGCGGCCGACTGTGGCTGACGCCGGAACAGTCGATCAAGCGCAATCAGGTCCTCGAGCGGGAGCCGAGCGGCCCCGCGACGCCCTGCCCCGGCGCCGCGCCGTCGCGCTGAGCCCGGGCCCGCGGGCCGGACGCCGTCAGCGCGCGCCGTGCATCAGCCGCGCGATCCGCGGCGCCGCGATCAAATAGGCGGCGGCGATCGCGAGACCGATCAGCCACAGATCCCGGTAGACCTGCGCATAACCGGCGATCCCCGTCGCCGCACCGCTCGTGGTCATCGCCGCGATGCGCCCGGAGAGCTGATACGCCATCGCGATCCCGAAGAACCATCCCCCCATCGCGAGCGAGGATTCCTCGGGCGCCGCGAGTCGCGTGACCATCGCGTAGCCGATCGGCGAGAGCGCGAGTTCGCCGATCGTCTGCAGGAGATAGCACAGCGCGAGCGCGACCCAGGAGACCCGCCCCCCCGCGAGCGCGACGTGCGCGGCCGCGCGGTACACGAGCACGTAGGACAGCGCGACGAACACCAGGCCGATCCCGAACTTGCGCGGCGTCGAGGGATCCCAGCCGCGGCGCCCGAGCCAGGGCCAGAGCATCGCGAGCAGCGGCGCGAACAGCATGATGTACAGCGGGTTCAGCGACTGGAACACCGTGAAATCGAACGGCGCCGCGACGAAGTCCCGCGCGAAGAAATTGAGCGACGTCGCGCCCTGGAAGCTCAGCGCCCAGAACGCGATGTTCGCGCCGAACAACAACAGCATCGCGACGTACCGCTCGGCCTGCATCCGATCGCCGCGGCGGATCGCGCTCGCGACGAAATACGCGACCAACAGGCCGAGCAGGCCGTCGACCACGCCGTTGAGCCAATGCGGATGTTCGAGCAGGAGTTTCGTCGGATAGAGCGCGGCGAGCAAGCCGGCGAGCACCAGCGGCAAGGCCGCGCGGCCGCCGAATCGGGGCCGTGGTTGGCGCGCCGCGAGCGGACCGCCGCGCCACTGGAACAGCGCCGCCGCGAACGCGACGCCCGCGCTCGCGGCGATGAAACCGTACCGATAGCCGAAATGGCCGCCGATCCAGTCGGCGCAGACGAACGGCGCGATGAACGCGCCGAGGTTGATCGCCAGGTAGAACAGCGTGTAGCCCGCGTCGCGGCGCGGGTCGTCCGGCCCGTAGTTGCGGCCGATCAACACCGTGAGCGGAATGCTGAGACCGGCGCCGAGCACGTACAACGCGAGCCCGAGCAGGAACCCGGCGCGGTTCGGCCAGGACATCGACGCGAGCGCGAGCGTCTCGAGCCACAGCGCGGTGCGCAGCGCCCGCGCCTCGCCGAGCACGTTGTCGGCGATCCAGCCTCCGACGACGTGGGTCGCATACAGCAATGACCCGACGCCGGCGGTCAGCAGGTTCGCATCCCGCATCGCGAGGCCGGGCGCCTCGTGCCCGAAGAACGCGCCCGCGAGGTACGGCGCGACGAACGCGCGAAAGCCGTAGAACGCGTAGTTCACGCCGACCGTGACGCCGAGCAGCATCCACAGGCCGGTCGGATGTCCGAAGCGCTCCTTCGAGGTCCGCGGTCCCACGGTCCGTTCCCGGCCGATCAGTAGCCGGCCGCGAGGCCGGCCGGCCGTCGCCGATCGTTGGCCCCCTCGAGCAGGCCGGACCGCGGATCGACGAGAATCGCCTCGTCCGCGCCCCACGATGGGATCACCTTGAAGCGATAGCCCATCCGCTCGAGGCGCGCCTGCACCGGCGCCGTGAGCAGGCCCGGCTCGACGAACACGACGTCCGGATACCATTGCTGATGCACGCGCGGCGCGTCGACCGACTGCTGGACGTTCATCTTGAAGTCGACGACGTTCAGGAAGCTCTCGAGCACCGTCGAGATGATGGTCGATCCGCCGGGACTGCCGGTGACCATGAAGAGCTTGCCGTCCCGAAGCACGATCGAGGGTGCCATCGAGCTCAGCGGCCGCTTCCCGGGCTGGATCGCATTGCTCTCGCCCTGGACGAGGCCGAAGCTGTTCGCGACGCCGGGCTTCGAGGTGAAATCGTCCATCTCGTTGTTCAGGAAGAAGCCGGTGTCGCCGGCGATCCGCCCGTTGCCGAACAGATAATTGATCGTGTAGGTGACCGCGACCGCGTTGCCACGCGCGTCGACGATCGAAAAGTGGGTCGTGTCGTCGCCTTCGGTCGCGCCGAGGTGGCCCCGGATCGCCGCCGAGGGCGTCGCCGCCTCCGGCTGGATCGTCGCGCGCAGCGCCGTGAGGTGCGCCGGCGACAGGAGCCGCCCGAGGTCGTTGTGCACGAACGCGGGATCCCCGAGATCGCTGTTGCGATCGGCGAACGCGCGGCGTTCGGCCTCGACGAGATAATGGATGCTCGCGGCGGATCCGTACCCCCACCGCGCGAGCGGAACCGGCGCCAGGATCCCCAGGATCTCGCAGATCGTCGCGCCGCCGGAGCTCGGCGGCGGATCGGAGACGAAGGTGTACCCATGGTAGTCGCAGCTCACCGGGCGATCCCAGCGGACCTGGTAGTCGGCGAAATCCCGCATCGACAGGATCCCGTGATGCCGGCCGCTCGCGGCGACGATCGCGCGTGCGATCGGTCCGCGGTAGAACGCGTCGGTCCCGTGACGCGCGATCGACTGCAGCGTGCGTGCGAGCTGCGGCTGCACCAGACGCTCGCCCGCGGCATACGGCTTGCCGTGGTGCAGGAAGATCGCCGCGACATTCGGCTGTCGCGCGAACTCGGCCGCGCGGTGGTCGAGGATCGCCGCGTCGCCCGGCAGCAGCACGAAGCCCTCGCGGGCGAGCCGGATCGCGGGGGCGATGACCTGCGCGAGCTTCATCGTCCCGTACTTCGCGAGCGCCGTATCGAGGCCCATCACGGTGCCCGGCACGCCGACCGCGAGGTACGTGCGGGTGCTGCGGCCGGGGACGACGTTGCCGGCCGCGTCGAGGTACATGTTCGCGGTCGCCGCGAGCGGCGCCTTCTCGCGAAAATCGAGGAACACGGTCTTCCCGTCCGCCAGGCGCAGCAGCATGAAGCCGCCGCCGCCGAGGTTGCCGCAGCACGGATGCACGACTGCGAGCGCATACCCCACCGCGACCGCGGCGTCGACCGCGTTGCCGCCCTGTCGCAGGATCTGCAAGCCGACTTCGGTCGCGAGATGCTGCGCGGTCACGACCATCGCGTGCCGCGCGGTCACGGGCCGGAGCCCCGCGAGCGACGCGAGCGAGGCCGGCGTGCCGCTGGTGTCGAGCGCCTGTGCCGGCACCGCCGCAGTGGCCGCGCGGCCCGCGAGCGCGAGCGCCGCCGCGCACGCGGCAATGCGCGCCGTCCGTCCGATCAAACGCGCATGATGGATGGTCATCGCGATCTCCCGCTCGTGATCGATCCGCGCCGCACCCTCGCGGCGGCGGCCACGCTCCGGTCGTGTTGGTGGGCCCGGTCGGACTCGAACCGACGACCAAGGGATTCACTTCGCCCCACCGTTTCCGGCAGGAGTGGACTATCTCTTCACCCACGTGGGGTGCGGGACGCTCTCGCCTGTCATTAAGCGCAACTGCAGCGCTCAGGTAGTCTCTGCACCTTCCGGCGGTGTACCGCCGGCTTGGCTCAGGGTTGCCATCGGCCGTACCGCTAAGGGTTCCCTGAATTCATCCCGTCCACTTCGCGCCTCGCGACGCGAAGGCACCGTCTTACCGTCGATGAGTCCCCTGCTCTAACCGACTGAGCTACAGGCCCGTCGCGCGCATTCTAACAGGATCGTCCGCGCGCGCACCTCGGTGCGCGTTCACGGTAGAGTATCGAGCGCGATACGAACGACCGAAGCTGCGAAACCACGCCCTTGAGCCTGCACGAACGGATCCGCGACGCGCTGCCCGGCCTGCCCATCGGGTCGGTGTTGCCGGCGATCGCGAGCGCGCTCGAAGAGCGCAATCGCCTGATCGTCGAAGCCCCGCCCGGCGCCGGCAAGAGCACGATCGTGCCGCTCGCGCTGCTCGCCGCCGGCTGGCTCGCCGACCGCAAGATCGTGATGCTCGAGCCGCGGCGCCTGGCGGCGCGGGCGATCGCGACGCGGATCGCGCAGCTCGCCGGCGGACGGGTCGGCGACCGGATCGGCTACCGCACCCGTCTCGAGTCGCGGGTCTCGCGCGCGACCCGGCTCGAGGTGGTCACCGAAGGGATCCTCACGCGGATGATCCAGGACGACGCCGCGCTCGCCGGCACCGGCTGCGTCGTGTTCGACGAATTTCACGAGCGCAGCGTCCACGGCGACCTCGGACTCGCGCTCGCGCTCGACGTCCAGGAGAACTTGCGGCCGGACCTGCGCGTGGTCGTGATGTCCGCGACGCTCGACACGCAGCCGCTCGCGCGCCTGCTGGACGCACCGCCGGCCGTGACCGCGACCGGCCGGCCGTTCGAGGTGCGCACGCAGTACCTGCCGCGCCGCGCGGACGCGCCGGTCGAGGAGCAGGTTGCGCAAACCCTGGCCGCGGCGCTCGCGACCGAGGACGGCGACGCGCTGTGTTTCCTCCCCGGCGCACCGGAGATCCGCCGCGTCGAGCGGCTGCTCGGCGAGCGGGGTCTGCCGGCGGGCACGCGCGTGCTGCCGTTGTATGCGGACCTCGACCCGGCCGCGCAGGAGGCGGCGCTGGCGCGATCCGGGCCGGGTACCCGCAAGGTCGTGCTCGCGACCTCGATCGCCGAGACCAGCCTCACGATCGAAGGGGTGCGGATCGTCGTCGACAGCGGCCTCGCGCGCCGCTCGCAGTTCGATCCGGCGAGCGGCATGAGTCGCCTGGTGACGACGAAGCTCTCGCAAGCCGAGGCCGATCAGCGCCGCGGGCGTGCCGGGCGCACCGGCCCCGGGGTGTGCTTCCGGCTCTGGTCGCAGAGCGCCCACGCGGCGCTCGCGCCGCACGCGGAACCGCAAATCCTGAGCGAGGATCTGGCGCCGCTCGCGCTCGAGCTCGCCGCCTGGGGCGCGCTCGACGCGCAATCGCTGCGCTGGCTCGATCCGCCACCACCGGCGCATCTCGCCCAAGCGCGCGATTTGCTGCGTCGGCTGGACGCGATCGACGCCACCGGTCGCATCACCGCCCACGGCCGCGCGATCGCGGCGCTGGGCGCGCATCCCCGGCTCGCGCACATGCTGGACCGGGCCGTTGCGATGCGGGCGGTCGGACTCGCCTGCGATCTCGCGGCGGTGCTCAGCGAGCGAGCCGTCGTGCGCGCCCCGGCGGGGGCGCGCGATGCCGACGTGCGCAGCGCGCTCGCCGCACTCGCCGACCGCGACGCGGCCGCCCGATCCGGGGGCCGCATCGACTCGCGTGCGGCCTCGGCCGCGTTGCGCACCGCGGCGCGGTGGCGGCGGCAGCTCGGCGGCGCGCCCGACACGGTCGATCGCGATCGCGCCGCGGGCAGCCTGCTCGCGCTCGCGTATCCCGACCGGATCGCCCGCAGCCGCGGCGGGGACGGACGGTATTTGCTCGCGAACGGCCGCGGCGCGGTCTTCGTCGGGCCGCAGACCCTCGCGAAGGCGGCCTATCTGGTCGCGGCGCAGCTCGACGGAGCCGAGCGGGACGCGCGGATACAGCTGGCCGCGCCGATCGAGCGGGAGGACCTCGAACGGCTGTTCGCCGCGCAGATCGAGGAGCGATCCGAGGTGGTCTGGGACCGGCGCCAGCAGGCGGTCCGCGCCCGCCGCGATCGGC
>JAJYAM010000080.1 GCA_021779535.1 Pseudomonadota bacterium
GCGAGGTCGCCGGGATCAAGAGCGCGACGATCGCGCTGACCGGGGCCTACGCGTACGGCTGGCTGCGCACCGAGACCGGCGTGCACCGGCTCGTGCGCAAGTCGCCGTTCGATTCCGGCAACCGGCGCCACACCTCGTTCGCGTCGGTGTTCCTGTCGCCGGAAGTCGACGACGACATCGCGATCGAGGTGAACCCGGCGGACCTGAGGACCGACGTATACCGCTCGAGCGGCGCCGGCGGCCAGCACGTGAACAAGACCGAGTCGGCGGTGCGGATCACGCACGTGCCGACCGGGATCGTGGTCGCGTGCCAGAGCGAGCGCAGCCAGCACAAGAACCGCAGCACCGCGATGAAGATGCTGAAGGCGAAGCTGTACGAGCTCGAGTTCAACAAGCGCAACGCGGCGGCGAAGGTGCTCGAGGACTCGAAGTCCGACGTGAGCTGGGGCAACCAGATCCGCAGCTACGTGCTCGACCAGTCGCGGATCAAGGATCTGCGCACCGGCGTCGAGATCGGCAACACGACCGCGGTGCTCGACGGGGATCTCGACGTATTCTTGCAGGCCAGCCTGAAGCAGGGGTTATGAGCGAACACGATACCGGCAGCGAGCCGGCGCGCGCAGGCGCGACCGGACCGACCGAGAACCACCTGATCGCCGAGCGTCGCGCGAAGCTCGCCGCATTGCGCGAGCGGGGCGAGGCGTTCCCGAACGACTTCAAGCGCGATGCGCTCGCGCAGCACCTCGCCGACACCTACGCGGCGCGCGACGCCGCGGCGCTCGAGGCGCTCGCGATCGAGGTGCGGGTCGCCGGCCGGATGATGGCGAAGCGCGTGATGGGCAAGGCGAGCTTCGCGCGCATCGAGGATCAAAGCGGCTCGATCCAGCTGTTCCTGCAGCAGCCGGCGCTCGGCGAGACCTACGAGGCGTTCCGCGGCTGGGACGTCGGCGACATCGTCGGCGCGCGCGGGACCCTGTTCCGGACCAGGACCGGCGAGCTCTCGGTGCGGGTGCAGGCGCTGCGGCTGCTCACGAAGTCGCTGCGGCCGCTCCCCGACAAGTGGCATGGCATCGCGGACACGGAACTGCGCTACCGGCAGCGCTACGTCGACCTGATCATGAGCGCGGCGAGCCGGCGGGTGTTCGAGACGCGCACGCGGATCACGCGCTACCTGCGCGACTTCCTCGACGCGTCCGGCTTTCTGGAAGTAGAGACCCCGATGCTGCAGCCGATCCCGGGCGGCGCGGCGGCGCGGCCGTTCAAGACGCACCACAATGCGCTCGACATGGACATGTACCTGCGGATCGCGCCGGAGCTGTACCTGAAGCGGCTCACGGTCGGCGGCTTCGAACGGGTCTACGAGATCAACCGGAACTTCCGCAACGAGGGGCTCTCGACCCAGCATAACCCCGAGTTCACGATGCTCGAGCTGTACCAGGCGTACGCCGACTACGACGACATCATGCGGCTCGTCGAGGCGATGTTCCACGGGATCGCCGACACGCTGTTCGGCACGCGCCGGATCGTCTATCAGGGGACCGAGTACGACCTGTCCGGCCCGTTCGAGCGGCTGACGATCGAAGAGATCCTGCTGGCGCGGGACCCGGGGCTCGAGCGCGGCTCGCTCCGCGACCTGCGGTACCTGCGCGGCGTCTGCGATCGGCTGGGGATCGCGACCACGCCGGGCGACGGCGCCGGGAAGCTGCAGATCGCGCTGTTCGAGAAGATCGGCGAGCACACGCTGATCCAGCCGACGTTCGCGACCGCGTACCCGATCGAGGTCTCGCCGCTCTCCCGGTGCAACGACGCGGATCCGTTCGTGACCGACCGCTTCGAGCTGTTCATCGGCGGCCGGGAATATGCGAACGGCTTCTCCGAGCTCAACGACCCGGAGGACCAGGCGCGGCGCTTCCGCGAGCAGGTCGAGCGCAAGCGCGCGGGCGACGAGGAGGCGATGTACTTCGACGCCGACTACGTGCGCGCGCTGGAGTACGGGCTGCCGCCGACCGGCGGGCTCGGCGTCGGGATCGACCGGCTGGTGATGTTCTTCACCGACTCGCCGTCGATCCGCGACGTGCTGCTGTTCCCCCACCTGCGGCCGGAGACTTAAGGTCCGCGATGACGGTGCCTGTCGCGCCGATCGGCGTGTTCGACTCCGGCGTCGGCGGCTTGACGGTGCTGCGCGCGCTGCGCGCGGCGCTGCCGCAGGCCGACTTCGTGTACCTCGGCGACACCGCGCGGCTCCCGTACGGAACGAAGAGCGCGGCGACGGTCGCGCGCTACTCGCTGCAGTGTGCCGCGGCGCTGCGGGCGCGCGGGATCGGCTGCCTCGTCGTCGCCTGCAACACCGCCTCGGCCTCGGCGCTCGAGGCGTTGCGGGCGGCGTACCCGGACCTGCCGGTCGTCGGCGTCGTCGAGCCGGGTGCCGCGGCCGCGGTCGGCGCATCGCGCACGCGCAGCATCGCGGTGATCGCGACCGAGGGCACGATCGCCGGCGGCGCGTACCAGCGCGCGATCCAGGCGCACGCGGCCGACGCGCGCGTGGTCGCGCGTGCGTGCCCGCTGTTCGTCGCGCTCGCCGAGGAGGGCTGGACCGAGGGTCCGGTCGTCGAGGCGATCGCGCGCCGGTATTTCGAAGGGATGTTCGAGGGGCCGCGGCCGCCCGACACGCTGGTGCTCGGCTGCACGCATTTCCCGGCGCTCGCCGGCGCGATCGCGGCGGCGTTGCCGGCGGCGGTGCGCGTCGTCGATTCGGCCGCGACCACCGCGGCGGCGGTCGCGGCGCGGATCGGCGCTGCGCGGGCCGCGCACGGTCGTGGGACGGTGCGCTGGCTCGCGACCGACGGCGCGGCGCGCTTCGCCCGCATCGGCAGCCGCTTCCTCGGTGCGGGAATCGTCGCGGACGAGGTCGAGATCGTCGACCTGTGAGCCGCGCGCGGGCGCGGCCTCAGGCGGTCGCGGTGTCGAGCGCGTAGGGCAGCGGCAGGAGCTCGGCCGCGATCGGCGGCGCGGCCGCGGCGTTCGCCGCCGCGTCGCCGGCGCTCGTCGGGGCCTCGGTGGACGTCGAAGCGTCCGCGGGGGTCGAGAGGTCCGCAGTCTCCGGCGGCGCGATCGGCAGGACCGCGAGACCTTCGTAGCCTTGCCCGGCCGGCTGCAGTTCGGTCAGGCGCCCGACGCGGCCGTCCGGCACGCGCACGTTCGCGCCGAGCGGCGCGTCGACGCGGGTCCGCACGCGCCACAGCCGTCGCTTGATCCGGCCGAGGTGCTGGGTGCGCGCGACGATCTCCTGGCCGGTGTAGCAGCCCTTCTGGAAGCTGATCGCGCCGACGAGGTCGAGGTTCAGCATCTGCGGGATGAACGCCTCGCGGGTCGCCGCGTAGACCTGCGCGAGCCCGGCGCGCACGTCGGCGAGCCGCCAGTCGCGCTCGCGGCGCGCCGCGTCGCGCGGATCGCCCGCGAGCCCGCGGGCCGCGAGTTCCGCCGGCGGCGCGACGACCCAGAATCGCCGCGGATCGCCGAGCACGCGGCCGATGCCGATGAGACTCGTTTGCCGATAGCCGTCCGGCGCTTCCGGGACCTCGAGCCCCGCGGCCGCGAGGGGCGCCGCATCGGTCGCGCCGGCGACCGCGAGCGCCTCCCCGGCGGGCTCGATGCGCAGCTTCGCGCGCAGCACGAACTTGCGCAGCCGCTCCGCGGTCGGCTCGAGCAGCTCGCGCGGCAGGATCGCGAGCACGCCATCCGGAGCGGGCAGCAGCTGCAGCAGCGCGAGCACGCGCCCCTGCGGACTCGCGACCGCGGCGAGCAGGCCGTGACCGGCCGCGAGCCGCCGCGCGTCGTTGGTGATCTGTCCTTGCAGGAACGCGATCGCGTCGGCGCCGGTGAACCGCAGCAGTGCGAGGTACGGCAACGATCCTGAATGCGACGACATGCGTCGCATTGATCGGCTTTTGCACTTGATTGTCAATATCCGTTGCGCGCGGCCGCGATCGACATGGTTATCGGGCGCGGTTTTCTGGCAAAATTCACGCCGTGATTGTCACTGACGAAGCATCGCGCGGCGCCGCCGAGGCGAGCGGCGCGGCCGGGAGCGAGGCTGTCCTCGAGCCGGGCGCCGCCCCGGCGCTCGCTGCGCCGCGACCGGCGCGGCCGCGCGAGATCGGCGGTCGCGACGGCCCGGAGCCGACGCGCTTCGGCGACTGGGAGCTGCGCGGCCGGTGCATCGACTTCTAAGGGCCGCCGCGTCCGCCACGCCACAGCCACCGCCGCCCGACCCGAGGAGCCTCACGATCATGCCGCCACGCCCACGACCCTTGTCACCGCATCTGCAGATCTACCGCTGGCAGATCAGCAACACGCTGTCGATCCTGCACCGGGCGACCGGCGCGGCGCTCTCGCTCGGGCTGGTCGCGCTGGTCGCGTGGCTGATCGCGGCGGCGTCGGGTCCGCCAGCCTACGCGCGCTTCGCGGCGCTCGCCGACGGCCCCGCCGGCTTCCTGGTGCTCGCCGCGTTCGGATTCGCGTTCTTCTATCACCTGCTGAACGGCGTGCGGCACCTCGCGTGGGACGTCGGTCGCGGCTTCGGCGCGCGCGAGCGGCATGCGAGCGGCTGGCTCGTGGTCATCGGCGCGTGCGCGCTGACCGCGCTCGCGATCGCATTCGCGCTGCACCTCGGAGGATCGACGAATGGATGACCGGGCCTCGACGAGCATGCGCAGCCCTCTCGGCCGGGTGACCGGGCTCGGGACTGCGAAGGACGGGACCGCGCACTGGTGGGCGCAGCGTCTCACCGCGGTCGCGCTCGTGCCGCTCTGCGGCTGGATGCTGGTCGCGGCGCTCGCGCAGCCGAACCTCGACTATGCGACGGTGCACGCGTGGCTCGCGCGTCCGGTCGACGCGTTCCTCGCGGCGCTGTGCGTCGCGGTGCTCGCGGTCCACTCCTGGCTCGGCACGACGGAGATCGTCGAGGACTACGTGCACGGGCGGGCCGCGAAGGTCGTCACGCTGATCACGCTGCGCTTCGCGCACGCGCTGGTCGGCGCCGCCGGCGTGTTCGCGATCTTGCGGCTTTCGATGGGAACCCTCGGATCATGAAGGACTATCAGTTCACCGATCACAGCTACGACGTCGTCGTCGTCGGCGCCGGCGGAGCGGGCCTGCGCGCGACCTTCGGTCTCGCGCAGGCGGGCCTGTCGACCGCGTGCCTCACCAAGGTGTTCCCGACCCGCAGCCACACGGTCGCGGCGCAGGGCGGCATCTCCGCCGCGCTCGGCAACATGGGCGAGGACGACTGGCGCTGGCACATGTACGACACCGTGAAGGGATCGGACTGGCTCGGCGACCAGGACGCGATCGAGTTCATGTGCAAGGAGGCGCCGGCCGCGGTGATCGAGCTCGAGCACTTCGGCGTGCCGTTCTCGCGGACCGAGGACGGGCGGATCTACCAACGGCCCTTCGGCGGGATGACGACCCGCTACGGCAAGGGCGTCGCGCAGCGCACCTGCGCGGCCGCGGACCGCACCGGCCACGCGATGCTGCACACGCTCTACCAGCAGTCGCTGAAGCACTCGGCGACGTTCTTCATCGAATACTTCGCGCTCGACCTGATCATGGAGGACGGCGAGTGCCGCGGCGTGCTCGCGCTCGACATGGCGGAGGGCACGCTGCACCGCTTCCGCGCGCAGCGCGTGATCCTCGCGACCGGCGGCTACGGCCGCGCGTGGTTCTCGTGCACCTCGGCGCACACCTGCACCGGCGACGGCGGCGGGATGGTGCTGCGCGCGGGGTTGCCGCTGCAGGACATGGAGTTCGTGCAGTTCCACCCGACCGGGATCTACGGCGCGGGCTGCCTGATCACCGAGGGCTCGCGCGGCGAGGGCGGTTATCTCACCAACGCCGCGGGCGAGCGATTCATGGAGCGCTATGCGCCGAACGCGAAGGACCTCGCGTCGCGCGACGTCGTCAGCCGCTCGATGACGATCGAGATCCGCGAGGGGCGCGGCGTCGGCCCGCACCAGGATCACATCCACCTGCACCTCGAGCACCTCGGGCCCGAGGTGATCAAGGAGCGCCTGCCGGGCATCGCCGAGACCGCGCGGATCTTCGCCGGCGTCGACGTGAACAAGGAGCCGATCCCGGTGCTGCCGACCGTGCACTACAACATGGGCGGAATCCCGTGCACCGTCGACGGCGAGGTCGTGCGCTCGAACCGCGGCGGCGGCGAGGAGGTGGTGCCGGGCCTGATGGCGGTCGGCGAGGCGGCCTGCGTGTCGGTGCACGGCGCGAACCGGCTGGGCTCGAACTCGCTGCTCGACCTGGTCGTGTTCGGCCGCGCGGCCGCGAAACGCTGCACCGGCGTGCTGCGGCCCAACGCGCCGCACCGGCCGCTGCGCGCCGACTCGACCGACGCGGCGATCGCGCGGCTCGATCGGCTGCGCAACGCGAACGGCCAGCGGTCGACCGCGTCGATCCGGCTCGCGCTGCAGAAGACGATGCAGCGGGACGCGGCGGTGTTCCGCACCGGCGAGACGCTCGAGGAAGGCAAGCGCCACCTCGCGGAGGTGTTCGACTCGTTCGCCGAGGTCAAGGTGAGCGATCGATCGCTGATCTGGAACTCCGATCTCGTCGAGACGCTCGAGCTCGACAACCTGCTGGGACAAGCCGTCGCGACGATGCACTCGGCGGCGAATCGCACCGAGAGCCGCGGCGCGCACGCGCGCGAGGACTTCCCGGCGCGCGACGACGAACACTGGCTCAAGCACACGCTGTGCTGGGTCGATGCGAAGGGCGGCACGCGGATCGACTACCGCGCGGTGCACCTGAACACGCTGACCGACGAGGTCGAGCCGATCCCGCCGAAGGCGCGGACGTATTGAGGAGACGGATCGATGGCCGAGTTCAAGCTGCCCGCGAATTCCAAGGTGAGCCAGCACGGGCGGGTCTTCAAGGCGCCGGAGGGCGCGAAGCGCGTCCGGCGGTTCCGGATCTACCGGTACGACCCGGATTCCGGCGAGAACCCGCGGATCGACACCTACGAGCTCGACATGGATTCCTGCGGCCCGATGGTGCTCGACGCGCTGATCAAGATCAAGAACGAGGTCGACCCGACGCTGACGTTCCGCCGCTCCTGCCGCGAAGGGATCTGCGGGTCGTGTGCGATGAACATCGACGGGCGCAACGGGCTCGCGTGCATCTGCGCCTGCGACGACATCGACGGCGACGTGCGGATCTCGCCGCTGCCGCACCAGCCGGTCGTGAAGGACCTGGTGCCGGACCTCACCGATTTCTACGCGCAGTACGCCTCGATCAAGCCGTGGCTGCAGACGCGCACCCCCGCGCCGCCCGACCGGGAACGGCTGCAATCGAAAGAGGAGCAGCAGAAGGTCGACCGGCCGTCGGCGTGCATCCTGTGCGCGTGCTGCTCGACGAGCTGCCCGAGCTACTGGTGGAACAGCGACCGGTACCTGGGTCCGGCGGCGCTGCTCGCCGCGTATCGCTGGATCGTCGACAGCCGCGACGAGGCGACCGGCGAGCGTCTCGACGAGCTCGAGGACCCGTTCCGGCTGTATCGCTGCCACACCATCATGAACTGCACGGAAGCCTGTCCGAAGGACCTGAACCCCGCGCAAGCGATCGGCGAGCTCAAGCAGATGCTGGTTCACCGGCGTTACTGACGGACCCGTCCGATGACCGCGATCGACCTGCGCGAGCTCGGCCGCTTGCGCTGGCGTTGCCGGCGCGGGATGCGCGAGATCGACGAGCTGCTGCGCGGTTACCTCGACGGGGAGTTCGAGTCGGCCCCGGCGGATCAGCAGGCGGCGTTCCGGCGCTTGCTCGAGGCGCCGGATGAGGCGATCCTCGCGTACTGTCTCGGCGGGGTGCGGCCGGCCGCGGCCGATCTCGCCGCGCTCGTCGACCGGATGCTCGCGACCGCGGCGGCGCGGGTCGCCGCGGCCGCCGGCGAGCCCGGATCCCGGCAAAACCCCGCCGGATCCGGCTGATAGAATCCCCGGGAACATGAGCGAGAACCATTTGCGAACGGTCCCAACCGGTCGATTGCCAAGAAGTGCGAACTTTCGTCGAGACCGTCGGTCTATTGCGACAGGCTGGCGTATTCGCCTGCCGGCTCGGGGTCTCGAATGACGGTCGAAGCGAGCGACCTCGAGCTGGTCCGGCGGGTACAGCGCGGCGAACGGGCGGCGTTCGATCTGCTGGTCTTGCGGTACCAGCACAAGGTGTTGAAGCTGATCATGCGTTACATGCACGACACCACCGAAGCGGAGGACGTTGCGCAGGAGGCCTTCGTCAAGGCCTACCGGGCGCTGCCCTCGTTCCGCGGCGACAGCGCGTTCTACACCTGGCTGTACCGGATTGCGATCAACACCGCGAAGAACGCGCTGGTTGCCTCGAAGCGCCGGCCGATGGATTACGACCTCGATCTGCAGGACCCCGAGCAGCACGACCTGCACGCTCGGCTCGCCGAGTCCGAGACACCCGAGGCGCTGTTGCTCACCGACGAGATCCGCGAGACGGTGAACAGGGCGATCGAGAACCTGCCCGAGGACCTGCGCACCGCGATCGTGCTGCGCGAGCTCGAGGGCCTGAGTTACGAGGACATCGCGCAAACGATGGATTGCCCGGTCGGGACCGTGCGTTCACGGATCTTCCGGGCTCGTGAAGCGATCGACAAGAAGCTACGACCGATTTTCGATGCCGGCCTGGGCCGCCCCGAGGAGCCATGAGCGAACCGATCCGTGAACAGATTTCGGCGTTTCTCGACGGCGAACTGCCGTCGGCGGAAACGGACTTGTTGTTGAAGCGCCTCACGCGCGACGCGGAACTGCGCGCGTACTTCGGACGCTGTGCGCTGATCGGCGAGGCCTGCCGCGGCGCAGGCGTCACGCGCCCGATGTCGCGCGGCGTGGCCGCGCGGGTGCAGATCGTGATCGAGGCGGAGGCGCCGCACACCGGCGGGGCGCGCGTGCGCCGGCCGGTCCAGGCCCGGCTCTGGCGGCATGCGGCGAGCGGCGCGATTGCGGCCGGGGTCGCGGTGATCGCGGTGTTTGCGCTGCAACAACGGGCCGACACGCCGACCTTGACCGCCTCGACGGTCGCGGGCTCGCCGGTCGCGGCGCCGGGTCTGCGCGCGCGGCGCGCCGCGACGCTCGCCGCGAAATCCGGGTCCGCGGCGCTGTCCTACACGGTGCCGACCGATCTCACCGAGATGCCCGCGGCGCTGCCGCCCGCGCGGCTCACGAACTACGTGTTCGCGCACAGCGAGTACACCTCGTTCCTCGGCCAGCGCGGGCTCCTGTCCGGGTTGATCGCCGAACCGGATGCGCCGTTGGGCCCCACGAAGGCCGCGAACGCTCCCGAAGCGGCCACGGCTGCCGGGAGCGCGCCGTCGATCTTCGCGCCCGGACCTGCGAACCACGCGGCGAGTCTGCCCGGCGGCCCATGATCGACGCGGCGGGGCCGGCTACGCTCGGCACGGCGCGGATCCGCTTCGCCGCCGTGCTCGGCGCGGCGCTGCTCACGACCCCGACCCACGCGGCCGACGCCGATGCCGCCGGTGCGCGCGATGCGCGCGCGTGGCTCGAACGCATGACCCGGGCGCTCGACACCCGTAATTACGTCGGTACCTTCTTTCACGTGAGCGGCCGGCGCGTCGAGACGATGCGCATCGTGCACCGCGACCGTGACGGGCGCGTGACCGAGCGCCTCGAGTCGCTCGACGGCGCCGGACGGGAGTACGTGCGCCGCAGTGACGGCCGGCTGATCTGCTATTTCCCCGACCGGCACACGGTGCTGGTCGCGACGCGCCCGAGCGGCGCGCCGTTCCTGAGCGCGCTGCCGAAGTTCGGCGCCGGCGTCGACCGGTTCTACCGGATCCGCGAGCTGCCCGGCGAGCGCTTGCTCGGGCACCAGGTGACGGTGATCGCGGTCGATCCGAAGGATCAGTTCCGTTTCGGGTATCGGCTGTGGATCGACCGCCGGACCGCGATGCCGCTGAAGACCGAGCTGCGCGATGCGCACGGCCACGTGATAGAGCAGATCCTGTTCGCGTCGCTCACGATGCCCGCGCGGATCCCCGACCGCGAGCTCGACGCGCACGTGCCGACGAGCGGGGTCCGGTGGATCGTGCAGCGGCCGGTCGGCCGGGCGACCGCGGGCGCCGCGGCGCTGCGGCCGGCGGCGCTCCCGCCGGGATTCCGGCTCACCGTCGCCGGCGCGCAGACGATCGGTGCGGCGCACCGGCCGGCCGAGCACCTGGTCTACTCGGACGGGCTCGCGACCGTGTCGCTGTTCGTCGAGCCGCGGCCGCGCCCGCCCGCGGCGGCG
>JAJYAM010000013.1:0-28757 GCA_021779535.1 Pseudomonadota bacterium
CCCGTGGCGTTCGCGCGCGCGGCGCGGCCGCGGTGTCGGTGCCGATGCCGATCGCGCCGCCCCAGGGCACGCGCCGCGTGAACATCCGCTCCACGGGTTGGCCGCACAACTGCGCGGCGAGCGCACGGATCGGCCCTTGGTGGGTGACCACGATCGCGCGCTCGCCGATCGGCGCGAGCACGTCCTCGAGCCATCGTTGCACGCGCGCCCAGAGCAGGCGCAACGACTCGCCGCCGCCCGGCGCGTAGTCCAGCAGGTCGTCCTTCCACGCGTCGATCTCGCCGGCCGGAATCGCATCCCACGGACGCCCTTCCCAGCGGCCGAAGTCGAGCTCCTGCAAACGGTCGTCGACGTGGACTTCGATGCCGTCGCGCCGGCCGATCTCCCGCGCGAGCAGGCGGCAGCGCATCGAGGGACTGGTGTACACGCGCCGCGTCGGCGGCAGACACGCGACGCAGGCCGCGACGTCCGCCTGCCAGCCGTCGGGCAGCGCGATGTCGGTGCGTCCGTAACACAAGGTTGCGGCCGCAGCCGGCCGCGTGTGGCGCACCAGCACGAACCGCTCCGAGCGGCATTCCGATCGATTCTCCATTCCAGACACGAGACCCCCTCTGCACCCGCCGTGCATTCGAGCGTTTTCCTGAGGGACGTGAGGAGGAAGACCGTGCGGAGCCGGTCGCGTGGGTGACCGCGACCCGCAACGCCGTCGCCCTCCGCGACGCCTGCCGTTCGTTCCCAGGCCGGTCTCCGGACTCGCGAGTGGCTTTCGCCCGACGGATGGTCTTCCCGTGCCGAAGCACAGTGACGTCGATGGATCCGTCTCGACTCGCTTACCGTTGCGGGGGCAGTACCGGAATGGCCTCGTCGGCGTCACCGGTTTCCCGTTTCACCCGGACGACGCGACCGCCGCCCGGGCACCTGACAACTCGACCAGTTTGCCGTGCCACCGGCCCCCGGTCAATCAGCCGGCGACGTTGATGCAGAGCGACTTGCTCTCGAGATAGGAGCGCACCGACTCGCCGCCGAGCTCGCGTCCCCATCCGGATTGCTTGTAGCCGCCGAACGGCATCGTCGGATCGAGCACGTTATGGCAGTTCACCCATACGGTCCCGGCGCGCAACTTCGGCGCGAGCTGGAACACGCGGTTCAGGTCGCGACTCCAGATGCTCGCGGCGAGACCGTAGATCGTGTCGTTCGCGGTCCTCGCGATCTCCTCGAGATCGTCGAACGGCTGTGCGACCACGACCGGCCCGAAGATCTCCTCCTGGACGATCTCCATGTCCGCGCTGACGTTCGTGAACACCGTCGGCTCGACGTAATAGCCGCTCGACTCGACCGCGTGGCCGCCGATCACCGCCCTCGCGCCGCGCTGCAGCCCGAGGCCGATGTAGCGCAGCACGCGGTCGCGCTGGATCGACGAGACCAACGGACCGACTTGCGCCTCGGCGTCGAGCCCCGGCCCGAGCTTCAGCCCGCGAGCCTGCTCGGCGACACCCTCGAGCACGCGGTCGAACAACTTGCGCGCGACATAGAGACGCGATCCGGCGCAGCAGACCTGCCCCTGGTTGAAGAATATCGCGCTGGCGGCCCCCGGAATCGCGAGATCGAGGTTCGCATCCTCCAACACGATCGCGGGCGACTTGCCGCCGAGCTCGACGGTGACCTTCTTCATGTTGTGCGCAGCGCCCTGCACGACCAGGCGCCCGACCTCGGTCGAACCGGTGAACGTGATCTTGTCGACGCCGGGATGCGCGACCAGCGCCGCCCCCGCGGTCGGCCCGAGGCCGGTGACCACGTTGAACACGCCCTTCGGGAATCCGGCCTCCATCACCAGCTCGCCGAGCCGCAGCGCCGTCAGCGGCGTCTCCTCGGCCGGTTTCAACACGACGGTGCAGCCGGCCGCGAGCGCCGGCGCGCATTTCCAGGTCGCGAGCAGCAACGGGAAGTTCCACGCGATCACCGCGCCGACGACGCCGATCGGCTCGAGCATCGAGAACGCCGCGTACTGGTGCCCCGGCACCAAGGTGCCCGAGATCGGCAAGGTCTTGCCTTCGAGCTTCGTCGGCCAGCCCGCCATGTACCGCCACACCTCGATCGCGTGCTTCAGGTCGACGTGTCGGGCCATCAGCACCGATTTGCCGTTGTCCAAGGCTTCGAGCTCGGCCAATTCATCGGCGTGGGCCTCGATCAGATCGGCGAGGCGATGCATCAGCCGTTCGCGCTCGCAGGGCTTCACCCGGGACCACTCGCCCTCGAACGCGCGCCGTGCCGCCGCAACCGCCCGATCCACGTCGATCGCGTCCCCCGCGGCGCATCGGGTCAGCACCTGGTCGCTGGAGGGATCGCGGACCTCGAAACGCTGGCCCGACGCGGCCGGGACCCACGCCCCGTCGATCAACAGATCGCGGGGACGCCCGAGGAACGCAACGGTAGCAGGGCGGAGGCGGCCAAGATCGTTGGCGTACCGATCCGTCGGCGCGGAACGGGAAGTGCGTACAGGATCCATCGGTTGACTCCCAGGATTGACGCCGACGGCGGCGCAAGGGAGCGATCATCCCAGCGCATCCACGCGCCGGCCATCAGACGACGGGAGTACGGCACGGCATACTTTCGTATCAAGACCAAAAAAGTGCGCGGCGCGGGCTCCGGCGGTGGAAATCGCGCTAGTGTATGCGCTCGGGGCTTGCGGCGAGGGGACACGATGCGGGAGACGGACCGGTTCTGGGCCGCGCGGGACGCGCTGCTGCGCGACGCGACGCCGCCCGACGCGGCCGCGCGCGAGTTCGCGTGGCCGCGACTCGACCATTTCAACTGGGCGGTCGACTACTTCGACGCGCTCGCGCAGCGCACCGACCGGGCCGCGCTGCGAGTCGTCGACGATCACGGCGGGGACCTGAGTCTCGGCTACCGCGAGCTCGCCGAGCGCTCCGCGCGCGTCGCGAACCACCTGTCCTCGCTCGGCGTCGGCCGCGGCGACCGCCTGCTGGTCATGCTCGGCAACGTCGTCCCGCTGTGGGAGACGATGCTCGCCGCGATCAAGCTCGGCGCGGTGATCATTCCGGCGACGACGCTGCTGCGCCCCGAGGAACTCGCCGATCGGGTCGAGCGCGCCGGGATCAAGGCGATCGTCGCCGACGGCACGCTCGCCGATCGATTCGCGGCGATTCCCGGCGCGCCGATCCGGATCGCGGTCGGCGCCGCGGCCCCGGGCTGGCGGGACTACGCCGACGCCGATCGGGCGTCGCCGGTGCTCGCGCAACCCGCCGCGACCCGCACGGACGAACTGCTGCTGCTGTATTTCACCTCCGGGACGACCGCGAAGCCGAAGCTCGTCGCGCATACCCACGGCAGTTACCCGATCGGTCATCTGTCGACGATGTTCTGGATCGGGTTGCGCCCGGGGGACGTCCACTTGAACCTGAGCTCGCCCGGTTGGGCGAAGCACGCGTGGTCCTGCGTGTTCGCGCCCTGGAACGCCGCGGCGACCGTGCTCGCGTACCACTACGATCGATTCGATCCGGTGAAGCTGCTCGATCAGCTGGTCCGCTGCCGCGTGACGACGTTCTGCGCGCCGCCGACCGTGTGGCGCATGCTGATTCAGCACGACATCGGCCGCTGGCCGGTCGCGTTGCGCGAAGTGGTCAGCGCCGGGGAGCCGTTGAATCCGGAGGTGATCGAGCAGGTGCGGCACGCATGGGGCCTGATGGTGCGCGACGGCTACGGGCAGACGGAGACGACCGCGATGGTCGGCAATCCGCCCGGCCGCCGCCTCAAGCCCGGCGCGATGGGTCTCCCGCTGCCCGGCTACCGTATCGCATTGCTCGACCCGCTCGGCGAGCCGGCCGACGAAGGCGAGATCTGCGTCGATCTCGGCGACCGTCCGATCGGGGTCACGCCGGGCTATTTCGACGATCCGGAGCGCACCGCGGCGACGATGCACGCGGGTTACTACCACACCGGCGACGTCGCGGCGCGCGATGCGGACGGCTATCTCACGTTCGTCGGGCGCACCGACGACGTGTTCAAGTCCTCCGACTACCGGATCAGCCCGTTCGAGCTCGAGAGCGTGCTGATCGAGCACGAGGCCGTCGCCGAAGCCGCGGTCGTGCCGAGCCCGGATCCGTTGCGGCTCGCGGTGCCGAAAGCCTACGTCGTGCTCGCCGCGGGCCGCGCCGCGGACCCGGAAACCGCGCGCTCGATCTTCGCGTACGTCGAGGGTCGGGTCGCCTCGTACAAGCGCATCCGTCGTCTCGAGTTCGCGCCGCTGCCGAAGACGATCTCCGGCAAGATCCGGCGCGTCGAGTTGCGCGACGCCGAACATCGCCGCGGCACGCCGCCGGCGCGCAACCCCGCGGAGTACTGGGAGGAGGACTTCCGCGATCCGCAGGCGAACCCGCGTGCCTAAGCGCCGGCGCAGCGCGCCCCGGCCCGCGCCGCGGGATCGCATCGTGAGCTTCTCGACCGCCGCCGCCGACGAATCGGGCGCGGCCGCCGAGATCGCCGCGGCGATCGACGGTGCCGACGGCGTCACCGTGCTGTTCGCGACGACCGAGTACGACCTCGGGCGGCTCGGTCGGGCGCTCTCGCGCCGCGGGATCCGCCGGACGCTCGGCGCCGTGACCGGTTGCGCGATCGGCCCGGACGGCTTCCTCGATCGCGGCGTCGCCGGATTCCATCTCCCGAGCGCGCGCTTCGAGGCGTTCGACGAGGCGATCGAGAACGTCGGCGAGTTCGGCCTGCCCGATGCGCGCAAGCTCGGCGCCGCGCTGCGCGAGCGCCTGCGACGCCGCGCCGCGCCCGAGCGGCAGGCGGCGTTCGGTTTCGTGCTCGTCGATGCCGAAGCGCGCTGCGAGGAGCGGTTGATCGCCGCGATCGGCACCGAGTTCGCCGGCCTGCCGCTGGTCGGCGGCTCGGCCGGCGACCTCTTCTTCAAGCCGCTGGGGCAACCGCAGCGCGCGACGCGATTGCTGCATCGGGGCCGCGCGCTGCGCAACGCCGCGGTGCTGTGCCTGGTCTGCTGCGACTCGCCGGTGCGGGCGTTGAGCCACAATCATTACCGGCCGGGGCGGCGCAAGGTGGTGATCACCGACGCGGATCACGAACGCCGCCTGGTCCGGGAGATCAACGGCCGTCCGGCGCTCGCCGAATACGCGGCCGTCTGCGGGTTGAAGAAGCTCCCGACGCGCGCGGAGCACTTCGCGTCCCATCCGCTGATGATCCGGATCGGCGGACAATACTTCGCGCGCGGCGTCCAGCGCGCGTACGCCGACGGCCGCATCGAGTTCGCCTGCGCGATCGAATCCGGCGTCGTCGCGACCGTCGCGACACCGGTGGACATGGTCGCCAGCCTTCGCGGGTTGTTCGCGGACCTGGTCGCCGACATCGGCGCACCGGAACTCGTGCTCGGCTTCGAGTGCGCGGCGCGGACGGCGTACATGCGACAGGCGGGGCTCACCGCCGCGATCGAGGATCTGTTCAAGGCGCATCGCGTGAACGGCTTCGCGACCCTCGGCGAGCAATTCAACACGATCCACGTGAACAATTCGTTCACCGCGCTGGCGATTGCGGCGCCTGCGCCCGCATGAGCGCGCGCCCGCCGAAACGCCGGGCGGCGGCGGTCCGGCCGGCTGCCGTGCGGCGCGCGCCCGCCGGCGCCGGCCCGACCGCGCGCTTGCGGCAGCTGCGCGAGGAGAACCGCGCGCTGCGCAAGACCGTTCGCGCGCTGATGCAGCGCGTCGAGCACGCGGTCGATCAGAGCGCGACCGCGTTCTCGTGGTTCCGGGCCGCCGCCACGCTCGAGGACACCGTCCGGCTGCGGACCGAGCAATACGAAGCGCTGAACGTCCGGCTGACCCGCGAGCTCGACGCGCGACGCGAGATCGAGCTCGCGCTGAAGCAGGCGAAACAGACGGCCGAGGTCGCGAACCAGGGCAAAACCCGCTTCCTCGCCGCGGCGAGCCACGATCTGCGACAACCCCTGAACTCGGCGCTCCTGTTCCTCGAATCGCTCGACGAGCGCGGGATGACGCCGCCGAACCGCGAGCTCGCCCGGCGCGCGAAAGTCGCGCTCGCGTCGCTCAACAACCTGCTGGGTACGCTGCTCGACAGCGCCCGGCTCGATACCGGCGTGATCACGCCGCGCGCGAGCGACTTTCCGCTGTCCTACCTGTTCGACCGGCTCGGCCCGGAATTCGCGGGCGTCGCGCGGGCGGCCGGGATCGAGCTCGAGTTCGTCCGTTGCAGCGCGTGGGTCCACACCGACCCGCACCTGCTCGAGGCCGTGCTGCGCAACTTCGTCAGCAACGCGATCCGGTACACGCCGCGGGGACGCGTGCTGGTCGGATGCCGGCGGCGCGGCGACGGTCTCATGATCCAGGTGCACGACACCGGCATCGGGATCGAGTCGAAGCACCTGCCGCGGATCTTCGAGGAGTACTATCAGGTGCCGATGGCCGACCGTCCCCGCGACGCGGGGATCGGTCTCGGCCTCTCGATCGTCAATCGCATCGCCCGCCTGCTGTCGCTCGAGTGCACCGTGCGCTCGAAGGCCGGCAAGGGCTCGTGTTTCGCACTCCTCGTTCCGTACGGTCGCACCGGCCACCGACCGGCCCCGGCTTCGGCCCCGTGGCATCTCGAGGCCGAAGGGCGCCAGGGCGCGCGACCGCTGAACGTCGTCGTGCTCGACGACCATCCGGACGTGCTGCAGGCGATGGCGGCGATCCTCGGCAAGTGGGGTCATCGGGCGGTCTGCGCGCCGACCGCGATCGACGCGATCGTCCAGCTGATCGCCGCGGACTGGCCGCCGGATCTCGTGATCTCGGACTACCATCTCGCGGACGGCGGCAAGGGCGACGAGGCGATCCGGCAGATCCGGCGCGAGCTCGACGTCGACGTCCCGGCGATGATCATGACCAGCGACCCCGATCATGCGTTGCGCGACCGCCTGCAACGCACCGGGCTGACCGTGCTCGCGAAGCCGATCAACCTCGGCAAGCTGCGCGCGATGCTCGAGAGCCAGCGGCGCGCGAGCGGCTGACGCGAGCGGATCGGGCGCGGGTCAGTCCCCGGGATGCGCCTTGCGTGCCTCGATCGCGGCCTGCACGCGGTTGTTCACCCCGAGCTTCTTCAAGATCGACGATACGTGCGCCTTGACGGTGATCTCGCTGATCTGCAGGTGCCCCGCGATCTGCTTGTTCGACTGTCCCTGCGCGAGCAGGTCGAGCACCCGCCGCTGCTGCGAGGTCAACGCCCCGACGCTCGACCGGCGATCCCCCGCCCGCGCCGCCGGCGGCGACTCGCGCAGCGCGCTCATGCCCGCGAGCGGCAGGTAGGTGCCGCCACCGAGCACGACCCGGATCGCATCGATCAGCATCTGCCGATGCGCCGACTTCGGGACGAAGCCGGTCGCCCCCGCCTTCATCACCTCGGACATCGTGGCCGGATCGTCGGTCGCGGACACGATCAGCACCGGCGTGAACGGGGCGCGTTCGCGGATCGCCTTCAGGCACGACAGCCCGACCGCCCCCGGCAGCTTCAGATCGAGCGCGATCAGGTCGAAGGAGGCATCCGACCCGACCTCGCGCAACACCTCGTCCTGGCAGGCCGCTTCGCGCAGATCCGCCGTGGAGCACGCCTGCGGGACGATCGCCCGCAGCGCATCCCGATACAGCGGGTGGTCGTCCGCGATCAACACCCGCTTCGCGACGGGTGCGAACGCGATCGAATCGATTTCCATGCACGCGATTCTACGCCGCGCAACCCGCAGGGCCTAGGCGGTGCGGCGCCGATACTAAGGTATTAGGACGCGTTGCGCCGAAAGACCCATGTACGGCGGAGCCGCCGGCGGGAATACTCGCTCACACGCGCCGGCAATGCATCGGCCGCGATTCCAACCATGCATCGACAGGGAGACGCCGTGACCCATCGACACCGAACCCGAACGATAACGTGCGCGGGATCCGCGCTGCTCCTGGCCGGTCCGCTGTGCGGCACGCACGCGGCGCTGGCCGCCACGGCCGCCGATCCGGCGGGCGGCGGCACCGCCGAACTCGCCCAAATCGTGGTCACGGCGGAGAAACGCCGCGAACCGCTGCAGAGCGTGCCGGTGTCGGTCACCGCGCTGACCGGTGCGCAACTCGGCGCGCTGAAGCTCGACAACCCCTCCTCCCTCGCGACGCAGATCCCGAACCTGCAGGTCAACGGGATCGTCGGCGAGGGCAGCCCCCTGTTCTCGCTGCGCGGCGTGTCGATGTTCGACTACAGCCTCAGCCAGGACAGCCCGGTCGGGAGTTACGTCGACGAAGTCTACAAGGGAAACTTCGTGCTGTTCGGCGTCGAGATGTTCGACCTGGAACGGGTCGAGGTGCTGCGCGGACCCCAGGGCACGCTCTACGGCAAGAACACCACGGGCGGCGCGATCAATTTCATCACCCGCAAGCCCGGATTCGACACCAATGGGTACGTCAAGGTCGGCTTCGGCAACTACAACCGGCGCGAGGTCGAAGCGGCGTTCCAGACCGCGCTGATTCCCGAGCACGTGGCGTTCCGGCTCGCCGCGACCTACACCAAGGCCGACGGGTTCATCCAGAACGTGCTGCCCGGGCATCCGAACCTCGAGGGCATCGACCAGTACGGCGTCCGGCTCAGCGTGCTGTTCCGGGTGAACGACGACCTGAAGGCGATCCTGCGGCTGTCGAAGAGCATGCAGGATCCGTATAACTACGCGATCCTCGACGGGCGCGTCAGCCCGCAAGGGGTCGGCTTCGCCGGCTACTACCGGACGACGACCGGCACCGCGACCGGCACGCCGCTCAGCGACCTGCAGGTCGGCCAGAACTACACGCCGCGGCGCCGCCAGGACGACGAGGGCGCCGCGCTCACGATCGACTGGGACTTCGCGTCGGCCTATACACTGACCTCGATCACTTCCTGGGACGAGGGTTCGTTGTTCAATCCGGAAGGCACTGACGGGGCGGCGATCGATATTTTCAAGATACCCTACATCGGGAAGACCCGGCAGTTCACGCAGGACCTTCGGGTGACGAGCAACCTGAAGGGACCGGTGAATTTCATCGCCGGCGCGTACTACCAGCGCGAGGTCGTGTTCAATTCGACCGAGAACCAGTTCTACAACTTCCTCGACTACAACGGCGACGGCGTGATCAATTATCAGGATTGCGCCGATTCGAGCTTCAATACGCCGGGCTCCGGCTACGCCGCGGGAATCTTCATCAACGCGACGTGCCGCTACTACAACCAGTTCGACCAGATCAAGAACAGCTGGGCGCTGTACTCGGACGGCAGCTACAAGCTCAGCCGGCGGTTCAAGCTGCACCTCGGCGCGCGCTACAACCACGACATCGGCATCCAGAAGAACGCGCTCGACCAGCTGCGCGGACCGGACGAGGTGCCGATCGCGAACATCCTCGCGAACGCGACGCCGGTCCTGCTGCTGCCGGGATCGCCGAACTACTCGACCTTGATCAACCAGGAATTCAGCCAGTCGTTCAGCAACTCCGCGGTCACCGGCCGCGCCGGCATCGACTTCACGCCGACCCGCGACAGCCTGCTGTACCTGAGCTACAGCCGCGGCTACCGCTCGGCCGCGTTCAACGCGCAGTTCCTGTTCACCCAGAGCGATTTCACGATGGTGAAACCCGAGACGCTCGACTCGGTCGAAGCCGGATTCAAGACGACCTGGCTCACCGACCGGCTGCAGGTCGACGGTGCGATCTTCCACTACCAGTACAAGAACCAGCAGATCATCAACGTCTATCCGACCGGCCAGCAACCGCTGATCAATCTCGGCAAGTCGCGGATCGTCGGCGGCGAGCTCGAGATCGTCGGGCGCCCCGTGCGAAGCTTCACCGGGCGCATCGGCATCGGGTTGCTCGACTCGAGGGTGCAGCAGGGTGCGCTCGCGACCGGCAGCATCGTCGGCCAGCAACTGCCGAACGCGCCGCGCGTGTCGGGCACCGCGAGCGGCGACTGGAACGCCTGGTCGACGCCGTCGGTCGGCCTGCGCCTGCACTTCGATCTGTCGTTCGCGGCGAGGCAATACCTCGCGCTCCCGCAGGAGCAGGCGATCTCGCAGCCCGCCTACATGCTCGTGAACCTGCGCGCGGACCTGCACTCGCCGGGCGACCGCTGGGATCTCGGCCTGTGGAGCAACAACGTGACCAACCAGTTCTACCTGACGAACGCAGTCGACCTGCAGGGCCTGGGCTACGACTATCGCCACCGGGGCGTGCCGAGGACCTACGGGATGGACGTGAGCTACCGGTTCTGAGCCGGCGCCGTCGAGGGGGGCTTACGAGATCGAAACGCGCCGAATGAGCGTCGAGACCAGTTACCTGTCCGGGACCAGCGACTCGCCGCTGATCCATCGCAGCGTCGGCGGCGTGCTCGTCGACGCGGCGGCGCGCTGGCCCGATCGGACCGCGCTGGTGGTGCGCCACCAGGGCGTGCGCATCGGCTACCGGGAGTTGCTCGAACGAGCGGATCGGCTCGCGCGCGGCTTCCTCGCGCTCGGGCTCACCCCGGGCGAGCGGGTCGGGATCTGGTCGCCGAACAACCTCGAGTGGATCCTGACCCAGTTCGCGACCGCGCGCGCGGGCCTCGTCCTCGTGAACATCAACCCGGCGTACCGGACCGCCGAGCTCGCCTACGTGCTGCGCAAGGTCGGCTGCCGGGCGCTCCTGTTCGCGCCCCGCTTCAAGGGGAGCGACTACGCCGCGATGCTCGACGAGTTGTTCGCGGACGCGCCGCCCGCCCGCGACGGCGTGCTCGACCATGCGCGGTTCCCGGAACTGCGCCGGCTGATCTGCCTCGGATCCGAGGCGGCGCCGCGCTTCCTGTCGTTCGACCGGCTCGCCGAGATCGCCGAGTCGGTCCCGGCGCAGGTCCTCGAGGACCTCGCGGCCGACATCGACCCCGACGACCCGATCAACATCCAGTTCACCAGCGGCACGACCGGCGCGCCGAAGGGCGCGACCCTGACGCACTTCAACATCGTGAACAACGGCTACTTCGTCGGCCGCGGGATCCGCCTCGGCGAGCAGGACCGGCTGTGCGTCCCGGTGCCGCTGTACCACTGCTTCGGAATGGTGATGGGCGTGCTCGCCGCGGTCACCCACGGGGCGGCCCTGGTGTTTCCATCGGAGGCGTTCGATCCGCTCGACGTCCTCCACGCGGTCGCCGAGGAGCGCTGCACCGCGCTCTACGGCGTGCCGACGATGTTCATCGCGGAGCTCGATCATCCGCGCTTTCGCGAGTTCGACCTGCGCTCCTTGCGCACCGGGATCATGGCGGGTGCGACCTGCCCGATCACGGTGATGCGGCGCGTGATCGACGAGATGCACCTGCGCGAGATCACGATCTGCTACGGCATGACCGAGACGAGCCCGGTCAGCTTCCAATCGCGGATCGGCGATCCACTGGAACAGCTGGTGTCGACCGTCGGCCGGATCCACCCGCACCTGCAGGCGAAGGTGATCGACGCCGACGGCCGCGTGGTCCGGCGCGGCGAGACCGGCGAGCTCCTGACGCGCGGCTACAGCGTGATGCGCGGCTATTGGGACGACCCCGAGCACACCGCCGAGGCGGTCGACGAGGCGGGTTGGATGCACACCGGCGACCTCGCGACGATCGACGCGGAAGGCTACTGCACGATCGTCGGCCGGGTGAAGGACATGATCATCCGCGGCGGCGAAAACGTGTATCCGCGCGAGATCGAGGAGTTCCTGCATCATCACCCGAAGGTGCTCGACGTCGCCGTCGTCGGCGTTCCCGATCCGAAGTACGGCGAGGCGGTCTGCGCGGTGGTCCGCCTGCGCGAGGGCGTCGACGGCGACGCCGAGGAGATCGTCGCGTACTGTCGCGGCCGGATCGCGCACTACAAGGTGCCGCGCTACGTCCGCTTCGTCGATCAATTCCCGATGACCGTGACGGGCAAGGTTCAGAAGTACCTGATCCGCGAGCAAATGGAATCGATCCTGTCCGCCCGGGACGGACGCGACCCGTGTTGACCGCGGTGCCCGACGCCCGCGTCGAGGTCGTCGTGCTCGGCGCCGGACCGGCGGGCTGCGCGGCGGCGCTCGGCCTGCATCGCCTGGGGCACTCGGTCGCGATCCTGGGTCGACCTCGGCGCCCGGCGAGCGAAGGGCTCGGCGAGCGCTGTGTCGCCTGTTTGCGGGAGACCGGCTTCGTTCACGCGGCCGACGCCGCCGGCCCCGCGGCGCCCCGGATCGGCGTCTGGGCCGGCACCCGCTCGGCGCGCGGACGCGAATGCCCGGTCGATCGGACCGCCTTCGACGACGCCCTGGCGCTCGATCTCGCGATCGCGGGCCTGCCTCTCGACCGGCGCGCGGGGCTCGCGATCGTCCCCGACACCGGGTCGGGGTGGCGAATCGACACCGCGCGCGGATCGCTGCGTTGTCGCGCGCTCCTGGATGCGCGCGGCCGGCGATCCGGTGGCGTCGAGCGCCTCGGTCCGCGCCTGGCCGCCTGGAGCGAACGCTGGCGGATCGCGGTGCGCGACCGGCCCGCCAGCGCCGTGGTCGCGCTCGACGACGGCTGGTGCTGGTTCGCGCGCGATGCGAACGGGGTATTGCAGCGGCAATTCGTCGGCGCGCCGCGGACGCGGCCCGATGGAGAGCAGCTGCGCGCGCGGTTCGAGACCGCGACGGCGAGCCTCCCGGGGGACGCGTTCTCGGTGCACGGCGCGCAATTCCTCGGCGCGCGCGTGACCGCCGCGGTGATGCGCCGTGCCGACGCCGCGCCGTCGCCCGGTCGTCTGCGCATCGGCGACGCCGCGCTGGCGCTCGATCCGCTCTCCGGGCACGGCGTGCTCGAGGCCCTGCAATCGGCGCGCGTCGGCGTCGCCGCGATTCACTCGTACCTCGAAGGCACCGATTGGGCGCCGATCGCGCGGTTCGTTCGCGAGCGCGTCGGCGAAGTGTGGCGACGCGCAGTCGCGACCGCCGGCGGGTTTTATCGCGAGCAGGCGCGCTGCCTGCCCGACGCGCCGTTTTGGACGGCGATCGCCGGCGAATACGAGCGCCTCGCGGCCGAGGCCGACGCGCGGATCGGTGCGGGCGCCCGGCGCTTCGAGCGCCGCCCGGCGTCGAACGGGGAACGCAGCGGGCTTCGGCCGGTGTGGGTCGGCGCCCGCCGGCCACGGGGCGCATGGCGTGCGGCGATAACGACGGCATCCAGAGAGGTTCGCGATGAGCATGACGAGCAGAGCTGAGAACTACCGGGGATGGGCGCTGGCCGCGCTGCTCGGCGTATGCGCCGCGAGCCGCGCGATGCCGGCGACCGCGGTCGCGACCGCGACCACCGGCCCCGCCGACGGCGCGCGGCTGGTGAGGACCTACTGCGGCGCCTGTCACCTCCCCGACGGGCATGGAACGCTCGCCCGCATCGGCGACGAGCGCAAGACCCCGGAAGGCTGGGTGATGACGATCTTCCGGATGCAGAATCTGCACGGCTTGCAGCTGCCGGCGACCGTGCGCGACACGATCGTCCGCTACCTCGCCGACACCCAAGGGCTCGCGCCCTCCGAAGCGGCGCCGGCACGCTACGCCCTCGAACGCCGGCCGAACGTGCCGGACCTGCGGCTGCCCGGCGACCTGCAGCGGATGTGCGCGCGCTGCCACTCGGCGGCGCGGATCGCGCTGGAACGGCGCGACACCGCCGACTGGCTGAAGAACGCGAACTGGCATCTCGCCGAATTCCCGACGATCGAATACCAGGAAGGCGCCCGCGACCGGCATTGGTGGCGCGAAGCCTCGACCACGGTGCCCGCCGAGCTCGGCCGGTTGTTCCCGCTGCACACGGCCGCCTGGGCCGCCTGGCAGCGACACGCCCCGATCGACCTCGCCGGACGCTGGCTGGTTCGCGGTGACGAGCCCGGGCGCGGCGCGTACGGGGGAACCGCCGAGATCCGCCGGATCGCGGCGGACGAGTACCGCGCGACCTATCACCTGCGGTTCGCGGACGGCAAACCCCTCGACGGCCACTCGCACGCGATCGTCTACACCGGCTACGAATGGCGCGGGACCGCGACGCTCGGCGATCGCGCCGTTCACGAGGTGTTCGCGGCGTCGCCGGGCGGACGGCAGCTCACCGGACGCTGGTTCCTCGCCGACCACGCCGAGATCGGCGCCGACTGGCACGCGGTCCGCGCGGGCCGCGGACCCCGGATCGTCCTCGTGAGTCCGCGCGCGATCCGTGCCGGGACGTCGGCGCGCGTGACGATCTTCGGGGACCACCTCGGCGGCACGGTGGATCTCGGCGCCGGGCTGCGCGTCCACGTGATCCATCGAGGCCGGGCGTCGCTCGTGTTGCAGGTCGACGCGGCACCGCACGCGGCGCCGGGCTATCGCACCGCGCGGGTCGGTGCGACCAGCGCCGCCGACGCGCTCGCGGTCTACGACCGCGTCGATCGCCTCGACGTCACGCCGGCGTTCGCGATCGCGCGCCTCGGCGGCGGCAAGATCGATCCGGTCGATGCGCAATTCTCGGTCGACGCCATCGAAGAGGTTCCCGGGTCCGCGGGCAAGCCGCAGGCGGTGCACCTCGGCGCGCTGCCGGTCGCCTGGTCGATCGCGCCGTTCGACGCCCAGGCGGCGCACGACCGCGACGTGGATTTCGCCGGCCGGATCGACTCGCGCGGCCGCTTCCTGCCGGCCGGCGCGGGCCCGAATCCGCAGCGCAAGTTCCACGCGGACAACACCGGCAACCTCGACGTGATCGCGACGCTCGCGCCGGGCGACGCCGGCCGGGCGACGCCGGTCACCGGCAAGGCGCACCTCGTCGTGACCGTGCAGCGTTGGAACACACCGCCGATCTACTGACGAGGAGACGCCGATGGATGCGAACCGGCTTCGGTTCAATGGAGCGAACGCGCACATCGTGCGTTTCTCCGGGAGGGCGATGCTGTTCCACGTGCCGACCACGGCCTTGTTCGAGCTCGACGCGCTCGGCATCGCCGTCCTCGACGCGACCGGCGACGGCGACAGCTTCGATTCCGCGCAACTCGGCGAGCGCCTGCGCGGGCGCTTCGACGGCGCGGACGTCGAGGCGTTCGTCGAGCGGCTCGCCGGGCTCGAGATCTACCAGTCGCCCGGCGGCCGCGGGGCGATCAATCCGCGCCGCGCGGCCGTCGAGGCGTATCCGCTCAGCACGATCGTGCTGAACGTGAACACCGGGTGCAACCTCGGGTGCACCTACTGCTACAAGGAGGACGTGCAGGCGCCGGCGCGCGGCGAGCGGATGAGCTTCGAGACCGCCGCTCGCGGGGTCGAGCTGCTGCTCGAACAGGCCGCGGACCGGGAACGCATCGGCGTCGTGTTCTTCGGCGGCGAGCCGCTCAGCAACGTGCCGCTGATCCGGCGCGTCGTGGACTTCGCCGAACGACGCGGTGCGCAGTGCGGCAAGTCGGTCGATTTCTCCCTGACGACGAACGCAACCTTGCTGACCCCCGAGCTCAGCGACTACTTCGATGCGCATCGGTTCGGCCTGTCGATCAGCATCGACGGTCCCGCGGCGATCCACGACCGCAACCGGCGCAGCGTCGGCGGCAAGGGCACGCACGCGGTCGTCGAGCGCAAGGCCGCGATGTTGCTCGCGCGATACCGCTCGCGGCCGGTGGGCGCCAGGGTCACCCTCGCCCGCGGCACCGTCGAGATCGAAGCGATCCATGCGTACCTGCGCGGACAGCTCGGGTTCCACGAAGTCGGGTACGCGCCGGTGACCGCGGCGGCGAACGCCGCGCACGCGCTCACGGCCCCGGAGCTCGAACGCGTGCATGCCGGCTTCGAACGACTCGGCGAGGAGTACCTCGCCGCGGCGATCCGCAATGCCAACACCGGCTTCTCGAACATGCACCAGCTGATCAGCGACCTGCACGAGGGTCGGCGCAAGACGCTGCCCTGCGGCGCCGGCATCGGCTTGCTCGCGGTCGACCGCAACGGCGGATTGAACCTGTGCCACCGCTTCGCCGGCTCGGACCTCGCGACCTTCGGCGACGTCGACCGTGGGATCGACGGCGAGCGGCTCGGCGAGTTCCTGCGCCAGGCGTCGGACCGCGACGGCACCGATTGCGCGAAGTGCCGGATCCGCAATCTGTGCGCCGGCGGCTGTTACCACGAAGCGTATTCGCGCTACGGCGACCCCCTGCACCGCACCTACCACTACTGCGACCTGTTGCGCCGCTGGGTCGATTTCGGCGTCAGGGTCTACGCCGAGATCGCGTCCCGGAACCCGAAATTCCTCAGTACTCACATCGACACCCGGAGGGCTCTCCCATGAGCGGCATGAAACCCCTGAACCCGAAGGCGCAACTCCTGACCGAGGCCGAACGCGCGGGGCACGTCGAGGAGATCGTGACGATGGAAAGCGTCGCCGGCTGCGCGACGACCTTCGACCCCGGCTGGGAGGTGGATCCGTTCGGCGGCGTCGCCTCGCTCTGCCAGCCGATGGAGGCGGATCTGTACGGCTGCTCGGATCCGTGCTGGTGGCCGGCGCAGGTCCCGGACACGCTGAACACCTATCCGAACTGGGACGCCGGCGCACCGTCGGCGCAGAACGACTGGCGCGAACTCGACGCCGTGTTCCCGAAGAAATGACGCGCCCGCCCCGAGGAGAATCATGGTGAACCCCAAGAACCTGGTACGGCTCGCGCTGCTGCTGCTGCCCGTCATCGCGCAGGCGGCGGGCGCGGCGCCGAAGAAGGACTACATCGTCACCGGGAGCAAGCCCGACCGGCTGTTCGTGATCGACGCCGCCGCGCGCCGGGTCGTCGGCGATTTCAAGATCCCGGGCGCGCACGACTGGGTCGGCACGATCGTGCCTTCGCCCGACGGACGGGTCGCGTACGTCCTCGTGAACCGGATGGAGAGCATCGCCGGGATCGATCTCGGCACCGGCAAGGAAGTCTTCCGTGCCGATCTGTCCTCGCCCGGCGAGCGCGTGAAATCCTTGTTCGCATTCGACGTGACGCCCGACGGCAAGCGGTTGATCGTCTACGAGGTCCCGGTGAAGCTCGGCCTGAGCGAATATCTGGTCGAGCCGACGCGTTTCGCGATCTTCGACACGAATGCCGGCTTGCACGCGAAGCCGGTCCGCGAATACCCCGCGCCGCGGCGCGTGCATACGCTGCTCGCGAGCAAGAACGACCGGACGTTCTACGCGATCGGCTTCGATCTGTACGAATACGACATCGCGACCGGGAAACGGCTGGACACGCGCGGCATCCGTCACTGGGACCATCCGGGGCACTCGCGCCCGGACCTGCTCGCTTTCTGGCCGGTCAGCGAACCGACGGGCATCTTCGCCACGCCGATCTACAGCACGCGCACGCCCGCCTCCGGCCATGGCGCGCCGGTGCCGGTCACCTCGCTGATGACCTTGAACCTGCGGACCGGCGCGCTCGCGTATCACGACGTCGAGAAGACCTCCGCGCTGATCTTCTCCGCGGTGATGAGCCCGACCGAGCCGGCGGCCTTCGGCGTCTACACGCAGCTGACGAAGATCGGCACCCACCCGTACCGCGTCGAGAAGCGCGTCGACCTGCCGCACACCTATTATGCGGTGCTGGTGTCGACCGACGGCAAGGAGGTCTACACGGCCGGTGCGATGTGCGACGTCACCGTGTTCGACGCCGACACGCTCGCCGAGAAGGCGAACATCCGGCTCCCCGGCTGCGGCGACCAGTCGGTGACGTCGCCGCGGCTGGTGCGCCGCTGACGCGATGCGATCCGGCCACCTGCGCTGGCTGTGGCCCTATCTGCGAGCGCGACTGCCGGCGCTCGCGGCCGTCGCCGCGCTCGCGGTGGTCGCCTCGCTCCTGTCGATCGCGTTGCCGTACCTGACGAAGGAGATCGTCGACCAGGGATTGCTCGCGCACGACTTCCCCCGGCTCGAACGGTTGTGTTGGGCGATCCTCGCGATCGCCGCCGCCGGGTTCGCGATCGGCGCGCTGAACCGCTGGCTCTACGTACGCGCCTCCGCCGACGTCCTGTTCGCGCTGCGCGAGGACCTGTACGCCCACCTGGTGTCGCTGCCGCCCGCGCTCCAGCGGCGCCGCGCGGTCGGCGATCTGGTGACCCGCCTGGACGGCGACGTCGCCGAGATCCAGCGGTTCGGCACCGACACCGTGCTCGCGTTCGTGAACGGCGCACTCGCGCTCGGCGCGACCGCGGCGATCATGATCTACATGAGCTGGCGGCTCGCGCTGATCGCCGCCGCCGCATTGCCGTTGCAGCTCGCGCTGCGCCAGCTCGCGCGACCGTGGATCACCGCGCGCACGCGCGCCGTGCGTGAGCAGACGAGCGCGATCGCGCATTTCCTCTACGAGACGCTGTCCGCCACCAAGGCGATCCAGGCGTACGGCGCCGAGCGCCACGAATCCGCGCGCCTCGCCGGCCTGAACCGCACCTACCTCGGACGGCTGCTCGCGCAGCAAATGCTGAATTTCACGGTCGGCGGCGTCTCGAACCTGCTGTCGCACGGCGCGACCGCGGCGGTGTTCCTGGTCGGCGGCTATCGGGTGATCCACGGCGAGACCAGCGTCGGCACGCTGGTCGCGTTCGTCGCGTACATGGCGCGAGGCACCGGTTCGGCGGTGTCGCTGCTGAACCTGGTCACCGCGTCGCAGCGCGCCCGCGTGAGCCTCGAGCGGGTCCGGGAACTCCTCGAGCCCGGCGAGTCCGGCGTCGCCGCCGTCGCGAGTTCCGTCGACGCCCCGGCGCCGGACGGTCCCGCGGGCGCGCCACGCCGACGCCGTCGCGGCGAACTCTCGTTCGAGCGCGTCCGCCTCGGTGTCGCGGTCTGCGGCCGGCCGCTGCTCGCCGACACCACGCTCGCGATCGATGCCGGCGCGAAGATCGTGATCCACGGCGATTCGGGCGCGGGCAAATCGACGCTCGTCGACGCACTGTGCCGGTTCGTGCCGCTCGACGCGGGACGGATCCGGCTCGACGGGTGCGACGTCGCGACGATCGAGCCGCGCGCGCTACGCCGGGCGGTCGCGGTACTCGTGACCGAACCGACGATCTTTCGCGCGTCCCTGTTCGACAATCTGCGCTACGGCCGCTTCGATGCCCCGGAATCCGCGGTTCTGCGGGCCGCGCACCGGGCCGGCGTCGAGGCGATCGCCGACCGGCTGCCGGCCGGCTACGCGAGCCTGCTCGGCGAGCACGGTCGGGAGCTGTCGACCGGCGAACGACAGCGCGTCGCGCTGGTGCGGGCGCTGCTGCGCGACCCCGACGTGCTCGTGCTCGACGAGGCGCTCGCGAATCTCGACGCCGCGGCGGCGGTCGAGCTGCTGCACCTGATCGACGAGCAGTTCGGTGATCGCACGCGGATCGTGGTCACCCACGTGCCGTCGCGCGTGCCGAGCCCCGACGCGGTCTACGAGCTGCGCGACGCCGCCCTGGTCCGGTGCGACGACCGGCGCGCGCGTGCCTGAGGGTTGGAACGTCGCGCTGATCGACAGCGGCGCGGATCCGCCCACGCTCGGCGCCGCCCGTGCCGCGTGCCGCTTCGTCGATACCCGCGGGCGAGTCGCGGCCCACCCGGTCGTCGCGGACGCGAACGGACATGGCGCGCGGGTCGCGGGCGTGCTGCTGGATGATGCGGTTCCCGCGACGCTGCTCGTCGCGCAGGTGTTCGACCACCGGCGCGTGACGACCGCGGCCACCGTCGCCGCGGCGATCCACTGGGCGATCGCGGAGCGCGCGACGCTCGTCCACATGAGCCTCGGCCTGCGCGAGGACCGCGCGGTGCTCGCCGCGGCGGTCGCCGCGGCGGCGGCCGCCGGCATCCTGCTGGTCGCATCGACGCCCGCGCGCGGCACACCGTCCTTCCCCGCGGCCTATCCCGGCGTGATCCGCGGCACCGGCGATGCGCGCTGCGGTCCGGCCGAGATCTCGGCGCTCGACGCGGATCGTGCGCATTTCGGCGGCTGCGCGCGCACCGCCGGCGGGGCCGGCGGCGCGAGCATCGGCGCGGCCCATCTGTCCCGGTTCATCCTGCGGACGCTGGCGCCCGGAGACGGGTACGACGCGAGTCGGCGACGTCTCGCCGCGCTCGCCCGCTTTCACGGTCCCGAGCACCGCTAGAGCCGCAGGCCCCCGTCGAGCTCGAGGCAGCGGCCCGTGAAATAGTCCTGGGCGACGATGCACGCGACCGCCTCCGCGATCTCCTCCGGTCGTGCGAACCGGCGCAGCGGCACCGCCTCGGCGAGTTTCTCGAGAACCGCCGGGCGCATCGCCGAGAGCATCTCCGTGTGGACGAAGCCGGGCGCGACCGCGCCGACCCGGATGCCGTGACGGCCGAGCTCCTTCGCCCAGACGACCGTCATCGCGGCGACCCCGGCCTTGGCTGCGCTGTAGTTGGTCTGGCCGGCATTCCCGGCCTTGGAAATGCTCGACACGTTGACGATCACGCCGCCGGTGCGAGACTCCACCATCCGCGCCGCGACCTCGCGCGTGCACAGGAACGTCCCGGTCAGGTTGACGTCGATCACGGCCTGCCACTCGGCGAGCGGGAGCCGGTCGACCGCGCCGTCGTCCCGGCGCTTCACCAGCAAGCCGTCGCGCACGATGCCGGCGTTGTTCACCAGTCCGTCGATGCGGCCGAAGTCGCTCGTGATCCGGGTCACGGCCGCGATCACGTCCGCCTCGCGCGCGACGTCGGCGGCATAGCCGCGCGCGGTCCGGCCCGCCGCGCGGCACCCCTCGAGCGAGCCGTCGAGATCCGCGGCGGAGAGGTCGATCAGCGCGAGGTTCGCGCCCGCGGCCGCGAGCCGCTGCGCGATCGCGCGCCCGATCCCGCGGGCCGCGCCGGTCACGATGAAGGTCTTACCGGCCGGATCCATCGCACGGCTCCGGCGGCCACGAGACGCTGTCGCACATCCGGGCAATCATAAACCACGCCCGATCCGCGCGCCCGCCCGCTGCCTCGCGGGCACGGGCATCGGCCGCGGCGGGTTCGACCGGCCCGGCCGATTTCTGATCCGCATCATTCCGGGCGCACCGCCGGCGACGCACAATCCCGCGGTGCGCCTATTGCTGATCAATCCGCGCTCGCCGGAGAGCTTCTGGAACTTCCGCTGGGGAGTGCGGCTCGCGCGAGCGACCGATGCCGCGATCAACCCGCCGCTCGGCCTCGCGACGCTCGCGGCCCTGTGCCCGCCGGACTGGCAGGTCACGATCGTCGACGAGAACGTCGAACCGATCCCGCTGTCCCCGGCCGCCGACCTGATCGGCGTCGCAGGCATGGGCGTGCAGTTCGCCCGCCAGAAGGAGCTGCTGCGCTACTACCGCGAGCGCGGTTACTTCGTCGTCGCCGGCGGCAGCTTCGCGTCGTTGTGCCCGGAGCGCTACGCCGACTTCGCCGACACGGTGGTCTGCGGCGAGGCGGAGGCGATCTGGCCGAGATTCTGCCGCGACTTCGCGCAGGGCGACCCCGCACCGCTGTATCGCGAGACGCAGACCGTGGATCTGCGCGACTCCCCGGTGCCGCGCTTCGATCTGCTGAAGCTCGACCGGTACTCGACGGCGACGGTGCAGTTCTCGCGCGGCTGTCCCTATTTGTGCGAATTCTGCGACATCATCGTGATGTTCGGCCGCAAACCGCGCCACAAGGCGCCGGAGCAGATCGGGCGGGAGCTCGACCGCTTGCGCGAACTCGGCGTGCACAACGTGTTCTTCGTCGACGACAACCTGATCGGCGACCGCAAGGTCGCGAAGACGCTGCTGCGCTTCCTCGTGGCGTACCAGCGCGAGCATCGTCACGCCTTCCGCTTCGGCACCGAGGCGTCGATCAACCTCGCGGCCGACGCGGAGTTGATGGCGCTGTTCCGCGCGGCGAACTTCCAGTGGGTGTTCATCGGCGTCGAGTCGCCCGATCCGGCAAGCCTGCGCGAGACCCGCAAGCTGCAGAACGTCCGCGAGGATCCGCTGGACGCGATCCGGCGGATCCACGCGAACGGCATCGAGGTGCTCGCCGGCTTCATCGTCGGCTTCGACAACGACACCCTCGAGACCTTCGATCTGCAGTACGAGTTCATCATGCGCTCCGGGATCCAGGCCGCGATGATCGGCCTGCTGAATGCGCTGCCGAGAACGCCCCTGCACGAGCGCCTCGAGCGCGCGGGGCGCCTGCGCGAGCACGCGGTGGAATGCGACAACACCAAGCTCGCCACCAACGTCGTGCCCTTGAACATGAGCTACGCGACGCTCGTCGAGGAATACCGCCGGTTGTACCGGCGGCTGGTGTCCGACGCGGCGATCGGCACCCGGATCGCGAACAAGATGCGCGACCTCGGACGCGCCGGCGGCGGCACCGGCTACGGCCCGGTCGCGGCGACGCGGATCCTGCTGCGCTTCGCGCGCGAGGGCCTGCTGCGCGGCGGCCCGCGGCGGATCCGGTGGTTCCTGCGGTCGCTCCCGTGGCGATCGCCCGCGCAGATCCCGGTCGCGATCTCGGACTGGATCGTCGGCTTGTCGATGCGCGACTACGTCGACCGGCACTTCGGCCCGGCCGAGCCGGGCTCCCCGACCGCGTGGGATGCGCAGATCGCGCGCCTGAGCGCGTTCATCGCGCGTTCCCGCGACCGCGCGCGGCTCGCGCTGACCGACCGCGGCGAATCCGACGGCGTACCCGTATTGACGCTGTCGGTATACACCGGACGCGGCCGCCGGCAGCTCGCTCGCGCCGCCCGCCACCTGCGCGCGCTGCTCGCCGCGACGCCGTCGAAGCTGCGCCTGCGGGTCGTCGGGGCGCGCGAGGTCGACATCCCGCAGCTGCGCCGGATGCTGCGGCAGCTCGCCGATTTCGGCGATCGGGTCTCGATCGAGCTCGCCGAGACGCTGCACGAGTGGCTCGCCGCCGACATGCGGCCCTTCGAGCTCATCCTGCCCGCGCTCCCGCCGGCGGCGCCGGCGCTCGGGTCGCGAGGCTGACGAGGAGCACGCACGCGAGATTCGCGCAGAGTCCGAGGAACCCCGCGTTCACGCCGCGGTAAGGATCGCGCCCGCTCAGCATCAATCCGCCGACGATCGCGAGACCGACGACGAGTCCGCACGCGACGCCGCGCTTCGAGGTCCGCGGCCAAAAAGCGCCGAGCAGCACCCCGGGCAGGAACTGGGCGACGCCGGCATATCCGATCAGCAACAGCGCGACCAGGGTGCTCGACCCGTGAATCGCGAAACCCAGTGCGATCGCGGTGACGGCGAACACCGCAATTCGTGCGCCGCGCGCGACGCCCCGATCGTCGAGCGCCGGCGCGAACAGCGGCCGAACCACGTTCTTCATGAACAACGCCGCCGCCGACAAGATCATGACCGCGGACGGCACCATCGCCGTCAGCGCGCCGGCGCCGCCGACGACGCCGAGCACCCAGGCCGGATAGGTCTTGCCGACCAGCGCGAGCATCGACAGGTCCCCGTCGCGCAGCCCCGGCAGGACCACGGTCGCCGCGAAGCCGACGAAGATCACGAGCGGGATCGTGATTCCGTACAGCGGCATCACGATCGCGTTGCGCCGCAGGGTGTCCGCACTCTTCGCGCTCAGGTTCGCCGCGAACAGGTGCGGCCACATCGGCGCGCCGAACGCGGTCAGCAGGACCGTCGTCGCGAACCAGGCATGGCCCAGCTGCGCGGTTCTTCCCGGCAGCACCAGCGTGCGCGGCGCGATCCGCGCGAGGGTCGCGAACATCGGGCCGATCCCGCCGAAATACCGTTCCGGGATCGCGACACCGACCGCGATCACGACCGCGAGCAGCAGCGCGTCCTTGAGCACGCTGACCCAGGCGGCGCCGCGGATGCCGCTGGTGTAGACGAACACCGCGACCAGCACGAACGCGGTCGACATGGCCGGGACGCGCCCGACCGAGTGCGCGCTCGCGATCTCGACGATGAAGCCGAGGCCGGTCAGCTGCAGCTCGAGGTAGGGGATCAGGAACACGATGCCGACGAGCGCGACGAGCGCACCGAGCCATTCGCTCGAGAACCTCGCCGTGAAGAAATCCGCGAGCGTCTGCGCGCGATAGTCCCGACCGAGCTCCCAGATCCGTGGTGCGAGGAAATACACGACCACGCAGCACAGCGGTTGATAGGCGAGCACGTAGTAGACCGGCGCACCGCGCGAATAGGCCCAGCCGCACGCGCCGAGGAACGTGAACGTCGTGTAGAACTCTCCCGCCATCAACAGCCAGACGAGCACCACCCCGAACTGCCGCCCGCCGACGGTCCACTGCTCGAGGTCCATCCGGCGCCGGGAACCGGCGAGAACCCCGATCGCGGCGCCACCGACCACGATCAGCAGGATCGTCGCGACCGCGACCGTGCCGGCGTTCACGGTCCGCCCCCGCCCCGCCGTGCGGCGCCGCGCCGATCGAGGCGGTGCGCGCCCCACAGGCACAGCGGCGTCAGCGCCGTCCACGCGATCATCCAGGCCAGATTGAACGGCAACCCCGCGATCGTCGGCTCGATCCGATCCCACCACGCGACCGTCAGATCGAGTCCGATGAACGGGACCACCGCGAGCAGCAGCGCCCCACGCGAAATCCTCGTCGCCGACCGCATCCGCTAGTCCTCCCGGAACACCCGTCGGCGCTCCCGCCAGAGCATCAGCAAGCCCGACAGCAGGATCAGCCCCGCGCCGATCCATACCGGGCGCCGCGGCACGTCGCCGAACACCCAGAAACCGAGCACGAACGCCCAGATCAGCGAAGTGTACTCGACGGTCGCCATGATCGCCGCCGGCGCGAACCGCGCCCCTTCGATCAGGAAGAACTGCCCCCCGCCGCCGAGCACGCCGACGAGCAGCAGGAGCGGCCATTGCAAGCCGTGCGGCGGGACCCAGGTCGCGAGCGACAGGCCGCCGGTCACGATCAGGTAGAACAGGTTCTGCGCGAGCACCTGCACGATCGAGGACTCCCGCTGCGCGATCTGCCGCATCAGGATCACCGTGTACGCCCAGATCACCGCGGCCACGAGCACGAGCCCGGTCGCGCGCGACGCGTGGATCCGCGCCGGTTCGGCCGCCACCAGCACGCCGGCGAACCCGAGCAGCACGCTGATCCAGCGCGCGCCGCTGACGCGCTCGCCGAGCAGCGGCATCGCGAGCAGCGTCGTCACGACCGGGGCACCGAAGTACAGCGTCAGCAATTGCGCGAGCGGCAGCGTCTTCGCCGCCGTGTAGTACGCGAGCCATGCGATCAGCACCAGCGCCGCGCGCAGGGTGAGCGGCCCGCGATGCGGCGACGTCAGCACCCGGCGCCAGAGCGGGCGGCGCCCGATCGCGCTGCAGCCGAGGACGATGAGCACGCTGCGGAAGAACAGGATCTGCCAGACCGGGATCGCCGCGACGAGCCACTTGGTGGCCGCGTCGTGCAGCGCGAACAGCGTGTAGCCGAGCGCCCCGAGCGCGATGCCTCGACCGATCTGATCGCGCGTCACGTTACGCCCGTCGTCGGCTCGATTCCACGCATGGCCGGCCGATCATACCGGACTCATCGACGCGCCGGATCTCGGGTATACTGCCGCGCCGCGACCGGCCCGGTCATCGCGCGCCCACCGTGGACGCTTCGCGACCCGCGCCGCCGGCGCGAACCTCGAGGTGTCGACATGGATTGGGGCGTCGCCTACGCCCTCGGCGCGTACCTGCTCTGGGGACTGTTCCCGCTCTACTTCAAGGCACTGATCCGCGTGCCGCCGCTGCAGATCCTCGCGCACCGGATGGTCTGGTCGCTCGTGCTGCTGACCCTGGTGCTCGTCGTGAAGCGTCACTTCACCTGGCTGCGCGCGGTGCGCGAACGCCCGTCCCTGATCGCCCGCTTCGCGCTGAGCGCATTCCTGCTCGCGAACAACTGGGGCCTGTACATCTGGGCGATCAACGCCGGGCACGTCGTCGACGCGAGCCTCGGCTACTACATCAATCCGCTGATGAGCGTCGTCGTCGGCGCGGTCGTGCTGTCGGAGCGGCTGCGAGCCGCCCAGTGGAGCGCGGTCGCGATCGCGGCCGGCGGCGTGGTCTGGATGGCGGTCGCGGCCGGACATTTGCCGTGGATCGCGCTGTCGCTCGCGCTCAGCTTCACGCTGTACGGGTTGATGCGCAAGACCGCGCCGCTCGGCTCGCTCGAAGGCTTGACGCTCGAGACCGCGGCGCTCCTGCCGCTCGCGCTCGCGTACCTCGCGTGGGAAGGCTTCCACGGCGCGGACGCCTTTCTGAGCGGGGGCTGGGGGTTGCGGCTCGCGCTGATGGCCGCGGGCCCGGTGACCGCGATTCCGCTGCTGTTGTTCGCGGCCGCGGCCCGGCGCATTCCGCTGTCCCTGCTCGGCATCCTGCAGTACTCGATGCCGACGGTGGTGCTCGCGCTCGGCGTCGGGCTCTATCACGAAGCCTTCGGCCGCGATCGCGCGATCGGCTTCGGACTCGTCTGGATCGGCGTCGCGGTCTACCTCGGCGATGCGCTGTGGCGCTCGCGCAAGACCCGGACCGCGGCGGCGTTCGCGGGCGGCGGGAAAGCCGTCTAGCGCGACCCCGTCAGGGCTCCGCGTCGCCGATCGCCTCGCACCGGTGCGCGACGTAGGCATCGAGCGCCTCGCGGATCGACGGATCCATCGCCGGCTGTTCGTACTCGCCGAGCGCGCGCTTCCACACCTCGGTCGCGCGCTGCGCGGCGTCGCGCGCGCCGGCGGCGCTCCAGGCCTCGAAGCCCTGCCAATCGGAGACCAGCGGCCGGTAGAACGCGTTCTCGTAGCGCGCGAGCGTGTGCGGGTCGCCGAAGAAATGCCCGCCGGGCGGCACGCGAGCGATCGCATCGAGCCCGAGTTCGGCCTCGTCGACCACGATCGGCTGCAGGAACTCGACCAGCATCTGCAGCATCTCGACGTCCAGCACCAGCTTTTCGAAGGACGCGGTCAAACCGCCCTCCTGCCAGCCGGCGGCGTGGTACACGAGATGACCGCCGCCGAGCAGCGCGCCCCACAGCGACATCTGGGTCTCGTACGCGCCCTGCGCGTCCGGCGCATTCGATGCGCTCGCGTTCGACGTGCGGTACGGCAGCCGATAGCGGCGCGCGAGCTGCCCGCAGGCGACGTTCGCCTTCGCGTTCTCCGGCGTCCCGAACGCGGGCGCCCCGGAGCGCAGATCGACGTTCGACGTGAACGCGCCGTACATCACCGGCGTTCCCGGGCGCACCGTCTGCGCGAGTACGACGCCGAACAGCGCTTCCGCGTTCTGCTGCGCGAGCGCCGCGGCGAGCGACACCGGAGTCATCGCGCCCAGCAACGTGAACGGCGTGATCACGACCGGCTGCCCGTGCTCGGCCATCGCGATCAGCCCGTCGGCCATCGCCTCGTCGAGGCGCCGCGGGCTGTTGACCGAGATGATCGTCATCACGCCCGGCGAGCGCGCGATCTCCTCGAGGCCGATCCCCCGCGCGATCGCCATCATCCGGATCCCGTCGATCGCCCGCGCGGCGCCGATCGCGGAACAATGATAGGCACGGTCCGAGTACACGAGGTTCGCGCGATAGGCGTCCAGGTGGCGCGTGTTGGCCGGCAGATCGACCGGCGCGCAGACCTGGTTGCCGATCACGTGGATCACGTTGAAATGCTGCGCGAGACGGATGAAGTCGCAGAAGTCGCGGTAATTGCCCGGCCGGCGCCCGCGCTCCCGGTCGTGCACGTTCGGCGGCCCGGCGACCAGCCCGAACACCAGCGAGTCGCCGCCGAGCCGCACGCGATGCGCCGGGTTGCGCGGCGTCAGGCTGAATTCCGACGGTGCGGTCGCGAGCGCCGCCGCGACGCAGTGCCGGTCGAGCCGCACCAGCCGGCTCGCCTCGTCGACGTCCGCGCCCGCGGCGCGCAAGCGGCGGCGGGCGTCGGCGGAGAGCACCTCGATCCCGAACTCCTCGAGGATCCGCAGCGATGCCGCGTGGATCGACTCCAGCTGATCGGCCGACAGGATCTCGAGCGGCGGATAGGGATTGCGGACCGCGGTCCACGGCCGCTGCGGCAGCCGCGCCCCGCGGTCGCGGCGCGCGCGACGCCGTCCCGGGTCGCGCAGATGCGGCGATCCGGATTCCGAGGGTCGCTGGGGAGGGCGTTCGGCGGGCATCCGCGAGGGGTCGCTCCGTGGCTGCATCGATGATAACGTGTTTCGCGATGGCGACCCATCGCAGACCGGCCCCGCGGCGCCCGCGCGAATCGAGCTCGCCGCCGTGCTACCTGTCGACGTTCGAGCCGGAACCGCCGCCGACCGCCGCCCCACCGACGCTGCGCGCGAAGCGGATCTACGCGGCGGCGGAGCCCGCCGACGGATACCGGGTGCTCGTCGACCGGCTCTGGCCGCGCGGCGTCGACAAGGCTGCGGCCGCGCTCGACGAGTGGGCGCGCGAGATCACGCCGAGCGATCGGCTGCGCCGCTGGTTCCACGCGGACCGGACCCGCTGGCCGCAGTTCGCGCGCCGCTACCGTGCCGAACTCGCGACGCACGCGGCGGCGCTCGCCGCGCTGCGCGCGCGGGCACGGGAGCGACCGCTGACCCTGCTCAGCGCCGCGCGTGACCTCGAGCGGAGCCACGTCGCGGTGCTGCGACGGGTGCTCGCGAGTCCTCAGGCGCCGTGCAGCGGCGGCACGCGCACGCAGGCCATCCCGGCCGCCGCGGCCGCCGCCAGCCCGAGCGGACTGTCCTCGAAGACCAGGCACTCGCCCGGCGGCACCCGCAAGCGCCGCGCC
>JAJYAM010000013.1:28857-42264 GCA_021779535.1 Pseudomonadota bacterium
TCCTCAGGCGCCGTGCAGCGGCGGCACGCGCACGCAGGCCATCCCGGCCGCCGCGGCCGCCGCCAGCCCGAGCGGACTGTCCTCGAAGACCAGGCACTCGCCCGGCGGCACCCGCAAGCGCCGCGCCGCCTCGAGAAAGGGATCGGGGTGAGGTTTCGGGCGCGCACTGTCCTCGAAGCACACGACCGCGGCGAACAGGTCGCGGATCCCGAGCGCGTCGAGCGTCGCCTCGACGTGCCGGCGCAGGCCGCCGGACGCGACCGCCATCGGCAGCCGCCGATGCGCGCCGCGCGCGATCCGCACGACCGGCTCGATCGGCACGACCTCGCCGAGGCTCTCGGTGAAGTACCGCTCCTTGCGCGCGGCCGCCTCGGCGAAGTCGCCGAGGTCGATCCCGTAATGCGCCTTCAGTTCCTCGAGGATGGCCCCGGTCGGCTTGCCGCCCCAGCCGTAGAACGTGCGCGCGTCGAACGGCGGGTCGCGGCCCTCGAGCACGCGCAGCCACGCGCGGTAATGCAGCGGCATCGTGTCGGCGAGCGTCCCATCACAGTCGAACAGGTACGCGCCGAACTCCCGGTCCGGAATCTCGATCGACGGCATCGCTCGCGCGAGCTCCGTCAAGCCGGCGTCGTCGCGGGCTCGCGGTCGAACACGATCCCGCGCTCCGCGTCCCAGTATCGATCGCGGATCCAGGCCGCGCGCTGCGCACACCACCACATCAGCGCGTGGTGCATCCCGCCGTAGGGGTTCGGACACGGCAGGAAGCAGTGGTAGCCCGGCAGGTCCTGGGTCCCCTGCATCCCCCACGCGCCGAGGCGCGGGACGAAGTCGACGAGCTCGAACTCGGCCGCGTTCAAGCGGCGGCACAGTTCCGCCGGATCGACCGGCCGCGCGCCGAACGGGAGCGAGATCGACGCGAGGTACCCCGCGCCCGCGATCGGGTGGAGCACGCCGGCATGCACCTCGAACAGCGCGGTCTGTGCATTCGGATCGATCGCCCGGGTCGGGCAATCGCCGTGCAGCGGCAGCTCCGCCCAGACCACGTTCCCCCGGCACGCGGCCGCGAGCCCGAGCCGCTCCATTGCCTCCACCGTCGAGCGCAGTTCCTGCTCCGCGAGCGGCGCGCCCCAGTCCTTCGGCATCGCGTGATGGGCGCGATGCTGCTCGAGCACGGTCGCGGACGCGATCGACTGCGCGATCGACCGGCCGAACGGCAACTGCGCGCCGAAGGCCTCGAGGATCAGGCGGGTCGCGAGATCCGCGGTCGACTCGACCGCATACAACGTGAACTGCGCGCGCTGGCGCAAGCGCCCCTCCTGCCGGTCGTAGGCGCCGTGGACCGCGAGCGCGTTCAGGCGCGCGATGCCCGCCGCGTGCAGCGACGGGAGTCCCGCGGGTTCGTAGTCGGAGACGACGTCGACGATCGCGGTCGCGGTTGCCGTGGTCGCCGCGGTTGCCGTGGTCGCCGCGGGCGCCGCCGCGTCGGCGGCGGGCACGGGCCGGATCTCGAGCGAGCTCGTGCCCGCGCCGGGATGCACGCGACGGTAGCCGGTCGCGGTGCGCTCGAGCGCATGGCGCGACAGCGCCGCGTGCAGGCGTTCTTCCACTTCGGTCATCGGCAACTCTCCTCGACGATCGGTATCCCCGGCGCCGCGTCGCGCGGCAGGAGCCCGGCGAGCCGCGGATCGTCGGCCACCTCGACGCGGCGCGCATACGCCCGGAACCCGGAACGCCGGTAGAAATCGAGCGCGGCCGGGTGATCGAGCGTGCAGGTGTGCACCCACAGCCGCTGGATCGCGCGGCTCCACGCGCGCATCATCGCCCGGTTCATCAGCCAACGGCCGGCACCGCAGCCGCGCGCGGCCGCGGTCAGACCGAAGAACGCGAGCTCGCACTCGCCGGCCACGCGGAAATCGAGCTCGAGCAGTCCCTCGTCGGACCCGCCGACGCTGAAGACCCACACCTCGACGTCCGGATCGCCGAGGATCCGGCGCAGTTCCTCCGCCGGCATCACCAGACGCGAGAACCACAGCCACTCGCGCCCGACGCGCCCGAACAGCGACCGATACGCGACCGGATCGGCGTCGACGATTCGCCGCAAGCCCCACGCCGGATCCGTTCGCGCGGGCCCGGGCGCCGGCGCGGCGCGCATCTCGAGACAGGTCACCACCGATGCGAGCTTGCCGGGCGCGATCTCGCTGTAGCCATCGGGCAACGCCATTCGACTCCTCTCCTCCAGCGGGCGGGCCGCTACCTTCGCACAGCCCCCGGCCGCCTGTCAGCCCCGTCGATCGAACGTCGCGACGGTCTCGACGTGTTCCGTGTACGGGAACTGGTTGAACGCGGCCAGCGATTCCAGCCGGAACCCGCCGCCGGCCGCGAGGCGGGCCGCATCCGCGATCAAGGTTCGCAGCTCGCAGCTCACGTACACGAAACGCCGCGGCGGCGACGACCGCAGCGTCGCGATCAGCGCCGGATCGAGCCCCTTGCGCGGCGGATCCGCGATCACGACGGTGCGATCGTGCGCCGCGGGCGCGGCCGCCGCGGCCGTGCCGGGCCAGACCGACACCTTGTCGCGCGCGTCCCGGTCGAGCCGTGCGAGCCCGAGCGCCAGGCCGCGCAGCGATTCGACCGCGACTTCGTTGATCCGCAGCGACGCCACGCGATCGAGCACCGACAGGCCGATCGCGCCGACGCCGCCGTAGAATTCCGCGACGTGCGCCCCCGGGGGGATCCGGTCGCGCACGTGCGCGACGATCCGTTCGGCGATCGCCGGGTGGCTCTGGCCGAACGCGCCGGGCGGATAGTGCACCTCGGCGCCGCCGTAGTGCTCGACCAGGCTCGCGGGTCCGCACCAGTGGTGGAACTCGCGCCCGAGCACCGCGTTCGAGCGCTCCGGGTGGGCGTTGAACCACAGGCTGTGCAGTTGCGCGCCGAGCCGCCCGCGGATCGCGTCGAGCAACGCCGCGAACGGCTCGACCCGCGTCGCGTTGCCGACCACGACGACCTGCGCGGTCTGCGAGCGCCGCTCGATCACCACCTGCAGGTACCGGGCGAGTCCGCGATGCGCAGCCTCCGAGTAGCAGTCGACCCCGGTGTCGATCAGCGCGCGTCGCACGACGTCCGCGACCCGGTTGATCAGCGGGTGATGGACCTGGCAATTCGGGATGTGCACGAGCCGATGGCTGCCGGCCTCGAACAGGCCGAGCTTCGGCGCTTCCCGGCGCCCGCGGATCGCGAGCCGCGCGCGATGGCGGAATCCCACGAGCGCGCCGCCCGCGACCTCGGCCGGCGGCAAGCCGTGCGTTAGCGCGAGCGCATCGAGCATCGCCCGCGCGCCGGGCGCGATGGTCGGCTCGCCGAACCGGGGGCACCCCGGACACGGCGGCCGGTGGCTGCACGCCGGCGCGCGGCGGTCGGCGTCGGGCGTCACCGATCGGCGCGGCGGGCGCGAACCCAGATCTTGCGGCGCACGGTTCGCGCGCCCGGCGCCCCGTCGCGATTCGTGAAGATCATCCGACCACCGTCGACGGTCACGCGCTGGCGGTACGCGACACCGACTTCGGCGGCGATCAACGCGGTCGTCACCCGGTGGGTCACGCTCGACCCGGCCGGGTCGACGTCCCAGGTGCCGGCGTAGGTGTAGTAGGCGCCGGGTCCCGCGATCGCGACGCTCATCCAGCCGCCCGCGTGGTAGATCAGCACGCCGGTCGAATCCGGCCGATAGAACGGATCCACCGTATCGCCGTCCGGCCCGCGGTACTCGATCCGCAGCAGCCGCCACGCGCCGATCAGCCGGCGGCGCAGCGCGCGCGCCTCAGGCCGAGGGGACGAAGTCCTCATCGTCGTGGAACTCGCGTTCGAACGCGAGGAACGAATAGTAGCCGCAGCGATTTCCGTACGGATATTTGCGGCACACCGCGGGCCGGGCCGCGTAGACCGTGCAGCGCCGCTCGCGGCGGTCGAAGAAGTGGCACACCGACGCATACACGTGATCCCGGTGATGGCGCAGGATGCGCTCCGCGCCCTCCTTCGCCCGGTAGAGATACGTGTGGCGCGCGCGCGCGGTCCGCACCGGGATCCCGAGGTGTTTCGCGAGCCGCCGGACGTCCGCGTCCGACACCTCGATGCGCGCATGACTGCAGCAGTATCCCGGACATCGCGCGCAATCGAACCCCATGGGCGCATCAGTGTAGACGAGTCCGCGGCCGGCGACGACACCCGGCGCGCGCGGCGCCGGCTCAGGCGATCCGCCAGGCGCGGAACACCGCAACCTTCACGAAATCCAGCACGAACGTGAACAGGAACGAAGCCCCGATCACCGCGCCGATCGCGGCCGGCGCGATCGGGTGCATCAGGATGCCGAACCCCGCCAGGAGCGAGATCACGCCGACGTCCACGATCGAGGACGCGAAGACCCAGCCGCTCGGCCGGGAACTCCACAGCCGCTCACGCTCCCGGACCACGTAGAACGAGGACTGCGCGACGCACACCAGCGTCACCGCCGACAGGGTCCGAAGTCCGGCGTGCGCGACGATCCCGTAGCGATCGCGCGCGACCAGCATCACCGCGATGCTGAACGCGACGTCGCAGGCGCCCAGCACGACCGACGCCGCGGTCACCCGGCCGATCCGCCAGGCGTTCGGACCGCCGGTCGGCCGGACCCGGTCGGTCGTCGCGGACATCGCGAGGAAGTCGCCGCCGATCATCAACAGCACCATCAGCATCGGCGTCAACACCGCCGCGCCGGTGATCAGCAGGCCGACCGTGAGGAACAGCATCTGGTTGATCTTCGCGGTCACCGAGCGCAGCGTGTAGGTGAGGATGCGCTGGTAGGTCGTGCGGCCGCAGCGTACCGTCGAGACGATCCCCCCCAGCCCGGGCTGGGTGAGCACGATCCCCGCCGCCGACTTCGCGACGTCGGTCGCGGTCGACACCGCGATCCCGATCTGCGCCTGGCGCAGCGCCGGCGCGTCGTTCGCGCCGTCCCCGCACATGCCGACCGTGTGGCCGCCGCTCTGGAACGCCCGCACGATGTGGAACTTGTCCTCCGGGAACACCCCCGCGAACACCGCATAGTCGCGCGGCTGCGCGGACGCGGGCACCTGCGCCGCGGTTCGCACCGGTCCGTCGATGCCGACCGCGTGCGCGACCACCGCCGCGGTCGCGGCCGAATCGCCGGTGATCATCACGGTCTGCACGCCGAGCGTCGCGAGATCCCCGATCAAGCCGCGCGCGTCCGTGCGCGGCGGATCGCTGAGCGCCAGCGCGCCGACCCAGGCGAGCCGATCCGGCGGTCCCGCGGCGACCCCGAGCACGCGATAGCCGGTGCCTTCCCGCGACGCCGCCGCGGCGGCGAGCTCGGCCGGTGGCGCGACCTGCGCCGCGATCCGCGCGAACGCGCCCTTCACGATGCGCAGCGACTCGCCGCTCGGACTCACCGCGTCGGCCTCGGACATCTTGCGGGCCGGATCGAACGGCCGGAACGCGGTCAGGCGAAGGGGCGCCTCGGCGGACGCCGGCAATTTGGCGGCCGCATCGCGCACCGCGCCGTCCACCGGATCGAGACCCGAGTCGGCGCTCGCGAGCAGCGCGTGCCGCAGCACCGCCGCCGCGGCGACGCCCGGCGCCGTCAGGACCTCGGCGACCGACAGCTGATTCTGGGTGAGCGTGCCGGTCTTGTCCGAGCACAGCACGTCCATGTTCGCCGCCTCGTCGATCGCGGAGAGCCGCGTCGGCAACGCCCCCTGCGCGGCGAGCGCCCGCGCGCCGAGCGCCGACGCCAGCGTGAACGTCGCGGGAAGCGCGACCGGGATCGCGGCGAGCACCGCGGTCAGCACCAGCGGCACGAGGTCGAGCGAAGGCATCTGCGTCGCGGTCGCATAGATGAGCTGCACGAGCACCATCGCCGCGCTGAACAGGCCGAGGTTGCGCACGATCCGCAGCACCGCCTCCTGCTGCGAGCTGCGCCCGTGCGCGACGCGGACGAGTTCCGCGGTCCGGCCGAACTTGGTGCGCGCGCCGGTCGCGGTGACCCGCGCGACCGCCTCGCCGCGCCGGACCAGCGCACCCGCGAAGGTCGCGGCGCCGGCGCCCGCCTCGACCGGCAGGGATTCCCCGGTCAGCATCGACTGGTCCAGCAGCACCTCGCCGGAGAGCAACGCGGCGTCCGCCGGCACGATCCCGCCGAGACTCAGCTTGACGACGTCGCCGGGCACGATCTCGGTCGCGGACACGGTCTGCCAGCGCCCGTCGCGGCGCACCGTCGCGTTCAACGCGAGCCGCGACTTCAGCGCGCGCAAGGTCGCCTGCGCGCGGCCTTCCTGGACCAGGCCGAGCGCCGCGTTGAATACCAACAGCACCGCGATCACGGCCGCCTCGACACCCTGGCCGAGCGTCAGCTCGAGCACGATCGCCGCCTCGAGCATCCACGGGACCGGCGCGGAGAACTTGCCGAGCGCGCGCCGCCACAGCGGATCCTCGGTCTCGGGCATCGCGTTCGGACCGACCCGCGCGAGTGCCTCGCGGGCCGCCGCGGCGGTCAGCCCCTCGCCGGCTCCCGGGTCGGCGGCGGTCGAATCGGCGGTGGATGTCATGGCCCGATCAGTGTACCGCACACCCGCGACCGGCTACGCAGCGGCGCGCGCGACTGGCATGCTGCGCGAATGACGCACACGGTTGGTTCCGCCGGGCTCATCTGGGTGATCGCCGCCGCCTCGGTCGCCGGCATCGTGGTGCGCCCGTGGCGCGTGCCGGAAGCGGTCTGGGCATCGCTCGGCGCCGGCGCCGCGCTCGCGCTGTCGTTGATCTCGTGGCGCGCGGCGCTCGCGGCGGTTCGCGAGGGCACCGACGTGTACCTGTTCCTGGCCGGGATGATGCTGCTCGCGGAGCTGGCGCGGCGCGAGGGGCTGTTCGGGTGGACCGCGGCGCTCGCGACGCGGATCGCACGCGGCTCGCCGCGGCGGCTGTTCGCGCTGGTGTACGCGGTCGGGATCGTCGTGACCGCGCTCCTGTCGAACGACGCGACCGCGGTCGTGCTGACTCCGGCGGTGTACGCCGCGGCCAAGGACGCCGGCGCGCCGCCGCTGCCCTACCTGCTGATCTGTGCGTTCATCGCGAACGCGGCGAGCTTCGTGCTGCCGATCTCCAATCCGGCGAACCTCGTCGTGTACGGGACCGGATTGCCGCCGCTCGGCACGTGGTTCGCGCAGTTCGCCGCGCCATCCGCCGCGGCGATCGTCGCGACCTACGCGGTGCTGCGGTTCGCGTTGCGGACGCAGCTCGGCGGGTCGATCGCGATCGACCCGGCCGTGCCACGGCTGGACGCGGGCGGGCGCGTCGCCGCGGGCGGAATCGCCGCGACCGCAGGCCTCCTCGCGCTGTCCTCCGCGCTCGGCCGCCCGCTCGGTCCGCCGACGCTCCTGTGCGCGGCCGCAACCTGGATCGCGATCCTGATCGTGCGACGCGCGCCGCCCTGGGGAGCGCTGCGCCGGGTCTCCTGGAGCGTGCTGCCGCTCGTCGCGGCGCTGTTCGTGCTGGTTCGCGCGGTCGAATCGACCGGTGCGACCGCGCCGCTCGCGCGCCACCTCGCCGGCGCGGCGGCGGACCGGCCGGCGCACGCGGCGGCCGCCGCATCGATCGTCGCGCTCGCGACCAATCTGCTGAACAACCTGCCGGCCGGTCTGATCGCCGCGAACCTGATCACGGCCGCGCATGCCTCCGCGCGGACCGCCGGCGCGCTGCTGCTCGGCATCGATCTCGGACCGAACCTGTCGGTCACCGGATCGCTCGCGACGATCCTGTGGCTGATCGCGCTGCGGCGCGAAGGCGTCGACGTGAGCGCCGGACGGTTCCTGCGGCTCGGTGTGTTCGCGATGCCGTTGGCGCTCGCGGCCGCGCTCGGTTGTTTCCTCGCGGTCGCGTGAGCAGCGCCGGGACGCCGCGCGCCGCGGCCTCCCTGACGGCCGGTTGCGCCATTGCCGTATAATCGGCGCACTCGGATTGGGTCCGACAGGAGAGAGCAGCATGGGTCCCTGCACCCGGGTCGTTCGAATCGCGGCGCCGGTCGTGTTCGCGGCGGCGCTCGCCGCCTGCGGGGGTGCGCCGACCGGCGACGCCGCCGCGAAGGTGAACGGGTCGATCCACGTCGCCGCGGGAGCCCCGGTCGATGCGGCCGTGACCGTCAACGGCTCGATCACCGTCGACGAGGGCGCCGCGGTGACGACCGTCCGTACGGTCAACGGCCACATCTCGATCGGCGCGCACGCGACCGCGAAATCCCTGACCGCGGTGAACGGCGCGGTCACGCTCGGCGCCGGGGCGCAGGTCGCGGACGGCGTCACGGTCGTGAACGGCCCGATCACGCTCGCCGACGGCGCGAGCGTCGCCGGGCGGATCGTGAACGTGAACGGCGCGATCCGCCTCGACTCGGCCCGGGTTTCGGGCGGAATCACCACGGTCGACGGCAACGTCACCGTGACCGGCACCTCGCGGGTCGAGGGCGGGATCACCGTGAAACGGCCGAGCGGCAGCTTCTTCCACGTGAGCGATGCGGTCCCGCGCATCGTGATCGGTCCCGGCGCGGTCGTCGACGGCCCGCTCGACTTTCGCCACACGGTCAAGCTGTACGTGAGCCCGCAGGCGAAGATCGGGCCGGTGCACGGCGCGACGCCGATCCCGTTCGCCGGACCCACCCCGCCCGGCTGAACGGCGACCCCGCGCGGATCCCGTTCGGCGCGCGTCGCGCGCGGGTTCACGGCGCGATTGACTTGGATTCATTAGACCTCTACATTTTAGCCGCCTAATCATCGCCCCTTCCCGGACCCCTCCTCCCGTACGCGCCGATGTGGATCGTTAGAGTCGCGCTGCACCGGCCATACACGTTCATCGTGCTGGCCCTGCTGATCGTGCTGCTGGGCGTGTACTCGTACCTGCGCACCCCGATCGACATCTTCCCGGACATCGACCTGCCGGTGGCGGCGGTGATCTGGCACTACAACGGGCTGTCGCCGCGCGAGATCGCGGACCGGATCGTGCTGTTCTCGGAGCGGGTCGCGCAGACCGTGGTCAACGACGTCCAGCACACCGAGTCCCAGTCGGTCGACGGCGTCGCGGTGGTGAAGTACTTCTTCCAGCCCGGCGCGAACCGCGACCTGTCCTACGCGCAGATCGCCGCGGTCTCGCAGGCGCAGCTGTTCAACTCGCCGCCGGGCACGTCGCCGCCGTTCATCCTGTCGTACAACGCCTCCAGCGTTCCGATCCTGCAGCTCGCGCTGTCCAGCAATACGCTCTCGGAATCGCGGCTCTACGACCTCGCGAACAACGTGCTGCGCACCGACCTCGCGACGGTCGCCGGCGCGTCGATCCCGTTCCCGTACGGCGGCAAGCAACGCGAGGTCAGCGTCGACCTGGATCCGGCCGCATTGCGCGCGCACGGCCTCACCCCGGCGGACGTCTCGGCGGCGATCGCCGCGCAGAACCTGATCCTCCCCGCGGGCACCGAGAAGATCGGCTCGCGCGAGTACTTCGTCGGGCTGAACGCGAGCCCGCGGCGCATCGATCGGCTGAACGACCTGCCGATCCGCTCGAGCAACGGCTCGGTCACGTACGTGCGCGACGTCGCGCACGTACGCGACGGCTATTCGCCGCAGACCAACATCGTCCGGTTGAACGGCCGCCGGGCCGTGCTGATGAGCGTGCTGAAGACCGGCAAGGCCTCGACCATCGCCATCATCGACGCGATCGACGCGAAGCTGCCGCAGATCCGCGCATCGCTCCCGCGCAGCCTCACGATCGCGCCGCTCGGCGACCAGTCGATCTTCGTGCGCGCGGCCGTGTCCGGCGTGATCCGCGAGGCGGTGATCGCGGCGGCGCTGACCGGACTGCTGATCCTGCTGTTCCTCGGCAGCTGGCGCAGCACGTTGATCATCACGATCTCGATCCCGCTGTCGATCCTCGCATCGATCACCTGCCTCGCCGCGCTCGGCCAGACGATCAACATCATGACGCTCGGCGGCCTCGCGCTCGCGGTCGGCATTCTCGTCGACGACGCGACGGTCACGATCGAGAACATCAACTGGCACCTCGAGAACGGCAAGGACGTCGAAGCCGCGATCCTCGACGGCGCGCGCCAGATCGCGCTGCCGGCGCTGGTGTCGACGCTGTCGATCTGCATCGTGTTCCTGCCGATGTTCCTGCTCGCGGGGATCGCGAAGTACCTGTTCATCCCGCTCGCCGAGGCGGTCGTGTTCGCGATGCTCGCCTCGTACCTGCTGTCGCGCACGCTGGTCCCGACGCTCGCGAAGTTCTGGCTGCGCGCCCGCGACGCGCACCCCGCCGGCGCGTCGCGCCACCCGCTCGCCCGCCTGCATCACGGCTTCGAGCGCCGCTTCGAGCGCCTGCGCGAGCGTTATCGCGTGCTGCTCGGCGCGTCGCTCCACTCCGGTCCGCGCTTCGTGGCGCTGTTCCTCGCCGCGATCGCGGCCACCGCGCTGCTCGCGTTCCCGCTCGGCCCCCTGCCCGGCCTCGGCCAGGACTTCTTCCCGACCGTCGACGCCGGCCAGATCAAGCTGCACCTGCGTGCCCCGACCGGCACCCGGATCGAGGACACCGCGGCGCTGTGCGACGCGGTCGAGGCGACGATCAGGCGGGTGATCCCGCGGGGCCAGATCGCGTCCATCGTCGACAACATCGGCCTGCCCTACAGCGGGATCAACCTCGCGTACAGCACGTCCGCGCCGGTCGGCCCGGGCGACGCCGACATCTTCGTGAACCTGCGCTCGCGGCACACCCCGGTCGCCCGGCTCGTGCGCGAGCTGCGGCCGGTGCTCGACGCGCGCTATCCGTCGACGACGTTCTCGTTCCTGCCGGCGGACATGATCAGCCAGATCCTGAACTTCGGGGTACCCTCGCCGATCGACGTGCGGATCACCGGCTTCAACGACGCCGGCGACCGCGCGTTCGCGAACCACCTGCTCGAGCGGCTGCGCACCGTGCCCGGCGCGGTCGATCTGCGGATCCAGCAGCCCGACGACTACCCGCAGATCCAGGTGCACGTCGACCGCACCAAGGCGCAGCTGCTCGGGCTCACCGAGCGCGACGTCGCGAACAATCTGCTGGTGTCCCTGTCGGGGAGCTTCCAGACCTCGCCGAGCTTCTGGATCGACCCGCGCACCGGCACCCAGTACCAGGTCGCGGTGCAGACGCCGCAGTTCCTGATGCACTCGCTCGGCGATCTCGCGGACACGCCGATCGGGCCGCCGCCACCGGGCGGCGGCCCGCCGCTGCTCGCCGACGTCGCGACCTTCCGGCGCACGATGGTGCCCGCGGTCGTCACGCACTACGACGCGAAACCGTCGATCGACATCTTCGGCTCGGTCCAGGGCACCGACCTCGGTTACGTCGCCGCGCGGATCCGGCGGATCGTCGACGCCGCGCGCAAGAGCCTGCCGCGGGGATCGCAGGTGACGCTGAGCGGCCAGGTCGCGACGATGCGGGCTTCGTTCGACGGCCTGACGCTCGGGTTGCTCGCCGCGATCGCGCTGGTCTATCTGCTGCTCGTCGTGAACTTCCAGTCGGTGCTCGATCCGTTCATCATCATCACCGCGCTGCCCGCCGCGCTCGCGGGCATCGTCTGGATGCTGTTCCTGACCGACACCACGGTCACCGTGCCGGTGCTGACCGGCGCGATCATGGCGATGGGTGTCGCGACCGCGAACAGCGTGCTCGTGGTGAGCTTCGCGCGCGAACGGATGAACGCCGGCGACGACGCGTACGAGGCGGCGATCGCGGCCGGCGTCACGCGCTTGCGGCCGGTGCTGATGACCGCGCTCGCGATGATCATCGGCATGGTGCCGATGGCGCTCGGACTCGGCGCCGGCGGCGAACAGAACGCGCCGCTCGGCCGCGCGGTGATCGGCGGGCTCGCGTTCGCGACCGTGGCGACGCTGTTCTTCGTACCGACCGTGTTCGTCATCGTCCATGGCCGCGCGCGCGCGGCCGGAGCCGTTCCCGCGGAGACCCTCGATGCCTGACCTTTCGCGATATGCGCCCGATCCGGCGCTGCGCCGGCGGATCCGCCGGTTCTCGTTCACCGGCCTGCTGGTCGCGGTGCTGCTCGCGGCCTGGGGGATCCACACGCGGGTCGCCGCCCATGCGGCGCTCGCCCGGCGCGCCGCGGCGGCGAACGTGATCGACGTGACCGTCGTGCGGCCGAGCCATGGCCGCACCGGCGAGGACATCGTCCTGCCCGGCACCGTGTCGGCCTATGCGCAGGCGGCGGTGTTCGCTCGAACCAGCGGCTATCTGCGGGCCTGGACCGCCGACATCGGCGCGCGCGTGCGCCGGGGCCAGCGGCTGGCGACGATCGCGGCACCCGAGGTCGACCAGCAACTCTCGCAGGCGGTCGCCGACCTCGCGAACGCGCGCGCGAACGAACGGATCGCGAACATCACCAACGCGCGCTGGCAGAAGTTGCTCGCGGCCAACTCGGTCTCGCAACAGGATGCGGACACCAAGGCCGCGGCGGCCGCCCAGGCGAAGGCCGCGGTCGATTCGGCCGCGGCGAACGTCGCCCGGCTGCGCGAACTCGTGTCCTACGAGCGGGTCGTCGCCCCGTTCGACGGGATCGTGACCGCACGCAACACCGACGTCGGCGCGCTGATCAACGCCGGACAGGCGCCCGGCAGCGAGCTGTTCGACGTCGCCGATACCCATGCGCTGCGCATCTACGTCGACGTACCGGAGGCGTATGCCGGCGACGCGCGCGTCGGCACGCGGGCGCGGCTGGCGTTCGCCGAATTCCCGGGTCGAACCCTCGCGGCCCGGGTCGAGCGCACCGCCGGCGCGCTCGACCCGGTCACCCGGACCCTGCGCGTCGAGCTGCTGCTGCCCAATCCGAAGGGCCGGATCCTGCCAGGCACCTACGTCGAGGCGCACTTCGAGCTCAGCGCGGATCGAAACGCGCTCGAGCTGCCGTCGAACACGGTGCTGTTCCGCTCGGCCGGCCCGGAGGTCGCGACGGTCGGGCGCGACGGCCGCATCGCGCTGCGGCGCATCGTCGAGGGGCGCGACTTCGGGACGAGGATCGAGGTGCTGTCGGGGCTCGAGAGCGACGCCCGCGTGATCGTCAACCCGCCGGATTCGAGCTACGACGGCGAGCCGGTGCGCGTCGTGCCGCTGCGCCCGGTCGTGCCGGACGCGCACTGAGGCGGTCCCGCGACGCGACGCCACCCCGTCTCGAGCCGGCATCGCGCCCCGCGGCGGCGCGTCCGAGATTGCGTCGGATGATCGCGTCGGCGAGCGCCTTGGCGCGCGCGAGACCGGTCGCGTAGACATCGGTCTCGCCGGTGAACCGATCCGCGACGTCCGGCGCGAGCACCGCTCCGCGGCGATTGGTCGTGTCCACGG
>JAJYAM010000003.1:0-87500 GCA_021779535.1 Pseudomonadota bacterium
GGTGATGCGGACAAGTTTCTCGCGAATCAGTTGCGGCCGGAGCTGTTCCGCTCGGCCTGCGACGCGGCGGGTCAACCGTTAGCGCTGCGCATCCAGGCCGGCTACGATCACGGCTACTACTTCATCGGCACGTTCATCGAGGACCACCTGCGGCATCACGCGGCCGCGCTCGCGGCGTAGCGGACCGCGCCGCGCGGGACTCATCCGCGCGGCGGGCCGCCGCGTGGATGATCCTCGTTCCGTCGCGGCCCCTGCGGCCCTTCACGGCGCTGCTGCGCCTGCGGGCGCGGTCCGCCGGGCGGCGCACGGTACATCGGCGCCTGGCGCCGTCCTTCGGGCTGCCCGCGACCACCGGGACCGCGCGGTCCGGGTCCCTGGGGCGGGGGCCCGCGATGCGGACCTGGCTGCCCCCGATAATGGTAATAGCGCTCCTGCAAACGACGCTGGTCGGGCGTCGCCGGGTACCGGCGTCCCCGGAAGTTGCGTTGGTAGGCCGGCAACGGTGCGCGGGGCACGGCCGCGCCGCGATTCCACCGATCCCAGTCGCGATGCCGTTCGCGCCACGAGTTGCCGAAGTGCTCCCCCCAGCGCGGCGCCCGATGCGGCGCCCAGCCACGGAAGAACGGCGGCGGCCGGCGGTAGTACGCCACCGGGACCTGCAGCAGGTAATACGGCACGTAATCCGGCGCCGCGAGCATCCACGGCCCGTCGTACCAGGTGCTGTAGTACCAGTTCCCGTCGGTGAACGCCCAATAGTATCCGTCGTAGAAGAACAGGTTCAGATCGAGATAGGGCGCGTAGTACACCGGATATCCCGGCACCGGCAACAGCCGCGGATACGCCGGCACGTTGATGCCGATCTGAACGCCGGGCAGCGCGACGCCGACGCCGATCTGCACGTCCGCGTTCGCCGGTCGGTGCAATCCGGCGGCCAACAAGATCGCGCACCACACCATCTTCGACTTCATGACTGCCTCCTTCGATGCCCGCAACGCGGGCGCCGGGGTACATCGCCGGTCGAGCGCACGGACCCATCCTCTCGCGGGGAGGCCCGCGGCCGCCACCCGCGAATGTACCTATTCCGACGGTCTTTCGCGCAGGAGGGGGCCAGGGGTTGCCGGGCGCGCGGCGCCCCGGCTCAATCGATCGGGCCGCCGGACGGGGCATTCGCCGTTCGGCCGGGCATCCGCAATTCGAGCTGCGGATAACCGATCGCGAGCCCCCGCGCGCGCAGCGCGCTGTCGATCCCGACGTACAGTTCGCCCTCGGCGAGACCGTAGTCCGCGACCGCGACCCACGGTCTGACGTCGATCCGGAAACCGGACGCGGCGGCCTCGGCGACCTGAATCAGCGCCTTCGGCTCGTCGAGCACGCGCGGATTCGACGCGACCGCCTCGCGGACGGTGCGCAACGCGCCGACGAGGTCGACCTCGAACGCGACCGCGACCGACACGCGCGTCTGCCGGATCTTGCCGTAGTTGTGCAGGATCTCGCCGACGATCTTGCGATTCGGCACGACGACCCGTGACCGGTCGGTATGCACGAGCGTCGTATTGAAGATCGAGATCTCCTCGACCCGGCCTTCGACGCCGACGACCGCGATGAAGTCGCCGATCCGGTAAGGCTTCGTGAAGATGATCGTCAAACCCGCGACCGCATTCGACAACACGCCCTGGGTGGCGAGCGCGATCCCGGCGCCGATGACGCTGAGCCCGGCGATCAGCGGTAGCAGGTCCACGCCCAGGTTCGCGAGCGCGAGTATCGCGAACCCGCCGATGACCACCAGTCGCACGATCCGCAGCAACAGCGTGCGGACCGGGGGTTCGAGGTCCAGTCGGGTGAGCCCGCGTTCGCCCGTGCGGCCGATCCACCGGGCGACGAATCCGCCGGCGGCGAGCGTCAGCACCGCGACCAACGCACGCGGTCCGAAGCGGATCGCCAGGTCGATCAGTGAGCCCTGTGCGTGGACGAGCTTATCCATTGCGGTTCCTCCTGCGTTTCTGCGAGTATGCGCGGGTTCCCCGTCCGGGGTCCGGACGGGCCTGCGCGCATCGCGAACCAAACGGAGCCTGTGACCATGAGCCTATCGATACATCCATTGGTCGATCGCGGGGTCAAGCCGGGGTCGCCTGACTTCGCGGGCGGCACGCTCGTATGCAAATGCACGACCCGACCCGTGAAGGTCGCGGTGAAATCCCAGAGCGCGCACAACCACGCCTGCGGCTGCACCCGGTGCTGGAAGCCGGCCGGCGCGCTGTTCTCCCTGGTCGCGGTCGTGCCCCGCGACAAGCTCAGTGTCGTCGAAAACGGCGACAAGTTGAAAATCGTCGATCCGGCCGCGACGATCCAGCGGCACGCCTGCAAGGAGTGCGGCGTGCACCTGTTCGGCCGCATCGAGAACGCGAAGCACGCGTTCCATGGTCTGGATTTCATCCATACGGAGCTGTCGCCCGAGAGCGGCTGGTCCGCGCCGACGTTCGCCGCGTTCGTCTCCTCGATCATCGAGAGCGGCGCCGACCCGAAGAACATGGATGCGGTGCGCGCGCGGCTGCGCGAGCTCGGCTTGCCGCCGTACGATTGCTTGAGCCCGCCGCTGATGGATGCGCTCGCGATCCATGCGGCGAAGCTCTCCGGCGTTCTGAAGGCGTGAAACGCGTGCGGGCCGGGGATCCGACGCGGCGGCGCCGCATGCGATTGACCGGCCTGCTCGTCGCGCTCGCCGCGACCGGCGTGCTGATCACGGGCGGCGCGCGAGCGGCCGCCGCCACGCCCCCGGCGCACCGCGCGCCCTGGTGGCGGGGCGCGGTGATCTACGAGATCTACCCGCGGTCCTTCCAGGACTCGAACGGCGACGGCCGTGGCGACCTGCGCGGGATCGAACGGCGCCTCGGATACCTGCAGTGGCTCGGCGTCGATGCGATCTGGATCGCGCCGATGTACCCGTCGCCGCAGGTCGACTTCGGCTACGACATCTCGAACTACGAGGGCGTCGATCCCCGGTTCGGGAGCCTGGCCGACATGGAGCGCCTGATCGCCGCGGCGAAGCAGCACCACATCCGGGTCATTCTCGACATGGTGCTGAATCACACGTCCGACCGTCATCCGTGGTTCATTGCCGCATCGAGTTCCCGCAGCGACCCCAAGCACGACTGGTACGTGTGGAGCGACGGCAAGCCCGGCCGGGGACCGAACGCCCACGACGGTCGCGTGCCGCCGAACAACTGGGTCTCGCTGTTCGGCGGCTCGGCATGGCAGTGGGTGCCGGCGGTCCACCAGTTCTACTACCACGCGTTTTACCGGCAACAGCCCGACCTCAACTGGCGCAACCCGCAGGTCCGCCGGGCGATGTTCGCGGTGATGCGGTTCTGGCTCGATCGCGGGGTCGCCGGCTTTCGCCTCGATGCGGTGCCGCAGCTGTTCGAGGATCCGAAATTGCGCGATGAGCGGCCGCTCGGCGGAGTGAACGCGTTCGGCGATCCGATCCTCGATCAATCACGGACCGGCGACCTGCCGGAGGTGCACGTCGTGATGCGCGAGCTGCGCCGTCTGGTCGATTCGTATCCCGGCGACCGGGTGCTGATCGGCGAAACCTACCTGCCGACGATCCAGGACCTGGACCGCTGGTACGGCGGCGCGCGGCACGACGAACTGCAATTGCCGATGGACATGCGCCTCGGATTCCACGGCGACCACGATCACCTCGACGCCGCCGCCTTTCGCCGCCGGATCATGGCGGCGGAGAGCGGCTTGCACGGCTCCGAACCGCTGTTCGTGTTCGACAACCACGACAACGTCCGCTCGATCGACCGGTACGGCGACGGCCGGCACGATCCGATGATCAACGAGTTGCTCGGGAGCGTGCTGCTCACCACCCGCGCGACCGCGCTGCTCTACTATGGCGAGGAGATCGGCATGCACACGACGCCGCCGGCGCGGCGCTCGCAAGTGCGGGATCCGATCGGGATCCGCGGGTGGCCCAAGGAAAAAGGTCGCGACGGCGAACGAACGCCGATGCAGTGGACCCCCGGGCCGCAGGCCGGTTTCAGCACCAACCCGCGGACGTGGCTGCCGGTCCCCGCGAACCACGCGACGATCAACGTGCAGACCGAGCGCGCCGATCCGGGCTCGCAACTCAACTGGTATCGGCACCTGATCGCGCTACGCCGGGGCGAAAGCGCCCTCCGCGACGGGCGCCTGCGGATGCTGGACCCCGGTGATCCGAACGTCCTCGCCTATCTTCGCGGCGACGCCGGCGGCGGGATCGTCATCGCGATGAACTGCAGTGCGGTCGCGCGCACGGTGTCGCTGCATATCGCGGCCGCCGGTGTCCAGCCGGTTCCCGTCGAGACGCTGCTGACCAACGCGCCCGGCCTGCGCGACGCCCGGTCGCTGCGGAACCTGACGCTTCCGCCGTACGCGACCTGGATCGCGCGCCTGCGCGGCCGGCCTAGGTCCTCGGCTTCGGCGAACTGAGCGGCGCCAGCACGCGGAATCGCAAATCGACGCCGCCGACCTGCAGCTGGTGCGGCACGCAGTTCATGTCGTTCACGACGTCGCGCACCGAGAACAGCGGCAGGATCCGCCGTGCGAACTCGTCGACCAACTCGCAGTCCCCTTCGCCGAGATCGAGCGCGAGCGGGGAATGCGCCTGCCAGCGGATGGTCTTCCACTGCGCCTCGACCGGCTTCGACTTCGAGTCGGCGGCCGCCGGCGTACCGTGCTCGAGCGGCACGAGCACGTTGAACGACAGGTGCGCGATCGAGATGCGCTCCGGGTGACCGAACGGCGCGGTGCAGCTCGCACTGACCTTCGCGTCGGATCGGGCGCCGGCGGCCCGCAGCAGACGACCGAGCACGCTCTCGAAGCCGCTGCAGGTGTAGTGCGTCGTGAACCCCGCGAAGGTGAAGTTGAGCTGGTGGGTCTTCCAGACCGCCGCGATCGGCTCGGTGGGTGCGGGCCGCGCGGCCGGTGCCGCGGTCGCGACCGACGCGACCGACGCCGCGATCGCCACGCCGGCGAGCGCCTTGAAACCTGTGACACGCTTCATCGTGACCTCCTTGGTATTGCCGCTTCCCGCGGTGCGGCAGCGCCGCCGGACGTTCCCTCACCCCATGAGACCGTGGCCGCCCCCCGGCGGTTCCGCGGACGGATCACTCCTCCTCGATCGCGTCCGTGAGCACCGCACGCCGGCGCGCGACGTAATCACGCATCGCTTCGTCGGCCGCCGGATCGATCCCGGGGTCCTGGTAATCGGCGAGCATTTTCTTCCAGACGCGATTCGCGCGCTGCTCCGCGGTGAGCGCCCCTTCGAGCGACCACTGCTCGTAGGACGCATAATCGGCGATCGTGGATTGATAGAACGCCGACTCGAAGTTCGCCTGGGTGTGCCCGCAGCCGAGGAAATGGCTGCCCGGTCCGACCTCCCGAAGCGCGTCCAGCGCCTGTCCGCGATCCGACAGGTCCATCCCCTGCGCCAAGACCTGCATCATCGCGAGTTGATCGGCGTCCATCACGAACTTCTCGTAGCCGGCGACCAGCCCCCCCTCCAGCCAGCCGGCGGCATGGGTCACGAGGTTCACACCCGCGAGCAGCGTCGGCAGCAGCGTGTGCGCGCTCTCATAGGCCGCTTGCGCGTCCGCGATTTTCGACGAGCACAGGGAACCCCCGCTGCGGCACGGCACGCCGAGGCGCCTCGCGAGCTGCGCGGTCGCGAAGATCATCTGCGTCGCCTCGGGCGTGCCGAACGTCGGCGCGCCGGTGCGCATCGAGATCGCGCCGACGAAGGATCCGAGGATCGCGGGCGCGCCCGGCCTGACCAGCTGCGTGAGTGCGAGGCCCGCCATCGTCTCGGCGAGGATCTCCGCCATGCAACCCGCGGCGGTGACCGGTCCCATCGCGCCCGCGAGCACCGCGGGGACGACGATCGTCCCTTGATTGGCGCCCGCGAACTCGCGCAGCGCGCCGAGCATGCGTCCGTCGAACACCAGCGGCGAGTTGGAGTTGATGTTGCCGAGGACGACCGCATGATCGGCGAGGAACCCGGCACCGAACAGCTGTCGCGCGATCTCGATCGCGTCGCGCGCATGGCTCGGGGTCTCCGGCGTCGCCTCGCATCCCTGGTCGCTGTGGCGGAAGAACGCGTACTGCACGTCCAGGTGGCGCTTGTTCGGCGGAATCTCCATCGGCTCGCACATGCAGCCGCCGGAGAAGTGGATCGCGGGAGCGACGTGCGCCAACTTGATGAAATTCGTCAGATCCTCGAGCGTGCCGTAGCGTCGCCCGCGGTCCAGATCGCTGACGAACGGAGGGCCGCCGACCGGGGAGAACACCGTCGCATCGCCGCCGAAGCGCACGCTGCGCGCCGGATTGCGCGCGTGCAACAGGAACTCGCGCGGCGCGGTCCGCAGCAGCCGTCGCGCCAGTCCGCGCGGAATGTGCACCCGCTCGCCGCGCACGTCGGCGCCGGCGTCGTGCCACAAGCGCAACGACTCCGGATCGCGGCGGAACTCGATGCCGATCTCCTCGAGGATCGTGTCGGCGTTGTGCTCGATGATCTCGACGGCCTCGTCGCTCAGGAGTTCGACCGGCGCCAGTCGGCGCCGGATATAGGGATACTTCGTCGCCGCCGCGTTCGCCCGGGAACGGCGGGCTTCGCGGCCGCGGCGCGTCGATCCGGATGCGGTGTTCATCGAGTCTTCCCCTTGAATTCGCGACCGGGTTCAGAACCAGCCGTAGTTGAAGCTGATGCTGACCCGCTCCGCGCGCACCGGATGCCGCGGGACCTCGTGGCGCAGCCAGCTTTCGAACAGCACCAGATCCCCCACCCGTGCGGGGACACTCACCCAGATGCGCGCGGCGCGCGGTACCCGGGTGCGCCGCGGCGGCGCCGCCATCATTCGGTCGAGCCGGGGATCCTCGAACTTGATCCCGGCACACCCCGGCGGGGTCTGCACGTAATAGGTGCCGCTGATCGTCGACAACGGGTGCAGATGCCAGCCGTGCGCGACCCCGCGCGGCATGATGTTGGCCCAGCAATCGGTCATCTCGAGCGGTCGGCCGGCGACGTCGAGGCGCAATTTCCGCACCAAGGTGGTCACGTGCGGCGTGATCAGGTCGCGCAGCTGCGCGAAGGTGGGCGACAGCCGGTGCAGCCGGTTCACCGAACCGTACGAGGTGTATCCGCCGGGATAGTGGGAGCGCGACCACCGCCGTCCTGCCGCGTCGTCGATCCGCAACTGGCGGCACTCACGCAGCAGGTCGGCGTTCAACGCCGCGAGCCCGCGATGGCGCACGCGCGCCCGATACACGACGGTCGCGAACAAGGACTCGACGGGCATCGGCGCCGTCTATCCGGCGTTGTCGGCCATCGCCTTCGCGACCGCCGGCCGCGCGCCGACGAGCCCCGCGTGCGCGGCGAGCGCGGGAACGCGCCGGTGCAGCTCGGCCGGTTCTCCCGGGTACCACCCGGCCAGCATGTGCAGGTAACCGTCGGCGAGCGAATAGTCCGCGCCGAGCACGTAGGGAGCGAGATGCGGGGCGATCAGTTCCAGATCCCGCCGGTAGTCCTCGGTCGCGCGCCGGCGAATCGACTCCGCGCCTTCGCTGCCGAGCGTCGAGTAACGATCCGAATAATAGGTGCGCAGCGCCGCGTCGTAGAGGTTCGCCGACATGAACACGATCCACTGCAGGAAGCGTGCGTGCGCCGGCGTACCGGCGGCGGGCGCGACCCCGGCTCGCGGGTGCGCGAGCGACAGATGGATCAGGATCGCCGCCGATTCGAACATCACGCTGCCGTCGGGGAGTCCGAGCGCCGGAACCCGGCCGGTCGGATTCAGCGCGCGGTACGCGGTCACGTCGGCCTCCTCACGGCCCACCCAGACGCGCTCGTAGGATGCGCCGAGCTCCTCCAGCGCGATCTGCACCGCGACCGATCCCGAACCCGGCCGCCCATACAGCGTATACCTCGACATGATCGCTCACCTCCCGCTTGGCGCCCGACGATCATAGCGCAGGTTCGCCCGGCCGCCGCCGGCCGCGGTCACACCAACGACGGCGCCGGCGTCGTGCGCACGACGATCGTCCCCGCGATCTTGTCGTGCCACGCCTGCTTGTCCCGGTCGATCGCGATCCAGATGAATCCGAGCCCGACGACCGCGAGCGACAAGAAGCACGCGAGTGCCCGCACGATCGCGGTCGGCCAATCGAGCGCCCGGCCGTCCGCGCGCACGACCCGCTGGTGAAGGATGATCCCGCCGACCGTCGAGCCCCGCAGTTTCCACATCACCGCGCCATACGCCGCGAGCAACAGCAGGTCGACGTGCCCGCGATCCGTGACCAGCAGGCTCGCGACGATCCCGACCAGGATCGCGTCGATCAGCAGCGCCGCGATCCGGATCCAGAATCCGGCCCGCGGGGAACCGTCGACCGGCGCCCGCGCGGCGGACTCGGCGGCCGCAGACCCTGGCGCGACCGCGGCCGTCGCGGGCTCCGCGGCGGGCGCCGCGAGGCCGGCGTCCGCGTTCGCCGTGGGATGGGTCGCGGCGGCCGCCGCGCTCGCGGCCGATCCGCCCGGCGGCGCGCCGACCGCCGCCTGCCGTTCGCGAAACACCAGGATCAGCGTATAGGCGACCGCGCCGAGGCCGAGCAAGTTGAGCGCCTGGTGCACGGCGAACCCCAACCCCGGCACGAGGTAGACCCCGGTGACGATCAGGCCGCCGAGGAGCACGGTGACCGCCGGTTGCGAGAACACGCCGGTGCTGCGACGGCCGGTCACGAGACGCCCGATCCAAACGAGCGCGACCGCCTTCCCGAACAGCTGGATGCACAGCAACGAGATCGCGACGAACGGAATCGCGAAGACGCCGATGACCGTGATCAACAGCAGCATCACCAGCGCCGGCATCGCGAGCAACGCGAGCAGCGCGGCGACGACGGTGCGTCCCGGTCGCGATTCGAGCGTCGTCACACAGCGGGTGATCCCGTCGCGGAAACCGACCGCGAGCAGCCAGTAGAGGACGAGGAACCCGCCGGCGACCCACCAGGCCCACGCGAGACCGGGTGCGAGTGCGAGCGGCCGGCCGTACAGCAGGCAATGCTCGATCCAGGGGCGCAACCACTGGAAGTTCGCGAGCGCGCCGATCTGCACGTCTTGGACCTGCCCGTGCACGACCGCGCCGGGAGCACGCGTGACCGTGCCGCCGACCGCGACCACGTCGCCGCCGACGTCGGCGTGCGGGCCGAGCCGAACCGAACCGAACACCGCGACCACATCGCCGCTGACCTTGGCGTCGACGCGGGTATCGCCGAACACCGCGACCGCGTCCCCGTCGATGTCACCGGTCGCGGCCGTATCGCCGAACAGCGACACCACCGCATTCGATCGTCCGGCGGCCGTCGAGGACCCGAAGACCGACACCACGGCGTTCGCATCGTGACCGGCGCCGAGTTGCGAATCGTGTCCGATGCTGACGATTCCGCCGGGGTGTCGCCCCGGGCCGGCGGTCACGTCCAGCTTCCCGGCGCTCAGGTCCAGCGTCGCGGTCAGCGACGCCGACGCGCTCGACGCGGGGTCGGCCGGTACCGGCGCCGGCGCCGCGGAGGCGCTCCGGACCACGCCGACCGGGCTCGCAGCCGCGGGTTGCGCGGCCGCGGACGCCGGTTGCGCAGCGCACGCCGAGGCGAGCCACAGGAGCGAAAGTCCCAGAATTCGTGACTTCATTGCAGCGTTCATGGCGATTCCGATTCCTTCCAGTCTCAGGACTCGAGGTACAGGGTTCGGTAAGCGGTCGCGCCGAGCCCGAGCAACGCGACATAGGCGAGCGCGGTGACGACCGCGCCGCCTTGTAACCAATGCGGCGCCAGGCCACCGCCGACCAGTCGCAGCGACGCGTCCGCGGCGAGCACCGCGCGCAACAGCTCGCGCACCGCGAACAGCGGCGCGGCGACCCGGTGCAGCGCCAGCGCCGCGTCGGCGGCGAGCCAGCCCGCGACGCGCCAGGCCCCGAGCGTGGACCCGGCGCAGACGGCGATCAGGCCGGCACGCGGCAGGAGCGGCCACTCGCCGTACGCACGCCGCCACCACGGCCGCGCGGCCCGCCGTCGCAGCTCGGCGAGCACGCGTTGCTCGAACCCTTCGGGTGCGGATCGCGGCGGCAATGCGCGCAAGCACCGATCGACCCGCGCGGCGACCTGATCGATTCGGGTTTCTTCGGATCGTCTCATCCTGCGTCCTCCAGGCTGTCCCGGTCCACACCGAGTTGCCGCAGCAAAGGCAGCATCGCGAGCCGTGCGCGACGGATGTCGGTCTTCACCTTGGCGAGCGAGCAGCTGAGCCGGGCGGCGATCTCGTCGTAGGACAGATCGTCGAAGTGAAAGAGCACGAGTGGTATTCGCTGATGCGCGGGCAGGCGTCGCAGCGCCTCTTCGACGGACGCGCGGCACTCGTCGGCGAGCACGTCCCCGATCGGCGTCTCGACGGCCGGCGGATCCGGCGGCGCCTGGCCAGGGTCCTCGCGGTCGGTGCCCCAGTCGCCGAAGAACCGCCAGCGCCGGCGGTATCGGTTCCAATGATTGATCGCAAGGTTCGTCGCGACGGTCTTCAACCAGCCGCCGGCGGCCGCGTTTCCGCGCAGCTCCTGGAACCGTTCGTAGGCCTTCACGAACGTTTCCTGGGCGATGTCCTCGGCCTGCGCGTCGTTCGCGGTCAAGCGCACGGCGGCCGAGAAGACCTTGTCTTGATGCGCGCGCATGAACGCCGTGAACTCCGTCGGATCGACCTTGGCTTCCGTTTGGGTACGCACTATCGTGGTATCTCCCGTCAGCCGCATAACACCGCCGGCACCGAAAAGTTGCAGCGCCACCGGTGACATCCCCGCCCTGGAGCGCTCATGCTACCCTTGGCGCAGCGCAGTATCCCTGGGAATGGTGAATTCCGTGTATACGCAACCGTCGGCACCTCGGACCATCGGCGGCGTTCTGGACGACGCGATCAACCTGTACCGTGAATGCATCCCGCGGTCCTGGCCCCTCGCGCTCGCGCCCGAGGTCGCCCTCGCGCTGACCAATATCCATCTCGAATCGAAGCTGCCCGCGTACGACCGGCACGACCCCGCCGCGATCCTGTCGATGCTGCGTTCCAGCGACTTCGTGATCTCGATGCTGCTCTATTTCGTCATGCTGTTGATATTCAACCTGGCGCTGACCGATCACATGCATCGGATCGCCACCGGCCGGCCGGGCTCCACCGGCCGCTCGCTCGGCGTCGGCGTGCGCCTGCTGCCGCGCGCAGCCGGCGCGTCGCTGGTGATCGCGCTCGCGACCGCGGTCGGCACCCTGCTGCTGATCGTTCCGGGCATCTATCTCGCCGGCGCGCTGATGCTCACGTTCGTCGCGATGATCGTCGCCGATCTCGGCGCCCTGCAATCGATCGGGGAAAGTTACCGCCTGATCAAGGGACACTGGTGGCGGTCGGCGACGATCTATACGGTCGCCACGATGATCGCCCTCGCGTTCTACCTGATCCTCGGCCTGCTCGCCGGGCTCGCCGCGACCCGCGGTCCCGGCGCCGGCGCGCTCGTGGTCGGGCTGCACCGCCTCGCATCGGTGGTCATCGGTACCCTGATGACGATGTGGTTCCCCGCCGTGCTGCTGTCGATCTATTACGACCTGAGCTTGCGCCGGGCGGAATCCCCGGGCGGCTTGGCCGGCGATGCGGCCGCGGGCTGAACTTCCGGCCCGACCGCACGCGTGACCAGTCGAGTCCCCGCGAGGAGGTCGCCGAGCCGGACGCGATCGGCTGTGACGATGCTCGCCACGAGTCCGACCGCGTAGCCGAACGGCAAACTGTCGATCAGCCGCAACGCGTTGCGGATCAGGATCGCGCGAGCGCCCGGCGCCCGACCGTCCCGTCCGACGACCTGCACCCCGGCGTACCGCTTGCCCGGGGTCTGTCCGCGCATCGCGAGCTCGACCACCGGGTGATACAGCAGGTAGACCGCGAGCGGCGGCCCGAACAGGGTCCAGAACGCGGCCGACCGCGGGCTCCAGTCCGGGCGGCGCACGAGGAGCGCGGCGAGTATCCACGCGAGCGCCGCGAGCAGACGGATGTGCCAATCGATCAGGAATGCGTAACTGCGGCTCCCGGGGCCGGCCACCGGCGCATCCGGCGCGGCCGGACGCCCGACCGGCGATCGCCGGGTCACCGCGATTCTCCGGGACCCCGCAGTCGATCGTCGATCTCGCCGATCGTCGCCGCAAGCGAATTCACGCCGTCGCGCAGCTCGGTCCGCACGCGCTCCTCGTGCTCGGTCAGGCGCGCGTCCAGCCGCGCCAGCTCATCCCGCAGCAGCTCCCTGACCTCGGCCACGCGCGAGCCCTCGGCGCGATCGGCGAGCGATCGCTGGGTTTGCAGCTCCTTGGCGTGACGACGCGCGTCGAGCAGTATCACGCCCTGCGTGAGGATCAGGTACGCACCGAACGCCGCAACCAGCACGACGATCAACGCGAGCATCACCAGGCCGATCGGCGCCTCGAAGCTCGTCAGCAGCAGCGTGAATTTCGCGGTCGCGGTGACCGCCGACCAGTTGATCGCGAGGAACGACGCGACCAACCCCAACACGACCAGGAGGATCAGGTTCCGGACTCGCATGCTCGCCCCTCCCCGCAGCGACCGCGGCGGTCGCGCGCCAGAGTGTACCCGAAGCGGCCGCGCCGGCCGGAGAGGCGGTGTCGCCGGTCCGTCAATACTCGATTTGATAGGCCAAGCCGATGCTGCTGCCGGGATCGTTCTCGGGCGTCGTGCCCGGCAGGATCGCCGCGCCGGTCCCGAACCGCGTCTGTAGTTTCAAATGCCGGGTCAGATCCACGTTGACCTGGAGCTGACTCGATCCGCTCGTCGTCTGCCTGGCCTCGACGTAGACCCGGGAGGTGAGGTAGCGCCCGGCGGCAATCGTCGCGCCGGAGCGCGCGCCGCCGGCGGCGCCCGCAGGGGCGGCCGTGGGCGCGGAGCCGATCGTGAGCCGATCGAGGCCGAGCGCGCGTTTCAACCACGACAACGGATTCAGGCTCTCGCCGCCCACACCCGACAGCGTCGCGAGCGCAGCGCCGACCTGCGCCGCCTGCAGCGCCGAAATCTGCGCCGGATGGGTTCCACCGAACAACAGGTTGCTGAGGATCTGATCGGGAGGCATCGGCGGAACGCTGGTGAGCTCGAATCGTGGAGCGTCGGCGAGACCGGTGATCCGAAGCGTCGTCTGAACGCCGCCGCTCGACGTCTGTGCGACGAAATCGAGCGAGGGGTCGATGCGGTGACGCAGGCCGCTGCCGGTGAACCCGACTCGGCCGCTCGTGAAGGACAGCTTGGTTCCGGCGAGATCGAAGCGGCCGCGCTGCAGGTCGAAGCCACCGGTCGCGACGGGGGCATCGACGGTTCCGCCGAGCTGAATGTCCCCGCCGAGCTCGGCGTCGAGGCCGCGGCCGCGAACCAGCACTTGCCGCGGCGCGTCCACGTTCAAATCGAGCGCGACCACGGTCGTCCCGACCGCCGCCGGCGGCCGCTCCCCGGGACGGCGCACCGCGAGCACGGCGACGTCCGGCGGTAACGCGTTCGGGATCCCGATCAGCGCGCGGCGGACCTGGATCCGGCCGGCGACTTCGAGCCGCTCCCGCACCGTGCCGGTCACCCGCACGTCCGCATCCACGTCCGCGGTGATCAGATTGCTCGCGATGGGCCTCGCGTGCTTCGCGATGATCCGCAGGTCGACCGGGACCCCGGGGCGCAGCACGCCGATCCGGCCGGTCATCGACACCGTGCCGGGCGGCATCGATCCGGTGAACTTCTCGATCGACAGCGCATCGCCGGCGCCGACCAGCGTCGCGTCCACGTTCTCCAGGTTCACGCCGCGCACGTAGTCGCGCAGGTGCGCCCCCTTCAATTCGATGCGGCCGGCGAGGAGCGGCGCGCGCAGAGTCCCGGTGATCCCGGCCGCGACCCGCATCGACCCCGCCAGATAGATGCCGCGCGCCTCGAGCGTCGGCGCCGCCAGACCGAGGTCCATCGCGCCGTCGATCGAGAGGTCGAGCCGACCCTCGGCGCTCAGCGGTACGCGCCCCGTGACGGTCAGCGCCGCCTTCCGGCCCGCCGCGATGCGGCCGTCGACCTGCGCCGAATCGCCGTCGATTCGCGCCGCACCGCGGAAGTCGACCGCCGGCAAACCCAGCGCGTCTTCATCGGCGGCGCGCATCCCGTGCGCATCCCAGCGGACCTCGCCGAGCGGTGCGGTGAGTCGGCCGTGCAAATCCGCCCGGGCGTCGATCGTCCCGCGGGCGAGGAAGCCCGGCAGGATCCAGTCGACGAGCGCCGGTGTATCGCCGGCGAGTTCGGCTTTCACCGCGAGCGTCGGCGCGAGGCGTCCGGACAGCTGGAATTGCGCGTGACCGAGCGCGAGGTCGAGCGCATCGACCGAGACTCCCGCGACGTAGGCGAGCCGCGCGGGCTTGCGCAGCTGCGCGGTCTCGCCGCGGTACCGCAGCGTGCCGGTGTCGATCCGCAGGGTTCGACCGATCGGGTCCCAGGTCCCGGCGGCGATCAGATGCAACGCCGCGCCCGCAACCTGCGGCAGGCGCGCATCGACGTCGACCCCGAGCGCACGCGGCGGGCCGGTCGCGCGGATCTCGGCGTCTCCTTCGATCCCTGCGTAGCGCGCCTGCTCGAGCGTGGCGCTGAGCTGCGCACGCGGGTGACCATCGGCGGACGTCAGGCGGCCCGAGGCGACGAGCCTGCCGGCGAGCGGGCGCCCCGCGAATGCCGCGAAGTCGCCGAGGTCGGCGACGCCGAGTTGCGCTCGTCCCGCGCTGATCGCGCCGGTTCGGTCGAACGTGAATTGCCCGGCGAGGCGGGTGCTCTTCCACTCGGCGCGGCGAATCACGACCTCGGTCGTTCCGGCGATGCCGCGCCGCCACGCCGCGGTCGCATCGAGTGGCGCGGCATCGAGCCGTCCGGCGAGGCGCAACTCGCCGCCGCCACCGGCAGCGAGATCCGCGCGCAGCCGCGCATCGAGCGCACCCGGAATCGACCCCTGCACCGTGAAGCGGGAGGCGAATCGCGCGTCCGCGACGAGCCGGGACCAGGGCCCGGCGATCCGTCCGCTGCCCGTGAGCGTGCCCGCGAGCCCAGCCTGGAAATCGACCAGGGGCGGCCCGGCGAGCCGCCATTGCGCCCGCAGCGACTCGATCCACGCCGCCACCCCGACATCCGCCGCGTCGCCTGGCCGCGCCCGGCGACGCACCGCATCGCCGGTCGCGCTCAACGCCCAATCGCGGCCCGTGACCTGGAGCCGGGAGACGGCGATCGCGGAATCCCCGACATTTCCCTGGACCCCGATGCGCACTCGATCGCCGAGCGCCGCGAGTCCGAGCCACCGGTTGGACAGTGCGCTCGCCCGGCCATCGATCGTGAATCCGACCCCGGCGGTACCGGGCCGTAGGTGCACCTGGACGTCCGTTCGACCTCGCCAGGCCTGTCCGGCGAGCGCCGCGAACGGCTCGATCTGCGGGATTTCGACGTCGCCATCGACCTGCCAGGGAGTGCTCAACCCGAGCGTCGCCCGCACCGCGAGCAGCGGATGGGTCACCCGGATCTGCAATCGCCGCGCCGGCGTCGGCAGGAGCCCCACGTCGAACGTGACCGGCGACGCGGCGAACAGATCCGGCCGCGGTCCGCCGACGCGCAAGCCCTCGATCGATCCACGCAGGCTCAACCGGCCGCCGGTGCCGGTGAGCGTCGCCCGCGCCGCGCCGAACGACACCCTGCGGCCGACCCGCAGTCCTTCCACGTCGAACGAGCCGGTCGCGGCCGCATCGTCGAGGCCACCGTGCCAGGTCCCGGTCGCGGCGATCCGCTGCCACGCGAGATCGGGCCGCGGATTCATCGCGGCCGCGTCGATCGCGTAGGTGATCTGCGCGGATCCTGCGGCCCAATCGACCGTGCCGCGGGCGCGCGCATGCAGGGTTCCGGCGTCGACCCGCAAGCGCATCTGCGCGGCCGCGCGCGGGCCTTCCAGCCGCAACTCGGCCGAACCACCGCCGAGATTCGGCAGCCCGAGCAGGGCTTCGAGCGGTCCGCCCGCGGGCTCCTCGACCGAGATCCGCGCACTGGCCTGCGCCCGATCGACGACCAGCCCGGCGCGGTACCGACCCGGCGCGTCGATGCGAATCGCGTCGACCTGCGTGCGCCAGCGATGCGCCGAACGCATCCGGAACGACCCCCGCACCGCGAGCGTCGCGGGCCGGCCCACCAAGGCCGGCTCCAGCACGAGACCTCGGACCGACGCCCGCTGGAGGACGACGCGAGGCATCGGCAGGATCCGCCGCCGCGAGGTCGAACCGAGCGGTCGCCGGACGAGGTCGAGGTGCCTCACGCGCAGGTCGTCGACTCGGACTTCATATCGCAGCAGCGCGACCGGATCCCAGTCGACCGCGACCGCGTTCGCGGTCAGCCACACGCCGGCACGGTCCCGCAATCGCAACCGGGTCGCGGTCAAGTGCGCCGGGAACTCGCCGCCGAGGCCCGAGATCTCGACCTGGCCGCGGGTCAACGCGCGCGTCGCGGCTTCGAGCGCACGCCGTCCCCGTGGCGTATTGCCGGCGAGCGCGAGCGCCGCCACGAGCACGGCCGCGAGCGCGACGAACGCGCCCAGCGAGACGATCGCGATTCGCAGTCCGACACGCATCAGAAGGCCTGGCCCAGTCCGACGTAGATCTCGTACGGGTCGTCGCTCGGACTATACCGCTTCGCGGGCAGCGCGAAGTCGATCCGGATCGGTCCGATCGGCGTGTAATAGCGAAGGCCCGCGCCGATGCCGACGCGCAGCACGTTCGGAAGCGGTTTCAAGCTCGCGCTGACCTGCCCGGCGTCGGCGAACACGGCCGCACCCCAGTTCTTGCCGAATCGCTGCCGGAACTCCAGGGACCCGGCGATGATCGCGGTCCCGCCGATCGGCGTCGTCGTGTGCGGGAACACCGGCCCGACGCCTTGATAGCGAAAGCCGCGGATCGTGCTGCTGCCGCCACCGTAGAAGCGCTGGTCCGGCGGCAAACTGAACTCCCCGGCGCCCTTCGCGAGACCCGCGAGCGCGCGCACCGCGAGCACGCTGCGCCCCGGCGCAGTCCAGCCGAATCGGTGCAGGTCGAGGTAGCCGGCGAGCTTCAGCTGCGTGATCACGAACGTCGCGCTCGGCGAACCGATCGATCGCGTCGGCGTCACCGTGAGCGAATCGCGCATGCCCCGGAGCGGGTCCTGGAGCGGTGATCCGAGGTTCGTCGAATCGTATTCGAACCCGACCGGCAGCTCGATCAACGTGTACCGGCGCCGCAATACCGATCCGGGCGGCTGGATGATGAGTTCGTTCGCGGCGGTGACGCCGACGTTCGCGGTCCAAACGCTCGAGAGCCTGCGGACCAGGGTTGCGCCGGTCGTCAGCGCGGTCTGATCGTAGGCGACCAGCGATTGCTTGACCGCGTTGACCGCGAATTGCACCGATTGCTCGCGGTCGCCGAACTCCGGCTTCACGAGCTTCGCCGACACGTCGTAGCCGAGTCCCGTGGTCGCACTGCCCCCGAAGTTCGTCACCGAGGACGACACGCTGAACCGCTCCGCCTGCCCGAAGACGTTCCGGTCCGTCCAGGTCACGCCGCCGCTGCCACCGAGATCACTGGAATAGGCCGCGTTGATCGACACGGCATGGCGTGGCCGCTCGCGCACGACGAACGTGATCGGCACGCCGCCGGCCGCGTCCGGCGTCTTGCCGACGTGCACGCTCACCGTCGAGAACACGCCGACGTCGATCAGTTCGGTGCGTGCGCGCTCGATGGCCGCCGGCGAGTACGGCTCGCCCCGCCGCAACGGCAGGCGGCGCAGCACATAGCGCTCGTGGACGCGCTTCAATCCCTCGATCGCTATCGCGCCGATCCGCACCCGCGGCCCGGTGACGACCGGGAACGAGACGTCGAGCACGTGCCGGGTGTCGTCCAGCGTCGCGACCGGCGGATCGACCCGGGCGAACGCATAGCCTCGATCCTCGAGCGCAGTCCGCACCCGCGCCCCGCCGGCGAGCACGGCGGCGGCGACCGCGGGCTCGCCCGGCCGCAGCCCGAGGACCGCGCGGGCGAACGGCGGGACCTCGCCGTCGATGGAAATTCGCCCGAGGCGATACCGCGGTCCGAGCGCGAACCCGACGGCGACGCTCGCATCATGGCCTTTCGGGAGCTGCGCCAGGTTTTCCGGGAGCCGTGGATCGGCGAGCGGCCGCCCGTCGATCGTGATCGTGACCGACGCCTGGTAATACCCGAAGCTGTCGAGCACCGTCTTCAGGCGGTCGACGTCGGTGCGCGCGCGGACGATCAGCCCGAACGGACCGACCGGCGCCGTCCCGCGCAGCGTCTGCAACTCCGCGGTCGCCGCGAGCGCGGCGTCGAGGCCGCCGTTGCCCGTCGCTGCGATCGACACACGGTACGCCAGCGTTCCCGCGGCGAGCGCGACGTGCACGCCGGTCAGGATCAGCGCGACCGCGATGATGCCCGCGCGGAGCATCGATCGTGGGGCGCCGTCCGTCACGGCAGGATTTGCGGACGGGGGATCGGGACCGCGAAGCGCCCGCCCCATTCGCGGATGTAGGCCATCTGATCGACGATCTCCTCGCGCCAGTTCCACGGCAGGATCAGCACGACGTCCGGCCTCGTCTCGCGGATCCGCTCGGGCGCGTGGATCGGAATGCGGGTTCCCGGCGTGAACCGGCCCTGCTTGTAGGGATTGCGGTCGACCGTGTAATCGAGGAAGTCGGTACGGATGCCGCAATAATTGAGCAGCGTGTTGCCCTTGCCGGGCGCACCGTAACCGACGATCGTCTTGCCTCGCCGCTTCAGGTCGATCAGGAACTCCAGGATGTCGCGCTTCGTCGCCTTGACCCGCTCGTCGAACCGGCGGTAGGTCGCCAGATCCTCGAGCCCGAGCTGCCGCTCCTGCGCGCGCATCCGCGCGACCCGCTCCGTCGGCGGCTTCGTCTGATCGTCGGCGTGCCGCCCGTGGATGCGAATCGATCCGCCGTGCGTCGGCAGCTCCTCGACGTCGAACAGCGTGAGCCCATGCGCCGCGAACACGCGAGCGGCGGTCGAGAACGAGAAGTAGCTGAAATGCTCGTGGTAGATCGTGTCGAACTGATTCTCCTCGATCAGCCGCTGCAGGTGCGGGAACTCCATCGTCAACACGGCGCCCGGCTTCATCAGCTGCTTCAGGCCGGCGACGAAATCGTTCAGGTCCGGCACGTGCGCGAGCACGTTGTTGCCGATCACGAGATCCGCCTGACCGAACTCGCGGACGATCCGCGCGGCGTTCGCGCGGGAATGGAAGGACACGTCGGACCGGACCCCGGCCTCGACCGCCGCTCGAGCGACGTTCGCCGCCGGCTCGATCCCGAGCACCGGTACGCCGGCCGCGGCGAAGTGGCGCAGCAGGTAGCCGTCGTTGCTCGCGATCTCGACCACCAGGCTGCCGGCGCCGAGCCGCAGGCGTTCGCGCATCCGCTCGGCGTAGCGGGCGGCATGCGCGATCCAGGCATCCGAGAACGACGAGAAGTACGCGTACTCGCTGAAGATCTCCGCGGGCGCGACGAATTCGTCGAGTTGCACGAGCAGGCACGCGTGGCAGACGCGCGCGTGCAGCGGATAGAACGGCTCCATCGCGTGGAGCCGGCCCGCCTCGAGGAAGCTCTGGACCAGCGGCGACGTTCCGAGATCCGCGAACGTCGACGCGTCGCCCCCGCCGCAGAAACGGCATTTGAACCCCGCGGCCTTCCGCACCGCCTCCGCCGTCGCCATCGTCATCGCTGCCGCCTCGCTCGAGCGCCGATTCCCGCCCGCACAGTATAAAGGCAGCGAGCGTCCGCCCGGAGGGGCCCGGCGCCGCGGTCGCGCACGCGGCGCGACGGGCGCTCAGCGCTCGATCAGGACGCGATCGCGGGCGACGGGCCGGTCGACGCCGAGACCGAGGTCGCGCGCGACCGCATGCGCCGAGTACACGGCGGCGGCGATGATCGACGGCTGGCGGCAATCGCCGATGCGCACCACCCGGGAGTCCGGCGCGGCGCCGCCGGGTCCGGCGAGTGCGGCGTGCAGCGCATCGTCCGGCTCCCGCGACGTGACGAGCACCAGCGCATCGGCGCCCCACGCCGCGCCGCGGCCGGTGAACACGCACTCGGCCCGCAGCGTCGCGCCGTCGAACCCGACGACCGCCGTGCTGACCAGGATCTCGATGCCCGCCTCGAGCATTCCGCGTTGCGTGCGCCGCTGCTCGGCCGTGTGGCTGCTCCATTCGCCGGCTCGACCGGCGGTCGTCACGTAGCGCACGTGCGCGCCGGCGCCGGCGAGCGCGAGCGCGATCACCGGGCCGAGGTAATAGTGATCGTCGTCGAAGACGACGACGCGGCCCTGGGGCCGGAGGCCGTCCATCACGTCGTCCGGCGTATACACGCGCTCCGGTCCGAGCGCGATCGGGCGCGCGTGCCAGCGACCGGTCCCGTCGCGCCGCCAGCGCGCGCCGGTCGCGATCAGCACGTGATCGACGGCGAATTCGCGGATCGTCGCCGCGTCGATTGCGCTGCCGTAGTAGGTCGCGACGTTCGCCATCCGGGCGATCTGGCCGACCCGGTAGTCGCGCACCCGCGCCCAGGCTCCAAGCCCCGGCAGACGACTCTCGCGGCTGACGCGTCCGCCGGGCAACGGCTCCCGGTCGGCGAGCGACACGTCGAAACCGCGGCGCCCGAGCACGTGCGCGGCTTCGAGCCCCGCCGCGCCGGCACCGACGATCAGCACCGAGCCGCGCCCGTCCGGAACGCGTTCGGGGTGCCAGCCGCGGCGCCACTCCTCGCCGATCGTCGGGTTCTGGGTGCAGCGGATCGCCGCGCCGCGCGCATCGTGCGCATAACACACGTTGCAGCCGATGCACTCGCGAATCTCGTCGATCCGGCCGTCGCGGATCTTGCGCGGCAGGAACGGATCGGCGATCGAGGGGCGCGCCGCGCCGACGAGATCGACGACGCCGCTGCGAACCTGGCGCAGCATCGCATCCGGCGAGGTGAAGCGCCCGACGCTCACGACGGGCCGGCCGGTGAGCCCCCGTGCGGCGCGCACGCGGCTCTCGAGCGCGCCTTCCTCGACGAAGCGCGACGACCCCATTTCCTCCTCGTAGTCGCCGATCACGAGGTCCCACAGATCCGCGAGCGGACCGAGCGAGGCGAGCAGCTCGTGCGCCTCCTCGCCGGTCAAGTGCTCGTCGCCGTGGCCGTCGGCGGAGAATCGCGCCGCCACCGCGCAGCGGTCGCCGACCGCGTCGCGGGTCTCCTCGAGCAGCTCACGGAACAAGCGCGCCCGGTTCGCGAGCGGCCCGCCATATTCGTCCCGCCGGTCGTTCAGGCTTCGGGACAGGAACTCCGCGAGCAGGTAGCCGTGGGTCGGGTACACGTACACGATGTCGAAGCCCGCCTCGCGCGCGCGGCGCGCGGCGGCCCGGTGCCATTCCTTCAGGCGGCGAATGTCGGCGCGATCCATGCGTTGCGACTGGATCGGGTCCTCCCGCGACGGCATCGAGCGCACGCCGAGCGAGGCCGCGCGCGTCGCCAGGTTCGCGACGTAGCTGCCGCCGTGCCACAACTCGATCCCGGCGAGCGCGCCGTGCCGGTGGACGCCTGCGGCGATCCTGGCCAGGTTGGCAACGTCGCCGTCGTCCCAGATGGAAGCGAACGGGTAGGGATGATCGTCCGAGCTCGGATGGATCGAGCAATATTCGGTGCAGACGACGCCCCAGCCGCCTTCGGCCTTCACCTCGCGCAGCGCCGCCAGGGTGTGCGGCAAGGCATGCCCCATGCCGGTGCAGTGCGGGACCTGGTAGAAGCGGTTCGGCGCGGTGACCGGCCCGATCCGCAGGGGTTCGAACAGCGGCGCAAATCGAGCGTCCATCGGCAATGTGTCCTCGGGTGCCGAGCGGCGCCTGCTCCCGACCGCCGGCGCTTCGGTCGACGGACCGGAATGGCGTCCTGAATTATATGATCATATAATTTAATATATTTTCATATAACTTGCCTGAGGAGCGCACCCTTGGCGCACCGTCCGACGTTGCATCGGCGAGCCGCGTCGGCCGCCGCGGCCGCGACCGCCGATCGGGGCCTGCATCGCGGCCCGACCCCGCCGTACGAGCCGTTCGACGCGGCCACGGTCGATCGCCTGATCGACGCCGCCGTCAGCTTGCTGCGCGACTCGGGCTGCCTGTTCGAGCCGGACACCGAGGCGAGCCAGATCCTGCGTTCGGCGGGCTGCGACGTGAGCGTCGACGGGGTCGTACGCTTCGACCCCGGGCTCGTGCGAGCCGCGCTCGGCACGGTGGGCCGGCGCGCGCGCCTGTGGAACCGCGACGCCGATGCCTGGCTCGATCTCGACGCCGCGCACACCTGGTTCATCCCCGGGATGACCTGCATCAAGGTCTGCGACGCGGCCGACGCCGCGCCCCGCGACAGCACCGCGGACGACCTCGCGGCCGTGACCCGGCTCGCGGATGCGTTGCCGAACATCGACGCGGTCTGCGTGGCCTGCAAGGACGTGCCGCGATCCGACGCCGATGGCGAGATCAACGAATTCGCGGTGATGGTCCAGAACACCACCAAGCCGCTCGAATATCTGTGCGAGCACGCCGCCTCGCTCGGGGTGGCGATCGACCTCGCCGCGGCCGTGCGCGGCTCGCGCGAGGCGCTCGCCGAGCGCCCGTATTTCCTGCAGATCGTCACGCCGCTGCCGCTCGGGTACTGGCGGACCCACGGCGACCAGATCATCCTCGCGGCCCGATCCGGCGTACCCGTGAGCGTCGGCACCTTGCCGATCGGCGGCGCCTCGACGCCGATCACCGTGTCCGGCGCGATCGTGAACAGCCTGGCCACCGATTTTGCCGGCATGGTGCTCGGCCAGCTCGTGCGCCCGGGTGCGTTCGTGATCGGCAGCTCCGACGTGAGCTTCATGGAACCCGCGACCGGCGGGATCGGTCACTTCAGCCACGCGACGCTCGCGGACCTCGCGATGCATCAGATCCGGCGCCGCCTCGGGATTCCCTCGTTCACCGGCTACGCGGGCCAGGCCTCGGCGCCGACCTTCAATCAGGACGCGGTCTGGGAGATCGGCGCGAGCCTGATGCAGGTGTTCTTCAGCCGGCCCGCGACCCTCGACTACCTCGGCTCGCTCGACGAGGGCATCACTTATTCGCTGCACGCCCTGTGCCTGTGCGACGAACTCGCCGGGCTGCTGCGCAGCCTGTGGCGCGGCATCCCCGTCGATGCCGAATCGATCGCGCTCGACGTGATGCGCGCGGTCGGGCCGCGCGGCAACTATCTCGCGCTCGATCACACCGCGTCGCATTGCCGGGACGAGGTCTGGCCGGCGCGCTACCTCGGCGCGATGCTGCCGACCCGCAGCAACGGCCGGCCGCTGCTCGATCTGCTGGCGCGGATCGATCTCGACCTGCGGCGCATCCAAGCCACCCACGCACCGCCGCCGCTGTCCCCGCAGACCCGGTCGCGACTCGGCGAAATCCAGGCCCGCGCGGCGGCCGCGCGCATCGCCTAGGCGCGCGACAACCCGGCGATGGCCTCTCGCGTCGCGAGCAACGACTGACCGGCCACCATGCCCTTCCAGTCGTCCCGGTCGTCGTAGAACGCCGCGCGCACGCGTGCCTTGAGCGCGCGCCCGGACTCGCTCGCCGGGTCGCCGCGGGCGTGCAGCCAGGCATCCGCGCGAACCGCGTACAGGGTCTCCTCGAGCGGGACGGTGCCGAATTCCAGCGCGACGCCGGTGACCTGCGCCCGCGGCAGCACGCCGGCGGCCGCGCCGAGTCCGTCGCCGACGATCGGCGCCGACGTCGACGTCGCATCGAACGGACACGTGATCGCCGCGCCGTACCAGTCGGCCGCGCGCCGGTAGGCGTCGCTTCCGGGCATCGCGGTGACGATCCGCTCGCCGTAACCGCGCGGTCCGAGCCCGGTATGGAAATCCAGGATCGCGACGTGCGCGGCACGGCCCAGATAGGTCTCGAAGATCGCGGTCTGGGTGCGCCGGGACCACGTCGCCGCGTCGCCCCCGTAGAAAATACCGTCGCGGTCGCGGTACTGGCCGGCGGAGATCGCGCGCTGCAGCGCCGGCTTCCCGGCACGCGCCGCAAACGCCTGCAGCACCGCCGCGCTCGCCGCGAGCGAGGTGTCGGTCCATTCCGCCGGACACAGCGCGATCCGCAGCGCCTCGTAGTCGGCGTTTTCCGGCGGCGGCTTCGAGAAATCGATCCAATTGCGGTTCAAATCGACGTTCTCGTGCGTCACGCGCCGCAACCAGGCGAACCCATAGGGGTTGATCGCGTGGATCAGCAGTGCGCCGAAGCCTCGCGGCAACCGTGCGGCTTCGCCGCGATTCAGCCAATCGATCTGCGCACCCGATCCGCAGAATCCCTCGACGCCGTGCGTCGCGCCGATCATCACGAGCACCCGCTCGGCATCCCGCGGCCCGAACCACGCGACGTCGGTGGACAGATCGCCGCCGTCCGGGCCGCGTTCCGGGTGGTTCGCCCGATCGAGGACCCCGCCCGCCCGCGCCGCCGCCGCGCGAAATTTGGCGCGCGCCTCGCGATAATCGGCACTGAAGCTATCGGTCGCGTTCACGCCAGGGCCCCTCCGATCGTCACGACGATCCGTCGGCGGCCGGTGGCCGCTCCTCGCCCGTATTGTATGCTTCGCCGCGAAAGCGGCCTCCAAAAAAGACCGGCGAGCCGCCGCACCAATTCGCCGCGGGGTGGTCCAACGAGCCGTGCGGCACGCACGACGGGCGAAAGGACGAATTCGATGGCAACACGCTTTGCAAGGATCGGGATCGCCGTCGCGGCGACGCTGCTCGCGGCCGGCGCATTCGCGGCGACCCCGTCGCCGGACGGGCGCGACGTCACGCGCGCGACGCTCGCGAACGGCCTGCGGGTGGTCGTCGTGCGCGATCCGCTCGCGCCGGTCGCGACCACCGAGGTCAATTACCTCGTCGGCTCGGACGAGGCGCCGGCCGATTTTCCGGGAACGGCCCACGCGGTCGAACACATGATGTTCCGCGGCAGCCCGGGGCTCTCGAAGGACCAGCTGGCGGCGATCGCCGCGAACATGGGCGGCGCCTTCAACGCGGACACGACCCAGAGCGTGACGCAGTACTACTTCCTCGCGCCGGCCCAGGATCTCGACGTCGCGCTGCGCGTCGAGGCGGCGCGCATGAGCGGTCTCGACGCCGCGCCCGCGGAATGGGCGAAGGAGCGTGGCGCGATCGAACAAGAGGTGTCGCACGATCTGTCGAATCCCAGTTACAAATTCTACGAGGCGCTGCAGGCGCGCTTGTTCGCGGGCACGCCCTACGCGCACACGCCGCTCGGGACGCGGCCCTCGTTCGAGCGGACGACTGCGGCGCGGCTGAAGCGGTTCTACGGCCGCTGGTATGCGCCGAACAATGCGATCCTGGTGATCACCGGCGACGTGGACCCGGCCGCGGTGCTCGCCAGCGTCAAGGCCGATTTCGGACCGATTCCGCGCAAGCCCCTGCCGCCGCGCCCGCGGTTCGAGTTCCACACCGCCACGGCCGAGACGATGCGGCTGCCGACGGACAGCCCGTACGGCTCGGTCTACCTCGCCTGGCGGATGCCGGGCCTGCGTTCCGCCGATTATGCGACCGCGCTGGTGATGAGCGCGGCGCTCGACTCGAAGCGCGCACCGCTCTACGGGATGGGGATGGACGGTACCGCGCTGTACGGCGGGTTCTTCGATCAGGCGATGCCTCGCGCCGGCGTCGGCATGGCGGTCGGGATCTTCGCGCGCGGCGCCGATCCCGCCCCGGTGCTCTCTCGGATGCGCGCGATCCTGGCGAACGCGGCCGATGGCGGGATCGATCCCGCGCTCGTCGCGGCGGCCAAGCGCAAGGCGATCGCGAGCTTGGACTTCCAGAGGAACTCGATCGACGGCTTGGCGAATGCGTGGTCCGATGCGCTCGCATTCCAGCATCTCGGCTCGCCGGACGAGATCCGGGCGGCGATCGCGGCGGTCACGCCCCAGGCGGTGAACGCGCTCGCGAAGGCGACCTTCGCCCCGGCGCACGAGATCGCCGCGATCCTGACGCCGCAGAGCTCCGGCAAGCCGGTCACGGGCAAGGGATTCGGCGGCGCCGAGACCTTCTCATCGACCCCGGGAGGATCCGTCCGGCTCCCCGCGTGGGCGGCGCGTTCGTTCGCGCGGCTCGCGGTACCCCGCTCGACGCTCGCGCCGGTGGCGTACACGCTGCCGAACGGGCTGAAGCTGATCGTGCAACCCGAGGCGATCAGCCACACGGTCGAGGTGTACGGCCAGGTGAAGACCAACGAGGATCTCGAAGCGCCGACGGGCGAGGAAGGGGTCGCCGGCGTGCTCGACGGCCTGTTCGCCTACGGCACCCCGAGCCTCGATCGCCTGGCATTCCAGCGCGCGCTGGATCGCATCAGTGCCACGGCGAGCCTGGGTTCGAGTTTCTCGCTCGCGGTACCGTCCACGCATTTCGCCGCCGGCATCGGCTTGCTCGCGGACGGCGAACTGCATCCGGCGTTGCCGCCGAAGGCGTTCGGGATCGTGCGCGCGCAAGAGGCGGGCTTCGTCGCCGGACAGCTGCGTTCGCCGGGGTTCCTGCTGGAACTCGGCCTCGGCAAGGCGTTGCTGCCCCCGGCCGATCCGCAACTGCGCCACGCGACGCCGGCGAATCTCGCGAAGCTCACGCGCGCCGAGGTCGCGCGATATTACGCGCGCACGTTCCGCCCGGACATGACGACGATCGTGATCGTCGGCGACATCCGGCCGGCGGACGCGAAGCGCGTCGTCGCCGCGGCCTTCGGCGGTTGGACCGCGCACGGTCCGAAACCGCGGGTCGACTACGGACCGGTACCGCCGAACCGACCGGGGCGATTGGTCGTGCCCGACCGCAGCGCGAGCCAGGACGGCGTGCGGATGAGCGAGATGATCCCGGTGACCCGCGACGATCCGGCGCGTTTCGCGCTGAATCTCGGGAACGAGATCCTCGGCGGGGGCTTCTACGCGTCCCGCCTGTACCGGGACCTGCGTGACCGGACGGGGCTCGTCTACACGGTCGGCACGAATTTCGATTACGGCAAGCACCGCAGCACCTACACCGTGTCGTTCGGCGCCGATCCGGACAAGGTCGCCGCGGCCCGGGCGATCGTCGTGCGGGACCTGGCCGGGATGCAGAGCGCCCCGGTCACGGCGGCGGAACTCGACCGCGCGAAGGGCATCCTGCTGCGGCAGATTCCGCTCGGGGAATCGAGCTTCGGCGCGATCGGCCGGGAGCTGCTGCAATTGTCGATCGAAGGCAAGCCGCTCGACGCGATGACGATCGCCGCGCGACGCTACCTCGCGCTGACCGCCGGCGAGGTGCGGGCGGCGTTCGCGCACGCCGTGCGTCCGCGAGGCTTCGTGACCGCGGTCAAGGGACCTGCGCCGAACTGATCGCGAAGAGCTTTTGGTAGCCCGCCGCGCTGAAGCCGACCGTGACGGCGCCGTCCTCGCGCACCAGCACCGGCCGGCGGATCAGCGCGGGATGCTCCAGGAGCAGGAGCAGCCATTCGGGATCGCTCGCGGGATTCTTGCGCTGGGGCAGCAGCGTGCGCCACGTCGTGCCGCTCTTGTTCACGAGCCGCTCCCATCCGCCGAGCCGCTTCGCCCAGTCGCGCAAGGTCTCCCCCGGGACCGGCTCCGCGCGGTAGTCGACGAAGGCGTGCGCGATCCCGGCCCGCTCGAGCCAGCGCCGCGCCTTGCGGCAGGTATCGCAGTGGGGTAGACCGAATATGCGCACACCCATCCCGAACTCTCCTTCGGTTTCGTCCGTCGCGCCCGTGTCGCGCGGGCCGACAGCTTACAATGCGGCGAACGGCGCCCGCGAGCCGGCGGGCGATCCGCCCCGGCGGTGCCCGCCGACCGCCGGAACCACCTCGGGAGCGCGATGGACGCGAGCGCCACGATCGATCCGCTAGCGACTTTGCTCCAGGTCTTGCTGATCGACCTGGCGCTGACCGCCGACAACGCGGTCGTGGTCGGCCTCGCGGTGTCGGGCCTGCCGAAACCGCGCCGCCGGTCCGCGATCGCGGCCGGCGTGCTCGGCGCGACCCTGCTGCGCATCGGACTGAGCGTGATCGCACTGCGCTTGCTCGCGGTCATCGGCCTCGTGCTCGCGGGCGGGCTGCTGCTGCTGTGGGTCGCGTGGAAGATGTACCGCGAGCTTCGCCGCCGGCCGCATCGGGACTCGGATCGCGAGCCACCGAAGTCCCTGGGCCAGGCGGTCGCGCAGATCGTGGTCGCGGATCTCTCGATGAGTTTCGACAACGTGCTCGCGGTCGCCGGTGCGGCCGCCGGGCACGTCGGGATCCTGGTCGCCGGGCTGGTCGTCTCGATCGTGCTGATGGGCGTCGCGGCGAACGCGATCGCGGCGCTGCTCGAGCGGCGGCGGTGGCTCGCCTGGGCCGGTCTCGCGATGGTGCTCTACGTCGCGCTGCGGATGATCTGGCGCGGTGGCCTCCAGGTGCTGGCGCACGCGCACTGAGCGCCGGGGGTCGTCCGCCCCGCCCGGGTTGGTCACGCGCGCGAGGACGGTTAATATTGGCGCTTTCGCGCATCCGATGCGCCCGGAGGTTGTCACGATGAAAATCACGTCCCGCTCGCTTCGATCGGCGGCCGTCGCGATGGCCTGGTGCGCCGGTGCCGCGTTCGGCGCGGTCACGGTCGTGCGCAGCGCATCCGCCGAGCCGAAGGATGTTTTCGCGCACTTGAAATTCCGCAACCTCGGCCCCGCGATCGCGGGGGGCCGCGTGACCGCGGTCGCCGGGATACCCGGCAACCCGCGGGTCTATTACGTCGGCGCGGCCGGTGGCGGCGTGTTCAAGACGACCGACGGCGGCTTGTCCTGGCAGGCGATCTTCGAGCACGAAGCGACCAGTTCGATCGGCGCGATCGCGGTCGCGCCGTCGAATCCGAACCTCGTGTGGGTCGGCACCGGCGAGGCCAACATCCGCAACGACGTGATCCCGGGCGCGGGCCTCTACCGGTCGACCGACGCCGGCAAGTCCTGGAAGCGCATGGGTCTCGCGGACGTCGGGCAGATCGCCCGCATAGCGATCGATCCGCACGATCCTCGCCACGTGGTGGTCGCTGCGCTCGGACACGAATGGGGACCGAATCCGGACCGCGGCGTCTACGAGACGACCGACGGCGGCAAGACCTGGCGCAAGAGCCTGTTCGTCGACGATCACACCGGTGCAATCGACGTGGCGATGCAGCCCGGCAACGGCGAGGTCGTGTTCGCGGCGACCTGGCAGGCGTATCGCCGGCCTTGGATGCTGCACGACGGAGGTCCCGGTTCCGGCATCTGGCGCTCGACGGACGGCGGCGCGACCTGGAAGCGGTTGACGAAGGGTTTGCCGGCATCGCCGATCGGCCGGATCGGGCTCGCGATCGCGCCGAGCGATCCGCAGCGGGTCTACGCGGTCCTCGAGGCGAAGACCGGCAAGGGCGCGTTGTTCGTATCGGACGACCTCGGCGACCACTGGCACGAAGTCACCGACAATCACGCGCTGAACGTGCGCGGGTTCTATTTCACGACGCTCGAGGTCGCGCCGGACGACGCCGATCGGGTGTACTTCCTCGGCTTCCAGCTCTTGGAATCGGACGACGGCGGCAGGACCGTGCGCGTGATCGATCAGAACGTGCACGTCGACCACCACGCGATGTGGATCGATCCGCAGAACCCGGAGCGCATGATCCAGGGCAATGACGGCGGCGCGTACCTGTCGCTCGACGGCGGCAAGACCTGGCGATTCCTCGACGGGATGCCGATCGAGCAGGCCTACATGGTTTCGGCCGACAGCCGCACGCCGTACGACCTGTGCGCGGGCCTGCAGGACAACAGCGGCTGGTGCGGGCCGTCCTCGTCGCTCGCGGACGACGTCGTCTCCGGGAACGACTGGTTCACGGTCGTCGGCGGCGACGGCGAGTACGTGGTGCCGGCGCCATCGAATCCGGACGTGATCTACGCCGACGCCGAAGACGGCGAGATCGTGCGCTTCGACCGCAGGACCAAGCAGACGCTGTTCATCATGCCGTACCTGCACGGTCCCGGGTACATCGACGACCTGCCGCCGTCGCAGCAGAAGGTCCGTTTCAACTGGACGCCGCCGATCGCGGTCGATCCGAAGGCCGAGAACACCGTGTACATCGGCGGCAACGTGCTGCTGCAGTCCACGGACGGCGGGCTGCACTGGCGCGCGATCAGTCCCGACTTGACCCGCAACGACAAGTCGAAGCAGCAGTTGTCCGGCGGACCGATCCATTACGACTTGTCGGGTGCCGAAACCTACGACACGATCCTGTCGGTGCAGATCGCGCCGAGCGATCCGCAGGTGCTCTGGGTGGGCAGCGACGACGGGGTCGTCTCGCTCACGCGCGACGGCGGGAAACACTGGAAAACGGTGACGCCGCCGGGTGCGCCGGCGTGGGCTCGCGTGTACCAGATCGACGTGTCGCCGACCGATCCCGGGACCGCGTTCCTCGCGTTCGACGCCCACGAGTTGAACGACGACAAGCCGTACGTCTACGCGACGACGGATTACGGCCACCACTGGCGGCGCATCGGTGCCGGCTTGCCGGCGAATGCGTCGGTGCTCGTCGTCCGTTCGGATCCGGACGATCCGCACGTGCTCGCGGCCGGCACGATGACCGGACTGTGGATCTCCCGCGACGACGGCGGCCACTGGACCCGGCTGAAGTCGAACCTGCCGACGATGCCGGTCTTCGATCTGAAGTTCGTGCGCGGCGATCTCGTGCTCGCGAGCCACGGCCGCGGCTTGTGGGTGCTCGATCATTTCGCGGCGGTCGCGGAGCTCGATCCCGCCGCCCTCGCGCCGCATCTCGCGGTCTACACGCCGAGCGCCGGGGTCGAATTCCAGCGCTGGCAACGCGGTGAGGGCGCGGAACCCGCGTTCGTGACGCCGAACGCGCCGGATGGCGTCATGATCGACTACAGCCTGCCGAAGAAGCTCGAGGCGGATGCGCAACAAAAGGCGTTGCATCAGACGCCGGTCAGGATCCGTGTTCGCGACGCGAAGGGCCGCCTGATCGCAACCCGCTACGGCGCCGCGCGCAGCGGCTTGAATCGCTTCGTCTGGGACATGCGCTACGACGGGCCGACCCCGATCGATTTCGAGAAACCCTCGGTCGAGGGCAAGCAGCCGGCGTGGGAACGAGGTCCGCGCGGGCCGCAGGTGCTGCCCGGCGTCTACACGATTCGGGTGACCGCGGCCGGGCGGACCGAGTCGGTGCCGGCGCGCGTCGAGGCGGACCCGAATCAGCCGCCGGCCTTGCAGGCGCAGACCGAGTCGCTGCAGCTTGCGCTCGTGACCCGCGCGCAAGCCGATGCGATGAACCGGATGCTGAACCGGATCAGCGCGATGCAGGCGCAACTCGGCGCGTATCAGCATTCCGTCGCGAAGGAGTCCGCGAGCATCGACGCCTCGCTCCAGGCGCGCGCGAAGGCGCAGGCCGCGCTGGTCGCGCAGGCGCGGGCGCTGACCGCGAAGCTCGGCAAGCTCAAGGACTCGATGTACGACCCCAAGGTCCAGCACACGGTCCCCGAGGACGATCTGCACCAGCTGACCGACCTGCACGGCGCGGTGGACCGCAACGCGGAGGTGTTCGCGGATCTCGGCACGCAAGCGCCGACCGCGCCGCTGCGGGAGATCGAGAAGGAGGTCGCGGCCGCGTTGAACGCGAAGCTCGCGGCCTACGACGCGCTGCTCGCGGGCGACGTCGCCGCCTATGATCAGGCGGCGTACGCCGCGGGCGCGCCGACGCTCGCGGCCGGGAAGCCGATCGAGGTCTCGGCGCCGCCGCCGATCGAATGAGCTCGGGGCTGGGAACGCGGGGCGTGACGCAGGGTACTTCGAGCTTCGACGGCGTCGAGTACCCGGACGCCGGGGCATCCGACCCGATCCGGCTCGGCTGGATGCGCGGCGCCCCGCCGCCGCCCGAGCGGCGCATCCGCTTCGAGGACGACCGGTTCCTCGAGTTTCCGCAGCTGCGCTGGAGCTTGTCGCACCTGCGCGAGCTCGTGCCGACGGCCCGCGTCTGGCGCGGCGATCACGCGAACGTCCGGTGGCCGGCCCCGGACCCGTCGACCGAAGCGTCGATCGACGCGCTCGGGTTCGTCGATCTCGACGGACGGCGCCGCGTGTGGCGGGACGCGCTCGCGGACACGTACACCGACGGAATCCTGGTGCTGCACCGGGGCGTACCGGTCTACGAGCGTTACTTCGGCGCCCTCGACGCGCATCGGCCGCATGCGTGCTTTTCGATCACGAAGTCCTACGCCGCGACCGTCGCCGCGACCTTGATCCACGAAGGAGCGCTCGACGAGACCAGGACGGTGCCTTACTACCTGCCGGAAATGGCGGATTCGGGATATCGGGAAGCGACCCTGCGGCACTTGCTCGACATGCAGGTCGGCGTCGCCTATTCGGAGGAATACCAGGACCCGAAGGCCGAGATCTGGGCCTACGCGCGCGCGGGCGGACTGCGGCCGCGCCGCGCGGGCGATCACGGTCCGACGAATTATTACGACTTCCTGGTCACGCTGCGCCGGCAGGGCGAGCATGGCCGCGCCTTCGAGTACAAGACGGTGAACACCGAGGTGCTCGGCTGGATCATGAAGCGCGTGACCGGGTTCGGGCTCGCGGATACGCTGTCGCGCAGGATCTGGTCACGGCTCTGCTGCGAGGAGGACGCGTACCTCGGCGTCGACTCGATCGGCGTCGAGATGAGCGGCGGCGGGCTGAACGCCTGCCTGCGCGACGTCGCGCGGTTCGGCGAGATGATGCGTCGGGAAGGCGATTGGGACGGCACCGAGATCGTCCCGGCCGCCGTGGTCGCCGACATTCGTGCGGGCTCCGACCCGTCGAAGTTCTCCGCCACCGAATACCCGCTGCTGCCGGGCTACTCGTATCGGAGCATGTGGTGGATCGCGCACGACGCGCTCGGCACGTTCGAGGCGCGCGGGATCCACGGACAGCGCCTGTACGTCGCGCCGGGCGCGGAACTGGTGATCGCCCGTTTCGCATCGCATCCGGTCGCGACCAGCGCGGCGAACGATCCCGTCACGCTGCCCGCGTTCCGCGCGCTCGCCCGGGAGCTCGCCGGGGCGTGAGCGCGCGCCGGCCCGCCGATCCCGGTTCACCGCAACTGGCTGTCCTTGCTGCCGCGGCGGTTGTAACCGCTGGACTGCGCCTCGTCGCGGTCACGCTCCGCCTGGCAGGCGACGCAGAGCCGCACGCCGGGGATCGCGACACGCCGCGCCTCGGGAATCTCGCCGCCGCAGGACTCGCAATGGCTGAGCGACGGCCCGGTCGGCAGACGGCTGCGCGCGCGCTGTACACCGTCCTTCACGGTCGCGTCGATCTGTTCGTTGACGGCATTGTCGCCCGCCCACCCGGTGGCCATCGGCTGAATCCCTCCCATCCGTTGCGCAATTATCCGCTCGCGAGACCGAGTGTTGGCCCGAAACCGCGACGATTCAAGTATCATCGTGGCCGTTGCCCGGACGCAACCGCGCGGGGAACTTCGAGCGGCGCCCCCGGCCTAAGTGCGCAATCGCGAAACACCGCGCAATTCCAGAGCCAATCACCATGACCCGACCGGAATACCGCGCCGCGTTCTCGCTCGCGGCCGTGTTTTCGTTGCGGCTGCTGGGCTTGTTCATGATCTACCCGGTGTTCGCCGCGTACGCGCGCGGACTCGCCGGCGCGACGCCGTACACGATCGGTCTCGCACTCGGGATCTATGGCCTGAGCCAGGGCCTGCTGCAGATTCCGTTCGGCATGTTGTCCGACCGGGTCGGCCGCAAGCCGATGATCGTGATCGGGCTGCTGATGTTCGCGGCCGGCAGCGCGATCGCCGCGCGAGCGACGACGATCGACGGCGTCATGCTCGGCCGGGTGCTGCAGGGTGCGGGCGCGGTCGGCGCCGTGATCCTCGCGCTGGTCGCGGACCTCACCCGCGAGGAGAGCCGCACGAAGGCGATGGCGATGGTCGGGATCACGATCGGCTTCTCGTTCATGCTCGCGCTGGTGACCGGTCCGGTCGTCGCCGGCATCGCCGGCGTCCCCGGCATCTTCTGGCTGATGGTCGCGCTCGCGCTGCTCGGCATCGTCGTGGTGCTGTTCGTCGTCCCGGCGCCCCAGGACTCGCACGTGCACCGCGATGCCGAGACGGTGCCCGGGATGCTGCTGTCGGTGCTGCGCAATCGCGAGCTGCTGCGCTTCGATTTCGGGATCTTCGCGCTGCACGCGATCCTCACCGCGAGTTTTCTGGTGATCCCCGGCCTGCTGCACGCGCAGCTGCGGGTCGACAGCCGCGATCAATGGATCGTGTACCTGCCCGTGCTGCTCGTGTCGGTCGCGGTGATGATCCCGGCGATCGTGGTCGCCGAGAAGCGGCGGCGGATGAAGGAGGTGTTCGTCGGCGCGGTCGCCGCGATCGCGGTGAGCCAACTGCTGCTGCTGCGCGCCGGACACAGCGTCGCGACGCTCCTGGCCGCGGTCACGCTGTTCTTCGCGGCCTTCAACGTCCTCGAGGCGAGCCTGCCGTCCCTGATCACCAAGACGGCCCCCCCGGCCGCGAAAGGCACCGCGACCGGGATCTACTCGAGTTTGCAATTCCTCGGGATATTCTTCGGCGGCGTCGCCGGCGGCTGGATCCACCAGGTCGCCCACGCGAACGGCGTGTTCGCCGGCTCCGCGGCGATCGCGATCGGTTGGCTGCTGGTCGCCGCGACGATGCGGCGACCGAGTCACCTCACGATGCGGATCCTGCGGATCCCGGGCACGGGCGCGATCGACGAACGCAGCCTCGGCGAGCGTTTCCGGACGGTTGCGGGCGTCGCCGACGTCGCCGTCGTCGCGTCCGAGCGCGTTGCGTACCTCAAGGTCGACGCCCGCGTCTTCGACGCGAAGCGCGCGCAGACGATCGCCGGCTAGCGACGCCGGAGCCGCCCGGAATCCGGCGCGTTCACAGCGCGTTGAACAAGCTGCCGACGAGGTCGCTCGCGAGGCCGAACCCGGCGCCCATGCCGAGCCCCGACATCACGTTGCCCATGAATCCGCCTCCGCCGCTCGCCGCATAGGGCTGGGCGCTCCAGCCGCGCGGCTGCATCGTCGCCTGCGGCATCGACGCCACGTGGCTCTCGAGCGCGTGGATGTATTGGGCCATCTGCTCGATCAGCGCGGTCGTCGTCTGGTTCTGCTTTTGCACCGCGAGCGCGGCCTCGCGCAGATCGAGCACCAGTTCCCGCGCGAGGGTCGGATCCGTGATCTTGCTCTGCAACTTGTCGGCCAGCCCCTTGACCCCCTGCGCGACCTGATCCGCCTGAGTCTGTAGCTGGATCGCCTGGTTCTCGGCTGTCTGATAATCCATGGTGCCGTGCTCTCCTGAGGTGGTGTTTCGAGACCCTGCCGACGGGTCCGGATGCTGCGATTCGATCGCACCGAGACGGGATGGTTCCGCGATCCGGCGGCGGGGACCGCGCGCCGGACCGTCGAATCATCGATGCCATGCGCCCGTCACCAGATCGGCACGCGCTGGTTCGGCGGCAGGTACATCTTGTCGCCGGGCTTCACGTCGAACGCCCGGTAGAACCCGGCCTGGTTGCGCAGCGGCGCCGTGCCGCGCACGTACGGCGGCGAGTGCGGATCGGTCTTCAGCCACAGGATCTGCTGCGCGCGGCGCACCTTGCCCCGCCACATCTGCACGAAACCGTAATACAAGCGCTGATCGCCGGTCATCCCGTCGATCACCGGCGCCGGACGGCCATGCAGCGCGAGATGGTAGGCCTGGTACGCGATCGCCAGGCCGGAATTGTCCGCGATGTTCTCCCCGAGCGTGAGCTTGCCGTTCACGTGGAACCCCGGCACGGGCTCGTAACGGGAATACTGGGCGACCAGCGCCCGCGTCTTCGCGGCGAACTTGGCGTGGTCCGCCGGCGTCATCCAGTCGTGCAGATTGCCGTTCGCGTCGAACTGACTGCCTTCGTCGTCGAAGCCGTGGCTGATCTCGTGGCCGATCACCGCGCCGATCGCGCCGTAGTTGGCGGCTTCGTCGGCGTTCACGTCGAAGAACGGCGGCTGCAGGATCGCCGCCGGGAACACGACCTCGTTCATCGTCGGATCGTAGTACGCATTGACCGTCTGCGGGCTCATGTCCCATTCGGTGCGGTCGATCGGCTTGCCGAGCTTCGAGCGCTCGCGCCGGAACTCGAACTCGGTCGCGCGGACGACGTTGCCGTACAGGTCGTCGCGACGGATCGAGAGCGCGCCGTAGTCGCGCCACTTGTCCGGATAGCCGATCTTGATCGCGAGCTTGTCGAGCTTCGCGAACGCGCCGACGCGCGACGGCGGGCTCATCCAGTCGAGCTTGGCGATGTCGGCCCGATAGGCTTCGATCAGGTGATGCACCAGCGCGAGCATCCGCGCCTTGTTGCGCGGCGGAAAATACCGGGCGACGTACAGTTTCCCGAGCGCCTCGCCCATCGCGACGTCGATGAGCGAGAGGCCGCGCTGCCAGCGGGGCCGGTTCACCTCGGTGCCCTTCAGCACCGTGCCCTCGAACGCGAACCGCCGTCGGACGAACGTCTGCGAAAGGTAGGGCGCGGCCGACGACAGCACCCGCCAGCGGAAGTACGCCTTCCACACCGGGAGCGGCGTGGTCTCGATCAGCCGGCCGAGCCCGGTGAAGTAGCTCGGCTGGCTCACGATCACGTAGTCCACCTTGCCCGCGAGGCCGGTGTCCCGGAGGTACTCGGGCCAATCGTAGCCGCCCATCAGGCGCGGCAGATCGGCGAGGCTCGTCTTGTTGTAGGTCTTCACCGGATCGCGGTTCGCGACCGGCGACCACTGGAGCTTCGCGAGCGCCGTTTCCAGCTGCATGATCTCGGCGGCGCTGCGCGCCGGGTGAGCGAGGCCCGCGAGGCGGAACATCGCCTGCACGTAGCGCAGGTAGGCCGCGCGCGTCGCGACCAGCTTCGGCGCCCGGCTGAGGTAGTAGTCGCGGTTCGGCAGGCCGAGGCCGCCCTGCGCGAGGTACACCGCGTAGCGGGTGGAAGCGCGCGAGTCCTGTGCGATCCCGGCGTCGAAGGGCGCATCCGCGACCGATTCGTTGTAATGCGCGATCAACGCGGCGATGCCGCGCTTGTCGGTGAGCGCATCGATCCGCCGCAGCTCGCCCTCGATCGGCGACACCCCGAGCGCATCGACGCGCGCGACGTCCATGTAGCTTGCATAGAGGTCGGCGACCTTGCGCGCCTCGGGATCCCGGGCGCCGCCCGCGAGCAATCCGGCGACGATCGTCTTCAACTGCTTCTGGGTCTCGTCGTTCACCAGGGTGAACATCGAATACGCGGACTTGTCGGCCGGGATCCGGAAGTCCTCGAGCCACTTGCCGTTCAAGTGCCGATAGATGTCGTCCTGGGGCCGCACGTTCGGCAGCACGTAGCGCAGGTCGATGCCGGACGACGGCATCGACGCCGCGTGCGCACCGGGTGTCGAGAACAGGCACGCCGCGCTCGCGGCAAGGATCGTTCTTCTCAGCATCGCAACCTCCATCAAACGGCGAATTTCAACGACACCCGCAGACCGGGATCGGCGTCCGCGAGCACGAGCCGGGCTCCGTGCAGCTTCGTGACCGCCGCGACCAACGACAGCCCGAGTCCCGACCCCGGCACTTTACGCGCCTCGTCGAGCCGTACGCGACGCCCTAACACGAGTTCGCGCTTGTCGGCCGGAATCCCGGGCCCGTCGTCCTCGACCGTGATCTCGGACCCGGTCGCGTCGTTGCGCAGGAACACCCGCACGTGCCCGCCGGCCGGCGTGAACTTGATCGCGTTGTCGAGCAGGTTCGCGAGCGCCTGCGCGAGCAGCTGCCGGCTGCCCTGGATGTGGACTCCGGCGGCCACCTCGCTGCGCAGCTCGATGCCGCGCTCTTCCGTGACCGGCGCGTACAGCTCGACGATGCTCGCGACCAGCGCCGACAGGTCGACCGCCTCGCGGGCGACGGTGCCGGTCTCCGCGAGCGCGATCCGCAGCAGCGCATCCAGGGTGCTGCGCATCCGGTCCACCTCGGCGGTGACCCGTTCGAGCACGCGCCGTTCGGGGGAATCCTTGCCGAGACCCGCGAGCGCCGCCTCCGCGGTCGATTGCAGCCGGTTCAAGGGCGTGCGCAGATCGTGCGCGGCGCTGTCGAGGACCGTGCGCATGCCGAGCGTGAGCTGCTCGATCTTGTCGAGCATCCCGTTGATCTCCCTGGCCAGCGTGTTCAGCTCGTCCTCGGCGTCGCGGACCGGGAGACGGCGCGACAGGTCGCCGCGCATGATCTGGGTCGCGACCGCGGAGATCGCCCCGGCATGCGCGAGGATCCGTCGCCCCATCCAGATGCCGCCGCCGATGCCGATCAGCATCGTCGAGACGACCGCGGCGACGAGTCCGCGCATCATCAGGTTCTTCACGTCCTGGCGTTCTTGCACGTCGTGGCCGACCAGCATCCGGTATCCCCCCGGCAACGGGAACCGCTGCGCGCGGACCTCGTGGACCCGGGTTTGATCGCCATACGGCACGATCGCCTTGAATTGGATCCACTTGCCCTCGCCCGGCGGGATCGTCGGCCACGCCGGCAGGTTCCCGGCGACCGGACGCATCCGCGGATCGACCATCAGGTACACCGCGCCCCGCACGTCCTGGGTGTGCGAGCGCTGCTCGACCAGGTCGATGAAATCGCTGCGCGAGAGCACGAGGTACTGCTCGCGCAAGCCCTGCACCTCCGCCTCGATCAGGTTGTCGGTGCTGCCGTCGATGACCCGCGACACCGCGAAATAGACGCCGCTGAGGAGTGCGACGGTGCCGAGCGCGAACGCGATCGAGTACACGATCGCGATCCGGAACGGCGAGCTGGTGAGGACCCCCAGGAAGCCCTGTTCCTGGTCCACTAGTCTTCTTCGCTGAGGCTGTATCCGGCGCCGCGAACCGTATGCAGCAGGGGTTTGTCGAAATCCTTGTCGATCGCCTGCCGCAAGCGGCTGATATGCACGTCGATCACGTTCGTCTGCGGGTCGAAGTGGTAGTCCCAGACCCCCTCGAGCAGCATCGTGCGGGTGACCACCTGGCCGCTGTGGCGCATCAGGAACTCGAGCAGCTGGAACTCCCGCGCGGTCAGCTCGATCTTCTTGCCGCCGCGCGTGACCCGCCGCGTCATCCGGTCGAGTTCCAGATCCGCGAGCTTCAGCTTGGTCGCGGCCTCGCCGCTGCCGAGTTCGGCGCGGCGCGCGAGCGCGTCGATCCGGGCCAGCAGCTCGGACACGTGGTACGGCTTGGTGAGGTAATCGTCGCCGCCGGCGCGCAGACCCGTGATGCGGTCGTCGACGTCGCCGAGCGCGCTCAGGATCAGCACCGGGAACTTGCGTCCGGTCGCCCGCAGGGACTGCACCAATGCGAGTCCGTCGAGCTTCGGCAGCATCCGATCGACGATCACGAGATCCAGCGCGATCGACGATGCGAGGTGCAATCCCTCGAGTCCGTCCGCCGCGACGTCGACCGTATGGCCGACCTCGCGCAGGGCCTTCGCGAGATAGTCCCTCGCGACCTGGTCATCCTCGACGATCAATATGTGCATGCTTGAACCGCTTTCGGGAATCGCGGCGACCGCGGTCGCCGCCGCGCGACGCCTGGAGCCGTCCGTCGGTCCCATATAAGATGGGAAATCTATGACGTCGCAGAGGATGCCGCAAGCCGTACGCGCCGGGAGCGGGACCCGGAGGTCGCGCGGCGGGCGCGCGTCGCCGCCGGCCGGCGGCCGGATCCCGGCGCCGCGCGGGTGACCGTCCGTCGCCGCGGGCAACTCATGGCGAATCCGCTGCGGGCCGCTTACGAAGCACTGATCTACGCCGCGACGCTCGCATTCCTCGCGATCTTGTCGTTCACCTGGTCGACCTGCGCCTGGCTGCTGTGGCCCGTGCTCCCGGAGAGGATCGGGACCGTGATCGGCCGGCGCGCGATCATGACCGGCTTCCGGTTCTACGCGTGGCTGTTGTCGATCGCCGGTGCCTACCGCTTCGATCTCGGCGATTTGAGCGGGTTGCGGGACGCGCCGCCGATGATCCTCGCGCCGAACCACCCGACGCTGCTCGACGCGCCGGTGATCCTCGGCCGGTTCCCGAATCTCGCGTGCGTGATGAAGGCGAGCGTCGGCCGCAATCCGCTGTTCGGCGGGGGCGCCCGCCTCGCCCGCTACGTGAGCAACGACTCGCCGCGGCAGATGATCCGCGAGTCGGTCGAGGCCCTGCGCCGCGGCGGCCACTTGCTGCTGTTCCCCGAAGGCACGCGCACCGCGCGGCCGCCGATCGACGCGCTGGGCGGCGGCATCGGCGCGATCGCGAAACGCGCCGGCGTGCCGATCCAAACGCTGCTGATCGAAACGGATTCACCGTTCCTCGGCAAGCGCTGGCGGCCGTCGCACCCGCCGCGCCTGCCGATCCATTACCGGGCCCGGCTCGGCCGGCGATTCGCGCCGTGCAGCGACCCGGCCCGCCTGGTCGCCGACCTCGAGGCGTACTTCCGCGCCACGCTCGGCGACGCGGCGGCTGCGGCGCCGGCGGAACGGCACTGAGCGATGCCGGCGCGCTCCACGACCCATCTCGTGCTGATCCCGAGCTACGACCCCGGGATCCGGGTCTACGAGACCGTCCGGGCGGCGCGAGCGGCCTGGGACCCCGTCTGGGTCGTCGTCGACGGCAGCACGGACGGCAGCGCTGAGCGGCTCTCGGCGATCGCGGCCGGGGATCCCGGGCTGCGGGTGTTCGTATTGCCGCGAAACGCCGGCAAGGGCGCGGCGATCCTGCACGGCCTGCGCGCGGCGCACGCGCAAGGCTTCACGCACGCGCTCACGATGGACTCGGACGGCCAGCATCCGGCGGATCGCATTCCGGCGTTCATGGCGGTCTCCGCCGCGAGACCCGGCGCGATGGTGCTCGGGCGGCCCATATTCGATGCGAGCGCGCCGGCGCTGCGGGTTCGCGGGCGGCGGATCAGCAACGTGCTCACGAACCTCGAGACCTTGTGGAGCGGCATCGACGACTCGCTGTTCGGGTTCCGCGTGTACCCGGTCGCGCCGCTCCTCGGGATCATGCGCGCGCGCCGCTCGATGCGCCGGTTCGACTTCGACGCCGAGGCGGCGGTGCGCCTGCGCTGGCGGGGCGTCGAGGCGATCGGCCTGGACGCCGCGGTGCGCTATTTTTCGGCGGCCGACGGTGGCGTTTCGCACTTTCGCTACTGGCGCGACAACGTGCGCCTGACCGCGATGCACCTGCGCCTGCTCGGCGGCTTTCTGCTGCGCCTGCCGTGGCTCGCCGCGCGACGGGTGCGACGGCGTCGCGAACCATTATAATGACGGTCGTTTCCGGCATCTCGAGGCAACCGATCCCTCCATGGCTGACCATGCGCCGCAGCTGCGCGAACCGACTCCATGCGCCGACGCCGCCTTGCAGCGCGAAATCGCCGCGCTGTTCGTCGAGTCGCTGAACCTGGACGTGACCGCCGACCAGATCGACCCGGACGCGCCTTTGTACGGCGAGGGTCTCGGCCTCGACTCGATCGACGTGCTCGAGATGGCGCTGGTCCTGTCGAAGAAATACGGGGTCCAGCTGCGCGCGAACGACGCCGAGGATCAACGCCTGTTTCGGTCGCTGCGCAGCCTCGCGGACTTCGTCGCGGCGCGGAGGGCGAAATGAGGGTCGCCCGCGGCGGTCGCCGGGCCGCGATCGCCCGCTCGGGCTCGTCGAAGGTCGATCGCCCGCGCGAGTGACGCCGGCGATGGCGACCGTCGCGCTGTTCACCCACCCCTCGCCGACCTCGATCCTCGCGTGGCGCGGCGGTCGGCCGATCACCGCGCTCGAGTTCCTGCAGGACGTCCACGGGCTCGCGCGGCGTCTGTCCCCGGCGACGCACTGGTTGAACGCCTGCGAGGACCGCTATCGATTCGCGGTCGCGCTCGCGGCCGGTATCGTCGCCGGGAAGATCGCAGTGCTGCCGTCGACGCGCACCCCGCAAACGATCCGCGATCTGCTCGAGTGGGCGCCGGACACCGTCTGCCTGACCGACGATCCGGACTGCCCGATCGATCTGCCGAAGGTCGTCGTCCGGGACGAGGACCGCGACCACGCGGCCGGCTGGCGGGTGCCGCAGGTCGACGCGGCGCGGGCGTTCGCGACCGTGTTCACCTCGGGTTCCACCGGAGCGCCGACGCCGCATCCGAAGACCTGGGGGCGCGTGACGGACTGCGTCCGCGCGGGCGCCGGCCGCTTGCGAATCGCGGACGGACGCGGCCACGCGCTCGTCGGCACCGTTCCGCCGCAGCACATGTACGGGTTCGAATCGACCGTTCTCCTCGCCCTGCAGAGCGGCAACGCACTCGTCGCCGAGCGCCCGTTCTATCCGGCGGACGTCGTCGCGGTGCTCGAGGCCTGCCCGCGGCCGCGGGCGCTGGTCTCGACCCCGGTCCATCTGCGCGCGCTGCTCGCGGCGGACGTCGCCGCACCCGTGCTCGATCGGGTCATCTGCGCGACGGCCCCGCTCGATCGCAGCCTCGCGCAGCGGATCGAGGAGCGCTTCCGCTGCGAGCTGCACGAGATCTACGGCTCGACGGAAACCGGCCAGATCGCGATCCGGCGCACCGCCGCGACCGAGCGCTTCACGCTGCTGCCCGGGGTGGGCTTGAGCTTCGAGGCCGACCGCGCCTATGCCGACGGCGGCCACCTGGAGCGACGCACACCGCTGTACGACGTGATCGAGCCGCTGCCGGACGGCGAATTCCGGTTGCACGGCCGCACCCAGGACCTCGTCGAGATCGCCGGCAAACGCAGCTCGTTCGCTTATCTGAACCATCAATTGAACTCGATCCCCGGCGTGATCGACGGGGCCTTTTTCGAACCCGCGCACGGTGCCCACGCCGAGACCGGCATATCGCGGCTCGCCGCCGTGGTCGTCGCGCCGACGCTCGATCCGGCGAGCTTGCTCGACCGGCTGCGCGATCGGATCGATCCGGCTTTCCTGCCGCGACCCTTGCTGTTCGTCGACCGCCTGCCCCGCAACGCGACCGGCAAGCTCCCGCGCGAGGCCATCGCCACGCTCGTGGCGGACCTGCGATGAGCGGCGTCGACACCGGGGCGCCGCGCCGGCCGCCGATCGATCTCGGCATCGCGGCGGACCATCCGGCCTACGCGGGCCACTTTCCGGGAGACCCGGTGCTGCCGGGCGTCGTGCTGCTCGACGCCGCGCTGCAACGGCTCGCCGACGAGGGCCGGATCGACGCCGGGGACTGCGAGATCCTCTGGTTCAAGTTCACGGCGCCGGTTCGTCCACGGGACCGCGTCGTGCTCGAGGCCGACGAGGACGCCTCGGGCACGCTGCGCCTGCGGATCCGCTGCGGCACCCGGACCGTCGCCACCGGCGCGGTCCGCTCGCGCCCGCGCGCCGGCGCGGGTTGAGCGACCCGATGCCCGCGCGGCCTCCCGGAAACCTGCGACGCGAGGAGTGGCTCGGCGTCCACGAGCGCGGCAGCCCCGCGCTGCTGCGGCTGATGGCCGCGTCCAGCTTGCGCCTCGGGCGGCGCGCGAGCCGCGCGGTCCTGCACGCGGTCACGGCGTACTATTTCGCGGTCGCGCCGCGCGCACGACGCGCCTCGCGCGGCTACCTGCGCCGCGCGCTCGGCCGCGAGCCGCGGCTCCACGAGCGCTATCGGCACTTCCTGCATTTTGCGACGACGATCCACGACCGCGTGTTCCTCGCGGGCGATCGCGAGGACTCGCTCGCGCTCTCGATCGAAGGCGAGGCGCTGATGCGCGCCCAACAGGCGAGCGGTCGCGGCGCGATCCTGCTCGGTGCCCACTTCGGAAGCTTCGCGATCGTCGGCGCGGTCGGCCGGCGGATCGACGGCGCGCACATCGCAATGGCGATGTACGAAGACAATGCGCGCAAACTGCGCCGCCTGTTCGAGGCGATCGGCGCGCAGTCGGCGCCGCCGATCGTGCCGCTCGGGCAGGTCGACTCGATGCTGCGGATCGCGGAGCGGCTCGACCGCGGCGAGTTCGTCGGGATCCTCGGTGACCGCAGTCTCGGTGGCGACGCCCGCCGTCCGGTCCGGTTGCTCGGCGAACGGGTGCTGCTGCCGACCGGACCGATGCGGATCGCCGCGATGCTCGGCTGCCCGGTGATCTTCATGGCGGGCCTGTACCGCGGCGCGAATCGCTATCACGTCGTGTTCGAGCCGCTCGCCGACTTCGCCGGGCTCCACGGCGCCGACCGCCGCGCCGCGGTCGACGCGGCCATCGAGCGCTACGCGGCGCTGCTCGACGCGCACTGCCGTCGCGACCCTTACAACTGGTTCAATTTCTACGAGTTCTGGGACCTCGCCGATCCGGAGGCGCGGTGAGGCCGTCGCCGGCGGGCGCGGTCGCTGCGTTCGCACTGAGCGTGACCGTGGCCGTGGCCGCGACCACGTCGACCGGCGCGACGACAGCCCGCGCGACGCCCACCGGACCGTCGGCCGACGGCATCGCCGCCGTGATGCGCTTGCTCGGCGCGCAGGCGCATCGCCGGACCGCGTTTCGCGAACGGCAGGATCTCGCGGTCCTCGATCGACCGCTGATCTCGACCGGCGAATTGATCTACGACGCGCCGGGACGGCTCGAGGAGCGGTTGATCACGCCTCACCGGGAAGTCCTCGTCGCGCAAGGCGACCGGCTCTCGGTCGAGCGCGGCGGCCGGCGGCGGGTGCTCGAGTTGGCACACGCGAACGGACTCGCCGCGTTGATCGGCAGCTTGCGCGCGACGCTCGCCGGCGACGACGCCGCCCTGCAACGCGACTTCCGGGTCGACTTTCGCGGCGGCGTCGCGCGTTGGACGCTGCGCCTGACGCCGCGATCCGCCGCGCTCGCGCGACACGTCGCCGCGATCCGGATCGACGGCGCGCGCGGCGAGTTGCGCCGCGTCGTGATCCGCGCGGCGAACGGCGATTCCTCGGTGATGCGCCTCGCGGACCCGGCGCGATGAGCCTGCGCGACCGGGCGGTGCTCGCGGTGTGGCTCGCGGTACTCGCCGCGGCGGCGACGGTCGCGCTGCGCGCCCACTACGTCGCCGATCTGTCCGCATTGCTGCCGGCGCGGCCGGCGCCCGGGCAACGCCTGCTCGGCACGCTGTTGCGCTCGGGGCCGGCCGCGAAGACGATCCTGGCCGCGATCGACGGCGGCGACGCCGCCGATCGCGCTCGCGCCGCGCGGGCGCTGGCCGCGCGCGCGCTCGCGTCCCGGGAATTCGCGACGGTCGACGATGGCGATCGCGCGGGCTTCGTGCGCGCACAGCGCTTCGTGTTCGAGCACCGCTATGCGCTGAGCGGGGCGGCGGCGGCGCACCTGGCCACGGCGCCGGCCTTGCATCGCGCGATCGGCCGCACGATCGAGGATCTCGCGACGCCGGCGGGACCGTGGCTCGCACCGCTCCTGCCGCACGACCCGACCGGCGAGACCGCCCAGGTCGCGCAGCGCTGGAGCCAGGGCGGACGCCCGGCGCAGTGCGACGGCGTGTGGTGTTCGCGGTCCGGCCGGCGCGCGCTGCTGGTGCTGCGGACCCGGGCGAGCGGATCGGACACCGACGGGCAGGCGCGCGCGATCGCGGCGGTTCGCAGCGCGTTTCGCGCGATCGCCGGCGCGGACGGCGGCCTGCGGCTGCGCCTGAGCGGACCGCCGGTGTTCGCGGTCGAGGCACGCGCGCGGATCGAGCGCAGCGCCGTGCGCCTCTCGAGCATCGCCGGGGCGTGCGTGATCGCACTGCTGTATCTGGTGTACCGGTCGGCCGCCGCGGTGCTGCTCGGTCTGTTGCCGGTCGCGACCGCGGCGACGATCGGCGTCGCCGCGGTCGCCGGGGTGTTCGGGGAAGTCCAGGGCATGACGCTCGGGTTCGGGGTCACGCTGATCGGCGAGGCGGTCGACTACGCGATCTACTTCTTCCTGCAATCGGACCACGCGCCCGAGGCGTGGCGGCAACGCTATTGGCCGACCGTCCGGCTCGGCGCGTTGACTTCGATCTGCGGCTTCGCCGCATTGCTGTGGTCCGGGTTCCCGGGGCTCGAGCAGCTCGGCGTGTATTGCCTGTGCGGCCTCGCGGCCGCGGCGGCGACCACCCGCTACGTGCTGCCGCGCCTCGCGCCGGGCGCGCTCGAGGTCCGGTCGGTCGCGCCGCTCGGCGCGGCCCTGCGCCGCGCGCTCCCGGCGCCGCGGCTCGGCGTCGCGATCCTCGGCGCGCTCGCGCTCGCCTCGCTGGCGGTGCTGGTGTTCGCGCATGGCGGCGGGTGGAGTCACGACCTGGCCTCGCTGAGCCCGGTGCCGGCCGCCGAGCGCCGGTTCGACGGCGCGCTGCGCGCCGATCTCGGCGCGGCCGACGTGCGCGACGTCGTCGTCACGCAGGGTCCGGATCGCGACGCGGCGTTGCAGGCCGCCGAGCGGACCGCGCGATCGCTCGAGCGGCTGACCGCGGATCGCGTGATCGGCGGCTTCGACGACCCTGCCGCGATCCTGCCGAGCCGCGCAACCCAGCGTGCGCGGCGGCTCGCGTTGCCCGCCGCACGGACGCTCCGCGCGCGCCTGCGCCGCGCGCTCGCCGGCTTGCCGGTGCGCGACACGACCCTGGCGCCGTTCCTCGCCGACGTCGCTGCGGCGCGGCGGGCGGCGCCGCTGACCCGCCGGGACCTCGACGGCACGCCCCTCGCGGCCGGCTTCGACGCACTGATGCTCCGCCGTCACGATCGCTGGCTGGCGCTGTTGCCGCTGCGCGCGCCGCTCGTCGACGGCCGTCCGGGACCGATCGACGGCCAGCGCGTCCGCGCGGCCTTGGCGGGCCACGCGCAGCTGATCGACCTCGAGGCCGGCGCGAATCGCTTGTACGCGGTCTACCTGCGCAATGCGCTGCGCGCGTCGGCGGTCGGCGTGTTGGTGATCGCGGGCCTGCTCGCCGCGACGCTGCGCTCGGCCCGGCGGACGCTGCGCGTGCTCGCACCGCTTGCCGTCGCGGTGGGCGTGGTCGCGGCGGCGTTGACGCTCGCCGGGATCCCGTTGACGATCCTGCACCTGGTCGGGATGCTGCTGATCGTCGCGATCGGGTCGAACTACGCGCTGTTCTTCGTCCGACACGCCGCCGACGACGGCGGCTCGATGACGGGTTCGCTCGCGGTCGCGAACGCGGCGACCGTGATCGGTTTCGGGCTGCTCGCGACCGCGCCGGTGCCCGTGCTGCACGATCTCGGTGTCACGGTCGCCCCGGGCGCACTGCTCGCGTTCCTGTGCTCGGCGATGCTCGCGCCGAAGCCGCGCGCGGCCGGCGACGGGGCGTTTCTCGACGCCGGGGTCGGACGGTGAACGAGGATCGCCCGACGCGGCGCCGTTGGATCCCGTCGCCGGCGATCCGCGCGTCGATGGGGCTGCACTTCGCGGCGGGCGCGATGCTGATCGCGCGGCCGGCCACCTGGCCGCTCGCGCTCGGCGTCACCGCCGCCAATCACTCGGTGCTCGCGGGGGCCGGACTGTGGCCGAGGAGCCGCCTGCTCGGACCGAACTGGACCCGACTGCCCGCGGCCGCGGCCGCGCTCGGCCAGGTCGCGGTCACGATCGACGACGGGCCCGACCCCGAGGTGACCCCGGCGATGCTCGACGCGCTGGCCCGCTGCGGCGTCACGGCGACCTTCTTCTGCATCGGTGCACGGGTCGACCGCCATCCGGAACTCGTCCGCCGCATCGTGGACGCCGGCCATGCGGTCGAGAATCACAGCGACACCCACCGGCACGTGTTTTCACTGCTCGGTCCGGCGGCGTTGGGTCGCGAGGTGGCGCGCGCGCAGGCACGGATCGCCGCGATCAGCGGCATCCTGCCGGAATTTTTCCGGGCACCGGCGGGGTTGCGCAATCCGCTGCTCGAACCCGTGCTCGCCCGTCACGGTCTGCGACTCGCGAGTTGGTCGCGCCGCGGCTTCGACACCGTGAGCCGGGATCCCGACCGCGTGCTCGAGCGACTGACGCGCGGGCTGCGGGGCGGTGAGATCCTGCTGCTGCACGACGGCCACTCCGGGCGCATGGCGAACGGCGCGCCGATCGGCCCGGTGGTGCTGCCGCGGTTGCTCGACGCCCTGCGACGCCGCGCGCTGGTGCCGGTCACGTTGCGCGCGGCGCTCGAGCAGGAGCGCCGTCGGGCGCTCGACGTTCCGGGATAGAATCCGGCGATGGACCGGATCCCGTGCGCCCCGCTCGTGCTCACGTCGTTCACCGCGACCAGCGGCGTCGGCGTCGGCAACACCGCGACGCTCGCTTCGCTGCGATCGCGGCGCGGCGGACTGCGGCCCTGCGACTTCGACGGCGTCGACGTGCCGACGTGGATCGGCGCGGTCGATGGGGCCGACACGCAGCCGTTGCCGCCCGAGTGGCGCCGCTACGATTGCCGCAACAATCGGCTCGCGGAACTCGCGCTGGGTCAGGACGGATTGCTCGAGCGGGTGCGCGCGGCGGCCGGCCGGTACGGACCACGGCGCGTCGGCGTGTTCCTCGGGACGAGCACCTCGGGAATCCTCGAGACGGAGCGGGCCTATCGCCGCCGCGATCCGGTCGACGGGCCGCTGCCGGCCGATTTCGACTATCGCGGCACGCACAACGCGTTCTCGACCGTCGATTACCTGCGCCGGCGTTGCGGGCTCGCGGGACCGGCGGCGACCGTCTGCGCCGCGTGCGCGTCGAGCGCGAAGGCGTTCGCGGTCGCGCGGCGGATGATCGCGGCGGACGTGATCGACGCCGCGCTCGTCGGCGGCGTCGACTCCCTGTGCCTGACGACCCTGTACGGATTTCATTCGTTGCAATTGCTCGCCCCCGGCCCGTGCCGGCCGTTCGACGCCGCGCGCGACGGCTTGTCCGTCGGCGAAGCCGCGGCGTTCGCGCTGCTCGAGCGCGTGCCGCCGAGCCTCGATCCCGACGCGGTGCTGCTGCTCGGTTCCGGTGAGTCGAGCGACGCCCACCACATGTCGACACCGCACCCGGACGGGCTCGGCGCACGGATCGCGATCGAGCGGGCGCTCGACGACGCGCAGCTCGACGCCCGCGCCGTCGACTACGTGAACCTCCATGGCACCGGCACCCCGAACAACGACCGCGCGGAGAGTCTTGCCGTGCTCGCGACCTGCGGAGCCGGTGTTCCGTGCAGCTCGACCAAAGGCGCGACCGGGCATACGCTCGGCGCGGCCGGAGCGCTGGAAGCCGTGCTGAGCTCGCTGTGCCTGGGTGCGGGCCTGCTGCCCGCCGGCCTCGGCACGACGCGGGTCGATACCGCCCTCGGCGTGAATTACCTGACCGACAACCGTGCGGCGCCGCTGCGACGGATCCTCAGCCACTCGTTCGGATTCGGCGGTGCGAACTGCTGCCTCGTGCTCGGGACGGCCGGATGAACCTCGGCGCCTACGTGGACGGCATCGGCGTGCTCGGACCCGGCTTGCCGGACTGGCGTGCGGCCGCGCGGATCTTGCGCGACGCCGGCGGCTATCGGCCGGCCGTGAGCGAATTGCCGGCGCCATCGATCCTCCCGGTCGCGGAACGGCGGCGCACCGGACGCGTCGTCCGGCTCGCGCTCGCGGTCGCGGTCGAGGCGGTTCGCGGCGCCGCGCTCGATCCGGCGCACCTGCCGAGCGTGTTCACCTCGTCCGGCGGCGATGGCGCGAATTGCCACGAGATCTGCACCACGCTCGCCGGACCGCAGCGCGAGCTGTCGCCGACCCGTTTCACGAACTCCGTGCACAATCTCGTCGCCGGTTACTGGAGCATCGCGGTGGGCGCGATGCGCCCGTCGCAGACCCTGTGCGCGTACGACGCGAGCTTCGCGGCCGGCCTGCTCGAGGCGCTCGTCGGCATCGCGGTCGAGCCCGAACCGGTGCTCCTGGTCGCGTACGACGCACCGTATCCGCAACCGCTGCACGCGACGCGGCCGATCACGGCGGAATTCGGCGTCGCGCTGGTGCTCACCCCCGAACGGGGCGCCCGCAGCGTCGCGCGAATCGAGGCGACGGTCGCGGCGGACGCGGCCCAGGCTCTCGGCGATGCGCAGCTCGAGGCGCTGCGCCGGGGCGTGCCGGCCGCGCGGAGCCTCCCGCTGCTCGCGGCGCTCGCGGGCGGGTTGCCGCAGGTGACGCAGCTGGAATACCTCGATGCGACCGCGCTGCGCGTGCAGGTGGACCCGTGCGGCTAGATCGCGAGGCCATCGCCAGCCGCGTGCCGCATTCAGGCGGGATGTGCCTGCTCGACGAAGTCCTGGACTGGAACGCACAGCGCATTCGATGTCGCAGCGACAGCCATCGGCGCGCCGGGAACCCGCTGCGCGCCGCCGGGCGGCTCGGCGCCGCGTGCGCGGTCGAGTATGCGGCGCAAGCGGCGGCGCTGCACGGCGCGCTGCTGTGCGAGGCGGGAGGGTCGGCCCGGTTGCCGCTCGCGCCGGGACGGCTCGCGAGCGTCCGCGACCTGCGGCTGCGGATCGCGCGGCTCGACGACGTCCCGCACCGCCTGTGGTGCGAGGTGGTGCTGGTCGCGAGCGACGCGAGCCTCCGCCAGTACGCGTTCGAGGTCGGCGACGGGCACGCTTCGGTGCCGTGGGTCGCGGGCCGGTTGGCGATCGTGACCGCGCCGGCGGGGGAGGCGGCCGGATGAGCGAAACCATGCGCCGCGCGTTGGTCACCGGCGGGAGCGGCGCGATCGGCGCGGCGATCTGCCGGCGCCTCGCGGCCGCGGGCCGGGAAGTGTGGGTGCACGCACACCGCAACCTCGCCGCCGCGGAATCGGTCGTCGCCGCGATCCGGGCCGACGGCGGCCGGGCGCACGCGATCGCCTTCGACGTGACCGATGCCGCCGCGAGCCGCGCGGCGCTCGCGCCGCTGGTCGAAGACCGACCCGTGCAGATCCTGGTCAACAACGCCGGGCTCCACGACGACGCGCCGTTCGCCGGGATGAGCACCGAGCAGTGGCACCGGGTGATCGACGTCTCCCTGAACGGATTCCATCACGTGACCCAGCCCGTGCTGTTGCCGATGATCCGCAGCCGCTGGGGCCGCATCGTGAACGTGACCTCGATCGCGGGGCTGCTCGGCAATCGGGGTCAGGTGAACTACGCGGCCGCGAAGGGCGCGCTGCACGCGGCGACCAAGGCGCTGTGTCTCGAGGTCGCGAGCCGCGGAGTCACCGTGAACGCGGTCGCGCCGGGCGTGATCGCGACGCCGATGAGCGCCGCGGCGTTCGACGATGAGCGCATCGCGGCACTCGTGCCGATGCAGCGCGCGGGGCGAACGGACGAGGTCGCGAGCTTGGTCGGCTACCTGGCGTCCGACGAAGCGTCGTACGTGACCGGCCAGGTGATCGCGGTCGGCGGCGGGCTCGGCTGAATCGCGCCTGGGGCTCGCCGTGCAGGCCGGTGTCGGCGGCGGGCGCGATTTGCATTACAATGCGCTCCCCGTTCGGCCATCGTTCCCGCCCCTCCCCCGTGAAAGCCCCGTCCCGCAAGACCCCGAAAGTCGGGTTCGTGAGCCTCGGCTGCCCGAAGGCACTCGTCGATTCGGAGCGGATCCTGACCCGGCTGCGCGCGGAAGGCTACGAGGTCGCCTCGACCTACCGTGCCGCGGACCTGGTCGTCGTGAACACCTGCGGCTTCATCGACGCCGCGGTCGAGGAGTCGCTCGACGCGATCGGCGAAGCGCTCGCCGAGAACGGCAAGGTGATCGTGACCGGCTGTCTCGGTGCGCGGCCCGAGCGCATCCTCGAACGCCACCCCGGGGTGCTCAAGGTCACCGGGCCGCAGCGTTACGAGGAGGTCGTCGCGACGGTGCACGAGCACCTGCCACCGCAACACGAGCCGTTCCTCGACCTGATCCCCGCGCAGGGCGTGCGCCTGACGCCGCGCCACTACGCTTATTTGAAGGTCTCCGAGGGCTGCAACAACCGCTGCAGCTTCTGCATCATCCCGGCGATGCGCGGCCGTCTCGCGAGCCGCCCGCTCGCGGACGTGTTGCAGGAGGCCGAGGCGCTCGCGCGCGCCGGCGTCAAGGAGATCCTGGTGATCTCCCAGGATACCAGCGCGTACGGGGTGGACCTGAAGTACCCGCCGGCGACCTGGCGCGGACGGGCGTGGCGCACGCGCTTTCACGACCTTGCCGCGGCGCTCGGCGAGCTCGGCGTCTGGATCCGGCTGCACTACGTGTACCCGTATCCGCACGTCGACGGGGTGATCGAGCTGATGGCCGAGGGCCGCGTGTTGCCCTATCTCGACGTCCCGTTCCAGCACGCGAGCGCGCGCGTCCTGAAGCGGATGCGCCGACCCGCCGCGGCCGAGAACACCCTCGAGCGCATCGCCGCGTGGCGCACGGCGGTTCCCGACCTCGCGATCCGCAGCACCTTCATCGTCGGCTTCCCGGGCGAGACCGAGCGCGACTTCGAGGAGCTGCTCGACTGGGCGCGTGCCGCGCAACTCGACCGGGTCGGCTGCTTCGAGTACTCGGCGGTCGAGGGCGCCGCGGCGAACGATCTCGGCCAGCCGTCGGTACCCGCCGAGGTCAAGGCCGAGCGCCGCCGCCGGTTCATGGAGGCGAGCGCCGCGATCAGCGCCGCGCGGCTCGCACGCCGGCGCGGGCGACGCCTGCAAGTCCTGGTCGATCGGATCGAGGGCGACGTCGCGATCGCGCGGTCGAGCGCCGATGCGCCGGAAATCGACGGCGTCGTGCGGATCGCGGCCGGCGGCCGGCTCGCGATCGGCTCGTTCGTCGATGTCGAGGTCACCGGCACCGACGCGTACGACCTCGACGCACGCATCATCACCCCGCCGGACCGGGTCCGGCCTACGTCCGGAGAGTAAACCCATGGAAGTCAACGCCGATCGTGTCGTCACGATTCACTACACGCTGCGCAACGACGCGAACGAGGTCCTCGACAGCTCCTCGGGCGGCGAGCCGCTCGCGTACATCCAGGGCCACGGCAACATCGTCTCAGGACTGGAAAGGGCGCTCGAGGGTCGGCGGAGCGGCGACCGCTTCTCGGTGACGGTACCGCCGGCGGAAGGCTACGGCGTGCGCGATCCGGCGCTGGTGCAGCGCCTGCCGCGGCGAGCGCTGCAAGGGGCCGGCGAGATCCAGCGCGGCATGCAGTTCCAGGCGCGCGATCAGAACGGCGTGCGCGTGTTCACCGTGACCGGGGTCGCGGGCGACATGGTCACTCTCGACGGCAATCACCCGCTCGCCGACCAGAACCTGAATTTCGAGATCGAGGTCGTCGACGTGCGCGAAGCGACCGCCGAGGAGCTCGAGCACGGTCACGTGCACGGCGCGGGCGGACATCACCACTAGCCGGGGGCCCCGGCATCCGGATGGCGGTGCCGGACGTCGCCTGAATTCGACATAAGCGGGCTCGGTCGCGCGGCGCCTTTCCGGCCCGCGCTCCCCGGTGCATAATGATCACGCTTCCCGGATCTCGCGAAGAGGCGCCACGCATGGAACGTCGTTTGCACACCCGTCACCGCGCGCGTACGACCGTATACGTCGTGATGCCGGGCCGTAAGGGCCGGATCTGCAGGGCGCAGAACCTGAGCGCGAGCGGCGTGTTCGTCGAGACCCGCAACCTCGGCTTGCGCAAGGGGCAACACGTCGAACTCGCGTTCGCGATCAACCTGGGGCTCGTGACCAAGATCCACCGGCGCACCGCGGTCGTCGCGCACGTGACGCACGGCGGCACCGGGCTGATGATGGAACAGTTTGCCGGACGCTGACCGCGGCGCGATCCGCATCCGCGGCGCCCGTCAGAACAACCTCAAGAACCTCGATCTCGATCTGCCGATCGGCGAAATGACGGTCGTGACCGGCGTCAGCGGGTCCGGCAAGTCCTCGTTGGTGTTCGACACCGTGTACGCCGAGGGCCAGCGGCGCTACGTCGAGACCTTCTCCCCGTACGCACGCCAGTTCCTCGACCGGATGGACCGGCCGCAGGTCGGGCGCATCGAGGGCGTGCCGCCGGCGATCGCGATCGACCAGACGAACCCGGTCCGCACCTCCCGCTCGACCGTCGGGACGATGACCGAGCTCAACGACCACTTGAAGCTGTTGTTCGCGCGGGCCGCGACCCTGCACTGCGAACGCTGCGACCGGCCGGTGCAACGGGACGACCCGCAGACGATCCTCCGGCAGCTCGGACGGCTCATCGAGACGCACGGCGATCCTCGCCTGCTGATCACGTTCCCGGTCGCGATCCCGCACAACTTCACCGAAGCGGAAGTGCGCGCCTCGCTCGAGCGGCAGGGTTACACCCGGATCCACGAGCGCAGCGACCGACGGCTGCAAGTCGTCCAGGACCGCTTGCGCTGGTCGACCGCGGACGCCGCCCGCCGCGGCGAAGCGATCGAAGGGGCGCTGCGCTACGGCGACGGACGGGTCGACGTCTACCCGCTCGCCGCGGACGACGGTGCGCTCGCGCCGTGGCGCTTCTCGACCGGGTTGCACTGTGCCCACTGCGACATCGCATACCCGGATCCGACGCCGAGCACGTTCAGCTTCAATTCGCCGATCGGCGCCTGCGGCACCTGTCGCGGCTTCGGCCGGACGATCGGTGTCGACTACGGGCTGGTGATCCCGGACGACCGCTTGAGCCTGCAGGGCGGCGCGATCAAGCCGTGGCAGACCCCGGCCTATGCCGAATGCCAGACGGACCTGCTGCGCTTCGCGCGCCGGCGCGGGATTCCGATCGACGTCGCGTGGCGCGATCTCGGCGAGCCGCAGCGGCGCTGGGTGATCGACGGCGAAGGGGATTGGAACCGCAAGGTCTGGTACGGCGTCGCGCGATTCTTCGCCTGGCTCGAGACCAAGGCGTACAAGATGCACATCCGCGTGCTGCTGTCGCGCTACCGCTCGTACGCCGAGTGCCCCGAGTGCGGCGGCGCGCGGCTCAAGCGCGACGCCTTGCGGTGGCGGATCGGGGCGCCCGGACGGAACGTTCGCGAGCTGGCGCTGATGCCGCTCGATCGCTGCCGGGAATTCTTCGAGACGCTGGAACCGCCCGCGCCGCACGCGGAGACGACCAAGCTGTTGCTCGGCGAGATCCGCGCGCGCCTTCGGTACCTGTGCGAGGTCGGGCTGGGATACCTGAACCTCGACCGCCAGTCGCGCACGCTCTCGGGCGGCGAGGTTCAGCGGATCAACCTGACCACCGCGCTCGGCACGTCGCTCGTGAACACCCTGTTCGTGCTCGACGAGCCGTCGATCGGCTTGCACGCGCGGGACGCCGGGCGGATCACCGGCGTGATGCGGCGGCTGCGCGACGCCGGCAACACGCTGCTCGTCGTGGAGCACGACCCCGAGATCATTCGCGCCGCCGACCGGATCCTCGACATCGGGCCGGGTCCGGGCGAGCGCGGCGGCGAGATCGTGTTCTTCGGGACGCTCCGCGACTTCGCCGCCGCCCGCGGATCGCTGACCGCGGACTACCTGTTCGGCCGCGTCCGCGGCGCCGACGCGCGGGACGCGGCGGGCGCGCCGCCACGCGACGCCGCGTCGATCCGGATCGAAGGCGCGACGATGCACAATCTGCGGGACGTGACCGTGGAGTTTCCGCTGCATCGGCTGGTCTGCGTGACCGGGGTCAGCGGATCCGGCAAGTCGACCTTGGTTCACGACGTGCTCTACCGTGCGCTGCTGCGGGCCAAGGGCCGCCCGACCGAACCCGCGGGCGCGCACCGGACCTTGATCGGCGCCGACTCGATCGCCGACGCGGTCATGATCGATCAGAACCCGATCGGGCGCACCGCGCGCTCGAACCCGGCGAGCTTCGTCGGTGCGTTCGATGCGATTCGCGCGACGTTCGCGTCCTCGCCGGAATCCCGGCGGCGCAAGTACACCGCGGGAACCTTCAGCTTCAATTCCGGCACCGGCCGCTGCCCGAGCTGCGGCGGCAACGGTTTCGAGCACGTCGAAATGCAATTCCTCTCGGACGTTTACCTGCGATGCCCGGACTGCGACGGGCGGCGCTATCGTGCGGAGGTGCTCGAAGTGCGGATCGCCGGTGCCGGACGCTCCCCGGCGAGCATCGCGGACGTGCTCGACATGACCGTGCGCGAGGCGATCGCGTTCTTCGCCGGCGACGCCGCCGTGCAGCGCGCGCTGCAGCCGCTCGTCGACGTCGGCCTCGAATACCTGCGCCTCGGCCAGCCGGTCCCGACGCTGTCCGGCGGCGAGGCGCAACGCCTGAAGCTCGCCGCGCATCTCGTCCCGCGCGCGGCGCCGAACGCGCGCGACGGCAAGGGCACCTTGTTCATCTGTGACGAACCGACGACGGGACTGCACTTCGACGACGTCGCGAAACTGCTGCGCGCGTTCCGCCGGCTGATCGACGCGGGACATTCCCTGCTCGTGATCGAGCACCACCTGGACGTGATCGGGGCCGCGGACTGGATCGTCGATCTCGGACCGGAAGGCGGCGATGGCGGCGGCACCGTCGTCTGCGTCGGCACGCCGGCGACGCTCGCCGCGGCGCCGGACTCGCACACCGGTGCGGCGCTCGCGCGCGCCGCCGCGCCGGAGACGATCGCAGCGCCGCCGATTCGCGCGAGACCGGCGACGGCGCGGGCCGGCCACGCGATCGAGATCCGCGGCGCCCGCGAGCACAACTTGAAGAACATCGACGTCGCGATCGAGCGCGATTGCTTCACGGTGATCACCGGCGTCTCCGGCAGCGGCAAGAGCACCCTGGCCTTCGACATCGTGTTCGCGGAGGGCCAGCGGCGCTACCTGGAATCGCTGAACGCGTATGCGCGGCAATTCGTGCAGCCCGCGACGCGTTCGGACGTCGACGCGATTTACGGGATCCCGCCGACGGTCGCGATCGAGCAGCGCACGAGCCGCGGCGGACGCAAGAGCACCGTCGCGACCCTGACCGAGATCTATCACTTCTTGCGCCTGCTGTACGTGAAGCTCGGGGTCGCGCACTGCCCGACCTGCCACGTCCCGATCGAGCCGCAGAGCGAGGCAGCGATCGCCGCGGGCATCCTGCGCTCGCGCCGCGGTCGGACCGTGACGCTGGTTGCGCCGCTGGTGAAGGCCCGCAAGGGCTTGTACACGGACCTCGCGAAGTGGGCTCGCAGCCGAGGCTACGCCACGCTCCGGGTCGACGGCAAACCGCTGCCGACGGCCCGCTGGCCGCGGCTCGATCGCTTCGTCGAGCACGACATCGAACTCGCCGTCGCGACGCTCGCGGTCTCGGCGGCGACGGAGAACGAGCTGCGCACGAACCTCTCGCGCGCGCTCGAGCTCGGCCGCGGCGTCGTCCTCGTCGAGGGCACCGCGGCGGGCGGCCGGCGCGACGCCGCGACCTACTCGACCCGGCGAAACTGCCCGTCCTGCGGGACCGGCTTCCCGGAACTCGACCCGCGGCTGTTCTCGTTCAATTCGCGCCACGGCTGGTGCACGCGCTGCTTCGGCACCGGCGTCGAGCTCGCCGGATTCGACGCGGCTCAGACCGGCGAGGAGACCGTCTGGTCCGACGGGGGTTCGGAGCCGGCCGAGACTTGCGGCGGGTGCGGCGGCCAGCGTCTCAACCCGACCGCGCTCGCGGTCACGTTCCGCGGGCGCACGATCGCCGAGTCGACGCGGCTGTCGGTCGACGATTTCGCGCGGCTCTGGGACGGCCTCGAACTGCGCGGCCGGGAGCGGGAGATCGCGCGCGACGCGATCGCCGAGATCGTCGCGCGGACGCGTTTCCTGCGCGCGGTGGGGCTCGGCTACCTGCAGCTCGATCGGGCAGCACCGACGCTGTCCGGCGGCGAAGCGCAGCGAATCCGCCTCGCGGCCCAGCTCGGATCGAACCTGCAAGGCGTGTGCTACGTGCTCGACGAGCCGACGATCGGCCTGCACCCACGCGACAATCACGCGCTGCTCGACACGCTCGAGGCGCTGCGGGCGAAGGGCAACACGCTGATCGTCGTGGAGCACGACGAGGACACGATCCGCCGGGCGGACCGCGTGATCGACCTTGGGCCCGCGGCCGGAGAGCTCGGTGGCCGGGTCGTCGCGACGGGGACGGCCGCGCAGCTGATGCGCCACCCGGAGTCGCTGACCGGCCGCTGCCTGTCGCGGCCGATTCTCCATCCGCGCGCGCCACGCCGGCCGGTCGCGCGCCACGCCGCCGCGATCCGGATCGAGGGCGCGAGCCTGCACAACCTGCGCGCGGTCGACGTGCGCATTCCGATCGGCCGCTTCACGGTCGTCACGGGCGTGTCCGGGTCGGGCAAATCGACGCTCGCGCGCGACGTGCTGCTCGCCAACGTGAAGCGCCTGCTCGCCTCGCGCGACGCGCGGGCGGTGCCGGTCGGCTGCCGGCGGATCGGCGGCATCGAGCCGATCACCCGCGTCCTCGAGGTCGATCAGGCACCGATCGGCAAGACGCCGCGCTCCTGCCCGGCGACCTACGTCGGGTTCTGGGACGGGATCCGGCGGTTGTTCGCCGAATCCGGCGAGGCGCGCGTTCGCGGCTTCGGCGCGAGCCGCTTCTCGTTCAACACGGCCGGCGGCCGCTGCGGGAGCTGCGAGGGACAGGGCCTGCGCCGGATCGAGATGAGCTTCCTGCCGGACGTGCAGGTCGTCTGCGAGGCCTGCGGCGGACTGCGGTTCAATCCGGAGACGCTGCACGTGAAGTTCAAGGGCCGGACCGTCGGCGACGTGCTCGCGATGAGCGTGGACGAGGCGGCGGCATTCTTCGAGGCGCACGCCGCGATACGCCATGCGCTCGAATTGCTGGCCGACGTCGGCCTCGGGTACCTGCGGCTCGGACAGCCGAGCCCGACGCTCTCCGGCGGCGAGAGCCAGCGGATCAAGCTCGTCACGGAGCTCGCGAAGGCGCGGCCGCGGGCGGCGGTCCCCGCCGGCCGGCGTCAGGTGCCGCACACCCTGTACGTGCTCGACGAGCCGACCGTGGGGCTGCACATGGCGGACGTCGAGCGGCTGATGCGCGTCGTCCATCGTTTGATCGATTCCGGCAACACCGTCGTCGCGATAGAGCACAATCTCGACGTGATGGCGGAGGCCGACTGGATCATCGATCTGGGACCGGAGGGCGGCGCGCGCGGCGGCCGGCGGGTCGCGGCCGGCCCCCCGGCAGCGCTGGTGCGCGCGGCCGCGCGCAGCCACACCGGTCGATTCCTGCGCGACTTCATGGCGGAACGCGGTGCCTGACAACGCCAAATCGCTGGTCGCCGGATTGTTCCTCGCGGTGCTCGCCGCGTGGTGCGTCGGCCTGTTCGCGCGCGCGTACTGGACCCCGGACGAGCCGCGCGAAGCCGATCTGGCGTGGCGCATGAGCTGGCAGGCGCAGAAGTCCGTGCCGCTGCTCGCGGGGACCCCGTTCTGCGAGAAGCCGCCGCTCACCTACTGGCTCGCGGGCGCCGCGATGCGCGCGTTCGGTCGATCGGCCTGGGCCGCGCGCCTGCCGAACCTGCTGTACGCGCTGATCACCGCGCTCGCGACCTACCTGCTCGCGCGGCGCGCCGCGGGGCCGCTCGCGGCCGCGGCGAGCGCCGCCGCGGTGTCGACCTTTCTGCTCGCGTACCAGGTCGCGATCTGGCTCGCGACCGACGCGCCGTTGCTCGCGGCCGTCGCCGTCGCGCTGCTCGGCGCATACCAAGGATTCTATGCCCGCCGCACCGCCGAGCGGCTGCGCGGCTACACGCTGATGCACGTCGCGGTCGCGGTCGGCTTTCTCGCGAAGAGCGGCGCGGCCTGGATGGTTCCGGCGCTCGCGCTCGCGACGCTGATCGTGTGGGAGCGACGCTGGCGGGAACTGGGGCGGTGGGAACTGTACGTCGGCCTGATCGCGCAGGTCGCGGTGATCGGCCTGTGGGTGGACGCGGTCTACCGCGGCCACGACGGACCGGCGCACCTGCGGGTCTTCTTCTGGGACAACCTGGTCGGCCGATTCACGAAGGTGGCCGCCCCGACGGGCTTGCAGTACACGACCGGACACCGGAACTACCTCGGCAAGTACCTCGTCGAGCTGCCGCTGTACCTGTGGCCGTGGCCGCTGCTGGTCGCGGCCGCGGTGCGGCGCGCCTGGCGGGAACGCGCGGCGCGCCCCGAGGCGCTGCGCGCGGTGCGATTCGCGCTCGCGTGCCTCGTGCCGACCCTCGCGTTGCTGTCGGTCGCCGCGACCGCCCGCGACATCTACTTCGCGCCGGCGCTGCCGGGCGCCGCGCTGCTGCTCGGCTGGTGGGTGCGAACCGCCTCCGCGGCGCCGGATCGGTGGGATCGGGGCGCGGTGCGCGCAACGGCGGCGATGCTGATGCTCGCGAGCGCGGCGGCGGCCGCCGCCGCCGCGCTGGTCGGTTACGAGGCGTGGCCGGCGCTGCCGTCGCGGCTCGCGTACGTCGTGATTTGCGGTGCCGGCGTGGTGGCCGCGGCCGCGCTCGCGCGGCGCGGCTACGCGCTCGCCGGCGCCCGGCTGCCGGCTGCGCTCGCGGCCCTGCTCGTCGCGTACTGCGCGCTGTGCGTGCTGCCCGCGACGCAGATCTATCCGCAGGTCGACCGTTGGCACGACCTGCGGTCGGTCGGCCGGGCGCTGCGCGCCGATCTCGACGGCGCGCCGCTCGCGCTGATCGGCGCCGACGAGACCACCCGGGCCTGGGTCGATCTGTACACGACCGTGCACGTGGCGCGCGTCGCGGCGCCGCTCGGCGCGCGGCGGCTGGAGCGGCTGCGGGCGGCCGCGCTCGCGGATCCGCGGGAGCGCTTCCTCGTGCAACTCGGCGGCCGGGTTTGGCCGCCACGCATCGTCGCGCTCGCGCGCGCGTTCGGGATCCATCCGCACGGCCACGGGAACGGTGTCCCCGCGTGGGTCGGTCCCGCGGACCTCGTCGTCGAAAAGATCTATGCGTTGCCGTTCGGGAGACGCTACGCGTTGCTGCGGCCGGCCGCGGCGACGCGCTCGAACAGCGCTTCGTACTGAAGGATCTGGCGCCCCCAGGAGAAGTCCTCCGCCATCGCATTGCGCATCAGTCGCCGCCAGGCGGTCGGGTCGCGGTACCAGTCGAGCGTCGTGTCGAGCGCCCACGCAACCGCCGTGGCGTCGTAGTCATTGAACACGCAGCCGGTGCCGGCGCCGGTCGCCGGATCGAAAGGGGTCACGGTGTCGGCCAGGCCGCCGGTGCGATGGACGATCGGGATCGTGCCGTAACGCAGGCTGTACATCTGGTTCAAGCCGCACGGCTCGTAGCGCGACGGCATCAGGAACGCGTCGCTCCCGGCCTCGATCGCGTGCGCCCGGGCTTCGTCGTAGCCGTGGTGGAACGCGAAGCGTCCTGGGAAACGGCGGCCCATCGCGTCGAAGAACTCGGCGTAACGCGCATCGCCGGCGCCGAGCACCACGAACGCGCACTCGCCGCGCTCGAGGAAACCCGGCAGCGCCTCGATCAGCAAATCGATCCCCTTCTGCTCCGTGAGCCGTCCGACCATGCCGATCAGCGGCACGCCGGATTCGATCGCGAGCTCCGCGAGCTCGATCAGCGCGCGTTTGTTCGCGGCCTTGCCGTCGAGGTGCGCCGGATCGAAATGCGCGCGCAGGTACGGATCGACGCGCGGATCCCATTCGGTGTAGTCGACGCCGTTCAGAATGCCGACGACCTCGTCCGGCCGCGCTCGCAGCGCATCCTGCAACCCCGCACCGAGCGGCGCCGAGCGGATCTCGCGCGCATAGGTCGGGCTCACGGTCGTGACCGCGTCGGCGTGGCGGATCCCCGTCTTCAGCGCGTTGACGAAGCCGCGCGCGAGATCCGCCGGGTCGAGCAGCGCCTCGTTCGCGCCGAGGGCGAGGTCGCCGAGCGCGGTGGACGGCATGTAGCCCTGATAACCGATGTTGTGGATCGTCAACACGGTCCGCGAGCCGGCGAAGATCCGGTCCCAGCCGTAGACCGTTCGCAGCAGCAGCGGCAACAACGCCGCGTGCCAGTCGTTGCAGTGGAACACGTCCGGCGCGAAACCGAGTCGCTGGCAGGATTCGATCACCGCGCGCGTGTACAGCAGGAATCGCCGATACTCATCGGCGTCCTCGGTGTAGTAGGAGCGTCGATCGAACATCGCCGGGCAGTCGATGAAGTACGCCGGGACGTCGGTGCCCGGCAGCGCCGCGGTGCGCAGCGAGAACTCGTAACGGATGCCGCCGAGCGACACCGGCACCTGCGCGGCCTCGGGCACCTCGGCGAACCTCCAGCCCGCGCCCCGAACCGCGCGATAGAGCGGCAGGAACGGCCGCACGTCGTGGCCTCGCCGCGCGAATTCCCGGGCCAACGCGCCGGCGACGTCCGCGAGACCGCCGGTCTTCGCGAACGGCACCATCTCGGCGGACAACAGGCAAATCTTCAGCGGCGGCACACCGCGAGTGTAACAAACGACGACCGGCGAAACCTGATGCGCGCCCGGGACGACTGTGGCAGTCTCTCGGGATCGGGAAGGAGCAAGGGGTCCGCTCCGCAGAGCGCGAGGCAGCCACGATGGCACACGAGCATTCCGCCCGGAACAACACCGGTCGATACGTGAGTCGACTGACGAGCGGCACGCTCGCGGTCGTGATGGCCGGTGGCCGCGGCGAGCGTCTCAAGGGGCTCACCGAGCATCGCTGCAAGCCCGCGACGCCGTTCGGCGGCAAGTTCCGGATCGTCGACTTCGTGCTGTCGAACTGCGTGAATTCCGGCATCCGTCAGATCGCGGTGCTCACGCAATACAAGTCGCAGTCGCTGATCCAGCACGTGCAGCGGGGATGGGGCTATCTTCGCGGCGAGCTCGGCGAATTCATCGAGCTGATTCCGGCGCAACAACAGATCGGCGAGTGCTGGTACCGCGGCACCGCGGACGCGGTGTACCAGAACCTCGAGTTCATCCGGGGTCACCACCCGACGCACGTGCTGGTGCTCGCGGGCGACCATATCTACAAGATGGACTACGGTCCGATGATCGCCTATCACGAGCAATGCGAGGCGGCGATCACGGTCGGCGTGGTCGACGTGCCGGTCGAACGGGCGAGCGAGTTCGGCATCGTCACGACGGACGATACCAATCGGGTCGTGAAGTTCACCGAGAAGCCGCGCGACCCGGACCCGATTCCCGGCCGCCCGGGACTCGCGCGCGCGTCGATGGGAATCTACGTGATCGGGACCGATCGTCTGGAAAAGATGTTGACCGACGATTCCGCCGATCCGGGCAGCAGCCACGACTTCGGCAAGAACATCCTTCCGCCGGCGATCGATCGGATGCGGGTATTCGCGTACCCGTTCTACGACGTGGAGACCCGGGCACAGAGCTATTGGCGCGACGTCGGCAACCTGGACGCGTTCTACGAAGCGAACATGGAACTCATCGCGGTGAACCCCGAGCTGAACGTCTACGATCAGCAATGGCCGATCTGGACCTATCAGGCACAACAGCCCCCGGCGAAATTCGTGTTCGACGAGGACGGCCGGCGCGGCATGGCGGTGAATTCGATGACCGCCGGCGGCTGCATCATCTCCGGCGCGCACATCTCGCGGTCGCTCTTGTCGACGGATGTTCGCGTGGACGAAGGCTCGCGCGTCGAGGATTCCGTGATCCTGCCGTCGGTCTCGATCGGCCGTCGTTGCGCGATCCGTCGCTGCATCATCGACGAGCACTGCGTGATCCCCGACGGGATGCGGATCGGATTCGACCCGGCGACGGACGCCGAGCGTTTCGCGATCACGCCCGGGGGCGTGGTGCTGGTCACGGCCGGTACGATGCGGGAGAAGCGCTGAGCGGCCGCCCGAGCGAACGCCACGCGCCGACGACGTCGTCGACGGCTATCGCGAGCATCGTCGCCTCGGCGCCCGCCTCTCGGCGAATCAGCCGGACCGGCGCGCCGGCGGCACCACGCGGCCGATACAGGGACGGCGAAGCCCGTCCGAACAGCACGATCGTGGGACAGCCCACCGCCGCGGCGGCGTGCGCCGGACCCGAGTCCACCGAAATCAACGCCTCGGCACGTTCCAGCAAGGCGATCAACCGGCCGACCGGCAGATCGTCCGCGACGTTGTGCACCCGTGCGACACCCGCGAGCGCGGTGATTTCCTCGTTCAACGCGAACTCCGGACCGGTGCCGAGCAGCAAGATTCGCGCGTCCGCAGGCTCGTCGGCGATCGCGCGGATCACCGCGGCCCAGCGCTCGCTCGGCCAGTACTTGGGATTCGGCGCCAGCCTGCGCAAGCCGCGCCGCATCGTGCGCTTGTTGCCGGCCTGGATCAGGACCAGCGGTGCGCCGGCGAGGCCGCGGCGCTCGAGCCAGGCCGCGAGCGCGCGGCGCTCCGCGTCCGCGACCACGAGCTCGCAGCCATCGCGGTCCGTGAAGCGCCCTGGCGGGTCGCGATGCGACCAGAGCGGCGGCGTGACCGCGGCGATCCGCCGCCATTGCTCGGTCGCGTGTTCGCCGGCGAGCAGCGGATGGTCACGGACGTCGACGACCGCGCGGGCCGGCACCCCGGCCCGTGCGAGCAGCGCCCGCATCGGCTCGCTGTCGTCGCACAGCCAGGTCGCGGTGACGCCGCGGGCTCGCAACCATCGCACCAACCGGCGCTGATCGGGCGCGAGCCAGTACGGGGTCTTGCGGCTGCGCAAGACGAACACCTCGCCGACCCCGGGTTGTCCGGCGAGCAGCGGCTCGCTCCACGGCCCCGACGTGACGACGTCGACCGGCCGGCCCCAGCGCGCGTGAAGCTCGCGAATCAGCGCCGTCAGCAACACCATGTCGCCGAAGGCGCCGCAACGCACGGCCAGCGGTCGGTCACCGCCGGTCGCGGGGCCGGGGTGGCTCGCGCCGCCAAGGCGACCATCCGGCTCCAGAGTAATGCTATCCTCGTCGCGCTTATCGCGCTTCATGGTGCCAGCAAGGCGGTCATTCGCGCATGATACTCGTGATCGACGTCGGCAATACCCGCATCAAGTGGGCATGGTTGACGAGCAGCGGCCTGTCGAACCCGCAATCGATCGTCCACCGCGGTGCGAAGCCGAAGATGTGGCGCGCGGCGCTGTTCGACACCGGACAGAAGCCCGAGCGGGTGCTGATCTCGAACATCGCCGGCGATGCGATCGGCAAGACGCTGCACCGGCTCACCAAGAGACACTACGGCATCAAAACCCAGTTCGTTCGGGCGGAGCGCCGGCATCAGGACCTGACCAACGGCTACCAGGATCCGGATCTGCTCGGCGCCGATCGTTGGCTCGCGATGATCGGCGCGTGGACGATCGCACACGCGCCGCTGTGCGTCGTCGATGCGGGTACGGCGGTCACGGTCGACTGCGTCGATGCCGGCGGCCAGCATCTCGGCGGCTTGATCGCACCCGGGATCCACATGATGCGCGAGGCCTTGCTCACGAAGACCAGCGACATCGCCAAGGCGGTCGAACTCAGCCAGCCGTCGATGGCCGGCGCACTCGCGAACAACACGATCGGCGCGGTGTCGCGCGGAGCGGTGTTCGCGCTCGCCAGCATGGCCGACCGGGTCGTCGATACGATCATCGATACCACCGGCACGCGGCCGCGGGTGTTCATCACCGGCGGCGATGCCGGAATGATCTCCGCGGTGATGCGCAATCGCGGTGAGCAGGTCCCCGATCTCGTGCTGCAGGGCCTCGCCGCGATCGCAGCCCAGTCGCGTTGAGCCCGCGGGCGCCGGCCCGCGGCGTCTCAAAACCGGTAACCGACCTCGATCGGCACGAACTCGATCGGCGTCGATGCGCTGACCCGGTTGTAGCGCGCCTCGATGAACCAGGAGTCGCCCGAAGGCAGCGCGAATTCCAGGCCGGCGCCGACGTTCCAGCCGAATTTCGTCGTGTCGTGCGCAACCACGACCGCGTTGCCGTAGCCGAAGCCGCCGTCGCAGAACCCCCAGAACGGGTCGCAGTAATAGTACCCGCCGTAGTTCGGCACGGTCTGGGTGAGTTCGAGCCGCGTGTGGTAGACGCCGACCCCCGCGAGTCCGTACGCGCGGACCCCGTAGACGATCGGGACGTGCAGCACCGCATCACCGGTCAGTGACCACAGCTGCACGGTGCCGCCGTCGATCTGGAAGTTGGTACCCTGCTGGCCGAGGTTGATCAACCTGTTCGACGCGTCGTGGCCGGCGTAGGACAGGTCGAAACGCCAGGTGAGCGGGCTCGTCGCCGAAGGCACCAGCGTGAGGCCCCCGCCGATCGCGTATCCGCCCTGCAGATAGTCCGAGGTCGTGCCGATCGGCTCGCTGACGCCGCCCATCACGTGCCAGTGCGCGCCGGGCGAATCGGCGAAAGGGTCCGCCGCATTCGCCGCGCCCACGGCGAAGATCAGCAGCATCGCGGCGATCGAGGTCTTGATCATCGTGAAGTCCTCCACTCGAGGCTGCGTTCGGTCAGAAGCCGACCCAGGGTCCGGGGACGCCCGCGGCGGTATTCGACTCGAACGCGACGTAGACGGAACGACCGTAGAAGAACGGCAGGCCCCAGTCGAATGCGCCCGACAAGCTCGATCCCGCGGGGCCCGCGAGATTGGGCAGTACCGCGTCGTTGGTCGCGAAATCGGTCAGCGCGTTGTCGACCGAGAACGCGACGGAGGTGCTGGCGCCGTTCTGACCCTGGATCAAGCCCTGGAACGTCTCGGTCGACGCCGGGCAATAGAACGACGCCAGGTTCGTGCAGGTCGGGATCGTGTCGTCGGTGAAGAAGTACGCGTTGGAACCGCTGTCGATGAAGCTCGAGGCATAGTTGGCGCCGTTGAACGTGGTCGACAGGGTTCCGTAGGTCGGATCGAGCGTGTAGATCCCCGCGCTCGCCGGGAGCGCGTTGTCGGGTTGCGTTCCGATCCCGAATATCAGCGTGCCCGCGAGCGTCGCCGTCGGCGACAGCACGGCCGGGAGATCGATCACGACGCCGTTGTTGTCCGCGGCGAACAACGACACCGGATTCTGGACCTGGGAGTTCAGCGTGACCGCGACCGGTGCGCAGGTCCCCGTCGGCGGGCAATCATAGTAGGTGCCGGTGACCGCGCCGGCCGCGCAGGCGGCACCGCAATCGGTCAGGAAGTTGCCGATTCCGAGGATCCCGTTCGCGCCGAAGGATTGCACCGTGTTCTCCGCCGGGCCCTGCACGCAGGACGCGGGAACCGTCGCGGCCGCCGGGTCGCCGATCACCTGGACCGGCAGCGACGCGGCCGTCTCGTTGCCGACGACGAGATCGGCGGTGCGGACCGTGCCCCAGCTGTAGCCGTCGGCGAACTGGGTGCATTCATCGAGCGGATGTCCGTAGAGATCCGCCGATTGCGGCATATCCGCGGCTTGCAGACCGGTGCCGAGCACCGACGCGAGCACCCGGAATCCGGTCGAACCCGTGTCGACCTGGACGTGGTCGATCGTCTGGCATTGGGTGGTGCTGCCCGGCGCGCACAGCGTCACGGTCGTGTACAGCATGTTGTTCGAACCGCCGGCGGCCGGCGGGCCTTGATCGACGACGACGGGCACCGTGTTCAAGCCCGGCGTTCCGCCGCCACCGCCCCCACCGCCCGATCCGCCGCCACTGACGCCCGCGAAACCTCCCGACGATCCGCCGCCGCAGGCGGCCAACAGGCCGCAACCGGCGACGACGAGGGCGGCGAGCACGCCGCGGGACACGATCGACCATGAACTACGCATTCGACGACTTCCTGAAGTGCTGTCAGCGCAAATCGGCTTTGGTGACGCCGCTCGGCATCCGGTTCGGGAGGTACGCGCGGCCGTAGGCGACGCGCTGGAACCGCACCACCGAGAGCACGAGATCCGGCGCATGGACCGTGACGAGGTGATGCCCGGTCCGATGCTGTGCGGCCGCGGCGACGTAACGATCGTAGTAACCACCGAGCAGGGTCTTGAGATCGGGACTGCGGGGACCGTGCCAGGTCACCGCGAACACGGTGCCGGCACGGTCGGCGTATTCACGCACCACGCCGCCGGCCGGATCGGCGATCCGGTGCACGTCGTAGGACTGCATCGGCGTGGTCGACGATTGGTTCCCCCGCATCGCGATTCGATCCCTCGCGATCGAGGCGGTCGTGTCGCCGAGCGCCGCGGATGCCGGTCGCGCGAGCGAGAGCGCCAGGAGGCAGGCGAGCGATGCGCCGAGGACCCGCGCACTGGAGGGCGACCGAAGCCGCGTTGGATTGCTGCCCACCGTCATCGCCCTGCCTCCTCCGGTCAAACCGGATGCCCATCGCCAGTTGGACCATCACCCGTCCCGGCCGGTTCCTTGAATTTCGCGCGAGCGGCACCATTTTTTGCTGCGGGTGCCCGGGCATCGGCGCGGGTGTCGAGGATAGTCTAGCGGGGACGAAACGCCATGGCGGATTCTTTGCACGTCGTCTGCGGATATTGTGACGCGGTCGTCGGACTCCCGGCCGCGCGCCTCGGCGACGGGCCGCGGTGCCCGCGCTGTCACCATGCGTTGTTCGAAGGCAAGCCGCTGGCGTTGAAGTCCGCGAACTTCGACCTTCACGTCGCGCGCAACGACCTGCCCCTGGTCGTCGATTTCTGGGCGACCTGGTGCGGCCCCTGCCAGATGATGGCGCCGTTCTTCGAGCAAGCCGCGCGGCAGCTCGAACCCCGGTTCCGGTTCGCGAAACTCGATACCGACGCGGAATCCGCGCCGGCTCAACGGTACGGGATTCGCAGCATCCCGACCCTGATCGTGTTCCGCGGCGGCCGCGAGTTCGCGCGCCAGTCGGGTGCGATGGACGCGGGCCAGCTGACGCGCTGGCTCGAAGCGGCGACCGCGTGATGCTTCACGGCGCCCCCCGGCGATTCACGAGGTGCGTCGTCCGATCCGGATCGCGCGCGGTCTAGCGTTTCTTGACGAGTCCGAGCACCACGAGCACGCAACCCGCGCCGAGGGCGGCGCCGCCGACCCATGGGGGCACGGTTTTCTCGCTGCGCACCTGGGCCTCGAACCCGCCGAATTTCAGCACGCTTTGCTCGCTCGAATAAGTCAGCGGCTTGATCAACAGGTACAGTCCGGCCGCCACCAGAAGCGCACCGGCGATCGTCATCGTTCGAGTCATCGTTGCTGTCGCCCGCTCGTTGGCCCATCCCGGCGCCATTGTAGCGCGCCCGCCCCGTCGAGCGGCGTCGCGCGCCGCGATTGCCGCGCCCTCCCCCGCGCGGTAGTCTCGGCGACGAGCCGAGGTTCGGCGGCCTGTCGGGAGCGACGATGCACATCGACCCGGAACGATTTCGCGTCACCGAGGGGGCGGCGGTGAACTTGAAGAAATGGCCGACGCGGATCGCGCCGGTCTACTCGAGCGACGCCCACTATCAACGGATTCTGCACGAGCACGTCGCGGCGCTGAGCGCCCAGCAGGCGCGGTTGTACGCCTCGGCGAGCCACGCGCTGCTGCTGATCTTCCAGGCGATGGACGCGGCGGGCAAGGATGGCGCGATCGCGCACGTGATGTCGGGCGTGAACCCGCAGGGGTGCCAGGTGTTCAGCTTCAAGCACCCGAGCGCGGCCGAGTTGCAACACGACTTTCTGTGGCGGACGACCCGCGATCTGCCGGAGCGCGGCCGCATCGGCATCTTCAACCGCTCCTACTACGAGGAGGTGCTGATCGTGCGCGTGCATCCGGAAATCCTGCGTAACGAAGGCGTGCCGGATCCCGGCGCCGGTTCGAAGGACGTGTGGCGCCGGCGTTACGAGTCGATCACCGACCTGGAGCACCATCTGCACCGCAACGGCACCCGGATCGTGAAGTTCTTCCTGCACCTCTCGAAGGACGAGCAACGACGGCGATTCATCGAGCGGATCGATCAACCGGACAAGAACTGGAAATTCAGCCGTGCCGACGTCGAGGAGCGCCGGTACTGGAAGCAGTACATGCACGCCTATGAGAAATGCCTCGAGGCCACCAGCCGGCGGTTCGCACCATGGTACGTCGTGCCCGCCGACGACAAACGCAACGCCCGCTTGATCGTCTCGAGCGCCATCCTCGAGACGATCCGTGCGTTGAAGCTCGATTTTCCGCGGGTGAGCCCCGCGCGCCGCCGCGAGCTCAAGGCCTTGCGCGGGGCGCTCGCCCGCTGAGCGCCCGCGGCCGGAGCCGCCGACCCCCTCACGGCACGAGCACCGCCGCGCCTTCGAACCGGCCCGCACGCAAGTCCTCGAGCGCGTGGTTCGCATCGCGCAACGGATAGCGCGTCGTCTTCGTCACGAGGCCGATCCGCGACGCGATCGCGAGGAAATCGCGGCCGTCGCGCCGCGTCAGGTTCGCGACCGAGACGAGTTCGCGCTCCTCCCACAACAGCCGGTACGGAAAGCTCGGCACGTCGCTCATGTGGATCCCCGCGCACACCACCCGTCCTCCCTTGCGCACGGCGGCGAGGGCCGCCGGCACGAGCGCGCCGACCGGCGCGAACAGGATCGCCGCATCGAGCGGCTCGGGCGGGCGTTGGTCCGATCCGCCGGCCCAGACCGCCCCGAGGGAGCGCGCGAAGCGCTGCGTCGACACGTCGCCGGGACGCGTGAACGCATGCACCTCGCGACCCTGCGATTGCGCGACCTGCGCGACGATGTGCGCCGCGGCGCCGAACCCGTACAGGCCGATCCGGCGCCGCTCGCCCGCGGCGGCGAGCGCCCGCCAACCGATCATTCCCGCGCACAGCAGCGGGGCGATCTCGGCGTCGTCGCCACGCTCGTCGAGCGCGAACGCAAAGCGCGCGTCGGCGATCACCGCGGTCGCATAGCCGCCATCGCGGGTGTAGCCGGTGAACGACGGCCGATCACAGAGATTTTCCCGGTCGGCCGCGCAATAGGCGCAGGTGCCGCAGGTCGAACCGAGCCAGGGCACCCCGACGCGCCGGCCGACCGCGAAACCCTCGGCGCCGGGGCCGATCGCGTCGACCCGACCGACGATTTCGTGACCCGGGATCACTCCGGCCTTGGGCGCGGGCAACTCGCCGTCGACGAGGTGCAGATCGGTCCGACACACGCCGCAGGCGCCCACGCGGACGCGAATTTGTCCGGGACCTGGTGCGGGATCGGGCCGCTCGATCGCGACGAGCGGCGAGCCGGGCGCCACGAACTGCATCGCGAACATCTCACGGTCCTCGCGTCCGCAGGCGGTGCAGCCGGCGCCAGACTCCCGGGATCCGCTCCGGCAGATCCTCGGCGATGAGCCCGGGGCCGAACGCGGCCGCCGCGGCGCCGTGCATCCAGACGGCCGCGGCGGCCGCCTTCCACGGCTCCATGCCTTGAGCGAGAAGCCCCGCGACGAGTCCGCCGAGCACGTCACCGGCCCCCGCGGTCGCGAGCGTCGGCGGCGCGTTCGCGTTGATCGCGACGCGGCCGTCGGGCGCCGCGATCACGGTATCCGATCCCTTCAACACGATCACCGCGCCGCTCGCCGCAGCCGCGGCGCGCGCACGCGCGAGCTTCACGCCGCCGAAATCGAACACGCGGCGAAACTCGCCCTCATGCGGCGTGATCACGCAGGGGCCGCGGATCGCCCGCCACAGCGCCGCGGGATCGCCGCCGAACGCGCTGATCGCGTCCGCGTCCAGCACCGCCGGACGGCGGGTCTCGAGTATCGCGGCGACGCGGGTGCGCGTCTCGGCACCGGCGCCCGAACCCGGGCCGATCAGGATCGAGGAGATCCGCGGGTCCGCGAGCAGCCGCGCGAAGTCATCGGCGGTGTCGACCGGCGCGACCATCACGCTCGGCGACGCCATCGCGTAGATCGGCCACGCCACCGCCGGCGCGGCGATCGTCGTCAGGCCCGCGCCGGCGCGCGCCGCGGCCCGCGCGGCCATCCGTGCGGCGCCGGTCAACGGGTAACCACCGACGATCAACGCGTGGCCCCGGGAATATTTGTGATCCTCGGTGCCGGGACGCGGCAACCCGTCGATCCACAGCGGCGGAGCGTTCTCGAACGCATCGGGCGCGAGCGCGGTCACGATCGACTCGTCGATGCCGATATCGGCCACGACGACCTCGCCGCACAATCGACGACCCGGCAGCAACAGGTGGCCCGGCTTCTTGCGCACGAAGGTCACGGTAAGCACCGCGGCCGCGGCGCCGAGATCCTCGCCGGTATCGCCGTCCACGCCGCTCGGTACGTCGACCGCGACGATCGGCACGCCGCGCCCGTGGGCGGCGGCGAGCGTCTCGAGTGCGGGTCCCTCGAGGGCTCGGCTCAAGCCGGCGCCGAACAGCGCGTCGACGACGAGCGCCGCACCGTCCAGCGCATGGGGGCCGATCGCCTCGATCGGTCCATGCCATCGATCCGCCTGCCGCCGCGCGGCGCCGCCGAGCCGCTCGCGCGTGCCGAGCAGTGCGACGCGAACGGGCCAGCCTCGCTCGGCGAGCCGCCGGGCCACGACCAGGCCGTCGCCGCCGTTGTTGCCCGGTCCGCAGAGTACGACGACCGGCCGCGCGTCCCAACGCTCCTGGATCCGCCCGGCGACCGCGTCGCCCGCCCGCAGCATCAACTGCTCGATCGACGTTCCGGCCGCGACCGCCCGCCGGTCCGCCTCGCTCGTGCGGGCGCGATCGAGCAGCGCGCACGGATTTCGATCGCTCGCGGACTCCGCCATGACCTCGAGTCTAGCAGTGACGCGCGCGGCGGCGGGATCCGGACTTTTCCGGCTCGACGGTGACGACCGGTTCGCGTTATCGTCCATCGACTGCGGAGACGGCGCGGCGGGCAGGGGCTTTTCGATGAGCGCACGCATACCGGCGATCGATGTCGGCGCCCTGTTTGGTGCGGCGACCGCGCGGCGCGACGCCGTCGACGCACGGATCATGGCCGCGAGCGCCGAGACCGGTTTCTTCGTCGCGACGGGATTCGCGCCGTCCATGCCGCTCGACGCCGCGACCCGCGCGGATTTGCTGCGGATCTTCGATCTCCCGGAATCGCAGATCCGGCTGCTGTGGCGACGCAAATTCGATGCCAGCCGGCCGAACCTGTACCGCGGCTGGTTTCCGGCACAGGGCGGCTTCCTGACCTGCAAGGAAGGCATCGACATGGGACCCGACGTCGCCCACGGCCCGGCCGAGGTCGACCCCGCCGACCCGTTGCGCGAGCCGACGCCGCTGCCGCCCGACGCCGCGCTCCCCGGATGGCGCGCGACGGTCGCCGCCTACTACTCGTCGATGGAAGAGGTGAGCCGCGCGCTGATGCGCGCGATCGCACGCGGCCTCGGGCTCGCCGAGAACCATTTCGACGCCGCGTTCGCGCGCGGCGGCTTGTCGACGCTGCGGCTGATTCGCTATCCGGTGCGAACCGACGCGGAACGCGTCGCCGCGGCCGAACCCGGGATCTGGGTCGATCGCGGCGCGGAACGCTGGTACGTGATGGGCGCCCCGCACGTCGACACCGGATTCCTGACCCTGCTCGCGCAGGACGGCGTGGCCGGCCTGCAGGCGCGGCATCGGGACGGCAACTGGCTCGACGTGCCCCCCGCCGAAGGAAGCCTCGCGGTGAACTTCGGCAAGGTCCTCGAACGCTGGACCGGCGGGCGCATCAAGGCGACCGAGCACCGGGTGATCGGCCACGGACGGGAACGCCGGTCGATCCCATTCTTCTACGAAGCCCGCGCCGACGCGCAGATCGCACCGCTGCCGATCGCGGGAGCCGCATCGTTCGAGCCGTTCCTGTTCGGCGACTACCTCTGGGAGACGACGACGCAGTTCGTCGAATTCAAGGGGATGGAGCACCTGCGAACGCCGCGTCGCGAGCCCGTCCCGCGCGCGCCTTGAGCATCGATCGCCGGCGCGCCGCGCCGGCAGGATCCGAACGAGCGGCGCCGGGCCGCTCGTTCGGACCGCGATTGTACTGCGGGCCCGGGGCGGTAATATAGCGCCGAGCCGGCTTAGCTCAGTTGGTAGAGCGCCAGTTTTGTAAACTGGATGTCGCGGGTTCGATCCCTGCAGCCGGCACCATGCTGTTCCTTTGAATCTCCGAACCCGCGAGTTCGCGCCGATGCCCCCACCCACGAGACCCCGCTGGCTCGTCGCCGCCTGCCTCGCGTGCGTCGCCAGCGTGACGTTCGCGTCGCCGGCGCCGCCGCGCGCGCCGACCGCCGCGGCACGCTCGAAGCCACCGGTCGGCGCGCAGAGCCCCGGCCACGCGCCAACCGACTCCCAGGGGCTACCCGCTCCGATGAGCGCGCGACAGGTGCTCGCGCTGCTCGACCGGACGATTCAGTGGTACCGGGAGCAGCGGACGGAGCGCGACATCGCCGAGCAGCCGAGCGACTGGCCGATCGTGTCCGAGAACGAGCGGATCGCGCAGCAAATTCTCTCGTTCACGTTCGCAATCGCGCGTGCGGATGCGCGCATGCTCGCACTCCGGGGCGCGCCGAACGCGACGGCGCCGGCCGGATCGCCGGGCGCGGGCCTGTTCCAGCTCAAGGCGAAGCTCCAGGCCGACCAGCGCTCGATCGACGCCGAGATCGCGGCCGCGCACGCGGGCCTCGTGCGAGCGCGCGGGCGCAAGCGCACCGAGTTGCTCGCGCAGATCTCCGAGCTGCAGGGCGAACGCGATTTGGCGGATGCGCGACTCGGCATCATCGACGCCATGGCCGATTTCGCGGGGACGACCGGTACCGGCGCCGGTTCCCTGAGCATGCAGATCCAGGCGATGTCGCTCGCGCTCCCCGGCACCGCGGCGCGGCCCGACTCCGGCGCCCCGGCCACCGCGCACGCCCGGCGGGCGTCGCACGAGCCGGCGCGCACCGATCTGCCGGCGCTGGTCGAGGCGCCGCTCTCGAACGGCGGTCTGTGGCAGCGCGTTCGCGCGGTGTGGCGTCTGTCGTCCCAACGGGACGCGCTCGATGGGCGGATCAAGGCGACCCTGGCACTCCAGCGCGACTTCGCACAGGCACGCGCGCCACTGGTCACGCGGGTCCGATCGCTCGCGGCGCGCGGCGATGCGCTCGCGGCGGCGGCCGACCACGCCGACGCGGCCGAGTTGATCACCATGCGGCCGCAACTCGACGCGCTCGCCACGGAATTCCGCCGGATGTCCTCGTTGCTGATCCCGTTCGGCAAGTCCTACGTGCTGGTGCCGCAGTACCTCGCGAATCTGCGCAGCTGGCGCGCGGCGATCGATCAGCGATATCGCAGTGCCGCGATCGCGCTCGGGGTGCGGGCCGGCCTGCTCGCACTGGTGCTCGCCGCACTGTTCGTCGCGGCCGAGTTCTGGCGCCGCGCGATCTTCCGGTACGCGCACGAGGCACGGCGCCGGCATCAGCTGCTGCTGATTCGCGCGATCATCCTGTGGACGCTGGTCGCCGTGACCATCGGGATCGCGTTCGCGACCGAGCTCGGCTCGATCGCCACGCTCGCGGGCCTGATCACCGCCGGTGTCGCGGTCGCGATGCAGAGCGTGCTCGTCTCGATCGTCGGTTACTTCTTCTTGATCGGGAAATACGGAATCCGCGTCGGCGACCGGGTGCAGATCGGCGACGTCACCGGCGAGGTCATCCATCTCGGCCTGGTGCGCCTGCAGCTGATGGAACTCGGCGGCCAGGGCACGCTCGGCCCGACCGGGCGCATCGTCGCCTTCGCGAATTCGATCGTGTTCCAAGTCGCGAACGGGTTGTTCAAGCAGATTCCCGGCGTCGAGATCGCCTGGCACGAGGTCAAGTTGACGCTACCGACCGGAGCCGATCCGGTCGCGACCAAGGGCCGTTTGCTGCTCGCGGTGAACGACGCGCTGCGGGACTACCGCGGCGAGATCGAGCGGCAAACCGCCGAGATCCACGCGGCGACGGCATCGAAGTCGGCGGGGAGCGCAGAACCGCGCGTGCAGTTGCAGTTCGGCGCCGCGGCGGTCGAGGCGGTCGTCCGCTATCCGGTGCACCTCGCGCACGCCGCGGAGATCGACGAACGCGTGACCAAGGAGTTGATCCAGGCGCTCGGCGGGCCTTCGGGGCACTGACCCCGGTCGTGGGCCGCCGCTCAGGGTCGAGGGCGGCTCCGGGCGCTACAGACCCAGGTCGGACAAGCCCGGGTGATCGAGCGGCCGCGGACCCTGCGGCCAGTGGAATTTGCGGGCGGCCGCCTCGATCGGCAGATCGTTGATGCTCGCGATGCGCCGCCGCATCAGACCGCGCTCGTCGAACTCCCAGTTCTCGTTGCCGTAGGACCGGTACCACTGGCCGGCATCGTCGCGCCACTCGTACGCGAACCGGACCGCGATACGATCTTCCCGGCAGGTCCACAGCTCCTTGATCAGGCGATAATCGAGTTCGCGATTCCATTTGCGGATCAGGAATGCGACGATTTCGGCGCGGCCGCACAGGAATTCACTGCGGTTGCGCCACTGGCTGTCGCGCGTATAGGCGAGCGACACGCGACCCGGATCGCGCGTGTTCCAGGCATCCTCGGCCAGGCGCACCTTGCGCGCGGCGGTCTCGGCATCGAATGGCGGCAACGGCGGTCGCGGCGCATCCGGCTCATTCACGACTCTTCCTCCCGGTGTTCCTTCAGCGAATCGCTCCCGTAGACATAGGCGAAATTCCCGAGGATCGCGAGCAGGAACAACGCGACCGACGCGGGCGTGAGCTCGAGCGCCCGGTGCCATCCGAGCCAGTCGGTCGGATCGGCGAGCCAGTGCGCGAACTGCGCGAGGCGGCCATGCTCACCGGCGCCGATCGCCGCGAACGCGGACCGAAGCCCGTCGCTCACGCCGATCGGTGTCCATTGCCCCTCCCGCAGCCAGCGATAGCCCTGGTAGGCGACCACCGCCGCCGACGCGAGCCACGCACCGTAAGCCACCATGAATCCGCCGATTCGCAGCGCTTTCGCGATCAAGTGCCGGGGCATGACACGACCTGCAATCGGACGATGCGCCCCGCGGCACCGCCGAGATCCGACGGGCTCGGGTTCTGATCGGTGGGCTTCAAGTCGACGTCGATCCAGTAGACGTCACCGCTGCGGTTGCGCTCCGCGACGTGCGGCTGCAGACCGAGCGTTCGCGCGTACGCGACTCGCGCTTGCGCGCGCGCAGACTCGCTGTACAAGCCGAGGGAAATCACCGTGGCATCGCTCGGGCCCGGCATCTCCAACGCATCCTTGATCCCGGCCTTCGCCAGCTTGGCGCGCAGGCGCGCGATCGCGGCCGGCGTCGGCGGGAGATCCAGATAGACCCAGACACCCGCCCAGACCTCGCCTTCGGCGACCCGCTGTTTCGGTCGATAACCGTCATGGCGCAGCGTCGCGGCGGCGCGCGCGGCCTCGGTCACGTCGAGGAAGGGACCGACGCTGATGCATCGCTTCGCCGCGATCGGCGCGGGCGACGCGGCTACCGCCGCGGATTCGGCGTCTCCGCTCGCCGGCGGGCTCGATCCACCCGAGGCGCTCGATGCACTCGACGCGTTCGAGCCCGCGCTGGAGGCGCCCGCCATCGCCGGCGCAACGGCCGCGGGTTCAGCCGCACTCGACGCGGTCGCACTCGACGCGGCCGCGCTCGCCGGCGCGCTCGACGGCGCGCTCGCGGCGGCCTCGGACGCGAGCGTGAGTCGCGGAACCGCCGCGAGGCGAGATCCCCCCGAGGGCGGCGCGATGCCGTGCGCCCAGAGAAAGTAGGCCACGTTGGCCAGGACCAGCGTGAATACGATGCCTTTCAAGATTCTCAATCGACACCGTCCTCCAGCCGCAAGCTGAGATCGCCGGACAGGAATTTCCGCATGGCCCCGTCGACTTCGAGCTGCAGAGCCCCCTCGGCATCGATGCCGCGGGCGATCCCGTGCACGGACTCTACGCCGAGCGACACACGCGCGCGTCGGTTCGCGAACGCATCGAGCGAGGACCAATCCGCCCGGTGCGGCGTGAATCCGCTGCGCTCGTAATCTGCCACCACGGCGAGCACTTCGTCGATCACGCGGCCGGCGACCTCGTTACGCGAGGGCGTCGCCGGGCATGCGTCGGCGATGGCGGCGGCTCGAACGCCGGTCGCCTCGATCTGGCTGCGCGCACTCGCCGACAATGCGAGATTGAGGCCGACGCCGATCACGACGTGCACGGGCCCTGCCGCCTCGGCGCGCAGGTCGATCAGGACCCCGCCGAGCTTGCGGTCCTCGAAACACACGTCGTTCGGCCATTTGAGCCGGATCCCGCGCGCGCCGACCCGGGTGAGCGCGCGCGCGATCGCGGTCCCGATCGCGAGGCCGAGCGCCGGCAGATCGCGGGGCATCGCGCGAAATTGCCAGCCGATCGACATCGCGATCCCCTGACCGAACGGCGCGAACCAGCGGCGACCGCGCCGTCCGCGGCCGGCGCGCTGCAATTCGCAGCAGCACAGCAGCGCCTGATCGGGCGGGGGCGGTTCGCGGTTCAACAGGCGGTCGTTCGTCGAATCGACGTCGAACAGCACCTCGATCCCACGCAGGCGCGCGCGGCGTTCGGGCGCGATCGCACGGGTGAGCCGCGATTCCTCGAGCAATTCCACCGCCGCGGGCAACCGATACCCGCGGCGAGGCTCCGCGAGGATCTCGATCCCCCGGGCGCGCAGGCGCTCGATGCCCTTCCAGACGGCGGCGCGCGAGACACCGAGAGCGCACGCGAGCCGTTCGCCGGAGTGCACCTGCCCGTCGGCGAGATGTTCGACGAGCGCGCGATCGCTCATGCCGAACGGGGGCCGAGCAGCCATAGGCGCCGGGCGCGGTGTTCCTTGCCGGCTCGCATTCTCGCGATGTTGCTCCGATGCGTGTACACGAGGAACGCCGTGAGCACCGCGCAAAATCCGGTCAACCGCCAATCCCCGGCGGCGAGGAACGCCGCGGTGACGGTCGCCGCCGCGCCCGCGAGCACCGTCGCGAGACCGACGAACCCGGTGAGTGCGACGACGACGAACCACGCGATCACGGTCGGTGCGAGCAAGCGCGGCGCGATGGCGGCGAGTACGCCGATCATCGTCGCGGCTCCCTTGCCGCCCCGGAAATCGAACCACACGGGGAAGACGTGCCCGACGACGACCGCGAGACCGCAGCCGAGCGCGAGCCAGGTGGGCGACAGCGCCGGATCGCGCCACGGCGCCGGGATCGGCGCGACCGGGAACCACGCGGCCGCGAGCACGCCCTTCGCAAAGTCGATCGCGAACACCGCGGCGCCGAAGGCCTTGCCCTGCGTGCGAAACGCGTTCGTCGCGCCGGCGTTGCCGCTGCCCATCGAGCGGATGTCGATCCCGCGCAACTTCCCGAGGACCAAACTGCCGACCAGCGCACCCAGCAGATACGCGACCAGGATCTTCAGACCGAGCTCGAGCATCGGCGGATTATGACACCAGTTTGCGCCAGCCGGACGCCGTCGAGCTCCTCAGCCGCGTTTCGGCAGGTAGACCTCCGCGAGCATGCAGCGGATCCCGCCGCCGCCGACGCTCTCGATCGTCGGGATCGCGACCCGCAGCACGCGGCCCTGGCGCTCGAGCAGCTCGCGTTGCGCGCCCTGCAGCGAATCCCAGGCGGTGTCCGACATCACGATGACCCGGCCCGCGGGCGGCGACAATTCGAGGCAATTGCCCGCGAACGACGCCATTTGCGCCTGGGTGATCTCGACGATATCGTGCCCGGTTCCCGACAATCGCGACAGCACTTCGGCGCGCTGCCGGGAGTCCGCGATCGCCTCGGCACAGACGACCGCGAACCGGGAACCGACGGCCATCAGCACGTTCGTGTGATAGACCGGCCGGCCCCGCTGATCGAACGCCTCGAACGCCACCGGGTCGTAATCCAGGCGCTGCGCGAACTCGCCGAGCACGTCGAGATCGGTTCGCGGCGATAGGCAGGCGTACGCGACGCGCGCGGACCGATCGAGCACGAGGCTGCCGGTACCTTCGAGGAATTTCCCTTCCGCCTCGCGGTAGCTCAGATCCTCGGTGCCGGACACGCGAAAGCCGCCGGTGCGCGCGAGGTCCTCGATCAGCGCCTCGCGCCGCTCGGCGCGGCGGCTCGGCGCCTGCATCGGGTAGAGCACGATCCGCCCGTCGCGGTGGAAGCTGACCCAGTTGTTCGGAAAGACCGCATCCGGCTTCGGCGGTTCGGGGGTGTCTTCGGCGACGAACACCTCGACGCCGGCGTGCCGCAGCGCCGACACCGCGGCATCGAATTCCGCGAGCGCGGCCGCGTGCGGCCCGGCCGGGTCCGCGGACGGCGGTCGCTGGAACGCGTTGCTCGCGGCCGTCTCGGGGTTGAAGCCGAAGCAGGCCGGGCGAACCATCAGCACCGCGGCGGCGCTTGGCGATTCGGCGAGGATCATCCATGCACGCTAACATAGCGTCGACGGCGATGCGGCCCGTTGACAGGCGTGCCGCCATTGACCATCGTTGTGAGTCACGCCGCGCGCGGCGGCGCGAGCCGCTCGTCGTCACGGACGTCAATGGGGATCATGCGCGTTTCATTGGCCAGATCGTTCGGGGTGCTCGCGCTGCTCGCGCTGCTGTCACCCCCGTCGAGCGGGTTCGCACCCGCTCGCCCGGGGCGACCGCTGGCCTTTTCCTTCGATTCGGTGGTCGCGATCGCCCGGCAACTGGCGTCGAGCCGGTACACCCTGCCGCCCGAGCGCGTGCCGGCGTGGCTCGAGCGTCTCGACGCCGCGCAATATCGCGACATCGAATTCGACCCGCGCGCCGGCGTCTGGGGGGAGGCACCGGTCGCGTTTCGACTGACGCCGCTCCTGGTCGGATTCAATTTCCGGACCGCGGTGAACGTTTCGGTGATCGACGGCGACCACGTGCGCACCGTGGCCGCAACCCCGGCGATGTTCCGCTTTCCCGGGGTCCCGCCCCCGATTCGGCCCGATCGGGACCTGCCGCTGTCCGGTTTCCGCCTGCAAGGCCATCTGAGTTCGTGGCGCCGCTGGGACGATTTCCTGCAGTTCCAGGGCGCGAGCGACTTCCGCGCGATCGCTCGCGGCGAGGTTTTCGGCCTGTCGGCGCGCGGGCTCGCGATCGACACCGCGGAGCCTTCGGGCGAGGAATTTCCGGCGTTCACGCGCTTCTGGATCGAGCGGCCGCGGCCGCGAGCCCGCACGATCGTGGTCTACGCGCTCCTCGAAAGCCGGTCGGCCACCGGCGCCTACCGGTTCGTCGTCACGCCCGGGGTCGTGACCGCGATGGACGTCGAGCTGACGCTGTTCCCGCGACGCGTGATACACGCGGTCGGCATCGCCCCGCTCACCTCGATGTTCATGTTCGATTCCAGCGACCGTGGATTGCGCGACGACTACCGTCCGGCGGTTGCGGACAGCGACGGTCTCGCGATCACGACGAACGTCGGCGAGCACGTGTGGCGGCCGCTCGCGAACCCGGCGAAGCTGCAGATCTCGTCGTTCACCACCGAGGCCCCGCGCGGGTTCGGGCTCGTCCAGCGCGCGCGGCGGCTCTGTGATTTCGAGGACCTGCAGGCCCATTACGAATTGCGGCCGAGCGCCTGGGTCGTGCCCGGACGCGGTTTCGGCCAGGGCGCGGTCGAACTGATCGAGATCCCGTCGGCCCGTTCGACCAACGACAACATCGTCGCGTTCTTCCGTCCGAGCGAGCCCTTGCGGCCCGGTCACCCGGCGCATTTCGAATACCGCCTGAGCTGGCTCGCGGACCCACCCCTTCCGAAGGGCTTCGGCGAGGTGATCGCGACACGCTCCGGGGCGCGCGCCGACGGCAAGCGACGCTTCTTCGCGATCGACTTCGCGGGCGCCGGCAGTTCCATCGCGGGCCTGCGCGTCGCGGTGAGCGCGTCGACCGGCACGGTATCCGACGTGCAGCTGGTGCCGAACCCGGCAATCCGCGGATTCAGGGCGACTTTCGAGTTCGGACCGAAACGCCGGGAACTCAGTGAATTGCGTCTCCAGGTCACTCGCGCCGGTCGCCCGGTCGCCGAGACCTGGCTCTACCGATGGACGGCGCGTTGAACGCCGCGAGCGAGGAATCGCCGCCCGTCCCCGTCGGCGGGATGCCGCCCGAGGCTCCGCTCTCGATGCCGGAGCAGGACCTGGACCGAAGGCCGCCGCGCGGCGAACGCGGTCCGTGGCCGAGCGCGGCGATCTTGAACGCACGAATCATCCTGATCTGCACGACGCTCGCGATTGCGGGCTACGGCGTCCATCAGATGCTGCAGGTCGTGAGCGTCGCGCAGATGACCTGGTTGCAGGGACTGATGATCGTGTTCTTCGCGATCACGCTGACCTGGATCGCGCTGGCGACGGGCTCGGCCCTCGCCGGCTCGTCGAAGCGCCGCGAGACGCCGCGCCGGTCGCCGGCACCGGCGCCGGGCGCGCCACGGACCGCGCTGGTGATGCCGATCTACAACGAGGATCCGCTGCGCACGATGAGCGCGCTGCAGGCGATGGCCGAAGGCTTGGCCGCGGTGGACGGGCATCCGGGCTTCGAGATCGTCGTGCTGTCGGACTCGACCGACGCCGATGCCTGGATCCGCGAGTCGCTCGCGGTGGGCCGCTTGCGTGCGGAACTCGCGGGTGCGGTGCCCGTCTGGTACCGCCGGCGATGGCGCAACCTGGCCCGCAAGGCGGGCAACATCCAGGATTTCGTCGAACGTTGGGGTGGCCGGTACGACTACATGGTCGTGCTCGACGCGGACAGCCTCGTCGAGGCGTCGACGCTCGTCGGACTCGTGCGGGAGATGCAGGCGGATCCGCGGCTCGGGATCCTGCAAACCGCGCCGATGCTGATCGGCGCGCGCACCCTGTTCGGGCGCCTGCAGCAGTTCGCCGCGCGCGTCTACGGGCCGGTGATCACCCGCGGTCTCGCGGCGTGGTCGGGCGACGGCGGCAACTACTGGGGGCACAATGCGATCATCCGCGTCGCGGCGTTCGCGGAGAGTTGCGGGCTGCCGGAACTGCCGGGGCGCAAGCCGTTCGGCGGACACGTGCTGTCGCACGACTTCGTCGAGGCGGCGCTGCTGCGGCGGCGCGGCTGGAAGGTGCGGATGACGACCGAACTCGGCGGCTCGTGGGAGGAGTCGCCGCCGTCGCTGATCGATCTGGCCGTTCGCGATCGCCGGTGGGCGCAGGGGAACCTGCAGCACTTCAAGGTCCTGCGCACCCGCGGTTTGCCGTTCACGAGCCGGGTGCACCTCGGCATCGGCATCATGAGTTACCTGTCCTCACCGCTCTGGCTGATCCTGATCACGATCGGCTTCGCGCTCGCGCTCCAATCGCACCTGATCCGGCCGGAATATTTCACGCAGGACTTTCAGCTGTTCCCCACCTGGCCGCGATTCGACACGCAGCGGATGACCGAGTTGTTCTGGTTCAGCATGGTCGTGCTGCTCGTGCCGAAGACGGTCGGTTTCCTGCGAGCGCTCCTGACGCCGTCGTTGCGCCGCGCCAGCGGCGGCGCGATCGGCGTGACCGCGAGCGTGTTCTTCGAGGTCCTGGTCTCGGCGTTGTACGCCCCGATCCTGATGCTGATCCAGTGCCAGCATGTGTTCGAGATCTCGATGGGACGGGACTCCGGCTGGAAACCGCAGCGCCGCGATGTCGAAGGAATGAGCTGGGCGGAAGCGTGGCGGTTCCACAAGCGGCATTTCGTGCTGAGTTGCGTCACCGCGATCATCGTGTGGTTCTTGTCGCCACCGATGCTCGCGTGGGTATCGCCCGCACTGCTCGGACTGTTCCTGTCGGTGCCACTGTCGCGGTACAGCGGCAGCGCGACCGCCGGACGCCTGTTGTCGCGAGTCGGACTGTTGCGGACACCGGAGGAGGCGCGAGCGCCGCCGCTGGCGGTGCGGCGCACCGCGCTGGTCGCCGCCGCGCCCGCGCTGCCGGAGGACGGACTCGCGTACCTGGCGCGCCACCGCGAGGCACGCTGGGCACACTTGCACGGCAACCTGCCGCGACCGGCGGACCCGCGCGGCGAGCCGAACTCGCACGCGTTGACCGCGGAGCAGAAACTCCATCAGGCGGGTACGCTACGCGAAGCGCTCGCATGGTTGACGCCGCTCGAGAGAGTGCAGGTCGCCGGCGACGCGCGGATGCTCGCGCAGCTCGCGCTGCTGCCGGACGCGCAGCGGCCGGCTGGACCGATCTAACGATGGGGGAGCACGAGATGATACGGCGACGCGACGTATTGAAGACGGCCTTGGCGGTCGCCGCGGCCCCGTGGGCCGACGCGGGTATCGCCGCCTCGGCGCCAAGCGGCGCGCGCGCCGAACCGGGTTCGGCGAAGTTCGATTTCGCGTGGCTCAAGGGCCGGGCCCGCTGGCTCGCGGATCGGCCGTACGCGCCGCCCCGGGTCGATCTGCCCGAGGCGCTCGCCCGCTTGAGCTACGATCGCTATCAATCCATCCGCTTCCGTACCGAGCGGGCGATCTGGGCCGACGCAGGCTTGAATTTCCGGCTGCAGTTCTTCCACGTGGGCCGCGGCTTCATGCAACCGGTGCGCCTCTACGAGATCGACGGCGGCGTTGCGCAGGAGATCGATTACGACCCCGGGATGTTCGATTTCGGCGACAGCGGGATCGCGCCGGCGACGATGCGCGGCCGGGAGGGCTTCGCGGGCTTTCGCATCCAATTCGTGACCGACTGGCAGGACGACGTGAGCGCCTTCCTCGGCGCGAGCTATTTCCGCGCGGTCGGGGGCGACACCCGGCAGTACGGGTTGTCCGCCCGCGGACTCGCGATCGATACCGCGGTTCCCGGTCACGTCGAGGAGTTCCCGAGATTCACGGCCTTTTGGTTCGAGCGGCCACCGGTCGGCGCCGGCATGCTGACCCTGTACGCGTTGCTGGACTCGCCGAGCGTCGCCGGCGCGGTGCGCTTCAAGATCGCGCCGGGCGCGACCCAGATCATGGACGTGGACACGGCGTTCTATCCGCGCAAGCCGATCGCGCAGCTCGGCATCGCGCCGCTGACCAGCATGTTCTTCTTCGGCTCGAACGATCGCCGCGACGTCCACGATTGGCGGCCCCAGGTCCACGACTCCGACGGACTGGCGCTGTGGACCGGCACCGGCGAGTGGGTTTGGCGGCCCCTGGTGAATCCGCCGCAAGTTCAGCTGAACTCCTATGTGGACGACCAGCCGAGGGGCTTCGGGCTGCTGCAGCGTGACCGCCGGTTCGCGGATTACCAGGACGACGGCGTGTTCTACAACCGCCGGCCGAATCTCTGGGTCGAGCCTTTGGCCGGGCCGAGCGGCGGCTGGGGCCGCGGCGCGGTGCAGCTGGTCGAGATCCCGACGGTGGACGAGACCTTCGACAACATCGTCGCGTTCTGGAATCCGGCGGTGCCGCCGGTCCCGGGCCAGGAACTGCTGTACGGCTATCGGCTGTACTGGGGAACGCACACGCCGTTCGCTTCAGCAAGCGGCACGACGATCGCGACCCGCACCGGCCTCGGCGGGATCATCGGACAGCAGCGCCGCTTCTTCTCCTGGCACTTCGACGTGGACTTCGCCGGCGGCGAGCTCGGCGCGCTGCCCGCCGGATCCCCGGTCGAGGCGGTCGTGACGACCTCGCGCGGGGAGATCCTGAACACGACCGCGCACTTCGTGCCGGAATTCAAGGGCTACCGGGCCTTGTTCGACGTGAAACCCGACGATCGGACGGATCCGATCGACCTGCGGCTGTTCCTGCGGATCCGCGGCTGGCCGTTGACGGAGACCTGGATCTATCAATGGACGCCGCCGACGCTCCCGGAGCGCCACCGCATCCTGTTCGGCAGCTGAGCCGTCCCGACGCCGGCCGCGCGGCTCAACCAGCCTCGGCGAGCGCGAGCACGTGCTGCCTCGCCGACACGACGACGCCGCCGGGCTTCTCGAGCGTGATCACGAAAGACTTCGCGCGCCGCACCGGCACGGCCGGGTGGATCGGCACGATCACCCGCCGGCGCGCCGACGGGCAGTCGAACACGCCGCCGTCGACCGGATAACGCGGATCGCGCGCCGCGTCGCTGATCCAGATCTGGTATTGCGCGATGGCCGGGTCGTTGCGCGGAAGGCCGGTGAAGCGGATGAAGCCCCGCTGGGCGATCGGATCCCATACCACGTCGCCGTGCACGGAGCCCGCTGCCGGGTCCTGGGATCCTTCGAGCGCGATCTCGATCGTCCCTGCGTCCGCGAGCAGCGCGCGCCGCGCGACCGACCGCGCCACCGGTGTCGCGGTTCTCGGCGGGGGCGGCGCGTGCAGCGGACGGATCCACGCGGCGACCGCGAGCACCAGGCAAGCCGCCGCGGTCCACCAGCCGGAGGAGCCGACTTGACCCGCTCCGATCCAGCTTCGGCGTCGCGACCTGCGCGTGCGTGGTCGGTCGGTCATGCGCCCCCTCATGATCGTCGCGACGATAATCGACGTGAGCGGCCCGGAAAAAACGAAACCCCCGCCGGATAGCCCGGCGGGGGTTCGTCGCATTCACGGAATGTAAGAGCCTGGCAGTGACCTACTTTCACATCGACAAAGTCGACACTAGCATCGGCGCGGAGCGTTTTCACTTCCGAGTTCGAAAAGGGATCGGGTGGTTCCCACTCGCTATGGCCGCCAGGCAAACCGGTTGCACACGGCGCGAGTCATGCCTCGCGCCGCAGCGTATTCGGACAATTTGTTTCGATGTTTCGTCGCATTCGAGTCCACACCCGCGGCGACTCGCTCGTCGCAAATCGCTTGGGTGTTATATGGTCAAGCCTCACGGGCAATTAGTACTGGTTAGCTAAACGCATTACTGCGCGTACACACCCAGCCTATCAACGTCGTAGTCTTCGACGGCCCTTTAGAGACCTTAAAGGTCTAGGGAGAACTAATCTTGGGGGGGGCTTCCCGCTTAGATGCTTTCAGCGGTTATCCCGTCCGCACATAGCTACCCGGCAGTGCCACTGGCGTGACAACCGGTACACCAGAGGTGCGTTCACTCCGGTCCTCTCGTACTAGGAGCAACTCACCCTCAATTCTCCAACGGCTACGGAAGATAGGGACCGAACTGTCTCACGACGTTCTGAACCCAGCTCGCGTACCACTTTAAATGGCGAACAGCCATACCCTTGGGACCTGCTACAGCCCCAGGATGTGATGAGCCGACATCGAGGTGCCAAACTCCTCCGTCGATGTGGACTCTTGGGAGGAATAAGCCTGTTATCCCCGGAGTACCTTTTATCCGTTGAGCGATGGCCCTTCCATACAGAACCACCGGATCACTATCACCTACTTTCGTACCTGCTCGACATGTCCGTCTCGCAGTTAAGCACCCTTATGCGATTGCACTCTA
>JAJYAM010000003.1:92500-162231 GCA_021779535.1 Pseudomonadota bacterium
CGCGCGGCGAAGTCGGCCTGCGCGCCCGCCGCCGCCGCCTGTCCGTGGAATCGGGCGACGATTTCGAGCGCAAGCTCGATCTTCGCGTCGCGCGGATTCCTGCCGGTCGCGACCGCCGCGCGCAGCGCCTCGATCTCGCGCAGCGGACGGAAGCTCAGGAGCTCGAAGTATCGCCACATCAGTTCATCGCTGATCGACATCAGCTTCCCGAACATCTCGCCCGGCGGATCGTGGATCGCGATGGTGTTGCCGAGGGATTTCGACATCTTCTGGACGCCGTCGAGCCCCTCGAGCAATGGCATCGTCAGCACGATCTGCGGCTCCTGGCCGTAGGCCTCCTGCAGCTGCCGGCCGACGAGCAGATTGAATTTCTGATCGGTGCCGCCGAGCTCGACGTCTGCGCTCAGCGCGACCGAGTCGTACCCCTGCACCAGCGGGTACAGGAATTCGTGGATCGCGATCGGCTGCCCGGATTTGTAACGCTTGTGGAAATCGTCGCGCTCGAGCATGCGCGCGACCGTGTGCTTCGCGGCGAGCTCGATCAGCCCCGCGGCGTTCATCGCACCCATCCAGCGCGAGTTGAACTCGATCCGGGTGCGCTCGGGATCGAGGATCTTGAAGATCTGGTCCTGGTAGGTGCGCGCGTTGACCGCGATCGCCTCCGGGGTGAGCCGGGGCCGCGTCGCGCTCTTGCCGGTCGGGTCGCCGATCAGCCCGGTGAAATCCCCGATCAGGAAGATCACGTCGTGCCCGTACTGCTGGAACTGGCGGAGCTTGTTGATCAGCACCGTGTGACCGAGGTGCAGGTCCGGGGCGGTGGGGTCGAACCCCGCCTTCACGCGAAGCGGAGCGCCCCGCTCGATCTTCCTGCGCAGGTCGTCGCCGTGGATCACGTCGACCGCGCCGCGCGCCAACTCGCTCAATTGTTCGTCGATTGCTGTCACGGCTGGTCTCGTCCTCGCTGGATCCGATCGGCTCGCGACCGACCCGATCGCGCCCCGGCGGGCGCCGCCGCACTTTAACCGGGTGGCGACACCGCTTGCCAGCGTCGCCGTTCATCGGCGGCATTGACCGCGCCGCGGGTCGCCGCTAGCCTTACCGGCTCATTCAGCCTCGAGGAGTGGAACCCGTGCGTCGGGACAGCTCGACAGTCCGCGATTGGTCGCGGCAATTCCACCGTTTCACCGCCCGAATAGCGCCGTTCGCCGCCATCGCGAGCGCGATCCTGTTGCTCTGGCACGCCGCGCGCGACCCGGTCCCGACCGTCGCCGCGGCGCCGGCGCCGCTGATCTATCCGGGCGCGCGGTCGCCGGCGCCGCAGCCCGCCGGCATTCCAGCTGCGGTGCAGCAGGCGGGCCTCGGTTCGACGATCGACGTGGTGGTCGGTCGCAACGACACCCTGGACTCGATCTTCCGACGCTTTGCGCTCGACAAATCGGACCTCGCCGAGATCCGCGGCCTCCCGGGCATCCGACAGAGCCTCGATTTGCTGAAACCCGGTGAATCGATCGAACTGCGGCACTCGGCCGGCGAAGTGAACGAGTTGACGCGCAAGCTCAGCCCGACCGAAACGCTGAAGGTCGTGCGCCGCGCCGGCGGGTACACCGCGCAGCTGGTCAGCGACCCGATCCAGACTCGCATTCGTACCGCGCGCGCGGTGATCACCTCCTCGCTGTTCCAAGCGGCCCAGGCGGCCCGCGTGTCCGATGCGATCGCGCTGCGACTCGCCCACATCTTCGCGTGGGACGTCGATTTCATGCTCGATCTGCGCCGCGGCGACCGGTTCACGATCGTCTACCAGCAGCTGTTCGAGAACGGCAAGTACCTGCGCGACGGCAAGATTCTCGCCGCGAAGTTCGTGAATGCGGGCCACGTCTACGAGGCGGTGCGTTTCGTCGGTCCGGACGGGGTCGATGGCTACTACACCCCTTCCGGGCAACCGATGCACAAGGCGTTCCTGCGCGCGCCGCTCGCGTTCACCCGCGTCAGCTCGGCGTTCAACCTGCACCGGATGAACCCGATCCTGCACGTGATCCGGCCGCACCTCGGCACCGATTACGCCGCGCCGCTCGGAACGCCGGTGGACGCGGCCGGTGACGGGCGCGTGCAATTCGTCGGTCGCGAGGAGGGTTACGGCAACACCGTGATCCTCGCGCACGCCGGCGACATCACGACGCTGTACGCGCACCTCGAGCGCTTCGCCCGCAAGCTGCACCGCGGCGAAGCGGTCCGGCAAGGACAGGTGATCGGCTACGTCGGGATGTCCGGGCTCGCGACCGGGCCACACCTGCACTACGAATACCGCATCGGCGACGTCCACGAAAACCCGCAGACGGTTCGCCTGCCCGGCGCACCCCCGCTGCGGGGCAGCTCGCTGGTCGCATTCCGCATGCAAACGGCGACCTGGCTCGCGGACCTGCAGTCGCCGCTGGTCGGTGCCAGCGCACGTACCGCGACCGCCGCGAACATCGCGCCCAGGACGGTCTTGCCGGCGTCCCGAATCGCGCCGAACTGACGGCTGCGACGGACCCGCAATGGGTTGGTACGTCGGCCTGATATCCGGGACCAGCATGGACGCGATCGATGCGGTCGTCGTCGACTTCGCGGCGTCCCCGCTGCGAATTCACGCCGCGGGCGCGAGCGAATATCCGCGCGAACTCGCGCAACGGCTCGCCGCGGTACTCGACGGCGATCACGCGGTCCCCCTGGACGCGATCGGACGGCTCGACGTCGATGTCGGCCGCGCGTTCGCGCACGCGACGAACGCGTTGCTCGAGCGGGCGGGGATCGCTCCCGACGCGATCGACGCGATCGGTAGCCACGGGCAGACGCTGCGGCACCACATCGCGCCACCCTCCCCGTTCAGCTGGCAAATCGGCGACCCGAACGTGATCGCCGAATTGACCGGAGTCACCGTCGTCGCCGATTTCCGGCGCCGCGACGTCGCCGCCGGCGGCCAAGGGGCGCCGCTCGTGCCGCTGTTCCACGACGGCGTGTTTCGCAGCGACGCCGAGGACCGGGTGATCGTGAACGTCGGCGGGATCGCGAACCTGACGGTACTGCGACGCGACACGCCGCTCCGGGGCTTCGATACGGGACCGGGCAATCGGCTGATGGACGCGTGGGCGCAGCGACAGCGTGGCGAGCCGTTCGACCGGGACGGCGCGTTCGCGGCGAGCGGCCGCTGCGACGCCGTCCTGCTCGCCCTGCTGCTGACGGAACCCTACCTCGCGCTGCCCGCGCCGAAGAGCACCGGTCGAGAGCTGTTCAACCTGGCGTGGCTCGACGCCCGGCTCGACACCCATCGCGCGAAGGGCCACGGGATCTCCCCGGCCGACGTGCAGGCGACTCTGCGGGAGTACACGGCGGAGACGATCGCCCGCGCCGCCGCCGACGCCGCGCCCGGTGCGGCCCTGTACGTCTGCGGCGGCGGCGCGCACAACCCGGGGCTGCTCGACTCGCTGCGCCGGCGCGCGGCGCCCTCGCGGATCGCAACCACCGCGGCGCTCGGCTTGGACCCGGATTTCGTCGAGGCGGCGGCGTTCGCGTTCTTCGCATACCGCACGCTCGCGGGATTGCCGTCGAGCGCCGCGAGCGTCACCGGCGCGCGCGGCGCGCGCGTGCTGGGAGGCATCTACCGGGGCGCACCGCGGGGGCGCGCATGAACGACGTCGATCTCGGTGCCGCGGCACTCTATTTCAACCGCGAACTGTCGTTCCTCGAATTCAACCAGCGAGTGCTCGAGCAAGCGAAGGACCCCTCGGTCCCGCTGCTCGAGCGCGTGAAGTTCCTGTGCATTTCCTGTTCGAACCTCGACGAGTTCTTCGAGATCCGGGTCGCGGGCCTGAAGGAGCTCGCGGAGGCGGGCGCCACCCGCGGCGGGCCGGACGGGATCGGCGTCGCCGAGCAGCTGCGGGCGATCAGCGCACGGTCGCGGCGCCTGGTGGAGGAACAATACGCGTTGCTCAACGAATCGCTGACGCCGGCGCTCGCGCGCGAGGGCATCGAGTTCATCACGCCCGACAACTGGACGCGCGAGCAGGCCCGGTGGCTCGAGGAGTATTTCGCCCGCGAGGTCGAGCCGGTGCTGAGCCCGCTCGCGCTCGATCCGGCGCGACCGTTCCCGAAGATCCTGAACAAGAGCCTCAACTTCGCGGTGATCGTCGAGGGCAAGGACGATTTCGGCCGCGACAGCGGGCTCGCGGTCGTGCAAGCGCCGCGCTCGCTGCCCCGGATCATCCGCCTGCCGGATTTTCTCGGCGGTGGCAGCTTCGTGTTTCTCGGAACGATCGTCGACGCGTTCGTGTCGCAGCTGTTCGAGGGAATGCGGGTGCGCGGCTGCTATCAGTTTCGCGTGACCCGCAACAGCGATCTGTACGTCGAGCCCGAGGAGGCCGACGACCTGCTGGCGGCGGTCGAGGGCGAATTGGCTTCGCGTCGCTACGGCGACGCGGTCCGGCTCGAGACCGCGCACGATTGCCCGCGCGACATCCTCGACGTGCTGCTCGGCCAGTTCTCGCTGACCGAGACCGAACTGTATCGCGTCCCCGGACCGGTCAATCTCAATCGACTGATGGCGGTCTACGATCTCGTCGGTCGCCCGGACCTCAAGTACCCCGCGTTCGCGCCGAGCGTGCCGGAGCGCCTGCGGACGCCGGCCGATCCGTTCGCCGCGTTGCGCGACGGCGACGTGCTGCTGCACCACCCGTTCGAGTCGTTCGCACCGGTCGTGGATTTCATTCGACACGCGGCCGCCGACCCGAGCGTGCTCGCGATCAAGCAAACGCTCTACCGGGCGGGCAGCGACTCGAGCATCGTGCAGGCGCTGTGCGACGCGGCACTCGCGGGCAAGGACGTGACGGTGATCATCGAGCTCCAGGCGCGGTTCGACGAAGAGGCGAATATCGACATCGCGACCAAGCTGCAGGAAGCGGGCGCGCACGTGATGTACGGGGTGGTCGGCTACAAGACGCACGCCAAGCTCGTGCTGGTGGTGCGGCGCGAGGAACGGGGCCTGCGGCGTTATTGCCACCTCGGCACGGGAAACTACCATGCGCGCACGGCGCGCGCGTATACGGATTACGGGCTGCTGACCGCCGACGAGGCGATCGGCGAGGATATCCACCAGATCTTCCTGCAGTTGACCGGCCTGACCCGGAAGCCGAGCCTGCACAAGCTCCTGCACGCGCCGTTCACGCTGCAAAGCGTGCTGCTCGAGAAGATCGAGCGCGAGATCGACAATGCCGGTGCCGGGCGACCCGCCCGCGTGATCGCGAAACTCAACGCGTTGACGGAACCGAAGATGATCCGGGCGCTGTACCGAGCCTCGCAGGCGAACGTCGACGTCGACCTGATCGTCCGCGGCGTATGCTGTCTGCGGCCGGGCCTCGCCGGGGTCTCCGAGCACATCGAGGTCCGCTCGATCGTGGGCCGCTTCCTGGAGCACTCCCGCGTGTATTACTTCGAGAACGGCGGCGAGCCCGAGGTATTCTGCGGCAGCGCGGATTGGATGGACCGCAACCTCTACCGGCGCATCGAGGTCGCTTTCCCGGTCGAGGATCCCGCGTTCCGGCGCCGCGTGATCGAGGAGCTCGAGCTGTACCTGCACGACGACACCGAGGGTTGGAGGCTCGGCGCGGACGGGCGGTACCAGCGTCCATCGGGCCGCGCCGGCGGCTGCGCGCAAACCCGGTTGCTGCAGCAGTACGCCGGACGGCCGAGCGGCGGCGACGCCTGAGCCGCCGGGACGTCAACCGAAGTTCAGCCGGAACCCCGCGGCCTTGAGGTATTGCCGCTCCTCGACCAAGTCCTCGATCGTCAACGGATGTTCCTTCATCCACCGAGCCGGCAGGTCCAGCGCGAGATGCCGGCCTTTGACGCGCAAGCGCACGTCGGGCAGCGGTGCCGCGCTGCGCCCCCGGTGCAGCAGCACCGCGAGGCGCAGCAGCACGATCAGGTACTCGCCGAGTCGGTCCCACGGCGGCACCAGGTCCTCGAGGGACTCCAGCGACAATTGCCGGCGGTGGCCGCCGACCATTGCGGCGAGCAACAGCTGCTCCTCGCGCGGGAACCCCGGCATGTCCGCGTACTCCAGCAGGTAGGCGCTGTGGCGCTGGTACTTCGAATGGGCGATGTCGAGCCCCGTCTCGTGCAGGCGGGCGGCCCAGCGCAGCGCGAGCTCGGCGAGCGGCTCGTCGAGGCCCCATTCGGACTCGACCTGCGCGAGCAGTGCGACCGCGGTCGCTTCGACGCGATCGGCCTGGCGCGTGTCCACGTGATAGCGCGCCTCCATCGCGCGCACGCTGCGCACGCGCGCATCCTCGTTGGTGAAGCGGCCCATCAGGTCGTACAACAATCCCTCGCGCATGGCCCCTTCGGCGATCCTCAGACGCTCGATCGCGAGACTCTCGACCAATTCGAGCAGGATTGCGAAGCCGCTCGGGAACACCGGCGCACGCTCCGCGTCGACACCCAGGGACTCGAGGCGAGCGGCGTTGCCGGCCGCGAGCATCCGCTCCTCGATCTTGTGGAGATTGGCCGCGGTGATCCACGGATCCTCGGGAACCATCCGCCGCAACGCCTCACCGATCACGCGAACCGTGCCGGAGCTGCCGAACGCCTCCAGCCAGCCCTGCTTGCGATAGCGCTCCAGGATCGGCTCCAGCTCCAGGCGCACTGCGGTCCGCGCCCGCTCGATCCGCTTCGGCGTGACCCGGCCGTCATCGAAGATCGCCGCGAGCCCGACGCATCCGACCGACAGGCTCTCGAGCAGGATCGGTTCGAAGCCCTGCCCGATCACCAGCTCCGTCGAGCCGCCGCCGATGTCGATGACCAGGCGCCGGTCCGGGCTCAACGGACTGGTGTGCGCGACGCCCGAATAGATCAGGCGCGCCTCCTCCAGGCCGGAAATGATCTCGATCGGGTGGCCGAGGGCGGCGCGCGCGCGCTCGAGGAACCAGCGTTTACGCCGTGCGCGGCGCAGCGCGTTCGTGCCGACGACGCGCACGCTGTCCGCGTGCATCGCGCGCAGACGTTCGCCGAAGCGCTCCAGGCAGCGCAGCGCACGGTCCATGGCGGCCTCGTCGAGTCGGCCGCTCTCGTCGAGACCGGTCGCGAGCCGCACGGTCTCGCGCAAGCGATCGAGGATCGACAACTGGCCGTGGGAGTGCCGCGCGACCACCATGTGGAAGCTGTTGGACCCGAGGTCGACGGCCGCGAGCACGTCCGGAACGGCACGCCCGCTGGTCATCGCGCAGGCGGCTCGAGCTTATGCCGAGAACGAGGAACCGCAGCCGCAGGTGGTCTTCGCGTTGGGATTGCGAATCACGAACTGCGCGCCCTCGAGATCTTCCTTGTAGTCGATCTCGGCGCCCATCAGGTACTGAGCGCTCGTCGGATCCACGAGCAGCGTGACGCCGCCGTTGTCGATCTGGAAATCGCCTTCCTCGACGTTCTCGTCGAACGTGAAGCCGTATTGAAAGCCCGAACACCCGCCGCCGGAGACGAACACGCGCAGTTTCAGGTTCGGGTTCGCTTCCTCGCGGATCAGCTCCCCGACCTTGCCGGCCGCGGCATCCGTGAACACCAGGATCGCCGGTGGTGCCAGCGGCGCGTCCGAGATCACTTTGAGCTCTTGCATGCGACCGATTCTACTCGTCAGGCGTCGTCGGGGCAAAATCGCGCTCAACGGCCCGGCGGTTCGCGGCGATCGGCCCGGCCGTCGGCCTCGGCGGGCGGGGGCGCGTCGGCAGGGCCCGCCGGCGCCCGATGGAGCAACTGGCCGTTGATCTGCGCGCCGACCGCGGTCTCGATCGTTTCGTAGGAGACGCTGCCCAGCACGCGCGCTTTTGGCCCGAGCTCGACACGCTTGGCGACCTCGATGTCGCCCTTGACGACGCCGTTCAGGATCACGTTCGCGACCTTGACGGAACCGTCGATGCAGCCCTGCTCGCTGACGACGAGCGTCGCCGAGAGCTCGGGATCGCCCTTCACGTTGCCGTTGATCCGGCCATCGAGATGCAGGCCGCCGCCGCCGAACTCGACGTCACCGTCGATGCGGGTTTGCGCGCCGATCAGCGTGTGGATCCGCGGCAACCTACGGTGCTTGCGTTTGAACATCGAGCCCCCCTCGTTTCGCCCCGCGGGGCGCGCCGTCCGCTTCCGAGGACATTCCCTGTGTCCGCCACAGGAACGCCTGGCGATACTCCCGGCCCGCGCCGTCGCGCAACACGACGCCGATGCGCACGGGCGCGAAGCCGGGCGGCAGGCGCAGCGTCTCGTCGAAACTCTGGAAATCCCGGAACGAGTATCGCAAGCTCGGCTGGCGATCGTGCGAGACCTGCGCGAGCGACAGCCGGCTGTCGCGCCCCGCGCGGCGGCCGAGGAACGTGAGCGCGATTCGTCCGGCGACGGCGTGGGTCGGCGGGCCGACCTGCATCAGCGTGAACTTCAGGCGAAACCGCCGCGGCTCCGGCAACGGGACGATCTGCATCTGCTGCACCTTGGCCTTGACGATCGAGTCGGGCTGCACGAGCCCGCGATAGAACGCGAGGCTCTGGTTGAGCCGCGCGACTTGGCCCTGGAGTTCCGCGAGATTGCGCTCGAGCTGCGCAGCGCCTTCGCGATCCACCCGGCGGGCGATGTCGGCGGCGGCGATCGCAGCGCGCTGCTTCGCGTCCTCCCGTTCGAGCGCCCGAATCCGCCGGCTCGCCACCCAGGCGTCGCGCTTCGCATCGATCACGTCGTACCCCGCGACGGCGCGGCCCAGCTCGAACACGCCGTACGCGCCGAGCACGCCGATGCCGATCGCGGCGCCGAGCAGCAGCGCGCGGCGTTTCGGCGCATAGCTGCGCACGACCAGTTTGCGCGTAGGATCCGCCATCGGCCCTGATTTCAGCGGCCCGCCAGGCCAGGAGATCGTGACATTACACGAACCCGGCGTGGTTCTGTGAGACCATGGCGTACACGGTGCCGGGCGTCGCCGATTGGAGACGCCCGGGCACGCGCAACCCCGGCGGCGTGACCGACGGCGGCCGCACCCACCCCGAGGAGCCGACGATGCTGTGGCTGAAAGCGTTTCACGTGATCGCGATGGTCACCTGGTTCGCCGGCTTGTTCTATCTGCCGCGCTTGTTCGTCTATCACGCCGGGACGACCGATCCGCCGGGGCTCGCGCGCTTCGAGACGATGGAACGCAGGCTCTTCAAGCTGATGACGATCGGCGGCGCGGCGACGATTGCGCTCGGCGTCGCATTGCTCGCGAGCGAGCCGGCGGCACTCAGATCGTACTGGCTACGCGCCGGTTGGTTGCATGCGAAGCTCGGCTGCGTCGTGTTGTTGATCGCGTACCATGCGCAGTGTTACCGCCTGATGCGCGAGTTCGCGCAAGGGCGCAACCGCCACTCGTCCCGCTGGTATCGGGTGTTCAACGAGATCCCGTCGCTGCTCCTGATCGCGATCGTGGTGCTGGTGATCGTGAAACCGTTCTGAATCCGCGCGGGGTTCAGGACACGGCGTCGATCTCGGGCCACCACTGCGGATACGGCGGGAGACCGCCGGGGAACAGCAGCGCGCCGAGCTCGTGCAGAGCGCGAACGTAGACGCGGCGTTTGAAGTAGACCACCTCGCGCACCGGCGTCCAGTACTCCGCCCAGCGCCAGCGATCGAACTCCGGCTGCGAGGTCGTGTCGAATCGCAGCCGCGACTCGTCGCTGACCAGGCGCAGCAGATACCAGCGTTGCTTCTGGCCGATGCAGCGATCGCGGACGTATTGCCGGGGCAGCCGGTAGCGCATCCAGCTCCGGGTGGAACCGAGGACCTGCACGTCGCTCGGCTCGAGGCCGATTTCTTCGTTCAGCTCCCGGAACAGCGCGTCCTCGACGCGTTCGCCGCGGTTGACGCCGCCTTGCGGAAACTGCCAGCCGCGGCCCCCGACACGGCCGCCGAGGAACACGGTCCCGGACTCGCGAGAGAGCACGATTCCGACGTTCGCACGAAATCCGTCTTTGTCGATGTAATCGACCCGCGGTTCTATCGACATGATCCCGCATTGTTCCACATCGAGTGCCCGTTTGGCGCTCCCGCGAGCCGCTGCGACCGGCACCGGGGCCCTGGCGCGTTCAGCCTGCGCCCGCCTGGACACGGTTTCGGCCGAGCGCCTTCGCCCGGTAGAGCGCGGCGTCGGCGTCGGCTAGCAGGCGGCTCGCGAGTGCCGCCAGATCGCCGTCGTAGCGGCTCGGCGCAAGCGCGGCCGCGCCGATCGATACTGTCACGATCCTGCTGGTACCTGGAGCCAACGTCATGGCTTCTCCGGCGATCGTGCTGCGAATTCGCTCCGCCAGTGCGACCGCTTCCGTCACCGACGCATCCGGCAGCAGCACGGCCAGTTCGTCCCCGCCGAACCGGGCGGCGGTGTCCATGCTGCGGATCTGGCCCTCGATCCGCTGGGCGATCTCGCGTAGCGCATGATCGCCCACCAGGTGGCCGTACGCATCGTTGATGCCCTTGAAGCGGTCGACGTCGATCATCAAGCAGGCGACCGAGCCGTTACGGCGCTGCGCGCGCCCGAGCTCCTCCTTGATGCGCTGCTGCAGATAGCGGCGGTTGTGCCAACCGGTCAGGAAATCGGTGATTCCGGCACGCAGCAGGCGCGCCCGATTGATCGCATTCTCGACGCACAAGCCGACGATCGCACCGAGATGCGCGAGAAAATCCGTGCCGTGGTGCCGCGTGAAGCGGACCGGATCGCCGCTCCCGAGGCACAGCGCGCCGATCGCCCGGTCTTTGCGCGGCAACGCGATCAGCGCGATGCTGCGAAGCTCGCCCCCGGCCGGGAATATCAGCCGGTGATCGGCCCCGACGAACGGCCCGAGCCAGGGCTTCAGCGAGCCCGTCAACTGCGGCGCGAGGCCGACGAGCGAGTCGACGAACGAAACCTGCCGAAACTCCTCGGGACGATCGCCACCGGCGATCAGGAGGTGGCGGATCTCGTGCTGCGGATCGAGCAGCACCAGGCTCACCGCTTCCAGGCCGAAGGACGCGCGCAAGCCATCGACGATCTCGTGCAGCAGCTGCGGCAAGGTATCGGCCCGCAGCAAGCTCAGCTCGCGCTCCTGGGTGCGCTTCAGGATCGCCGCGTTCTGGACGGCCTCGGCCGTCAACTCGGCGAGTCGCTTGCGCAGTTCCTCGACGTCCGGCGACGGCCGTTCCTCGGGCACGGGCTCAGCCGGCTCGCGACGCGGCACGGACGTCGAAATACGCCCGTCCGCGATCCATCATCGCGGCGAAACCGGTCGAATCGCCGGTCGCGACCGCGGCGATCAGCTTCTCGACCGCTGCGTGCAGCGCCCGGAGCGATTCGCCGCCGTAATCGTTCAAGCTCTGGATTTCGAAGTACAGATCGGGACTCTCGACCGCGACGCGGCTGGCCACGTCGAGCTGCGCATCGAACGTCGTGCTCGAGAGCCGCGCGAGCCGGGGCGCCGCCTCGCCGCTCTCCGCGAGAGCCGTGAAGAAAGCGATGTTCAGCGCGTGCGACAACCCCAATACGTACGCGATCAGGCGATCATGCTCGTCGAGGGTCATCACGACCCGCTCGGCCATCGTCGGCGCGAACAGCGCCTGCGCCTCGCGCAACGCGTCCTCGTTGCCGAGATCGATGAAGATCACGTGCCGGCCCGACAACAGCCCGGTGTCGGGGCCGAACATCGGATGGATCGACGTCGCACGGCAACCCGCGCGGATCAACGCGTCGAGCCCGGTGCGCAACGGCGTCTTCAAGCTGCCGATATCGAAGATCACGCCGCGCGGCGCGCGCTCGGCGAGTTCCCGCAGCAGTCCCGCGGTCACGCCGAGCGGCGTCGCGAGCACGATCAGGTCCTGCTCCAGCGGATCGGCGCGCCAGTCGGGGATGAAGTCGAACGTGGGATCGGCGCCGGCCGGATCGGCGATCGCGACGCGAAATCCCTGCGATGCGAGAAAGTCCGCGAACCAGCTTCCCATCTTGCCCCGACCGCCGATCACGAGCGCGCGCTTGCCGCTTCCCTGCGCCTGCGCGGCGACCCGAGCCCGCTCCTGGGTCGTGAGCGAGGACTCGATCAAGAGCCGCAGGAGCGACTCGACGAGGTCCGGCGACACGTGCGCCCGCGCGGCGGCATCGCGTCCCTTCAAGATCACTTCGCGTTCGCGCGCGAAATCCCGCGTCGGCCGCCCGGTCGCCCGTTTGACGGCCGCCACCTGTTCGCTGAGCGCCTGGCGGCGCGCAACCAACTCCACGAGCTGAGCGTCGATTCCGCTCAGCGCCTCGCGCAATTCGTCCAAATTCATCCCGGTCGATTCCTCGATGGAGCGCGACGCTCGCGGCGGCGCCGTTTACATTCCTTTTAGCGACCGCCCGCGCGGATCGCAAGGCGCAGGCGAGCGTGACTCACGGACCCCTGACCCTTTAACATCCCGCCATGGAAACTCTACCCGATCCCTTGCCCGGGAACCCGCTCGCGGTCGTCGCGGACTGGCTGCGCGACGCCCAGCGCGATGCCGCTCAACCCAACCCGAACGCGATGGTGCTCGCAACCGTCGATGCCGACGGGCGGCCGTCGGCGCGCGTCCTGTTGTGCAAGGACATCGACCCCGACGCGGGGACCCTGTCGTTCTACACGAACTACCGGTCCCGCAAGGGCCGCGAGCTCGATGCGAACCCGCACGCCGCAATCGTATTCCACTGGGATCATCGCCATCGGCAGGTGCGCGCGGAAGGCCGGATCGAGCGCTTGCCGGCCGCCGACAACGACCGCTACTTCCGATCGCGCCCGTGGCAGAGCCGCCTCGGCGCGTGGGCCAGCCGTCAGAGCGAACCGGTGGAATCGCGCGCGGCGCTGATCGCCGAGGTCGCGTCGGCCGCGCGGCGCTTCGGGATTCCATACGCCGGCCCGGGCACGCCCGAGCCGGAATCGATCGCGGCCGACATCCCCCGGCCGGAGCACTGGGGCGGCTATTGTCTGCGCGTCGAGGCCTTGGAACTGTGGGTCGAGGGCGACTTCCGGATCCACGACCGGGCGCGCTGGACGAGGTCCGCCGCCGGCGGTTGGCGCGCGACGCGCCTGCAGCCCTGAGTCCGCGGCTCACGGCGTCGATCGCAGGGCCCGCAGCACCTCTTCGTGCAATCGCCCGTTGGTCGCGAGCACGCTGGTGGAAGCGAGCGTGATCGGCCGCCCTTCGAGATCGGTGAACCGGCCGCCGGCCGCCGCGACGATCGCAACCGCGGCCGCGATGTCGAGCACGTTCACGTCGCTCTCGACGACGGCGTCGATCTTGCCGGCCGCGAGCAAGTGATAGTGGAGGAAGTCGCCGTAGCCTCGGATCCGCGCGACCCGCGCGACCAGCGCCCCGTACGCGGACCAGCGATCGCTGCGCGCGAGCGTGCGCAGGTTCCCGGACGAAAGCGCCGCGTCCTCGATCGTCCCGACCTCGCTCACCGAGACCCGTTCGCCGTTCAGGGTTGCGTCCCGGCCCCGCTCGGCGTACGCGAGTTCGCCGTAGACCGGAGCGCTGGAGACCCCGAGCACGATCTCGCCGGCGCGCATCAGCGCGATTTGCGTGGAGAACATCGGGTATTCGCGGATGAACGCCTTGGTGCCGTCGATCGGGTCGACGAGCCACAGGCATTCGGCGCCGGTATCGGTGCCGCCGGTCTCCTCGCCGAGGAATCCGTAGCTCGGGAACCGCGTCGCGAGGATCTCGCGGATCGCGACCTCGCAGCGCCAGTCGGCCTCGGTGACCGGCGATTTGTCCTCCTTCAACCGGACCTCGAGATTGCGCCGGTAGAGCGCGCGCGCGATCTCGGCGGCCGCGGCCGCGGCATCGAGCGCCGCCTGTAATTCTGGCGAAGGCTTCATCCCAAGCTGCACTCCCCGGCGGGACCCGCACCGACGACCGGTCGACCCGCCGGCGCTTACCTTGACAGAAATGCCACTCGCCGCCTACCGTCCGAGCCCCGACCGCACACCGCAGACCATCCGATGGGACACCGACTGAGCAAGATCTACACGCGCACCGGCGACGACGGCACGACGGCGCTCGGCGACGGCACCCGCGTACGCAAGGACCATCCTCGCGTCGAAGCGTTCGGAACCGTCGACGAGGCGAACAGCGCGATCGGCACGGTGCTCGCGGTCGCCGGGTTGCCGGACCCGGTCCGCGAGTGCCTGACGCGCGTGCAGCACGATCTGTTCGATCTCGGCGCCGAGCTCTGCATCCCCGGTCACCGGGTGATCGGGCCGGCCCAGATCGAGCGCCTGGAGAGCGACCTGGACGCGTTCAACGCAACCCTGCCGCCGCTGAAGGAGTTCATCCTGCCCGGGGGCGGTCCGGCCGCCTCGGCCTGCCATCTGGCGCGCACGGTCTGCCGCCGCGCCGAGCGGCGTGCCTGGTCGCTCGCCGCGACGGAGACCGTGGCCGCCGAAGCGCTGATCTACCTGAATCGTTTGTCCGATTTGCTGTTCGTGCTCGCGCGCGTCGCCGCGCGGGCCGAAAAGGGCGGCGAGTCGCTGTGGCGCGGTACGTCTGCGGACGCCGCCAAAGATCAGCCGCGCGACTGATCGGCGCGGGTGCTCCGTGCGAGCGCGATCAGCCGCCGCGCGCGTGGCCAGTCGAACGCCGGCCCCGGATCCGTCTTGCGCCCGGGCGCGATGTCGCTGTGACCGACGACCCGTTCCGGCGACAAGCTCGGATAGGCGGCGCACAGGGCTGCGATGACCTGCGCGAGCACGCGGTACTGGGCGTCCTCGTACGGGATCCGATCGGCCCCTTCGAGCTCGATCCCGATCGAGAAATCGTTGCACGCCTCGCGGCCCCGGTAGCTGGAGCGCCCGGCGTGCCAGGCCCGGTCGGTGAACCGCACGTACTGGACCGCCTCGCCGCTGCGGCGGATCAGCAGGTGCGCCGAGACCCGCAACCCGCACACCTCGGCGAACGCCGGGTGCTCCTCGCGGGACAGCGTGTTCGTGAACAGCCGGTCGATCCACGGCCCGCCGAACGCTCCGGGCGGCAGACTGATCCCGTGAACGACGATCAGGTCGACGGATGCGCCGGCCGGACGCGCATCGCAATTGGGCGACCGCAGTTCGCGCGCGCCGCGCAGCAACCCCGTTCGCGCGTCGACCTCGCAGGCGGGCATTCGCGTCGGCGTACGTTCCATCCCGTCTCCTTCGCGACCAGCATATGCGAAAATCCCGCCCATCATGAACCGGCATCGTACCGATCCGCCCGCATCCGGCGCGACCGACCCCGGACTCGTCTCCCGCGACCTGCGCGTCGTGTGGCATCCGTGCACCCAGATGAAGGATCACGAGTCGCTGCCGCCGATCGCGATCCGGCGCGGCGAAGGGGTCTGGCTCGAAGACGTCGACGGCAACCGCTATCTCGACGCGGTGAGTTCCTGGTGGGTGAACCTGTTCGGGCATGCGAACCCGCGCATCGCCGCGGCCGTGGCGCGGCAGGCGCAGACGCTGGAGCACGTGATCTTCGCGGGCTTGACCCACGAGCCCGCGATCCGGGTCGCCGAGCGCCTGGTATCGATCGCGCCGCCGGGGCTGGGGCGCTGCTTCTTCGCCGACAACGGATCCGCTGCGGTCGAGGTCGCGCTCAAGATGAGCTTTCACTACTGGCACAACCGCGGCAACACGCGCAAGACCCGGTTCGTCGCGCTCGCGAACGGTTATCACGGCGAGACGCTCGGCGCGCTCGCGGTCGGGGACGTCGACCTGTACAAGTCGCTCTATCGGCCGATGTTGATGGACGTGATCATGGCGCCGTCGCCGGACTGCTATGCAAGGGATCCCGGGGAATCCTGGGAGAGCCATTCGCTGCGTCGCTTCGAGTCGATGGAACGGATCCTCGAACGGCACGCCGACGAGGTCGCCGCGGTGATCGTCGAGCCGCTGGTGCAATGCGCCGGCGGGATGCGGATGTACCATCCGGTCTATCTCGCGCGGCTGCGCGAGGCCTGCGATCGCTTCGGCGTTCACCTGATCGCGGACGAGATCGCGGTCGGATTCGGGCGCACCGGCACGATGTTCGCGTGCGAGCAGGCGCGGATCACGCCGGATTTCTTGTGCTTGTCGAAGGGGCTCACGGGCGGATTCCTGCCGATGTCCGTCGTGATGACCCACGAGGAGGTCTACGACGCGTTCTACGACGAATACACGTCGCAGCGCGCGTTCCTGCATTCCCACAGCTACACCGGCAATCCGCTCGCGTGCAGCGCGGCGCTCGCAACGCTCGACCTGTTCGCCGAGACGGACGTCCTGGAATCCAATCGCGCGAAGGCCGCCCGGCTCGGGCGGCGCGCACGGGAGCTCGAGGCGCATCCGCACGTCGCCGAGGTCCGGCAATGCGGGATGATCGTCGCGATCGAGATGGTGAAGTCCAAGGCGACCCGTGAACCCTACCCCTGGCAGGAACGGCGGGGCCTGCGCGTCTATCGGCACGCGCTTTCCCGCGGTGTGCTCTTGCGCCCGCTCGGCAACGTGATCTATTTCCTGCCGCCCTACGTGATCGACGAGGCCGGTATCGACTTGATCACGAGCGTCGCGGCCGAGGGCATCGAACTCGCGACGTGCGACTGACTCGGCTGTACGTCGACGGGCCGCTCGCCTCGGGCGACCTGCTGCAGCTGCCCGCGCCGGCCGCGGCGCACGTCGCGCGCGTGCTGCGGGCGCGCGACGGCGATCCGGTCGTGCTCTTCAACGGCGACGGCCGCGAGTACCAATCGCGGATCGAGACCGTTCGCGGCTCGCGCGTCGCGGTCGCGGTCGGCACCGCGCGTACCGTCGATCGGGAGTCGCCGGTCGCGCTCACGCTGCTGCAATGCCTGCCGCGCGGCGACCGGATGGATTGGATCGTGCAGAAGGCGACCGAGCTCGGCGTCGAGCGCATCGTGCCCCTGGTGAGTCGCCGCAGCGTGGTGAGGATTTCCGCGGGGCAGGCCGAATCCAAGGCGATGCATTGGCGCGCGATCGCGGTGGCCGCTTGCGAGCAATCCGGCCGGAACCGGGTACCGGCCATCGACGCGCCCCGGGGGCTCGACGAGCACCTCGGCTCGATCGGATCGGCGGGCATGCGGTTCGTGCTCGATCCGGACGCCGCGCCGCCCGCGGCGGACGCCGCCTGGGTGCACGCGGCGACACCGATCGCGCTCGACGTCGCGGTCGGCCCGGAAGGGGGATTCGAGCCGCAGGAGCTGGACGGCTTTCGCATCGCCGGCTATTGCGGCGTGCGCCTGGGGCCGCGGATCCTGCGCACCGAGACCGCCGCGATCGCGGCGCTCGTGTGGCTGCAAACGCGCTTCGGCGACCTGCGCGTCGGGGAGTCCGCCGGACCCGCCGACGACGACGCGCGCTGAGCGCGCGCCGGCGGAAGACGCCGTCCCGGCGCGGTTCGTCGGCTCCGTCGAACCGCCTCAGCGGCTCCCGGCCCCGGCCGGCACGAGCCGTGCGCTGCAATCGAGTCCGTGGCCGCGCCAAAGGTAGAGTGCGAGCAGCGGTTCGCTCGCGGTGCGCATCGCGTGAATCGCGCCGCTCTCGTGCCGCACCGCGGTGCCCGGCGGACGCGCCGTCCACGGCTCGCACCCCCGTTGCCACTCGGCCGTGCCGGCGAGCGGCACGTAGATCTCCTCGGCCGGATGGCGATGGCCCGGGTAGTGGACCTCGGGGCCGAGCAGCAGCAATCCGCCCGACAACCGCTGGCATCGGACCGGCCCGGCGGGGCCGACGAACTCGGTCCATGCGTAGTTCTCGAGGAATCGTGCGCCGACCTGCGCCCTCGAGTACGTCCGGCGCCAGACCAGATCCGGCACGGCGCGGGCGAGTGCGGCCGCGAGACGCCGATCGAGCGCACGGGTGCGCGCCAGCGTCCCCGGCAGGAAGCGCAGCGCCGGCAAGGGCCGATCGGAACGACGACGCGGCGGCGCGGCCGCGCACGGCCACCGGGGCCATTCGTCGAGGAAGCGTGCGAGTTCCGGCGCGTGAAGACCGGCGAGGTGCGCGCGAACCGCGCGCAGCAGCTCGAGCAGATCCCGCGTGCGGGCGGCCACGGGATCAGCCGAGTACCGAGGTTTCCTCGGCGATCATCTGTTCCAGCCGCTGCAGATCGGGAATCAGCGGCGTCTCGTTGACCATGCGAATCTGGCATATCACCGGAACGCGCTCGGGGAATCCGCGCGAGGGATCGGGACGGATCACCTCGGCGTTCACCCGCACGAGCTGCGGGAAACCCTGTGTCAGGATCCCGAAACATCCGGATTGCAGCTTGCCGTCGATCGCGTTGAACACCACCACCCGCGTGCGGCCCGACACGACCGGTATCGCCTGTCCCAGGACGCCCTCGAAGGAAACCACCGGGACCTGGACTTCGTTCCAGGTCACGAGCCCGAGGTACCACGGCGGCGCATTGGACATCGGTGCGGGCGCCTGCAAGCCGATGACCTCGGCGACGCAGGTGCGCGGCACGATCAAGCGTTCGCCGACCAGCGGTACCAGCAGGCTGTACAGTTCGTCACGCAGGGTCGACATGCGCGGCTCCCGATCTCACTGGCCGACCGCGCTGCGGCGATTCACCAGCGGCTCGATCGCATCGAGCAACTGGCTTTCCTGATAAGGCTTGCCGAGATAGTCGTTGACGCCGAGTTCGATCGCGCGCGCACGGTGTTTCTCGCTGACCCGCGAAGTGATCATCACGATCGGTATGTCGCGCAGCCGCGGCTCGTTGCGTACGTGCGCGGCCACTTCGTAGCCGTCCATCCGCGGCATCTCGATGTCCAGCAAGATCACGTCCGGCTTCAGGTCCTGCAGGATCGAAACGGCTTCGACGCCGTCTTTCGCCGTGACGACGCGCATGCCGTTGCGTTCGAGGAGCCGCTGCGTCACGCGCCGCACCGTGATCGAATCGTCGACCACCAGCGCGACGGTGCGCCGCTCGCGCTGCTCGGTGACCGTGTCGGCCGGTCGCGACCGCCACTCCGAGCGCACCAACGCACCCATGTCGAGGATGACCACGATCCGGCCGTCGCCGAGGATGGTCGCGCCGGCGATGCCGCGAATCCCGGAGATCTGCGGCCCCAGCGACTTCACGACGATTTCGCGGCTGCCGACCAGCTCGTCCGTGACCAACGCCGTCGAATGCTCGCCGGCGCGGATCAGCACGACCGCCATCGACACGTCGGCCTCGGGCAGGGGCGACGCGCCGAGCCCGACGAAATTACCGAGATGCTGGAACCGGTACTTCTGGCCGCCGTAATCGAACGGCGGTCCGTCGCGCCCGAGATGGCGCGCGACGATGCTGCGCGGCAGGCGGACGACGCCTTCGACGGTCGCGAGCGGCAATGCATAGGTTTCCTCGCCGACGCGCACGATCAACGCCTGGCTGATCGCGAGCGTGAACGGCAGGCGGATCGTGAATCGCGAGCCCTTGTCGAGCGTCGACTCGATGAACAGGCCGCCGCCGAGTTTCTTCACCTCGGTGGCGACGACATCCATGCCGACGCCGCGACCCGCCGCCTGGGTCACGCGACCGGCCGTGCTGAATCCCGGCTCCAGGATCAGCTGCATCGCCTCCTCGTCGGTCAGGCGGGATTGCGGGTCGACGAGCCCGAGCGCGATCGCCTTGTCGCGGATCAGCCCGACGTTGATGCCCGCACCGTCGTCGGCGACCACGATCACGACCTCGGCACCGTCGCGCTCGAGGCTCACCGTGATCCGGCCGACCGCGGGCTTGCCGAGCGCAGCTCGCCGCTCCGGGCTCTCGATCCCGTGAACGACCGCGTTTCGCAGCATGTGCTCGAGCGGCGGCACCATGCGCTCGAGCATCTGCCGGTCGAGTTCCGCCGCCGCACCGTCGACCGTGAGTTCGGCGCGTTTCCCGGTGTCGTTCGCGGCTTGTCGGACGAGCCGGGTGAGCCGCTGCACGTGCCGCTGGAACGGCACCATTCGCGTCCGCATCAAGCTGTTCTGCAGCTCGGTGATCACGCGGGCCTGCTGGGCGAGGAGATTCTGCGCCTCGCGAACGAGGCTCTCGAGCAAGCCCTGAATGCTCCCGACGTCGCTCGAGGTCTCCGCGAGCGCCCGGGAGTACTGCTGGAGCGCCGAGTAGCGGTCGAGCTCGAGCGGGTCGAATTCGCCGCGGCGGGGATCGGCGTCGGGGTGCCGATGCAGAACCTGGGTCTCGGTCTCGATCTCGAGGCCGCGCAACTGCTCCTTCAACCGCGTCACGGTCCGCGCGAGCTCCGCGAGATTGAAGTCGATCGAGCCGACTTGTTGATCGAGCCGCGAGCGGAAGATGCTGACCTCGCCGGCATTGTTCAGCATCTTGTCGAGCAAGTCCGCGTCCACACGCGCCATTTCCGCGCGTTCGACCGGAGCGGTATCGCGCCCCGGCAGCATCGCGGCGACCGTGAGTTCGAGGCTCGACGCGGCGAGATCCGGCGCCACCGGTCCCGCCGGCATGACCGGCTCGATCGCGGCCGGTGCTTCCCCGCCGGCCGCGGGCACCGCCGCGCCACTCACCGCTTCCGGTGACGGCGGACGAGCCTCGGGGGCGGGCTCCACGATCCCGATCGGCGCGGCGGGCGCCGCGGGCGCCGCCGGCACGGGTTTCGCGGCCGTGGCCGGTGCCGGCTCGGAGAGGCCCGCGCCGAGCGCACGGATGCGGCCGATCAGCGCCTCTGCCGGCGGTGGCCACGTGCCGGCGCTGACGAGATCGCGCATCAGCGCAAGCTCGTCGAGGCTCACCTGCAGCACCGCATGGGTGGACTCGGTCGCCGGAATGGCGCCGTTCGCGATCTGTATCACCAGGGTCTCGAGCTCGTGGCTCAAATCCCCCATCGGCGCGATCCCGGCCATCCGTGCGCCGCCCTTCAGGGTGTGCAACTGGCGCTGCAATTCGGCGACCGGCGCTTTGTCGTTCCGATCCGCGCTCCACGCCGCGAGCGACGCCTGTGCGCTCTCGAGAAGCTCCGTGGCTTCTTCGCTGTAGATGTCGGCGATCTCGCGGTCGAAGCCTTCCGGCGGCGTCGCGGCTTCGCTGCGCGGCGGCGGCATGGCGGCAGGCGCGGCGACCTCCGTCGCGGCGGTCGTCGCGGCGATCCCGGACGGCAGCACTTGCGAGATCTCGGCATCCTCCTCGGCACGCGCGAGTTCGGCGTCGAGCGCGGCGTCCAGCGCGCGGATGCGCTCGAGCAGCATCGGTTGTTCGGCGAAGAACACCGTCGACTCGTCGATGTGCGCGACGACGTTCTCGATCGCGGCCACCGCATCCTCGAGCAGCCCGAGCGCGGCCTCCGGCAGGCCGAGACCGCTGTCGTAGGCTTTGCGCAAATACTGGTTCAGCGGCTCGGTGACGCGGATGCCGTGGCGTGCCTCCGCCATTTTCGAGCTTCCGCACAGGGTGTGAACCGCGCGATAGATGGTCTCCGGGAGATCGTGCGGGGCGAGGCGCCCGCGCTCGGTCTGCAGATACCGACGAATCGCCGCAAGGTGGGTCTCCGCCTCCTTGCTGAAGATGTCGTGGAGCATCGGATCCATCGTCGCGGGCGCCGGCGGCGCCGCCACGACCGCGGCCTCGTGCGCGTCGGCCGGTTCGGCGGGTTCGGGGTTCTCCTCCGATCCGGCAGCCGCGGCGTCCGCGCGGACGTCCGCAGAGCCTCCGGCGGGTTCACGCACGACGACCGTCGCATGCGCTCGCGCGATGAGCTGATCGACCGCGACCCGCGCCGGTCGTCCGGTCTCGAGCTGCTCGATCACCTGCGGGAGCGCGTCGATCGCGGTCCGCACGACCGAGATGATCTCGGGCGTTCGCGTGAGGGTCTTGTCGATCAAGCGGTTCAGCAGATTCTCGATCGACCAGGCGAAATCGCCGATCACGCGGGCGCCGACCATTCGCCCGCTGCCTTTGAGCGTATGGAAGCTGCGCCGCATCGCGTTGAGCGAGTCTCCGTCCATCGGATTCTGTTCCCAGAGCGGGAACCGCCGGCCGATCGCCGCCATCTCGTCCTTGGCTTCCTCGATGAACAGTTCGACGAGCTGGGGGTCGGGCGCCGAATCCGGCCCCGACGGCGGCGGCGGCGCGGACACCGCGGGTGCGGTCGTGAGCACCACCGTGTCGCGGGACTCGATCCTCACGGTCGTCGCCGCCTCGGCGCCGGCCGGCGGACCGGTCGGCGCGGCCGGCAGCCGCGTCGCGTAGTCTTCGGCGAGCGCTTTCACGCAGGTTTCGGCGTTGTCGAGCATGTACCACGGATCGTTCCGGCCGCTCTGGATCGTCTCCATGTAGTATTCGATGCTGACGATCGCATCGGCGATTCGCTCGAGGCGCAGCGGGTCGGGCGGGATCGCCCCGGGCTCGACGAGCGCGCGGACGTGCACCGCGAGCGCGTCCATCAACTCCGCGGCGCGGGTCTTGCCCAGCATCAGCAGACCCGCGGTGATCCCGCGCAGCAGCTGCGGGACGTTGTCGAGCCCCTGCGGCGACCCGTCACCGGTCTTCTGGACCGCGATCGAGATCGCTTCCTTGATGCGTGCGAGATTCACGCTGCACTCGCGCAGCACCGCCTCGCTCACGAGCCGGAAATCCAGGTCTTCGGACTCGGCGCCGGACGGCGCGGCGGTCGATGGCAGGATCAGCCGCACCAACTGGTCGTCGAGACTGTCTTCGACCGACAACAGCACGCCCGCGACCTTGAGCAGCGCGTCTTCCGCGGGCGGCGCCCCCGACGCGAGGATCGTGCTCAAATCGGCGGCCTCGCGACGCACGCGCTGCCGCAGTTCACCGAGGCCGAGGACGCCGAGCGTGTCGCTGATCTTCTTCAGCAGCTCGAGCTGCGGGGCAAGATCCTCGACGCGTCCGCCGCCGCGGCGGACGAAGATGTCGAGCACATCCTTGACCTTCGCCAGGTCCTCCTTGATCGCGGCGCCGACGGTGCGCATGAGCTTGACGCTCGGCGCGGAGAGGCTCGCGCGCTCCTGTTCGATCGCATCGTCGACCGGCAGGAGCTCGGTGAGCTTGAACGACGCGCGCACCGCGCCGATCCGGCCGCCGCCGGCGGACGATCGCGCGACGTAGTACAGGAGGTTGTTCAACAGCTCGACCGGCGGATTGTCGCAATAGCGCTCCTCGCCGAGGTCGTAGAGCACCTTGATCTGCCGGTCGGTCTGGCCGAGGAGCCGCTTCAAGGTCGCGCTCGCCTCGAGGCCGTTCGCCTGCAGGGCCTCGAGCACGGCGCCGGTGACCCACCAGAACTGGAACACCGGCTGCGTGGTGGCGACCTGCTCGAGTTTCTCGGCGACTTTCGCCATGATCTCCAGGCTCTGCTCGGTCCGCTCGCCGCGGATCAGCCCGAGCAGACCCACTTGGAAACGCGGGCGCAAACGGCGCGCCCACAGCGCGACCGCGGCCTGCCCGTCCGCGTCGGAGCGCCCACGCGGGCTCTGGTCGGACTTCAGGTTGAGCAGCAGCAGAGTCCCTTCGGACAGCAGCGGGCTGCCGCGCACCGAGCGCAGGTCGTTGAGCAGCGGCAGCAGGATCAACGCGAGGTCGCGGCCACCGGAGAGGACCCGCTCGAGATAGGTCGGCAACTGCACCATCGCCCGCATCAACGCATCGAGTCCCTCGATCCGCCGCTTCTCGTCGTCGTTGAGTTCCAGCAGATAATGGGCGACGTGCTCCATCTCCTCCGCGAGCAACGCCGCTCCATACACCTCGACCACGCGCAGCACGCCGTGCGCGGCGTGCAGTTGTTCCGCGCACTTCTCCAGCGATTCGCGATGATCGGAACGCTCGGCATAGTCTTCCAGTGCCGTGCGCGCATCGCCGAGCGTCGCCGCGAGTTCCTTGGCGACGACGTGCAGCGTTTGGGAGCTGATGTCGGTCATCGTTGCGTCCGGATTCGTGCCGCTCAGGTACCGAACCCGCGCGCCTTGCGGATCCGGCCGGCGTCCTCGACCGCGGCGGCGACCGCGGCGGGAACACCCGCGTCGCTCGGGGTCCCGACCGGCTCCTTCAGCGCCGGCAATCGGGCCGAGGTCGAGCCGACGACCGTCGTCGCGCCGGCGTCGGCCAGGCGGAAGCCGGCGACCGACTTGCGCAACTGCGCCGCGAGGGCCGCGAGCTTCGACACCGATGCGGAGGTGGCCGAGGAACCGTCGGCGGTCTGGCTCGAGATCTCGCGGAGCACCTGCATGTTCTTCGAGATGTTCCCGGAGACGGCCGCCTGCTGCCGGGCGCTCGCGGAGATGTTCTGCACCAGACTGGCGATCTGGTTCGACACCTGCTCGATTTCCTCGAGCGCCGCGCCGGCGTTTTCGGCGAGCAGCGCGCCGCCGACGACGTCGGTCGTGCTGCGCTCCATCGAGACCACGGCCTCATTGGTGTCGGTCTGGATCGTGCGCACCAGCACCTCGATCTGTTTCGTCGCGTTCGCGGCGCGCTCCGCGAGCCGCTGGACTTCGTCGGCGACGACCGCGAAGCCGCGGCCCGCCTCGCCCGCCATCGACGCCTGGATCGACGCGTTGAGCGCGAGGATGTTGGTCTGTTCGGCGATGTCGTTGATGAGCTCGACGATGTTGCCGATCTCCTGGGAGCTCTCGCCGAGGCGCTTGATCCGCTTGCTCGTCTCCTGGATCGTCTCTCGGATCGCGTTCATGCCGTCGATCGTTCGCCGGACGGCATCGCCGCCCTTGTGCGCGATGTCGACCGAATGCCGCGCGACGTCCGAGCAGCGTTCCGCGTTCCCCGAAACTTCCTCGATCGACGCGGCCATCTCGGCGACGGACTCGCTGGCAGCCGAGATCTGGCGCGACTGCGCGGCGCTCGCCTTCGCCATGTGTGCCGCGGCGGCCTGGGCCTGCTTGGTCGCTCCGTCGAGCTGGATCGCACCCGCGGTGATCGTCGTCACGAGCTCGCGCAGCGCCTCGATCGCATAATTGATCGAGTCCGCGATCGCGCCGGTGATGTCCTCGGTCACCGTCGCCTGGACCGTGAGGTCGCCGTCGGCGAGGTTCGACAGCTCGTCGAGCAAGCGCATGATCGCGTCCTGGTTGCGGTCGTTCTCGCGCGCGCGCATCTCGGCTTCGCGACGCCGATCCACCGCATTGCGGTACACCCACACGAGCGCGCCGAGGCAGCTGAGCGCGATCGCGAGCGCGACGATCACCGCGAGTCGCCGGACGCCGAGCCCTCCGGCGCCCGCCCCGCGTACGACCCCGGCCTGGCCCGCGAGCGCATCGGCCGATCTCGAGAGCGCCGCGACGGCCGACTGCGCCTTCGCGACCGGTGCGGCCGCCCCGATCGCGGTGCGCACCGCGGCCGAGAAGAGGCCGTTCGACTGCACGAACGCGGCGGCCGCCGCCGCATTCGCGCCGGCGGCCGCGGTGTTGCGCGTTCGACCCCCGGTCAGCCCGCGCGCGAGCGTGTCGAGCGTTTCGAGACCGTCGGCGAGGCGTTGCGCGGTCGGCCCGGTCCTGCCGACGCCGCTCGCGAGCGCGTCGACGTCGAGTTGCAGTCGCTGCACGGTGACTTGGAAGCGGTCGAGGTGCGCGCCGGCGCCGGCCAACGGGCCTGCGCCCCCGGTGCTCGCCAGGTCACCGAGCCGCGACAACAGCTGCGGGGCACGCTCGCGGACCTGCCGGGCGGCCTCGCCGATCGTTTGCACCGCCGGCCGCGCGCTCTCGACCGCCGCGACCGACGCGCTCAGTGCGCGCCAGTCGGCCTCGCCGCCGCCGGCCGCGCGACGCGCGGTGCTTGCGCGCCTGAAATCGGCCGCGAGCGCATCGAACGACGCGGCGTCGCCGTGCAGCGCACTGCGGGCCTCGAGCGGCAGCCCTCGCAGCGCGAGTGCGAGGGTCGAGCGGGCGTCGCCGCCGCCGGGTCCGCCGCCCGCGAACGTCAGCGCGCCCGCGACGAGCACGCCGAGCGCGGCCAGTCCGGCGAGCACCGGCGCGATCAACGCCCATCGATTGGCTTCATTCTTTCCGTTCATTCGCGCCTCCGAGCACGCTCAGCTCGCCGCCTGCAGGAAGCTTGCGCTCTCCAGGAGGCCCCTGATGCTCAAGACCGGCCACAGTTCGCCGCCGCGCCGGAACGCGCCCGCGAGGTAGCTGTCGCAACGAATCACCGTCGGCGGCGGTTCGGCGCTGAATTCGCCCTCGGCGAAGCGCCGGAACCCGTGCACCTCGTCCACGACCAGGCCCGCGGGGATCTCGCGGTGATTGACGACGACCACCCGGGTGTTCCGCCCGATCGCGGTCGCGCCGCTGCCGAGGAACTGCCGCAGGTCGATCAGCGGCAGCAGTTGACCGCGGACGTTCGCGAGTCCCTTGATCCACGATTTCGCGCCCGGAATTCGAGTCACCGACGGCGGATAACCGAGTACCTCACGCGTCTCCTCGCGAGCGATCAAGAACGTCTCCCCGCCGATCCGGAACGCGACGCCGACCCATTCGCGCCCGGCCGGGGTTTCCGCGGCGGTCCCCTCGTTCTTCGTGCGGCTGCGCCGTTCGATCTCGCGCAGGAGCTCGAACGGGCGATCCCTGAGGTCGCGAAGGCCGGCGCCGGCGACTCCGTCGGCCGCGTTCATACCGCGAGCGCCGCTTGCGCCTTTTGCACCAGGGTTTGCACCGACACGGGTTTCACCAGGTAGTCGACGGCACCTTGCCGCAGACCCCAGACGCGATCGGTCTCCTGCCCCTTGGTCGTGACCATGATGATCGGGATCAACCGCGTCTCCGGATCGTTCGCGAGCGCCCGCGTCGCCTGATAGCCGTTCACCCCCGGCATCACGATGTCCATGAAGATCAGGTCGGGCTTCATCGCTTTCGCCTTGCGGATGCCCTCGGCGCCGTTCTCGGCGGCGGCCGTTTGGAACCCGTGCTTCTCGAGTGCCTTCTGCATCACGAACACTTCGGTGGGTGAATCGTCGACGATCAGGATCAATGCCATCGCTGAGTTCTCCGTCACTTGCCCACGTGCGCCTCGATCGCGCCCAGCAACTCGTCCTTCGTGAACGGCTTCGTCAGGTAGTGCTCCGACCCGACGATCCGTCCCCGCGCGCGGTCGAACAATCCGTCCTTGCTGGACAGCATGATCACCGGTATCTGCTTGAACACCTTGTTGTGCTTGATCAGCGAGCACGTCTGGTAGCCGTCGAGCCTCGGCATCATGATGTCGACGAACACGATGTCCGGTTGGTGGTCGGCGATCTTCGACAGCGCGTCGAAACCGTCGATCGCAGTGAACACCTCGCAGCCTTCCTTGCTGAGCAGCGTCTCGGCGGTCCGGCGGATCGTCTTGCTGTCGTCGATGACCAGTACTTTCAAGCCGGTCAATTTGGTCTTTTCGGTGGCGCTCATGCTGTCCTTCGAAACCTGGCGGTGCCGTCTAACGTGAGACCCCCGAGCGGGCGCGCATCGTTTCCAGGAAATTGGGAACTTTTTAACATATCCAGCCGACCCGGGCCACGTCGCCCGGATCACATTTCGAGCCATGCCGGCCGAAACGACGGCGGACTGGTTCACAGTTTCCGGAACTGGGACCCTCCTGCGAAGGCTTGCGCTAGACTGCGGGCGCGAACGCGCCGAACGACCCGTAGAGGACCCCGATGCCGACCGAAACGCGCCTGCTCGTCGTGATGGACCCGATCGGGTCGATCAAGCCGGCGAAGGACAGTACGCTCGCGATGCTGCTGGCCGCCCAGCGGTCCGGGTACCGCTTGCTCTACGCCGAGCAGAGGGACATCGGGCTGCGCGACGGAATCGCCTGGGGCCGGCTGGCTCCGCTGCGGGTTCGCGACGATCCCCGCGACTGGTTCGAGCTCGGTCCTGCCACGACGCGGCGACTCGGCGATTGTCACGTGATCCTGATGCGCAAGGATCCGCCGTTCGATACCGAGTACGTCTACACGACCTACATCCTCGACCGGGCCCGCGACCAGGGCGCGCTGGTGGTCAACGATCCGCGCGGGCTGCGCGACATGAACGAGAAGGTCTACACGGCATGGTTCCCGGAGTGCTGTGCGCCGACGCTGATCACGCGCGACATGGGCGACATGGCGGAGTTCCTGCGCGAGCACCACAAAGTGGTTTGCAAGCCCTTGCACGGGATGGGCGGGCGGTCGATCTTCGTGCTCGAGGAAGGCGACAAGAACCGTAACGTGGTGTTCGAGACCCTGACCGACTACGGGAGCCGGTACGCGATCGCGCAACGCTACCTTCCGCAGATCGTGACCGCCGGGGATTGCCGGATCATCCTGATCGACGGCGAGCCGGTCCCGTTCGCGCTGAAACGCATGCCGAGCGAGACCGATCATCGAGGGAATCTCGCCGCCGGGGCTCGGGCCGAGAGCCGGCCGCTCACCGACCGCGATCGTTGGTTGTGCGAGCGGATCGGCCCGCCGTTGCGCGATGCGGGAATGGTGTTCGTCGGACTGGACGTGATCGGCGAGTACGTGACCGAAATCAACGTGACGAGCCCGACCGGGATCCGCGAGCTCGACCGGAAGCACGATCTCGACATCGGCGGTATGCTCATCGCATCGATATCGAGGCGACTGGGACGTTCGTGAATTCGGAGCTCCTCGAGACCGGGCTGCCGCCGGCGCAGGATCGGTTGCTGACCACGCTGTTCCTGGCGGCCTTGCTGCACGGCATCGTGATCCTCGGGGTCGGTTTCGGCGCACCTCGATTTGCGGTCCATCGGGACACGGCTCGCGGGCTGCAGGTGATCCTGGTGAGTGACCAGGCCCCGGCCGTCGCCCACAATCCGCACGCCGCATACCTCGCGCAGCGCAGCCAGCGCGGTGCCGGCAACACGCTCACCCGCGCACGCGCCCGGATTCCCAAATCCTCGCCGGCATCGATCGACCACCCGGGGATCGCCGGGGGTCAGGCGCTGCGCTACCCGTCGCTGCCGCAGGGCGGCGACTCGGACGACGCCGTGGTCACGACCACTGCGCCGCAGACCCGGATCGTCTACCAACGCCCGTCCCAACCGCTGCCGTCAGCCTCGATGCTGCCGATCCGCCTCGAGAAGCGGCCGGATCTGCGGATGGAAGCGAACGCCGACGGCGTCGAATTGCGGCTCCGCGGCAAAGCGCGCCGGATGCTGTGGATCGCCGCCGACACTCGCGCGATCGACGTCGCCGCCTACCTGGACGCGTGGCGACGCCACGTCGAGCGAATCGGCACCCGGAACTTTCCGAGCGCCGCACGGCTCGCCGGGCGCACGGGCACGCCGTTGATCCAAGCGACGATCGACGCGAACGGGCACCTGGCGGCCGTGCGCATCCGCCGCAGCAGCGGCAACCCCGCGATCGACGACGCGGCGATCCGGATCCTGCAGCTCGCCACGCCGTTCGCGCCGTTTCCGCGCGCGCTCGCCGCGAAGCACGATGCGATCCGGATCACCTATGCTTGGGAATTCCTGGCCGGTGCGCCGGGCGGTTCGCGCGTCTACACCGAGCCGGCCGCGGCACCGACGACCTCGGCGGGGCCTCGCCAGCATCCGCCCGCTGCGCGATGATGGTCCGGCGATGAACGAATCCGCGTACCTGACGAACCAGCTGCTGATCGCGATGCCGGCGATGAACGACCCGAACTTCGCGCAGACCGTCGCGCTGGTCTGCGATCACGGTCCTCGCGGCGCGCTCGCGCTGATCGTGAACAAGCCCTTGCCGATGCGCCTCGGCGAAGTCTTCGAGCAATTGGAGATCGAGATCCCGACCGGACCGGTGACCGCCCGCCCCGTGCTCCGCGGCGGTCCGATGCAGACCGACCGCGGATTCGTCGTGCACACCGCCGCAGGCGGGTGGGACTCGACGTTGCAGGTCTCGGAGCAGCTGTACGTCACGACCTCGCGGGACATCCTCGTCGCGCTCGCGCGCGGGGACTGCCCCGGCGACGCGCTCGTTGCGCTCGGATATGCCGGCTGGGACGGCGGTCAACTGGAAGACGAGATCCGCGCGAACGCGTGGCTGAACGCACCGGTCGATCGCGGCATCCTCTTCGATCTGCCGTACGAGGCTCGCTGGGAGGCCGCCGCCCGGCTGCTCGGCGTCGATCTCGCGCGGCTCAGCCCGTTGAGCGGCAATGCCTGAGCCGTCGGGTCGCGGCGCCCCGCGGCTCCTCCTCGCGTTCGACTACGGCAGGCGCCGGATCGGCGTCGCCTGCGGCGATACGCTCAGCCGATCCGCCGCCGCGTTGCGTGGACTGCGGACGCCCGATGGCGTCGTGCCCTGGCGCGAGGTGCAGGCACTGCTCGAGGAGTGGCGCCCGGCGGCGGCGGTCGTCGGCCTGCCGTATAATGCCGACGGCACCGAGGGCGATCTCGCGCGCGAGTCGCGTGCGTTCGCAACGCAGCTGGCCGGGCGGTTCGCGCTGCCCGTACACCTCGTCGACGAGCGTTACTCCTCGCTCGCGGCCACCGAACGGCTGCGCCGCGAACGCGAGTCCGGGGCGCGCCGCCGCCGCGTCACGAAGACCGACGTGGACGCCGCCGCGGCCTGCGTGATACTGGAACGTTGGTTCGACGAGACGGACGGCGGAGCGAATGCGATCACAGACGGATAACGCGGGCGGCTTGCGCCACCTGGTGACCCTCGATGGGCTGTCGCGATCGCTCCTCACCGCGATCCTCGACCGCGCCGAATCCTACAAGCGGATTCCCGGGCAGCCGGCGTACGAAGGACGCGAGCTCGCCGCGGTGACGGTCGCCAACCTGTTCTTCGAACCGAGCACCCGGACGCGCGCGTCGTTCGACCTGGCCGCGCGCCGCCTCGGCGCGCACGTGCTCAACCTCGATCTGCAATCGAGCTCGCGGGTCAAGGGCGAGACGATGCTCGACACGATCTACACGCTCGAGGCGATGAACACGGACGTCTTCGTGATCCGGGACTCCGAGGCCGGCATGCCGGAGTTCCTGATCGATCACGTCGCGCCCCACGTGGCGGTGATCAGTGCCGGCGAAGCCCATGTGTCCCACCCGACCCAGGGCCTGCTCGACGTGATGACGATCCGGGCGCACAAGCGTCGATTCGAGGACCTGACGGTCGCGATCGTCGGCGACATCAAGCATTCGAGGGTCGCGCGGTCGACCGCCCGGGCGCTCGCGACCCTCGGGACGACGGATCTGCGGATCGTCGGGCCGCAGCGACTGCTGCCCGGCGAACACGAGTTTCCCGGTGCGTCCCGATTCACCCGGATCGAGGACGGGATCGCCGCAGCCGACGTGGTGATGATGCTGCGCATCCAGAAGGAACGGATGGCCGAGGCGGCCGCGCTCGACGGCGAGGCTTACGTTCGCGAGTACGGGCTCACCGCGAAGCGCCTCGCGCTCGCCGCGCCGGATGCGATCGTGATGCACCCCGGACCGATGAACCGCGGCGTCGAGATCGATTCGGAGGTTGCGGACGGGCCGCGGTCGGTGATCCGCGAGCAGGTCAACAACGGTGTCGCGGTACGGATGGCGGTGCTCGCCGCGATCGCGGCGACGCTGACCCGTCATCGCCGTCCGCTCTGACCGGTCCCTCGTGCCGGCCGGTCGCGGCCGGTCGCGGAGCCACCCCGTCGTCGAGGCGCATCAACGCCTCGCCCATCCGGATCTCGCGGCCCGGGACGATTCCGGAGCACAATTCGGCCCCGTCGGGCGCGAGCACGATGATCGTCGAGCCGTGCTCGAACCAGCCCATCTCCTCGCCCTTCACGAGATGCGCGTCGCAGGCGATCCGGTTCGGTCCGCGATACCGCAGGTGCAATCGCACGTCGAGGAAGCGCAGGCGGATGCTCGCGACCAGGATCGCGGCCACCGGGACGATCGTGATCGGCGCCCCGGACTCGAGTCGACAACGGATCACCGCCCGTTCGTTCCGGCAGAACAGCCGTTGCACCCGGGCGAGCGCCGGGGGATTGACGTTCCACGCATCGCCGGCGACGTAATCGACGCGCTCCACGGCGCAGTCGTGCGGCGCGTGGAAACGGTGATACATCCCCGCCCGCAGGCGCAGGGTCGCGTAGCAGCCGTTCGCGTAGGCGGCCGCGAGTTCCCGATCCAGCAGCAGGTCCCCGAGCGCGTAGCGGGAATCCTTCGCCTGCAACAGCAAACCCCGCTCGATCGTGCCGCACGCGCCGACGATCGCGTCGCAGGGACTCGCGAGCCGGCGCGGGTCGTCGACCACGGTGCGCGCGCCCGGACGCAGCCGGCGCGTGAAGCACTCCTGTAGGCTCGCGAAGCTTGCGTGCTCCGCGTCGCGCAGGTCCAGTCCGCCGTAGCGGCGCCACAACGCGATCCCCGCGGCGGCGAACCAGCGGTTCCGGTATCGGCTGACCCGGCCCATCGCGATCGTCGCCAAGCGGCGCGGAATTCGGTTGCAAATCGCGAAATTCCACCCGCCCCGCGAAACGGGGCGTCGGGTCGGTCGGCGCACGGTCATCGAAACGTCATTCGCCGGCCCTACAGTCGGCGCCGGGCCATCACCGAGGGAGCCCGGTCGTGTCGATCCCTGCCGAATGGCTGTTCGCGGTGCCGTTCGCGCTCGTGCTGCTCGCCGCGGTGCGCGCGCTGCACGCGCGTTGGCTGCTGTCCGCGGCCAAGCATCCCTCGATCGCGGGCCACGCCCGCCTGGCGCGCGCGATCACCCGGCTCGTCCCCTATTACGAGTACGATGACAGCCGCTTCTTCAGCGCCGACGGCGCGCCGGCGCCGCTCGCCGCCAAGCGACGCGGGGCGTTCGAGGCTCTGGCCGGACGGCTCGCCGATCGGCATCCGTCCTCGCTCGCCGTCACGCGAACCGCGCAGACGGCGATCTCCGATCTGCAGTTCACCGCGCGATACCGCGTGCCGTTCCAATTCAGCCGGCGAGTCCGCGAGCAGCTCGGCGCCGGGGCTTTCCTGGCCGCTTCGCACGGCGTCGAGCTCGTCGACCTCGACGGTCGTCGGTTCTACGATCTGACGGGCTCTTACGGCGTGAACGTCTTCGGCTACGACTTCTACAAGGAATGCATCGATCGGGGCGCGGCGGCGGTCCGCGACCTCGGTCCCGTGCTCGGCGCCTATCACCCGGTGGTCGCCGACAACGCTGCCCGGCTGCTCGCGATCTGCGGGCTCGACGAGATCTCCTTCCACATGTCGGGGACGGAGGCGGTGATGCAGGCGGTGCGCCTGGCCCGCTATCACACCGGCCGGCGGCGGCTGGTGCGCTTCAGCGGCGCCTATCACGGCTGGTGGGGCGACGTGCAGCCCGGTCCGGGAAACCCGGTACCCGCACCCGATACGCTGACCCTGAGGGACATGGACGACGCGAGCCTGCGGGTCCTGCGCGGCCGCCGCGACGTCGCCTGCGTGCTCGTGAACCCGCTGCAGGCGCTGCATCCGAACGCCGCGGCGCCCGCCGATTCGGCGCTGGTCGACGGTGCGCGGCCTGCCGGCTTCGACCGCGTTGCGTATACCGCCTGGTTGCGCGCGCTGCGCGAGGTGTGCACCGCGCGTGGCATTGCGTTGATCTTCGACGAGGTGTTCGTCGGCTTCCGGCTCGCGCCCGGGGGCGCGCAGGAATATTTCGGCGTCCGCGCCGACCTCGTGACCTACGGCAAGACGGTCGCCGGCGGCCTGCCGGTCGGCGTGCTCTGCGGGCGACGCGATCTGATGCGCCGGTTCCGCGCGGACCGCCCGGCGGACGTGTGTTTCGCGCGCGGCACCTTCAATTCGCATCCCTACGTGATGGGCGCGATGCAGGCGTTCCTGCAGCGCCTGGAGACGCCGGAGATCCGCACGCTGTACGCGGGACTGGACGAGCGCTGGAACGCCCGGGCGGAGGCGCTCAACGAGCGGTTCGCGACCGCCAATCTGCCACTGCGGGTCGCGAATCTGTCGACGATCTGGACGATCGCCTACCGGCAGCCGTCTCGCTACCACTGGATGCTGCAGTACTACCTGCGCGACGCCGGCCTCGCGCTCGGCTGGGTCGGCACCGGCCGCCTGATCTTCAGTCTGAACTACACCGCAGCCGACTACGCCGAAGTCGCCGACCGGATCGTCGCCGCCGCCCGGCAGATGCTGCACGACGGATGGTGGTGGTCGGATCCGGGCGCGACGGGCGCGCGCATTCGCCGCCGCGTGCTCTTCGAGATGCTTCAGGCGCGTCGCTCCGTCATCATCGGGTCGAGCCGCTCGCCCCGCAGCAAGTGGAGCGGCGCCTTGTAGTAGAGCTGCACGTCGTGGAACGGGTCGGTCAGGATCTTCGTGAGCCAGACCAGACCGGTCTTTGGGTCCTTGATGAACGCGAGCTGCGCCGTGCGGAACAGCAAGCCGCCGGTGCCGACCGCGAGCCAGACCTCACCGAGCCGGCGCAGGAAGTCCGCGGCGCCGGTTTGCGCCCGGAACGCACCGAACAGCGTCGGATCGATCCAGAGCAACACCGGAGCGACCGCCCATACCGCGAGCAGCACGGTCTTGCGGCGCAAGTTGTATCCCACCTTGATCGCCTCCTTGTGCTCGTGCGTGGCGCCGTTGACCGTGTCGTAGCCCTTCGGCTCGAAGAAGAAGTGGCCGGCCTGGCGACTGACCATCGCCAACAGCCAGCCGACCAGCGCCGCGAGCGCCGGGCTCACGACGCAGGTCGCATACGCGGCCAGGAAGCTGATCGCGCTGAACAGGTGCAACGTTTGATTGATCCGGCTGTGGTGATAGTAGCGGTGGTCGTCCCAACGCTGCGTCGCCAGGGCCTCACGGAAGCTGGGCATTGCCTGTGTCTCCGGGTGGTACGAACAGAGCGGTCGCGGGTTCGCGAATCTCAGTAATAAGCGACTCATGTTGCAGGCGCATGACGAGCCCGCCGGATCGGTCGCCGATCCTTAATCGAACCGTCACCGACGCATGCGATGCTCCCCGCCAATGCGAATCGTCATCGTCACCGACGCCTGGCATCCCCAGATCAACGGCGTCGTCGCGACGCTCGCGCACACCGCGACGTGGCTGCGCCGCTTCGGGCACGACTTGGAGATGATCACGCCGTCGGGATTTCCGAGCCTGCCGTGCCCGACATACCCGGAGATCCGGTTGTCGCTGCTGCCGTACTCGACGATCGCTCGACGCATCGAGGCGTTCGCCCCCGACGCGGTGCACGTCGCGACCGAAGGTCCGCTCGGGCTCGCCGCGCGGCGATTCTGCACCGGGCGGCGCTGGCGGTTCACGACCTCGTATCACACCCGGTTCCCCCAGTACCTGCGCGCACGATTCCCCGTCCCCGAACGCCTTTCCTACGCGGCGCTGCGGCGCTTCCACGCGCCGGCACGGTGCTGCATGGTGAGCACGGAGTCGGTGCGGAGCGAGCTCGCCGCCCGCGGCTTCCGGAATCTCGCGATTTGGCGGCGGGGCGTCGATACGGAACTGTTCCGTCCGGGGGACAAGTCGGCTCTGGCGCTGCCGAGGCCCATCGCCGCGTACGTCGGGCGGGTCGCGGTGGAGAAGAACGTCGGCGCATTCCTCGCGATGCCGTGGCACGGCAGCAAGGTCGTGATCGGCGACGGGCCCGCGCGGGCGCCGCTGCAGCGCGAGCATCCCGGCGCGCATTTCCTGGGGTTTCGCGTCGGCGAAGACCTGGCGAGGCTGCTCGCCGCCACCGACGTGATGGTGTTTCCGAGCCGCACCGACACCTTCGGTCTGGTGAATCTCGAGGCGGCGGCCTGCGGCGTTCCGGTCGCCGCCTACCCGGTGACCGGACCGATCGACGTGATCGAGGACGGGGTGTCCGGTGCGCTCGACCCGGATCTCGCCGTGGCCGCCCGGCGGGCACTCGACCTCGATCCGCAGGCGTGCCGTCGTCGCGCGCTGCAATTCGACTGGGCGGGGTGCAGCCGCGAGTTCGTGGCGAATCTCGCCCCGAACGGCGGCGAACGCGCCGCGCCCGCGCCGGCGCCCTGCGTCAGCCGAAGTTGATCTTCGCCTCGAGGTTCGTCCGCGAATCGGCGGTCGAGAGCGCCTCCTCGAGCGCAATCCGGCCCTCGCGCACGAGGTTGTAGAGGGCGCTGTCGAAGCTCTGCATCCCGCGCTCGGTCCCGGTCCGCAACGCCTCCTTGACCCCGAAGACGTCGCCCTTCTTGACCAGTTCGCTGATGTGCGCGGTGTTCACGAGCACCTCGCAGGCCGCGACCCGCGCGCCGCCCTTGGTCGACACGAGCCGCTGCGACACGATCGCGCGCAGATACTGGGACAGGTCCAGGAAGATCTGGTTGTGCTGATCGCGCGGGAACATGTTGATGATTCGATCGAGCGTCTCCGCGCAATTGTTCGCGTGCAGCGTCGCGATGCACAGATGACCGGTCCCGGCGAGCGTGATCGCGGCCTCCATCGTCTCGCGGTCGCGGATCTCGCCGATCAGGATCACGTCCGGGGCGGCCCGCACGGCGCTGCGCAGCGCGCGCGCGTAGGATTTCGTGTCGAGACCGACCTCCCGCTGGTTCACGATCGATTTCTTGTTGGTGTGCAGGAATTCGATCGGGTCCTCGATCGTCAGGATGTGGTCGGACGAGGTTTCGTTGCGGTGGTTGAGCATCGCCGCGAGCGTCGTCGATTTGCCGGCGCCCGCGCCGCCGACCATCAGCACCAACCCGCGCCGCAACATCACCAGGTCCTTGAGGATCTCGGGCATGCCGAGATCCTCGAGCCGCGGCATGTCGGCGGTGATGTAGCGCAGGACCATCGCCGGATAGCCGCGCTGGTAGAAGACGTTCACGCGAAACCGGCCGAGACCCGACTCGGAGATCGCGAAGTCGATCTCCAGGTCCTCGGTGAAGTGGTCGATCTGCTCCTGCGTCATCAGGCCGAGCGCCGCCTGCCGGACCATCTCCGGGGTCAGCACCTGCTTGTTCACCGGGAAGATCTTGCCTTCGATCTTGATCTTCACCGGTGCGTTGCTCGTGAAGAACAGGTCCGAGGCCTTCTTCTCGACCATCAGCTTGAACAACGGCTTCGTGTTCATCGGCTGCGCGGGGGCTGTCGCGGCCATGGTGGTCAGAACACCTCGTCTTCACGTTCCTGGACGATACGCAACGATTGCGCGGTCTCGTCGAGCACCCGGCCCTCGCGCTTGCTCTCGAGCTTCACGCGCAGGCGCAACTCGTTCTTGGAGTCCGCATTGCGCAGCGCGTCCTCGTAGGAGATCAGATGGGCTTCGTACAACTCGAACAAGGCCTGGTCGAACGTCTTCATCCCGAGACGATTCGATCGGGCCATCACGTCCTTGATCTTGGACACCTCGCCCTTGAAGATCAGGTCCGAGATCAACGGCGACTGCAGCATGATCTCCATCGCCGCGATCCGTCCGGAACCGGATTCGCGCGGAATCAGCCGCTGCGAGATCAACGCCCGGACGTTCAGCGACAGGTCCATCAACAGCTGTTCCCGACGCTCCTCGGGGAAGAAGTTGATGATGCGGTCGAGCGCCTGGTTGGAATTGTTCGCGTGCAGGGTCGCAAGCACGAGATGGCCGGTCTCCGCGAACTGGATGCCGTACTCCATCGTCTCGCGGTCGCGGATCTCGCCGATCAGGATCACGTCGGGCGCCTGGCGCAGGGTGTTCTTCAGCGCGACGAGCCAGTTCTCGCAGTCGACGCCGACCTCGCGATGGGTGATCACGCAGCCCGCGTGCGGGTGCACGTACTCGACCGGATCTTCGATCGTCACGATGTGGCCGCGGGTCTTTTCGTTGCGGTAACCGACCATCGCGGCGAGCGACGTCGACTTGCCGGAACCGGTCCCGCCGACCAGGATCACGAGACCGCGCTTCGAGAGCACGACCTCCTTCAGGACCGCGGGCAGCTCCAGTTCTTCGATCGTCGGGATCTTCGCGTTGATCGTGCGAAGCACCGCGCCGGTGTAGCCCTGCTGGATGAACGCGCTCACGCGGAACCGGCCGATGCCGGGGGGCGCGATCGCGAAATTGCATTCCTTGGTCGCATCGAAGTCGCGCGTCTGCCGGTCGTTCATGATCGCCCGGACGAGCACCGCGCTTTGTTCGGGCGTGAGCGCGCGCTCGGACTGGGGCCGGATCTCGCCGTCGACCTTGATCGCCGGAGGGAAGCCGGCGGTGATGAACAGGTCCGAACCCTTCTTCTCCACCATGCGCCGCAGGAGATCCTGCATCAGGCGAATCGCTTGATCGCGTTCCATGTCAGATGCTGTCCTTGTTCTGCGCCTTGTAGCGGGCCTCTTCGCGACTGACGAGTCCTTTCTGGACGAGATCCTGCAGGCATTGATCCAGCGTCTGCATCCCCTGCGCCTGCCCCGTCTGGATCGCAGAGTACATTTGGGCAATTTTTCCTTCGCGGATCAAGTTGCGGATCGCGGGGGTCCCGATCATGATTTCGTGCGCTGCAATACGGCCGCCGCCGTTGCGCTTCATCAGGGTCTGCGAAATCACCGCGCGCAGGCTCTCGGAAAGCATCGCCCGGACCATCTCCTTCTCGGCGGCGGGGAATACGTCGACGATGCGGTCGATGGTCTTCGCGGCGGAGCTCGTGTGCAGCGTCCCGAACACGAGATGCCCGGTCTCGGCCGCCGTCAGTGCGAGGCGGATGGTCTCCAGATCGCGCATTTCACCGACGAGCACCACGTCCGGATCCTCGCGCAGTGCCGAGCGCAGCGCTTCGCTGAACCCGAGCGTGTCCCGGTGCACCTCCCGCTGATTCACCAGGCAGCGCTTGCTCTCGTGCACGAATTCGATCGGATCCTCGATGGTTATAATGTGATCCGGCCGATTGTCGTTGCAGTGATTGACCATCCCCGCGAGCGTCGTCGACTTGCCGGATCCGGTCGGTCCGGTCACGAGCACGAGCCCCCGGGGGAGCATGCACAAGTCTTTGAAAGTCTTCGGCGCGTTGAGATCGTCGAGCGACAGGATCGTCGACGGGATCATCCGGAATACCGCGCCGGCGCCGCGGTTCTGGTTGAACGCGTTCACGCGAAATCGCGCGAGCTTCGGGATCTCGAACGAAAAGTCCGTCTCGAAGAACTCCTCGTACGCCTTCCGTTGCTTGTCGTTCATGATGTCATACACCATGCTGTGCACTTCCTTGTGCGCGAGCGCGGGCATGTTGATGCGTTTCATGTCGCCGTCGACCCGTATCATCGGGGGCACTCCCGCCGACAGGTGCAGGTCCGACGCCTTGTTCTTCACCGCAAACGCGAGGAGTTGCGCGATATCGACCGCCATCGACCGCTCCCGATTCGGCTCCATCGAAGCCGAGTGCAGTATATAAGAGGGTATCGATACCCAATATGTTAACTGGTCCGCAAAATTCCGCGATCGATCCCCGCGGGGTCCTCGACCGCATCGCGCGCGCCGCGCGGGGGGCGGGTCGCGATCCGGCCGAGATCACCTTGATCGCCGTCGGCAAGACCCAGCCTGCCGAACGGCTGCGGGCGGCCGCCGCGGCCGGTATCGCCGATTTCGGAGAAAATTACCCACAGGAAGCGGCCGCGAAGATCGACCAGCTCGCGGACCTGCCGGTGCGCTGGCATTTCATCGGGCGCCTGCAGTCGAACAAGACGCGCCTCGTCGCGAACCGCTTCGACTGGGTCCATTCGGTCGACCGGGTCGAGATCGCACGGCGGCTCTCGGATCAGCGTTCGCCGCACCGTCCGGCGCTCGAGATCTGCCTCCAGGTCGCGATCGTGCCGGAACCGAGCAAGGCCGGGTTCGAGCCCGGCGCGTTGCCGGAAGCCGCCGCCGCGATCGCGGCGCTGCCGCGTTTGCGCTTCCGGGGACTCATGTGCCTCCCGCCGTTCGAGCGGGAGCCGGTGCAGCAGCGGGGCGCGTTCGCGCGTCTGCGCCAGCTGCGCGAGGAATTGAACGCCCGCGGGTTCGCGCTCGACGCACTGTCGATGGGGATGAGCGGGGATTTCGAAGCCGCGATCGCCGAGGGGGCGACCCACGTGCGCATCGGCACGGCCCTGTTCGGTGACCGGCGGTGACCCGATGAACACCGGCGGCCGGCTGGCTTTCATCGGCGGCGGCAACATGGCGGCCGCACTGGTCGGCGGACTCCTGCGCCGCGGCGTGCCCCCGACGCAGATCGCGGTGGCGGAGCCGCACGAGGAACGGCGCCGGTGGCTCCGGGCGCAGTTCGGCGTGGAGACGTTCTCCGACAACACGCTGGCCGCGGCGCAATCCGACGTGATCGTGCTCGCGGTCAAGCCGCAGGCGATGCGGGAGGTGTCGCTCGCGCTCGCGCCGCGGCTCGCGGAGTCCACGGCGCTCGTGATCTCGGTCGCGGCCGGCATACCGCTCGCGGCCCTCGAGCGCTGGTTCGGCACGCGGCGGGGTATCGTGCGCACGATGCCGAACCGGCCCGCGCTGAACGGCTACGGCGCGACGGCGCTGGTCGCCCCCGAGCGCACCGGCCGATCCCAGCGCGAACGCGCCGAATCGATCATGGGCGCCGTCGGGGTCACCGTCTGGCTGACGGACGAATCCCAGATGGACGTCGTCACCGCGCTGTCCGGCAGCGGACCGGCCTATTTCTTCCTGTTCATGGAGGCCCTCGAGGCCGCGGCGCGCGACCTCGGCCTCGCCGGCGAGGTCGCGCACCGTCTGACGCTCGCGACGGCGCTCGGCGCCGCGCGCCTGGCGGACGAGGCGGCCGAACCGCTCGCGACCTTGCGCGAACAGGTCACGTCGAAGGGCGGGACGACCGAGGCGGCGCTGGCGGTTCTCGAGACCGCGGAACTGCGCGCGACGATCGCGCGCGCGGTCGCGGCCGCGGCGCGGCGTTCGGTCGAGCTCGCCGCCGAATTCGGTCTGCCCTGAGGAGCCGCGCCCCGGTGAACGCGATCCGTTTCGTTTCCGACACGCTCCTCGAATTGCTCGCGCTCGCATTCCTGCTGCGCTTGATGTTCCAGTGGGTGCGGGCGGATTTTCGCGACCCTTACGCGGATGCGATCGTACGGGTCACGAATTGGCTCGTGCTACCGCTACGCCGCGTATTGCCGCCGATCCGGAGAATCGATACCGCGACCGTCGTCGCGGTCGTGATCGCCGCCGCCGCCCGGACCGGGGTCCGGCTCGCCCTCGGCGGTGTCGCCGGGGTCGACCCGGCGGCGTTCCTCGCGTTGGCGGCCGCCAGCCTCGCGGTCATGGTGTTGCGCGTCTACCTGTTCGCGCTGCTCCTGTACTGGCTGAGCGGCTTCGTGCCCGCCGGCGTCCATGCGCCCGGTTTCGGGCTCGTCGCGCGCATTTGCGAGCCGCTGCTGCGCCGGATCCGGCGCGTGATCCCGCCGATCGGTCGCGTCGACTTCTCGGTGCTCTGGGCGTCGATCGCGATCCTCGCGGCGTTGATGCTGCTGCACGGCGCCTGACCGCGGGCGGTCGTCCCGCGCACCCCGGGGAATGCGAACTACCGGAAATTCCAGTCTCCCGCGAACCGAATCCAGCGATCTTTTTTTTCCAATGCGCTAAACATCGGCTTTTTTCTATGTTATTTTCGGCGCCGAGTTCGAGTTTGGGTCATCGAAACCCGCGTTCGGAAAACACCCTAGGAGATTGAAATGGCGAAAAAGAGTGCAGCGCCGACCAAGTCGGAGATCCTGGCGAACATCGCGAAGGAGACGGAACTGACGAAGAAACAGGTCGCATCCGTGTTCGACGCGATGGCGACGACCATCAAGAAGAGCCTGCGCGGCCACAGCACCTTCACGTTGCCCGGATTGCTCAAGATGAAGGTCGTGAAGAAGCCGGCGACGAAGGCCCGCGAAGGCGTGAACCCGTTCACCGGCGAAAAGATGATGTTCAAGGCGAAGCCCGCCAGCAAGAAGGTGCGGATCGCGGCGCTGAAGAACCTGAAGGAATTCGTGAACTAAGCGACGGCGAACCCCTTGGGTCCGGAGCGCCTGAAACGCGCCTCAGACGCTCCGGATTTCCGCGATCACCGCGTTCCGCAGTTCGGCGAGCCGGCCGTGGAAGAAATGCCCGACGCCGGATAGAGACACGATCGTCGGCCGGGGATCCGCACGGCCCGCCCAGTCGATGACCTGTCCGGGATCGACGACATCGTCCGCATCGCCCTGGATCACCATCCACGGACAGCGTGGCGGAGCGAGACCGGAGAAATCGAAGCGCCCGACCGGCGGCGCGACCAGGATCAACCCCGCGAGTTCACGCCGCTGCGCAACGCGCAACGCGACGTAGGCGCCGAATGAAAAGCCCGCGAGGACCAGCCGCCGATCGGGCCAGCGGCGCCCGCCCCAATCGGCGACCGCGGCCGCATCGTCCGTTTCGCCGACACCCTCGTCGTAGGTCCCTTGGCTCGAGCCGACGCCGCGGAAATTGAATCGCAGCGTCGGCATCGCGCAATCGGCCAGCGCCTTCGCGACCGTCGTGACGACCTTGTTGTCCATCGTCCCGCCGTACAGCGGGTGGGGGTGGCAAACGACCCCGAGGTGCAGACCCCGATCCGCCGCCGGTTCCGCGACCAGGGCTTGCAAGCGGCCCGCGGGCCCCGGGATCTCGACCGGCTGGACATCGAGCGGCGGCGCGCTCATCGAATCGCGACCAACTCGACCTCGAAGACGAGAGTCGCGTTCGGCGGGATCACCCCTCCGGCGCCGCGCGCACCATAGGCGAGCGCCGGTGGAATCACGAGACGCCGGCGCCCGCCGGCCCGCATGCCGGCGACGCCCTCGTCCCACCCCTTGATCACGCGCCCCGCGCCCAATACGAAGCGAAACGGCGCACGCGACAAGGAGCTGTCGAATTCCTTGCCTTCGTCCTGCGGAGCCGTGGAATCGTAGAGCCAGCCGGTGTAATCGACGACCGCCGTTTGACCGGCGTGGATCGCGGGCCCGACGCCGACCCGCAAATCGGTGCTCTGGAGCGTGCGCGGGGCCGTCGCGGCGGAGTCGGCCGGCGCCGGCACGGGGGATCTAGTGTGACAGCCCGTGATCAGCGTGCACGCGAGCCACGCCCAAGTCCAAGTCCATCGACGCATCGAAATTTCCTGGTCGTTCGGATCGCCGAGAGTGTAGCGCGACCTTGGGCCAGGGCGGCATCGATCCGAGCGCGCCGAGCGCCCAGTGCCGCAGGATCGCGATCGCGTCGTCGATTTCGTCGAGGAGCTGTAGCACGCGTTCCATCGGAGCCGAGTGTAGGGCACGGGCCCCGAGCGCCGGTGTGAGTCGCTTCACAAGCTGCGCGGCGCACCGGCCGCTGCGCCGGGCGCGACGCGCGGCCGGGGTTACTTCTTGACGTCCCAGCTGCCGCGGACCTTGTCGGCCCAGTTCTTGTAGCTATGCCAGCTGTACAGGTCGGTGGTGATCGCGGCGTGACGACCGCCGATCTTCGCGCCGCGGCGCATCGGATTCTCGAACCGCTCCGGCGGTGCGCCGCTGGCCGGGGAGTCGATCCGGGCACGGCGATCCGGGCCACGGTAGGGAGATTTTGATTTGCCGTCGCTCATGCTCTGATCTGGCGCTAGCTCCGCGGATCTCGAGGTTAGGCGCGGGGACCGCGCTTCGCAGGAACTGTGTCACAGCAGCATCCGGCCAGCGAGCGCGGCACGCGTGAGCTGAGAGACGCCTCTCAGACGTCGGCGCGGTAAGTTAAATCAGTGCCCGGAACGGCGGCGGCGCGCAGCCGCGGCGATCGCGCCGCCGGCGCCTCAGGCAACGAGGCGGTAGCAGGGCCGGTATTCCGCACCCGCCAGCTTCATCCGGCGCTGTGCGACGAACGAGCGTAGCAATTCGTCGAGCGGCGCCATGATCCCGGGTTCGCCGTGCAGTTCGAACGGCCCCTGACGTTCGATCGCCGCGATACCGTATTCCTTGACGTTGCCGGCGACGATCCCGGAGAACGCCCGGCGCAGATCCGCGGCCCGCTGGTGCGCGGGACGATCGCGCGCCAACCGCAATGCGCCCATCGACTCGTGCGTGACCTCGAACGGCTGCTGATACTCGTACGGGATCTTCAGGAGCCAGTTGAAGCCGAACGAGTCGCTGACCGCGCGGCGGTGCGCCCGCACTTGCGCGAGACCCTGGACCATCTCCCGGGCGACCGCCGCCGGGTCGCCGAGGACGATCCGGTAGCGCGCCTGCGCTTCGGCACCGAGGGTCGCGCCGATGAAGCGATGGATTTGCTCGAAATAGCCGGCACTGGCCGCCGGCCCGGTCAACAGCAGCGGAAACGGCTGATCGCGGTTTGCCGGATCGAGCAGGATGCCGAGCAAGTAAAGAATCTCCTCGGCGGTACCGGCGCCTCCCGGGAACACCACGATGCCGTGCCCGAGCCGCACGAACGCCTCGAGCCGCTTCTCGATGTCCGGCATGATCACCAGCTGGCTCACGATCGGGTTCGGCGGCTCGGCGGCAATGATGCCGGGTTCGGTCAACCCGATGTAACGCCCGTTCGAAATGCGTTGCTTCGAATGACCGATCGTCGCGCCCTTCATCGGGCCTTTCATCGCGCCGGGTCCGCAACCGGTGCACACGTCGAGGCCGCGCAGGCCGAGTTCGTAGCCGACCCGCTTGGTGTAATCGTATTCCTCGCGCTGAATCGAATGCCCGCCCCAGCAGACGACCAGGTTCGGCTTGATCTGCAGGTCGAGCACGCGCGCGTTGCGCAGGATCTGGAACACGGCGTTGGTGATCCCGGTCGAATCCGACGTGTCGAACCGGCCGCCGCGCAGGATCTCGTTCGAGATGAACACGACGTCGCGCAGTACCGCGAACAGGTGTTCCTTGATGCCACGGATCATCACGCCGTCGACGAAGGCCGCGCCCGGCGCGTTGCGGATCTCGAGCTTGATCCCCCAGGCCCGCCGCACGATGCGGATCTCGAAGTCCCGGTACTTCTCGAAGATCAGCCGCGTGTCGTCGATCGCGCCGCCCGAATTCAGGACCGCGAGCGCGCACTTGCGGAACAAGGGGTACAAGCCGCCTTGCCCCGCGTCGAGCAGGGTCTCGATCTCCTGCTGGGAGAGGTGTTCGAGGCTCCCCTTCGGCGCGACTCGCGCATCGACGACGTCCGACGAGAGTATCTCGGTCTCCACGCGTGTCGCCGGTTCGTTATGGATAGATGTCGATCGGGATGCCGTCGCGCGTCTTCATCCACACGTCGACCATGTTCGAGTCCGACAGCGCGATGCAGCCGTTGGTCCAATTCTGCGTTTCGTAATAGGTCGCCGGGTAGCGCGGATCGTTCGGCGTGCCGTGGATCATGATGTCGCCACCGGGCTCCCAGTGGTGCCGCTGCGCGCGCGCCTCGTCGCGCTGGTTCGGGTAGGAGACCTCGATCGACAGGAAATACGCACTGTGCGAATTGCGCCCCTCGAGGAAATAGTGCCCTTCCGGCGTACGAAAATCGTCCTCGCGTCGCTTGGCTCCACGCGGATCCAACCCGAACTCGACGTGGTATGCGCCGATGATCTCGTCGCCGTGGTAGAGGTAGAGCATGTGCGCCCCCTTGCGGACCACGATGCGATCGGCCGTCAGCCCCGCGGTCGCGGCGTTCGGGCTTGCCGCGGGCTCGATGCCGGCCGTGGGGGCCGCGCCGTTCAGCGGCGTACCCATCGATTTCGTCAGCCTCGCGAGCATCGGGCGCATCGCGTGCGCCGCGGCCGTCGCCGCGTGAGCGGAGCCCGTAGCGGCCGCGAATGCGACGGCCGCGAGCAACGGGACGACGCCGGCGCGCGCCGGGCTGCAATCGGGCGGAGTCATGCGGGCGTTCATACCGCGATTATAAACATCATCCCCCGGCCCGCGACCAGACCTGGATCACGGTGCCGCGACCGCCGGGCGATCCGCATTACCAATCCGCGGTCGGGGAGCGTATTCTTTTGCGATCGTGATGACCGCTCCGTTACGCCGCGCGCGCCCACGCTGCGCGACGATCGCACCCAGGCTCGCGATCGCTCTCTGCGTTGCGCTTCTCGCGGGCTGCCACTCGGGCGCGCCGCGGGCGTGGCGACTCACCGACGTCCGCGGACACCTGCCGGATCTGCGATTCCGGCTCGTCGGCGGCGCCGGTCGGACGGTCACCGCGTCGGATTTCCGTGGCGAGAACGTGCTGCTGTATTTCGGCTACACGCACTGCCCCGACGAGTGTCCGCTGACGATGACTCACCTGCACCGGGTCATGGTCGATCTCGGTCCGCTCGCGGCGCGCGTGCGGATCCTGTTCGTCAGCGTCGACCCCGCCCGCGACACGCCGCAGGTCGTGCAGGAGTACGCGGCTGCGTTCGATCCGCGCGCAGTCGGCCTGACCGGTGACATGGCCGAGATCGACTCGCTCGCGAAGCGCTATCGCGTCGCGTTCGAGCGGGGCCCGGACCTTCCGGGCGGCGGCTACGAGGTCACGCACGGCTCGGCGATCTACGTGTTCGACGCGCGGGGGCGTGCGCGCCTGCTCGCGTCGCCCGCGGATACCGACGGGGACATCGCCCACGATCTGAAGATGCTGATCGGAACGGAGGGTTCACGATGAGGCGGCGGGGCTCAGGCGCCCGCGGCTAGCCGCACTTCGAGTCCCCGCAATTGAGGCAGGTGTAGCAGCCGTCCATCATCACGACCGCCGCGGTGTTGCACTTCGTGCAGAGCTGCGCGCCCTCGGGGAATAGCGCCTTCGAGAACGCGTCGGTCTGCCTGGTGCGCGCCTCGAACTCGGCACGCTTCTCGTCGACGAGCTTGCGCTGGTGCTCGTCGAGTTCCGGCTTTCTCAGCATGCCGATCGACTGCAGGTGCCGTTCGATCACGTGCCCGAGCTCGGCGATCGTCGAGGGCATGTACTTGCCGCCCGGCTGCCAGTAGCCGCCGCGGGGATCGAACACGGCCTTGAGCTCGTCGACGAGGAAGGTGGTGTCGCCGCCCTTGCGGAACACGGCCGAGATCACCCGGGTCAACGCGACGATCCACTGGAAGTGGTCGAGGTTCTTCGAGTTGATGAACACCTCGAACGGGCGCCGCTGCTCGTGCGGCGTACCCTCGTTCAGCACGATGTCGTTGATCGTGACGTACATCGCGTGGTCGGAGACCGGCGTCTTGATCTTGTACGTCGAGCCGATCAGCACTTCGGGCCGTTCGACCTTCTCGTGCATCCAGATCACGTTGTCCTTCGGCGTCGCGGACTCGCTCGCGGCGGGCGCCTTCGGCGCCGCCTCCGCCTCCGGCTTCTGCACCCGGTACTTGACGATTTTCTTCTCGATTTTGATGGTCGGCATGGTCAGAATTTCCCGTAGTAGCCTTCCTTGAGGGCGTCGAACAAGTTCGCGGCGGTGTGGGTCTCGCCGTCGTACTCGATTTCCTGATCGCCCCTGACCTCGACTTCGCTGCCGTCCTCGAGCGTGAATACGTAGGTCGTGTTCTTCAGGTCCTGCTCCTTCACGAGCACGCCCTGGAACGCCTCCGGGTTGAACCGGAAGGTCGTGCATCCCTTCAGCCCTTGTTCGTGCGCATACAGGTAGATGTCCTTGAAGTCCTCGTACTTGTAGTCGGTCGGCACGTTCGCGGTCTTCGAGATCGACGAGTCGACCCAGCGTTGCGCGGCGGCCTGGATGTCGACGTGCTCGCGCGGACCGATGTCGTCCGCGGTGACGAAGTAGTCCGGCAGCCGCTCCGCGGGGTTCTGCGAATTCGGCAGCGCGCGCGGGTTCACGAGCTCGCGGTACGCGAGCAGCTCGAACGAGAAGACGTCGATCTTCTCCTTCGATTTCTTGCCCACCCGGATCACGTTGCGGAAGTAGTGGTGCGCGAACGAGGGCTCGATCCCGTTCGAGGCGTTGTTCGCGAGCGACAAGGAAATGGTGCCGGTCGGCGCGATCGACGTGTGGTGGGTGAAGCGCGCGCCGACCTCGGCGAGCTCGTCGACCAGTTCCGGCGCCGCCTCCGCGATACGCTGCATGTAACGGCTGTAGCGCGCGTGCAGCACCCGGCCCGGCACGCGCGCGCCGACGCGCCAGCCGTCGCGAACCATCTCGGGGCGCTTGCGCAGCATTTCCGCGTTGACCGTGAACTCCTCGGTCATGATCGGCGCCGGTCCCTTCTCCCGCGCCAGATCGAGGCCGGCTTCCCAACCGGCGAGCGCCATCTCGCGGGAGACGTTCTGCGTGAACGCGACGGATTTGCGCGAGCCGTACTTCATGCCGAGCATCGTGATCGTCGAGCCGAGCCCGAGAAATCCCATCCCGTGACGGCGCTTGCGCAGGATCTCGTCGCGCTGCGGCGACAGCGGCAGGCCGTTGATCTCGACGACGTTGTCGAGCATCCGCGTGAAGATCTTGACGACCTTGCGGTAGGTCTCCCAGTCGAAGCGGGCGTCCTCGGCAAACGGATCCAGCACGAACTTCGTCAGGTTCACGGATCCGAGGAGGCAGGAGCCGTACGGCGGTAGCGGCTGTTCGCCGCAGGGGTTGGTCGCCCGGACGTTCTCGGTCCACCAGTTGTTGTTCATCTCGTTGACCCGGTCGATCAGGATGAACCCGGGCTCGGCGAAGTCGTACGTCGACGACATGATCAGATCCCAGAGACGCCGCGCCGGCAACGTCTTGTACACCTTGCACGCGACCCGTCCGTCCTCGTTGGTCACGTAGCCGTCGGTGTACGGCCAATCGCGCCACACGAACTGCGTACCGTCCGCGAGATCCGGGCGCTCGGTGTCGTATTCCTGCTCGCTCAACGGGAACGCGAGCCGCCAGTCGGAATCGCTCTTGACCGCCCCGATGAACTCGTCGGTGATCAGCAGCGAGAGATTGAACTGACGCAGCCGGCCGCTTTCGCGTTTGGCCCGGATGAATTCGAGGACGTCCGGATGACCGATATCGAACGTCCCCATCTGTGCGCCGCGGCGCCCGCCGGCCGAGGAGACCGTGAAACACATCTTGTCGTAGATGTCCATGAACGACAGCGGGCCGGACGTGTGCGCGCCGGCCCCGGAGACGTAGGCGCCGCGCGGCCGCAAGGTCGAGAACTCGTAGCCGATCCCGCAACCGGCCTTCAATGTGAGGCCGGCTTCGTGGACCTTGTTCAGGATGTCGTCCATCGAATCGCGGATCGTGCCCGAGACGGTGCAATTGATGGTCGATGTCGCGGGCTTGTGCTCGAGCGAGCCCGCGTTCGACGTGACCCGTCCGGCGGGGATCGCGCCCTGGCGCAGCGCCCACAGGAACGACTCGTACCATTGCTCGCGCAACGCCTCGGTCGCTTCCACGTCGGCGAGCGCGCGCGCGACCCGCTTGTAGGTGTCGTCCATCGCGTGATCGATCGGCGACCCGTCCTTGGCGGTGAGGCGGTATTTCTTGTCCCAGATGTCGAGTGACGCCTCTTGGAACGGAATACTGCCGACGTCTTTGTTTTGTATCCTGACCACCGTGTTCATGGATTTACTGACTGCTCCCTCGATGATATCGGGCAACCCTCGACCTCGACGACTCCGGCATCCCTTTCGCGGCGATTCGCGGCGCTTCGCGCCGGGCGGAACGCGGCCCCGTGAGTGCTCGTCGGCCCAAACCCGGCAAACACTAGATGTTGTGATCGGGAGCAAAAGGTTAAGTCTCGACGCGGATCGACGTCAAGCGAATTATCGGGTCAATTTGCTTAATTTTTTATTATATAAAACAATTAGTTATTAAATATTTGCTAGAATAATTCTCAATGCATTTTTGAACGCCCAGGTCAAGCGGATCGCATCTGCGCCCCTATATGTTGTGCCGCCGCGATTGCGCCGACACGGTCCGGCGCGGGCTTGCGTCGCGCGACCCGCCCGCCATTGAAATTCCGCGCCCATGGCCCTAGATCCCGCGTCAGGACCCGCCCGGCCGCCGATCGGTGGCCGGGCGGGAAACGTCGAAATACTAGGAGGTAGAACCATCATGGCCGTCGTGCGTTATGAACCCTGGGCCATCGTCAATCGCTTGCAAAAGGACATCGACCGGCTGTTCGGCGCGCCGATCGCGACTGCGGCGGACTCCGGGGCGTGGCTGCCGCCGGTGGACATCCACGAAGAACCGAATCGCTTCGTGATCACCATCGACTTGCCGGGCGTCGACCCCAAGGCCGTCTCGATCACCGCCGAGCACGGCGTGCTGTCGATACGGGGGCGCCGCGAAGAGCCTTCGCTGGAAGGCGCCGAGGGGTATCGGCGCGTCGAGCGCATCAAGGGAGATTTCGAACGGCGCTTCAGCTTGCCGGACACCGCGGATGCGCAAGGCATCCGCGCGAAGGCGGCGAACGGCGTCCTCGAGGTCGCGATCCCGAAGCTCGCCCAGGTGCAACCGCAGCGAATCACCGTCGAAGCGGCCTGAGCGATCGGGCGCGCGAAGCGCCTGCCGGGCGACGCTTCCGTGTAATATCGCGCCGTTCGAAGATCGCTCGCGTGGGGCCGGGCGCGACCCGCGCATCCCCCGCGCGAGCGATCTTCCTCATCGTCACGGAGTGCGCTCGGGATGAACTCGCGCCTGTCTTTCGCGGCCGTCGCCGCCGCCGCCGCCATCGCGTTCGGCCCCGGTGCCACGGCGGCGTCCCTCCCACCACGTTCCCAGCTTCCCTCGCTCGCGCCGATCGTCAAACGGGTCGCCCCGGCGGTGGTGAACATCGCGACGCGTGGCACGATCGAGGAATCGGGCAACGACCGCAACCCGTTGCTCGACGATCCGTTCTTGCGCCGCTTCTTCGAGACTCCGCCCAACGCACGCCCTCGGAAACACGAATTCCGCGCGGCGGGCTCCGGCGTGATCGTCGATGCGGCGCACGGCTACATCGTGACCAACTATCACGTGATCGAGCATGCGAGCCAGATCACCGTGACCTTGCTCGACAACCGCTCCTTCAGCGCGAAGGTCATCGGCACCGATGAAGGCTCGGATCTCGCGCTGCTGCAGGCGAAGCAACCCGGCCTGGTCGCGATGCCGCTCGGCGACTCGAGCCACCTGCAAGTCGGCGACTACGTGCTCGCGATCGGCAACCCGTTCGGGCTGCAGCACACGGTGACCTTCGGAATCGTGAGTGCGCTCGGTCGCTCCGGGATCAACCCCGACGGCTACGAGGACTTCATCCAGACCGACGCGTCGATCAACCCGGGGAACTCCGGCGGCGCGCTCGTGAACCTGCGCGGTGAGCTGGTCGGGATCAACTCCGCGATCCTGTCCCGCCAGGGCGGCAACATCGGCATCGGATTCGCGATTCCGGTGAACATGGTCAAGAACGTGATGGCGCAGTTGATCCGCTACGGTGAGGTCAAGCGCGGCGTGCTCGGCGTGAACATCTACGACGTGACGCCGGAAATCGCGAAGGAGTTCGGTCTGCGCGAGGCGAGCGGCGCGCTCGTCGCCGGCGTGATCCGCGGGTCGGCGGCCGATCGCGCCGGGATCCAGACCGGGGACATCATCACGTCGATCGACGGACAGCCGATGCAGAACGCGGGCGAACTGCGCAGCGCGATCGGGATGCTGCGCGTCGGCACGAGGGTTCACGTCGGTCTGCTGCGCGACGGCCGCAGCCTGCACGTGACCGCGACGATCGAAAGCCCGGCCGGATCGGCCACTGCGGATGCCGGGCTCATCAACAAGGCGCTCGACGGGGCCCGCCTGGCGGACGAACCGGGCGGCGGCGTGAGGATCCAGTCGATCCAGCCGGGTAGCGCCGCCGCGCAGGCGGGTTTGCGTCCGAACGACCTGATCGTCGGTGTCGGGCGCCAGACGGTCCCGGACACGAAAGCGCTGCGGGCCATTGCGAAGGACGCGCATTTCCTGATGCTGAAGGTCAAGCGCGGCTCTTCGTTCCTGCTGCTGCCGATCCATTGAGGCGATGAGCGCGATGCGCCGAATGAGCGTGTGCATCCTTGGCGGAACCGGCTTCGTCGGTTCCCGGCTCGCCGCGCGCTTGCTGCGCGCCGGCCACGCGGTGACCGTGCTGTCGCGCGATCCCGAACGCCACAAGGCCTTGCTCGTGATGCCGGGTCTCGCGTTGGAGCGCTGCGACGTCTACGCCGAGCCCGCGCTCGCGGAGCGCCTGCGCGGCCATGACGTCGCGATCAATCTCGTCGGGATCCTGAATGAGCGAGGATTCGGCGGGCGCGGCTTCCGCAGGGCGCACACCCAGCTCACCGGGATCGCGATCGACGCGGCTCGCGCGGCGGGCGTAGGCCGGTTCCTGCAGGTCTCCGCGCTCGGCGCCGCGGAGGATGCCCCGAGCCATTACCTGCGTTCCAAGGGCGTGGCGGAACGCCGGGTACGCGAACGGGCCGGCCCGATGGAATGGACGATCTACCGGCCGTCGGTGATCTTCGGTCCCGGGGACTCGTTCCTCAACCGGTTTGCCGCGCTGCTCGCCGCGGTGCCCGGGGTGTTCCCGCTCGCGATGCCCGACGCGAAGCTCCAGCCGGTGCACGTCGACGACGTCGTCGAGGCCTTGCAGCGCGGCGTCGAGGGATCCGTGCCGTCCGGCGCCACGGTCGAGCTCGGGGGTCCGCGCGTGGTCACGCTGCGCGACGTGGTCCGGTTCGTCGCGACCTGCACCGGCAGGCCCCACCGGATCCTCGGTTTGCCCCGATTCGCGTCCCGGCTGCAGGCGTTCTGCATGGACTTCGTGCCCGGCCGCCCGTTCTCGAGCGACAACTATCGGTCGCTGACCATCGACAGCGTGTGCGCCGAGGACGGTTTTGCGAGGCTCGGCCTGCGCCCGCGGTCGATGGAAGGGTCCGCGCCCGCTTTCCTCGGCGCCCGCGAATCGAACGCGCGGTTCAGCCGCTGGCGCCGCCGCGCCGCGCGCGGCTGACCGCTCCGGCGCGCACGCCGCAAACCGCGGCATCGCGGGCGCGGCGTCCGAGCGCGGCGATCGAGCGGATCCGCGCGAAGAACTCCGGGAAATTCCCGCCGGCGCGCGCGAACACGCGCGCGAAGCCCGGTACGCAGCGCTCGTAGGTCGCGAGCGACGCGAGCTCGGCGTTGTTCAGCGGCTGGCGGAACCAGCGCGCGAGCGGGGCGTCCTCGCCCCACGGCGCGGCGAGGCGGTCATAGGCCGAGCGCAGGGCCTCGAACTCGCGGCGCTTGCGCTCGAGCATCGCCGCCGGAGCGATCGGCGCCCGGTAGATCCCCGCGAGGCGCTCCCGGGCGCCGCGCAGCAAGGCGAGCACGGCCGCATAGCGGTGCAGATACCGCTGGTAGCGGGCGAGATCGCGGGTGCGGCCTTGCGCCTCCAGCCAGCGGCGCACCCCTTCGCGCTCGACGAACGTGGCGAAGCCCTCGTCGAAGCGGGTGTCCCCGGGCACGAACAGCCGTTGATGGGTGAGCTCGTGGAAGATGATCCCCGCGAGATCCACGTCGCTCCAGCCCATCATCGTGCTGAGCACGGGGTCGTCGAAGTGCCCGAGCGTCGAATACGCCGCGACGCCCTCGACGGCGACGTCGTCGCCGCCGGCGCGCAACCTGCGCGCGAGCGCACGGGCCCGGCGACGCGAAAAATACCCGCGATAGGCCATGCAACCGACCAGCGGATAGCACCACCGCTTGGCGCGCAGCGAAAACCGCGGCGCCGCGAACACGTTCCAGACGACGTACGGTCGGTCGATCGCGGCGTAGCTGCGGTAGCTCCCGTTGTCCGGCAGATCGAGGTCGCGAATCGCGAAATCGCGGATCGCGGTGACTTCGCGCAGCTGCGCACGCAGCCGCGCGGGCGTCGCGGGATCCGCGATCACGCGTGCGATCGGCCTGCGCCGCCACAGCACCGCCGCCTGGCCGACCGCCGCCTGCCACTCGTAACACCCGGTCGTACCGATCGCGAGCGTCGCGAGGATCGCGAGCGCAGCGGCGCGCCGCAGGATGCTGCTACCATTCACGGATGCAAGTGTATCTGGTCGGCGGAGCGGTCCGGGACGCACTGCTCGGCCTGCCGGTCAAGGAACGCGACTGGGTCGTGGTCGGCGGTTCGCGCGAGGGGTTGCTGCGGCTCGGGTTTCGGGAGGTCGGGCGCGACTTCCCGGTGTTCCTGCACCCCGAGACGCACGAGGAATACGCGCTCGCCCGGCTCGAGCGCAAGGTCGCGCCCGGTTATCACGGTTTCCAATTCCGCTTCGACCCCGGGGTGACCCTCGAGGAGGACCTGCGGCGCCGTGACCTGACGATCAACGCGATCGCCCAGGCGGCGGACGGCGCCTACGTCGATCCGTACGGCGGGCGGCGCGACCTCGAGGAGCGCTGGCTGCGGCACGTATCGGACGCGTTCGTCGAGGATCCCCTGCGCGTGTTGCGGGTCGCGCGCTTCGCGGCACGATTTGCGCCGCTCGGATTCCGGATCGCGCCGGAAACGGCGTCCCTGATGTCCGCGATCGTGCAACGCGGCGAGCTCGATGCGCTCGTGCCCGAGCGCATCTGGCAGGAGACCGACAAGGCGCTGCGGGAGCCCGCGGCGCGGGAATACTTCGCGACGCTGCGCGCCTGCGGCGCACTGCGCGTGGTTTTCCCGGAACTCGATGCGCTGTTCGGCGTCCCCCAGCCGCGCGAGTGGCACCCGGAGATCGACACCGGCGACCATACGCTCCGGGTGCTCGACCAGGCGGCGCGACTGAGCGGCGATCCGAAGGTGCGGTTCGCCGCGCTCGTCCACGACCTCGGCAAGGGGACCTCGCCCGTGCAGTCCTGGCCGCGCCACCGCGGACACGAGGAGCGCAGCGTCGAGCTGGTCGGCGGGCTGGCCGCGCGGCTGAAGATCCCCGCGGAATACCGCGATCTTGCGACGATCGTCGCCCGTTACCATGGACTCGTGCATCGCGCGTTCGAGTTGCGCGCGGCGACGGTGCTCGACGTGCTGGAGCGAGCCGACGCGTTGCGGCGCCCGCAGCGCTTCGACGAGGCGTCGACCGCCTGCGAAGCCGACTGGCGCGGGCGAGCGGGTTTCGAGGATCGCGCGTACCCACAGCGCGACTATCTGCGCGCGGCTCGCGACGCGGCGGCCGCGGTGAAGCCGACGCGCGCCGAGATCGAGACCGCGGACGGGCCGCGCATCGCCGGCCACCTGCGCGAGCGTCGAATCGCCGCGATCGACGCGGTGCGCGCCGCCTACCGCGAACCGGCCGTCGCGCCCGCACCCGAGGTCCGGCGCTAGAGGGTATGGCGTAGATCGCGCAGCGTGAAGCCGCGCAGCGCGCCGGCCAGGCGCCGGCTCCAGGCCATCACCTTGAAGCGCTCGCCCATCTCCCCGGGCATCATCAGACGTCGCGCCTCGTTGGCGAGGCGCGCGGCCTGCCGGGGGTCGGCGCCGGCGAGCTCGCGCAGGTGCGCATCGATCCCGGTGTCCGCGAGAAAATACGCCTGGGTCGTGTAGCCGGCGATGTCGAAGCCCGCGCCGTCGCCGGCCTCCGCGAGCGCGGTGAAATCCACCCATGCGCTGATGTCCGCGAGCCCCGGACGCGCGAACGGGTCGTCGAATGCCCGGTGGCGGTGATGACAGATCAACGTCCCCTGCCGGCGCTCGGCGAAGTAGTAGTGCGCTCGCGGCAACCCGTAATCGAACCAGAGCACCGCACCGGTGCGCAGCGACCGCGTGACCTCGGTCGCCCAGGGCTGAAGGCGCGGGCACCATTCCGACTCGTAGCCGTCGGCCCAATCACCGCCCGCCGCGTCGCGCAGCGCGGCGCAGGCCGTCGCGAGCGCCGGACCCGCGGGGCGCGCCGACCACTCGAACCGGTCGCCGTCGCGGCATTCGACCCCGAGCTCTTCGACCCCGCCCCGGCCCCAGCGGAACCGCATCACCGGGAGTGCATCGAGCACTTCGTTCGCGACGATCAGACCGTCGAACGGCGCGTCCGGCGGCGCGTCGAGCCACTCGACCCGCTCCACGCGATCTCCGAGACGCTCGCGCAGATGCGCCCGCTGCCGGTCGCGCAGCTCGGCGCTGACGTCGAGAATCCAGTAGCGCGCGGGTACGATCCCGCGGGCGCCGAGAAACTCGATCAGATCGCCCGCGAGACGCCCGCTCCCGGCACCGATCTCGAGGATCGCGCCGCCGCCGACCTGCTCGAGCACCTCGGCACCGGCTTGCGCGACCGCGGCGCCGAACAGCCGCGAGATTTCGGGCGCCGTCGTGAAATCCCCGCCGGCACCGAGCTTGTGTGCACCGGCGCTGTAATACCCGAGTCCCGGTGCGTACAGCGCGAGTTCCATGTAGCGGTCGAAGCCGATCCAGCCGCCGGCCGCGCGCACTTCGGCGGCGATGTGCGCCCGCACCCGCGCCTCGTGGTCCCGTTCCACGTCCGTGATCGCCGATTCACGCTGCGACGGGGTTCCGGTATCGTAGATTCGCATGATGGAGAACGACGAGGATCGATCGGGTTTGGCGGGGCGCGTCGCGCTGGTGACCGGGGGAGCCCGCCGCGTCGGCGCCGAGATCGTCCGTTGCCTGCACGCCGCGGGAGCGAACGTATTGGTTCATTATCGCTCCTCCGCCGGCGATGCGGAAGCGCTGGTCGCGCGGCTGAATGCGCGACGCGCCGGTTCGGCGAGCGCCGTGAGCGCGGATCTGCTCGACGAGCAGGCGCCGGAGGCCTTGGTCGCCACGGCGATCGCGCGGTACGGCGGAATCGACGTTCTGGTCAACAACGCGTCGAGCTTCCATCCGACGCCGGTCGGGCGCATCACGCGGCGCGACTGGGACGACCTCGTCGGCACGAACCTGATGGCGCCCACGTTCCTGTCGCAGGCGGCGGCGCCGGCATTGCGCGCACGCCACGGCCTCATCGTGAACATCATCGACATCCACGGACTGCGGCCGCTGCGCGACCACCCGGTCTATTCGAGCGCGAAGGCCGGGCTCGCGATGCTCACCCGCGCGCTCGCGCGCGATCTCGGCCCCGAGATACGGGTGAACGGCGTCGCGCCCGGCCCGGTGCTGTGGCCGGAGCGGGAGATCGACGCGGCGCTGAAACAGGAGATCGTGGAGAAGACCGCATTGAAGCGGCCCGGGACGCCGCAGGACGTCGCGCGCGCGGTGCTCTATCTGGTGCGCGACGCGCCCTACGTGACCGGACAGATCATCGCGGTCGACGGCGGACGCAGCATCTAGGGCACGGCGAGGAGCAGATGCGCCTGACGGCCTACACGGACTTCTCCCTGCGCGTCCTGATTCGGCTCGCGCTGCGGCCCGCCGAGCTCGCGACGATCGCCGAGATCGCGGCGCTGTACGGGATCTCGGAGCACCATTTGACGAAAGTCGTCCACAAGCTCGGGGTCGCCGGGTACGTCGAGACCGTTCGCGGCCGGGGCGGCGGGCTGCGGCTCGCGAAGTCCCCGGCGCAGATCGGGGTCGGCGACGTGGTGCGCCGGATGGAACCGGACCTGCGCATCGTCGCCTGCCTGCGCGACGCGGAATCCTGCCGGATCGCGCCGGCGTGCGTGCTGTCGACCGCGCTCGGACGCGCACTGACCGCGTTCATGGCCGAGCTCGATCGGTATACGCTCGCCGACCTGGTTGCGAAGCCGCGCCGGCTCGGTCGGCTGCTCGGCGTCGAGCCGGCGGACCCGGTCGGCGCGGACGAGTGAGACCGCCGATGACGCTCGCGGCGCACTTTTCCCAAGTCCTCGCCGTGCACGTCGGCGCCGTCGCGCTGTCCGGCGCGCTGTTCTCGGCGCGGGCCGTGTTGCGCATCGCGGGTCGGGACGATGCGGCTCACCACCCCGTGCTGCGGTACGCCTCCTACGTGATCGACACGACGCTGCTCGTGGCCGCGATCGGGTTGACGCTGATCGTGCACCAGTATCCGTTCGTGAACGCCTGGCTGACGGCGAAGGTGCTGCTCCTGGTCCTGTATATCGGGCTCGGCAGCCTCGCGCTGAAGCGAGCTCGCAGCCGGCCCGGCCGGATCGCGGCGACGGTCGCCGCGTGGACGGTGTTCGCGGCGATCATCGGTGTCGCGGTCACGCGCAGCCCGGCGAGCTGGTTCGCGCTGCTGGGCCGCTGAGACCGCGGCGCCCGATCCGGGGCCGGCCTCGCGCGCTCAGCCCGGCCGGCCGTCGGCGCGGGGCGACAGCAGGATCGGCACGTAGACCCAGAGGAACAGCGCGAACGCGCAGGTCCACAGGAACGCGGCGATCAGGATCACGATCGGGTACGCGAGCGGCAGGAACGCGAAACCGAACACCCGCACGAGGCCGGCGAGCAGCAGGAGTACATAGGCGATCACCGTGCGCGGATCCGGCTCGAGCGCCCGTCCGGAATGGCCGAGCGCGGCCCGCGTGATCACGCCGAGGATCATCGTCGCGAGCGCCCCGACCGTGAGCGCGTGCACCCAGAACGCCGCGACCGCGTAGCCGCCGAGGAGCGCGGCGCACTTCAACGCGAGGCCGAGCGGTATCCACGCGTAGCCCAGGTGCAGCACCCAGACCAGTGGCTTCGACAGCGTCCGTCCGCTGCGCCACTGGGCGAGCCGTATCGCCTGGACCAGCGCGGCGGCCCCCGCGGTCACGGCGGCGACGCGTCCACCCGGGTCGATCGCGTCGACGACGGCGACCGCCGCCATCGCGACGATGGCCGCCGGACCGACGCCGGGAAACGTCCGCATCGCGACGCCCTCGCCACGCAGCGCGCCCGCGGTGAATGCGGGCACGATGCGCCCGCCGATCACCGTCACGAGGACCAGCACCAGGTCGATCGCGACCAGGATCGCCCGCATCGCCGCGGCGGCGTCGCCGCGCAGGAGCTCGAAGTGGAAGACCGCGTCGCAGATCGTGAGCGCGCCGAGCACCAGCAGCAGCCGCCAGTTGCGGTTGCCGGTCTTCAGCAACGACGGCGCGAGCAGCCACGCGAGCAGCGGAAAGAACGTCAGGTCGAGCGCGGCGACGACCCCGGCGGGCCACCACGACGCGGTCGCGACCGCGACGCGCGCCCCGAGCCATGCCGCGAAGAGCGCCGCGAGCGGCGCCCCGGCGACGCCGCGCTGCCCGGTCCAGTTCGGCACCGCGGTCAACAGGAATCCCGCCATCGCGGCGCCGATGAAGCCGAACACCATCTCGTGGGCGTGCCACAGCGTCGGCGGCCACGGACAAGGCAGCGTCACCCCGTAGACGTACACCGCGGCCCAGATCGGCACCAGCACGAACGCCGCGAGACCCGCGGCGAGGAACGCCGGCCGGAAGCCGGCCGCGAAGACTTGGCAACGCATGGCCCAGCCCTCATCGCCGACCGCGGGCGGTGCGTCCGCCTGCGGCGATCCGGCGACATTTTAAGATGTATATGAAATATATCTTACGTGGGCGCGCCCGTCGACCGGGGTCGCCCGTCGAGATCGACGCGCGCGCGTTCGATCGCGACGCCGACGTCCCGCGAACTGCGCAGCGCGCCCGGCTTGCTGAGCACGACCCGGACCGATTCGACGCCGAACTCCTCGAGGACCAGCATCGCGATCCGGTCGGCGAGCGTCTCGACCAGATGAAAGCTCGAGCCCTCGATGAACGATATGAGCCGCTTCGCGACCCGTTTGTAGTTGAGGGTATCCTCGATCGCGTCCGACGCGGCGGCCTTGCGGACGTCCATCGCCATCTCGAGATCGACGTACACCGCCTGCTTGACCTGGCGCTCCCAATCGAAGATCCCGATGATCGCTTCGCTCTTCAGCGCGTGAATGAAGATTTTGTCCATCGAAATGTCCCGATCCACCCTAGTTCCCGACCTCGTCGAGCGGCCAGTTCGCCCGCGCCGGAGCGGGCGGTCCGCGATTCGCGCCGCGCTCGAGCCGCAGGCAGCCGGCGAGCGCGATCATCGCACCGTTGTCGGTGCAGAACTGCGGTCGCGGGAAATGCGCGCTCGCACCGTATTCCCCCGCGACGCCGGCAAGCCGCTCGCGCAGCCGCCGGTTCGCGCCGACCCCGCCGGCGACGACGAGGCGCTCGCGTCCGGTCGCCCGGAGCGCGCGCCGGCACTTCTCGGTCAACGTGTCGACGACCGCGTCCTCGAAAGCGCGCGCGACGTCGGCGCGGGCCGTCTCGTCGAGCACGCGACCGCGCAAGGCTACCCGTACCGCGGTCTTCAAGCCACTGAAGCTGAAGTCGAGTCCCGGCCGATCGAGCATCGGACGCGGGAACCGATAGACACCGGCCCGCCCGCGCTCGGCCAACGCGGCGAGCGCCGCACCGCCGGGATAGGGAAGTCCGAGGAGCTTCGCGGTCTTGTCGAACGCCTCGCCGGCCGCGTCGTCGAGCGACTCGCCGAGCACCCGATACTCGCCGAGCGCCGCGACGTCCACCAGCATCGTATGGCCGCCCGAGACCAGCAGCGCGAGGAACGGGAAGGCGGGCGGCCGCGGCTCGAGCAGCGGGGCGAGCAGATGGCCTTCGAGATGATGCACGCCGATCGCCGGTATCGACCAGGCATAGGCCAGCGCGCGTGCGAACGACGCGCCGACGAGCAGCGCGCCGATCAGACCGGGGCCGGCCGTATAGGCGACCGCGCCGATCGACGCCGGCGCCGCGCCGGCCTCCTCGAGCGCCGCCTGCACGAGCGGCAGCAGTCGGCGCACGTGATCGCGGGAGGCGAGTTCCGGCACCACCCCGCCATACGCCTGGTGCATCGCAACCTGGGTGTGGAGACGGTGCGAGAGCAGCCCGGCGACCGGATCGTAGACCGCGACGCCCGTCTCGTCGCACGAGGTTTCGATGCCGAGCACACGCATAGTTTTGCCTTTTATCCTGGCGCACCGTAGAATGCGCGCCCCGCCGCTCGATGCCGGCGGCCGTCACGTCAAGCGACTATACTTTGAGGTTTGAATGCCCAGCGTTCGTGTTCGCGAGAATGAGTATTTCGACGCCGCGTTGCGCCGTTTCAAGCGCGCCTGCGAGAAAGCGGGCATCCTCACCGAACTTCGCCGTCGCGAATTCTACGAGAAGCCGACCCAGGAGCGTAAGCGCAAGAAGGCCGCGGCGGTCAAACGCCACCTGAAGCGTCTGTCCCGCGAAGGCATGCGCAGCGCGCCCGGTTCGGGCGCTCCGTCCGCGGGCCCGTCCCGCCAGTATTGACGTCCGGGAACGCCCCCCGCCGATGACGCTGAAGGAGCGGATCACCGAGGACATGAAGGCGGCGATGCGCTCCGGGCAAAAGGAGCGGCTCGGCGTCATCCGGATGTTGACCGCGGCGATCAAGCAGCGGGAAGTCGACGAGCGGATCACGCTCGACGACGCGCAAGTGACCGGCGTGATCGAGAAGATGATCAAGCAGCGCAAAGAGTCGCTGCAACAGTTCCAGGCCGGCAACCGGCCGGACCTCGCCGACAAGGAAGCCGCCGAGATCGCGCTGCTGCAGACCTATCTGCCCGCCGCGCTGACCGACGGGGAAGTCGATGCGCTGATCGCCGAAGCGATCGCGGCCGTTGGCGCGGCGAGCGTCAAGGACATGGGCAAGGTCATGGCCTTGATCAAGGGCCGGGCCCAGGGCCGCGCGGACATGGCCGTGGTCGGCGCGAAGATCAAGGCGAAGCTCGGCGGCTGACCGCGCGCGGTCCATGTCCGGCCGCATCCCCCAAGCCTTCATCGACGAGGTCATCGCACGCTCGGACATCGTCGACGTGGTCGGCTCCCGCGTGCAACTCAAGAAGGCAGGCCGGGAATACAAGGCCTGCTGTCCGTTCCATAGCGAAAAGACCCCGTCCTTCTGGGTGAGCCCCGACAAGCAGTTCTATCACTGCTTCGGCTGCGGCGCGCACGGCACCGCGATCGGCTTCCTGATGCAATTCGAGAAATTGGAATTCCCGGATGCGGTCGCGATGCTCGCCGAGCGGGCCGGGCTCGAAGTGCCGCGCGAGGCGGGACCCGTCGCGGGCGGCGGCGATCTGTACGAATTGCTCTCCCGGGCGGCGCTCTTCTATCAGCAGTGCCTGCGGGACGACGCGCGCGCCCGCGCCTATCTCGCGGGGCGCGGGATCACGGACGCGGCCGCATCGGATTTCGCGCTCGGCTATGCGCCCGACTCCTGGAACGCGCTGCTCGGGCGGTTCGGCACCAGCCCCGAGGAGCGCCGTCGTCTGCAGCAGGCGGGACTGATCATCGAGCGGGACACGCGCGGCGCCGAGCGCACCGCCGGCTTCTACGACCGATTTCGCGACCGGGTGATGTTCCCGATCCGCGATTCGAGAGGCCGCGTGATCGCGTTCGGCGGCCGGATCATCGACCAGGGCGAGCCGAAGTACCTGAACTCGCCGGAGACGCCGCTGTTTCACAAGGGACGCGAGCTCTACGGACTCTACGAAGCGCGCCGCGCGCAGACCGAGTTCCAGCGACTGGTCGTGGTCGAGGGTTATCTGGACGCGGTGCGGCTCCATCAGGCCGGCATCCGCTATGCGGTCGCAACGCTCGGCACCGCGACCACGCAGGAACACCTGCACAAGATCTTCCGGCTCACCAGCGAGGTGGTGTTCTCGTTCGACGGCGACCGGGCGGGCCGTGCCGCCGCGTGGCGTGCGCTCGAGGCCGCGCTGCCGCTCGCGGCCGACGGGCGCGAGATCAAGTTCCTGTTCCTGCCCGAGGGCCACGATCCGGACAGCCTGGTCGCGGCCGAGGGTGCCGCGGGCTTCGAGCAATGCCTGCAGGCGGCGCTGCCGCTGTCGGAGTACTTGTTGCGTGAGTTGGGCACCGGGATCGACCTCGACCACATCGACGGACGCGCGAAGCTCGCCGCGCGCGCGCGGCCGCTGTTCCAGCGAATGCCCGACGGGGTCTATCGGGAGCTGCTGACCGACCGGCTCGCGGCCGAGATCCGGCTGCCGGCCGAAAAACTCCGCTCACTGCTCGCGGCACCGGCCGAATCGGGCCGCCGCGGGGCGCCAACGCCGCCACCCGATCGCGGGGTCCGGCTCCGCGCGGGGGTCAGCCCCGGGCGCGGGCCCCTGCTCCGGCAAGCGATCGCACTCGTGCTGCATCACCCCGCTGCGGCACAACGCCTGGATGCGGTCGACCGGCTCGAGCGGGTCGACCAGGCCGGGGTCGCGGTCCTCCGCGAGCTCATCGCGCAAGCGCGCTCGATCTCGGCGCCGACCACGGCGGCCTTGCTCGAGCGCTGGCGGGACCGGCCCGAATATGCGCGACTCCTCGAGCTCGCCGCCAAGGCGCCGCTGGTCGCGGGAGCCGAGGCGGCCGCGAGCGAGCTCAGCCAGGCGATCGAAAAGCTCGCGGTCGCGCAAGGAGCCGGCCGACGGGTCGACGAACTCCTCGAGAAGGCGCGAGAATCGGACTTGAACTCCGAGGAGAAGGCGGAACTAAATGCCCTGCTGAGGGCAAAAGGCCGTTCCGGGGGTCAGGGACCCGCGCCGGGCGGCGGCTGACCCGCCGGGCGCGCGAGGCCCGGGGTTCCTGGCAGGTAGGGCCTGGGCAAAGTATACTAGCCGGCTTCGCGCCGTGTTTTCCACCTTTTGGCTTTACGAGGCGTCCAGCTTGACCAAGAAAGCGTCACCAGGCACCGCGACCCAAATCGCCGACGAGCGGCAGTCCCAGCTGAAGCTCCTGATCGCGCGCGGCAAGGAACAGGGCTATCTGACCTACGTGGAGGTCAACGACCACCTGCCGAGCGAGATCGTCGATCCGGAGCAGATCGAAGACATCGTCAACATGATCAACGACATGGGTATTCCGGTGTACGAGAAGGCGCCGGACGCCGAGTCGTTGCTGCTCGCGGACGCGACCGCGACGCCGGACGAGGAAGCCGTCGAGGAGGCGACCGCGGCGCTCGCGAGCCTGGACGCCGAGTTCGGCCGGACGACGGACCCGGTGCGCATGTACATGCGCGAGATGGGCACGGTCGAGTTGCTGACCCGTGAGGGCGAGATCCGGATCGCGAAGCGCATCGAGGAGGGACTCGAGGCGGTCAAGATCGCGCTCGGGAGCTACCCGGGAACCTACGATCTGCTGTTGAAGAGCTACGAATCGGTGAAGTCGGGTCAGACCCGGCTGGTCGACGTGATCGTCGGCTTCGTCGACCCGAATGCGCCCGACGAGATCGCGCAGCCCCAGAATCCGAAGATGATGGCGATCGTCGCCGACGAGGACGAGGACGAGTCGGACGGCGACGAGGACAGCGAGGCGGTCGATACGGGTCCCGACCCCGAAGAGGCCGCGAAGCGTTTCGCGGCGCTCGCGAAGGTCTGCCACCAGTACGTCAACGCGCTCGACAAGCACGGATCGAAGGACCCGAAGACCCAGAAGCTGCGCAAGAAGGCGTGCGGCGAGCTGATGGAGCTCAAGCTCGCGCCGAAGATGTTCGATCAGCTGATCGAGAACTTGCGGCGCCACGTCGCCGAAGTGCGGTCGCTGGAGCGCGAGATCATGTTCCTGTGCATCAAGCAGGCGGGCATGCCGCGCAAGGACTTCATCGGGTCGTTTCCGAAGAACGAGACCAGCACGCGCTGGCTCGAAAAGCACATCAAGGCGAAGAAGCGCTATTCGGCCGCGCTCGGCAAATTCCGCGACGAAATCGGCCTGCGCCAGAACAAGCTGAAGGAGCTCGAAGCCGCGTACCACCTGCCGATCGGCGAAATCAAGGAGATCAATCGCGAGGTCTCGATCGGCGAGGCCAAGGCGCGCCGCGCGAAGAAGGAGATGGTCGAGGCCAACCTGCGCCTGGTGATCTCGATCGCGAAGAAGTACACGAATCGAGGCCTGCAGTTCCTCGACCTGATCCAGGAAGGCAACATCGGCTTGATGAAGGCGGTCGACAAGTTCGAGTACCGGCGCGGCTACAAGTTCTCGACCTACGCGACCTGGTGGATCCGCCAGGCGATCACGCGATCGATCGCGGACCAGGCGCGCACGATCCGCATCCCGGTGCATATGATCGAGACGATCAACAAGCTGAACCGGATCTCGCGGCAGATGCTGCAGGAGATGGGTCGCGAGCCGACTCCCGAGGAGCTCGCGGTCCGCATGGAGATGCCCGAGGACAAGGTCCGCAAGGTGCTGAAGATCGCGAAGGAACCGATCTCGATGGAGACCCCGATCGGCGACGACGAGGACTCGCATCTCGGAGACTTCATCGAGGACACGTCCGTGTCCTCGCCGATCGACTCGGCGACGACCGAGTCATTGCGCGAGACGACGCACTCGGTGCTCGCACAGCTCACGCCACGCGAGGCGAAGGTGCTGCGCATGCGCTTCGGGATCGACATGAACACCGACCACACGCTCGAGGAGGTCGGCAAGCAGTTCGACGTGACCCGCGAGCGGATCCGGCAGATCGAGGCGAAGGCGCTGCGCAAGCTCCGGCATCCGAGCCGCAGCGAGCAGCTGCGCAGTTTCTTGATGGACGACTGACGGGTCGCGCGGGCGGTACCCGCGCGACCCCCCCCTTTTTGGATCATCGGCGGCGCCGCCCCGCGATCGCGCCGCGTTCCCTCCGCCGCGCTCGGCGCCGGGGTGTCGTACCCGCGCGACACCTCCGAAAGCCCTAGGTAGTTATCCGTATTTGTTCGTGATGCTCGCTTGAGTATCTTGCGCGCGATGAGAAATTGAAGAAATGGCGCGACCGCCGATCAATCCGGGTCGGCCCAGCACGCCATCAGCGAGAGGATGAAAGCGATGTTGCAAAAACCCCGACTGAGAAGATTCCTGCCGCATGCATTGCTGCTCGGTGTGTGTGCGAGCGTCGCCGCCCCGAGTTGGGCGGTGCCGAGCTTCGCGCGGCAGACCGGGATGGCCTGCGCGGCGTGCCACACCGTGTTCCCGGAACTCACGCCGTTCGGCCGCGAGTTCAAGCTGAACGGCTACGTGCTCGACAACATGAAGCAGATCACCGGCATCACGAGCAACGCGCAGTCGACGCTCTCGCTGAACGAGATCCCGCCGATCAGCATGATGCTGCAGATGTCGTACACGCACACCGGCTCGCCGCTCCCTGACAGCGCGCTGACCGGCGCGTACGCGAAGAACGGCGACGTGTTGTTCCCGCAGCAGGCGAGTTTCTTCTACGCCGGCAAGATCGCCGACAATCTCGGGGCGTTCGTGCAATTGACCTACGACGGGGTCGGCGGCTCGTTCGGACTCGACAACACCGACATCCGCTATGCGCGACACGTCGACCTCAGCGCGTTCGGCAACAAGGATCTGGTGATCGGCGTCACGCTGAACAACAATCCGACGGTGCAGGACGCCTGGAACACGACCCAGGCTTGGGGATTCCCGTATGCCGGCAGCTCGACCGCCCCGGGACCGACGGCGTCGACCAAGCTCGACAGCGGTGGGATCGGCCAGAGCGCGGGCGGACTCGGCGTCTACGCATGGTGGAATCACAGCGTGTACGCCGAGGTGACCCTCTACGCCGCGGCGATCCAGGGCGGCGCCCATCCGCTCGACAGCACGCAGTCCGCGGTGATCCACGGTGTCTCGCCGTACTGGCGCCTCGCCTACGAGGCCCGGTGGGGCCGCAACTCCCTCGAAGTCGGCACCTACGGGATCGACGCTCACATGCACCCGGGTGGCGGCAACGCGCTCGCCGGGCCGACCGACGAGTACTTCGACGTCGCGGGCGACCTGCAGTACCAGTACATCGGCGGGGACAATATCTTCTCGCTGACGTCGACGTACATCCATGAGCGCCAGACGCTCCCGGCGAGCGTGCTCGACACCCTGGCGGCGAACGATCACAACACCCTGAAGACGTTCAAGCTGATGGGCGGGTACTACTATCAGCGGATGATCGGCGGTGCGATCGGGTACTTCAACACGACCGGTACGAGCGATTCGATCCTCTACGCCGCGGCGCCCGTCGTCGGGAGCGCGACCAACAGCCCGGACGCGAACGGCGAGGTCCTCGAGGTGAACTACCTGCCCTGGCTGAACACGAAGATCCAGCTGCAGTACGTGCACTACAATAAGTTCAACGGCGGCACGTCCAACTACGATATCGGCGCGGGACCGTACCCGGTCGGCACTGGCACCTACGTATACGGCCGCAGCGCGTCCGACAACGATACGTTGTACGTGCTCGCATGGCTGAATTTCTGACGCGGAGTGAACGAGTTATGAAGCGAAGAACCCTGTTGACACTGACTCTCGGCGCATGCGTCGGCATCGGAGGGCTCGCGCAGGCGCAGAACCTCGCGAACGCGCAGGACAAGGCCGAACTCAAGGCGACGATCAACAATTGCTCGGTCTGTCACGGCATCAACGGCCACAGCGTCTCGCCGACGTTTCCGAACCTGGCGGCGCAACAGCCGGTGTATCTCGAGAACCAGCTGAAGGCGTTCAAGGATCACACGCGCGGCGACCCGAACGCGCAGGCATTCATGTGGGGCATGGCCTCGGGGCTCAGCGACCAGATGATCAGTCAGGTCGCCGGGTACTTCTCGTCGCAGCCCCCGCCGCCGCCCGAGAACGGGGATCCGAAGCTGATCGCGGAAGGTCACCACATCTTCACGCACGGGATCCCGGCCGAAGGGGTCCCCGCGTGCGCGAGCTGTCATGGGCCGGACGCGGCCGGCCGCGGGATGTTCCCGCGCCTCGCGGGCCAGCACCAGGAGTACCTGTTGAAACAGCTCCTGGTGATCCAGACCGCGCTGCGTAACGCCCCGGTGATGCATGGCGTGATCCGGGATCTGAACCGGCAGCAGATGGAAGCGGTGACGACTTACTTGGCGTCGCTCTAACCCCCCCCCCCCCGGGGAACGCCGCCCGCCGGTCGGAAGCGATCGGCGGGCTTTTTTTTGCGCGCTCCCGCGAAGTCCGTGGCGGGCGGCGCCGGCTTGGCGCATCGGGACAAGCCGGCGACGCAAAATGATCAGCGGACACGCCCCGACCTTGACCATACTGGCTTCTTTGGGGGACGAGCGCGGCCCGAGCGGCCGCGCGGCGGATCCGTTACCCGGCGGACACGGAGACACACGATGCACGAGCAAACCACCGAACCCTCCCGAGCCCGACGCGCGAGCGGACGCGACGCGAAGCGTGCCGCGCGCGCCGCCCGCGCCGGCGCCACGGTGCCTTACATCACCCGCCGGATCCCGTACTACGAAGTGCTCGACGAGGAGGCACTCGCGACGCTCGAGCGCAACGCCGATACGATCCTCGAGGAGGTCGGTATCGACTATCGCGACGACCCCGAGGCGCTCGAGATCTGGAGGGCGGCCGGCGCGGACGTGCGCGGCGAGCGGGTGCACTGCCCGCGCGGGATGTGCCGCACGCTGATCCAGAGGAGCGCCCCGCGGGAGTTCACCCAGCACGCGCGCAATCCGGCGCGCAGCGTCCGCATCGGCGGCAAGAACACCGTGTTCGCGCCGGCCTATGGGTCGCCGTTCGTGCGCAACCTCGACGAGGGACGGCGTTACGCGCGGATCGAGGATTTCCGCAACTTCGTGAAGCTCGCGTACCTCGCGAACTCGCTGCACCATTCGGGCGGCACCATATGCGAACCGGTCGACCTGCCGGTGAACAAGCGCCACCTCGACATGGTGTACAGCCACCTGAAGTACAGCGACAAGCCGTTCATGGGGTCGGTGACCGCACCGGAACGCGCGGCCGACTCGATCGCGCTCGCGGACATCGCGTTCGGCGACGACCGGATCGATCCCGAGACGGGTCGTCCGAAGACGACGATCATCAATCTGATCAACGTGAACTCGCCGATGACCTACGATGCGACCATGCTCGGGGCCGCGAAGGTGTACGCGCGGGCCAATCAGGCGACGATCATCACGCCGTTCATCCTCGCCGGCGCGATGTCCCCGGTCACCGTCGGCGGCACGGTCGCCCAGACGCTCGCCGAAGCCTTGTCCGGCATGGCGTTCGTGCAACTCGTGAATCCGGGCGCGCCGGTCGTGCTCGGCAGCTTCGCCTCCTCGATCTCGATGCAATCGGGCGCGCCGACGTTCGGGACGCCCGAACCCGCGCTGGTGCTCTACGCGATGGCCGCGCTCGCACGGCGTCTCGGCGTGCCGTTCCGATCCGGCGGGAGCCTCTGCGCGTCGAAGATCCCGGATGCGCAGGCCGCGTTCGAGTCCGCGAACACGCTGCTGCCGACCTGCCTCGCGGGCGTGAATTTCGTGCTCCATACCGCGGGTTGGCTCGAGGGCGGGCTGGCGATGGGATACGAGAAGTTCGTGATGGATGCGGACCAGGCCGGCATGATGCACACCTTGCTCGCCGGGGTGGATTTGAGCCCGAACGGCCAGGCGCTCGACGCGATTCGCGAAGTCGGTCCCGGCAAGCACTTCCTCGGCTGCAACCACACCCAAGCGAACTTCGAGACCGCGTTCTACCGCTCGCCGCTCGCCGACAACAACAGCTACGAGCAATGGGAGGCCGAGGGCGCGTCCGACATGGCGAAGCGCGCGAACGCGCTGTGGAAGCGGCAGCTCGCCGAGTACGTGCCACCGCCGCTCGACCCCGCGGTCGACGAGGCGCTGCTCGATTACATCGCGACGCGCAAGGCGGCGTTCCCCGACTCCAACGTCTGACCGCGGGTCCGGTCGCCCCGGTCGCGCGGCCGCCTGGCAAACGAAGGCGATGGCAACCCGCCAAGTCCCTTTATGCGGGCCACCACCGCCGGTTCGTCGCGCGGCCGCCGCGGCTCGCGTCACTCTGTGATAAAAAAATAGCACAAAAGAGGGCCGGAGCGCCAACCGGCGGGCCTTGCGAGCGGGCGCGCAGCGCCGACCGCCGGGGCCGTCCGGCGATCGACGCGGTCAATCAGGGGGGGAGTGCCGCCCGCGCGCGGGGCGCGGACCCGCGTTCAGGGCGGAGCCCGGTCGTCGCGTCGCGGCCGCC
>JAJYAM010000081.1 GCA_021779535.1 Pseudomonadota bacterium
CTGCGCCAGTTCGCTCAATTGACGCAATCCTCGATGGATGTTGACTTTGACGAGCGCGATGGTCTGCCCCAAGCGCTCCGCCGCCTCTTTGACGCTCAACCCTTCGATCTTGACCAGCCGTATCGCGTTCGCTTGCGCCGGCTTGAGCCGGCTCATCAGCGCATCGAGCGTGTACGCGCTGTGCGCCGGGATCGGCCTGCGCGCTCCCCACGTGACTCGAGTCCTCGCCGAGAAGCCGCGGATCCCTTGGCTCGAGGTTCACAGCGAGAACTATTTCGCGGCCGGTGGCGCCGCGCACGACGCGCTCGAGCGGATCCGGGCCGACTATCCGTTGAGCTTGCACGGCGTGGGACTGTCGCTCGGCTCCGCTGACCCACTGGATCCTGCACATCTGGGGCGCCTGCGGGAGCTCGTCGATCGCTACCAGCCCGCATTCGTCTCGGAACACCTGTCCTGGGGTGCGATCGACGGAATGCACTGGAACGACCTGCTGCCGTTACCGCACACCCGCGAAGCGGCTGCGCTCCTCGTCGACCGCATCCACGAGGTCGAGGAATCCCTCGGCCGGCCGATCCTGGTCGAGAACGTGTCGAGCTATCTGCGCTTTCACGCCGGGATGAGCGAGGCCGAGTTCGTCGCCGACGTCGTCCGGCGCAGCGGCTGCGGGCTGCTGCTCGACGTCAACAATGTCTACGTGAACAGCGTGAATCACGGCTTCGATCCGGTCGACTACCTGCGCGCGATACCATGCGGTGTCGTCGCCGAGATGCACCTCGCCGGCCACACGCGCAAGACGGGCCTGCCGGAGCCGCTGATCATCGACAGCCACGACGACTTCGTGAGCGCCGAAGTCTGGGCGCTCTACGAGCGCGCGATCGAGCGATTCGGACCCCGGCCGACCCTGATCGAATGGGACGCACGCATTCCCCCGCTCGAGGCGTTGATCGAGGAAGCGGCCCGCGCGACGCAACGGCTGGAGGCGTGCCGTGCCGAGCTTGCGTGAACTGCAACGAGGCTTCGCGGCGGCGATGCACGGCCGTGCCGGAGAAATCATTGCTGCGATCGACGGCGGCGCGCTCGGCGCGGGCGCGCGGGTCGGAATCTACCGAAATGCGATCGCGGCGACCCGCCTGCGCACCTTGAGCGACTCGTATCCCGCGGTGCGCGCACTCGTCGGCGACGCCTTCTTCGAGCGCCTCGCGTATCGCTATTCGGATCTCAACCCCTCGCGCAGCGGCGATCTATGCGTCTATGGCGCACGATTTCCGCAATTCATCGAACAATCCCCCGAGGCGATCGAGCCGGTCCCGTATCTCGCCGACATCGCGCGCCTCGAATGGCTGCGTCAGGAAGCGGCGCTCGCGGCCGACGCGGACTCGGTGCCGGACCCGATGCCGCGGCTCCCCGCGGCCGCCGATCCGCGACGACTGCGGGCGACGTTGCACCCGAGCCTGCGTTCGATTCGCAGCGCATTCCCGGTGTTCGCGATCCACCGTTGGTGCGATGCGCCGGCCGAACCGGCGCCGCGGCTCGATGACGGCGCCGAATGCGGCTTGATCTGGCGCTCGGACGGCGAGGTCGCGGAGTCGGCGATCCACCCGGCGAGCTACGCGTTCGTCGAGGCCCTGCGCGAGGGCGGTACGCTCGCCGACGCCGCGGCGGCCGGCGAAGCGCAAGATGACGGCTTTCGCCTGCGCGACTGCCTCGACGGCCTCCTCGATCGCGGACTGATCGTCGATTTCACCCCGCAAGCGGGGAGTTCATGATGCGTCCGCTCGACCGCTGCCTTGCCGTGTACGACCGGTTGGCGCGTCACGCGGCGTCGATCGAGCCGATCGCGCTGTTGCTGCTTCGATGGTGGGTCGCGATGGCGTTCTGGAAGGCCGGCGTCGTGAAGTTCGCCGACCCGTCCGGCACCTCGTACCTGTTCCACGACGAGTATCGCGTGCCACTGCTGTCGCCGGATGTCGCGGCGTTCCTCGGCACCTGGATCGAGCTGATCACGCCGTGGTTCCTCGGGCTCGGAATCCTCACTCGTCCGACCGCGGCGTTCCTCTTCGTCTACAACGTCATCTGTGTGATTTCATACCCGGACCTCTGGCCGCACGGGCTCTGGCACGGCCTCATCGGCAGCGATTTCGCCGATCACAAGGTCTGGGGGATGATGCTGATGGTCGTGATCGCCCGCGGCGCCGGCGCGCTGTCGGTCGACTCGGCGCTGGATCGATGGCGCCGCCGGCATCGGGCCGGGTGACGCGACGCGCCGGGGACCCGGACGGCGCGAACGACTTCGGACCCCGGTGCGCCGATCGCGGCACTTCAGCCGCGGCGGAATACCAGGGTCGCGTTGGTGCCGCCGAAACCGAAGCTGTTCGACATCACGGTGTCGATCCGACGGCGCTCCGTCGTGCGCAGGATCGGAAAATCAGCGCACGCTTCGTCGAGCGCGTCGATGTTCACCGAGCCCGCGAGGAAACCGTCGCGCATCATCAGCAGGCAATAGATCGCCTCCTGCACGCCGGCCGCCCCGAGCGAGTGCCCCGTCAGGGATTTCGTGGACGAGATCGGCGGCATCGATGCGCCGAAGGCTTCGCGCACGGCCTTGAGCTCGATCACGTCGCCGACCGGTGTCGACGTTCCGTGCGTGTTCAGATAGTCGATCGATCCGCCTTGCAGGCCCTCGAGCGCCTGCCGCATGCAGCGAACCGCGCCCTCGCCCGATGGTTGCACCATGTCCTGGCCGTCGGCGCTGACCCCGTAACCCACGAGTTCGGCATGGATCCGCGCATTGCGTGCCTGCGCGTGCTCGAGTGACTCCAGCACGATCATGCCTCCGCCGCCCGCGATCACGAAGCCATCGCGCTGCGCATCGTACGCGCGCGACGCGGCCTGCGGGGCGTCGTTGCGCGAGGAGGACAGCGCGCCCATCGCGTCGAACAAGCACGTCAAGGACCAATGCTCTTCCTCGCCACCGCCGCAGAACATCACGTCCTGGTTCCCCCAGCGGATCTGCTCGGCGGCGACCCCGATACAATGCGAGCTGGTGGCGCACGCGGAGGTCACCGAGAAGCTCACGCCCTTGATCTTGAAGCTGGTCGCAAGGCATGCGGCGACCGTGCTGCACATCGTGCGCGGGACGCGGGTCGCGCCGACTTTGCGGACGCCGCGCTCGCGCAGCAGGTCCGCCGCCTCGACGAGGTTCGCCGGCGAGCCGCCGCCGGTGCCGGCGATCAGTCCGGTGCGCACGTTGCTGATCTGGTGCTCGGTGAGGCCGGCATCGGCGATCGCCGACTTCATCGAGATGGCCGCATAGGCCGCGGCATCGCCCATGAACCGCAGATCGCGCCGGTCGAGATGCTCTTCGAGCTTGATCTCGGGCACCCCGGCCACCTGGCTGCGAAGGCCCAGCTCGGCGTATTGGGGCATCGCGCGAATGCCGGATCGACCCTCGGCGAGCGCTGCGCTCACCGTGTCGAGGTCGTTGCCGAGGCAGGAGACGATTCCCATTCCCGTGACGACGACGCGGCGCATCAGGCGGTTTCCCTCGATCCGGACGGTTGCAGCATCGCGGCGCCCTCGAACAGGCCGACCCGTAAGCCGGTCGCGGTGTAGATCTTCTGGCCATCCGCCGCAAGCGAGGCATCCGCCGTCGCCATGATGATCCGGCGGGTGATCACGCGCTTGATGTCGATCTGATAGCTGACTGTTTTCACGTTCGGCTGGACCTGTCCGAAAAAGCGGACTTCGTCGACGCCGAGCGCGCGGCCCAAGCCGCGATGCCCGCTCCAGGCCAGGAAAAAGCCGATCAGCTGCCACATCGCATCGAGTCCGAGGCAGCCCGGCATCACCGGATCGCCCGGGAAATGACAGGCGAAGAACCACAACGAGGGATTGATGTCGAATTCCGCGCGCAGCTCGCCCTGGCCGAACGCGCCGCCGCTCGCCGATATCCAGGTGATGCGATCGACCATGCGCATCGGTCCGCTCGGCAGTCGCGGCGTATTGGGCCCGAAGAGCTTGCCCTCGCCGCAGGCGATCAGCTCCTCGAGGGAGTATTGCGACTGCGATTGCGCCCGCTCAGCCGCGGTGGCGCCCGTCTTGTTCGCGCTGGAGTCCGACATCGGCAGGATACTTTGGAAATCTCGCGTAGATTTCGAGCGTTGGCTATCGACAATGCTGACCCAAATCAGTTCTACGCCTGGTCTGGAGCGGATCGCCGATCCACGGGGTGGGCTCGCGTCCGACGTCATGCGTTATCGTCCGGCCGCCTTTTTAGCACGGAGCGGGCTGCGACGCACTCACTTTCCGGTTCGGACCGGCCCGCAACCCTGCCGCTGCCCTCAGGTCATCTTGCGCTCGTCGAAACCGATCCCGCGAGCGATGATTTCCCTTTCGCTCGCGACCCATTGCACGCTGGCGGCCGTTTTCGCATCGAGTTTGCACGCGTTGTGCTGCACCACGCAATGATCGGCGCGCGGGGCGCGGTTCGCGATCGGTCGATTCCGATCCTCTACGACCCCGCGGGCAACGTGAGCGCGATCCGTGTTCCCGCGACGCGCGACTCGATCGTGAGCAGCGCCCCGATGTGGTGTGCGCGGCGCCGCATGCTCGCGAGCCCCTCACCGTTGCGGGCTGCGGCGACATCGAAGCCGCAGCCGTTGTCGGTGATGGTGATGCCCACCGAGTTGGGCACGGGACAGTGGACCGACAGCGACATCTCGGTCGCGCCCGAGTGCTTGATCGCGTTGCTGCAGATCTCCTGAACGATACGGGTGATCTCCGTGACCTCGGCCGGCCTCAGGCGGATCGCCTCCGGTGCGTCGGCGACGTTCCAATGCAGGCTGATGCCGGCGGCTTTCAACCTCGGCTCGAGCCGGTAGCGGAGATTGCCGAGCATCACCAGCAGATCGTTGACCGTCGGCTTCATGGAGTCGATGGCGATGCGCAGCTCGTCGATCGCCTCGTCGAGGACGGAGGCGATCTGATGGTCCGGGTGTTCCGCCTTCTCGATGAGCCTGCGCGCGGTAATCAACTGCAGGCCGAGGCCGTCGTGCATGTCGCGCAGGATCCGGTCGCGTTCGGCCGCGACCGCCCGCTCGCGCTCGAACTGGGCCGACCGTTCGTACTGCTTCTTGAGCGCGCGCTCGCGCTCGCGCACGCGCGTGTCGAGAGCCACGTTGAGATGCTCGTACTCGGTATGCGTCCTGACGAACTGGTCGATCAGCGCCCAGCCGACGGTGACGGCATAGAACAGCGAGCTGTAGGGCATCAGGTACGAGCCCGGCCAGGGAATCCACTCGAGCATGAGGAGGAGATCGTACGCGCCGGAGAGCGAGGTGATCATGGCCGCGAGCCACAGCAGTACGCTGAGCACCGTCGGGGTGCGCAACGTCGCCCGGGTGAGATACACCTGGAACGCGATCCCGACCGGCAGCAGGGCGCCATAGCCCGCCGCGGTCACCACGAACCGGTGCGTTCGACCCACGGCCAGCATCGCGATCGTGACGAGCAGTGCGTAACCGAACAGGGCCCGCTCGAAACGCGGGAAGCGCTGCCCGAGGACGCGAAAGCTCAGGCGGTAGAGCACGGCCACCAGCCAGACCAGCGCCGCATCCGTGATCACGCCGAAATAGAACAACGAGTGCGCGTGCACGACGAAGAACTGCGCATTGCGGATCGTCCAGATCCCGCAGCTCAGCGCGAACAACCCGAACAGCGTCTCCTGCCGGCGGCGCACCCAAAGCACCCCGGCCAGGGTCCCGATCGCCCCGACGAGGAGGGTGACGACCTCGACGCCGGTGACCTGCAGCCATTGCTGCCGTCGATAGAGCGGCAACAGCGCCTCGTTGGTTCCCACCCAGACCGGCCCGAGCTCGGTGACCGCGCGCCGACGCGGCACGAGTTCGACGAGGAGCTGGTGCCGGCCCGCCCGCGCGAGCGCCGCGGGCACATGGATGTAGACCGGGAAGTTCCATGAGTCGGTCTGCGGTTCGCCATAGCCGTCGGACTTGCCGATGTAGATGCCATCGAGATAGACCGCGGCGTTCGGCGACACGTAGGGCAAGTAGACGATGTGCTCGCGCGCGCGGCTCACCCCCAGTTGAAACTCGAAACGCACCCATCGGCGGTCGGTTCCGGCGGACGGCGCGCCGATGCCGAGCCTGAGGGGCACGCGCACGGGTATGCCCGCAGCGTCGGGCGGCGGTGGCGTTCTCAGATCGTAACCGACGAGATACTCGCCGCGCGTGAGGTACAGGGGTCGGGATGCAGTGACGGGGCGCGGCGCGGCGCGGGCGGACGTCGCGCCGGCTCCAAGCGCGAACAGCGCGCTAAAGATCCAGCAGGCCGAGCCGCGTCGCCTCAAACACCGCCTCGCCGCGCGAATGCACCGAGAGCTTGCGATAGATCCGGTAGATGTGTGTCTTCACCGTGTTGTTGGAGATGCCGAGCAGACGGCCGATCTCCTGGAAATTGAAGCCCTTGGCGACCAGCGACAGGATTTCCTGCTCGCGTTCGGCGAGGTCGCACTCGCTCGGCTCGGCGCCCTGCGGAGACCCGCCCGGGGGGCGGGCGAGGTTCAGGATGATCCGGGCGATGCTCGGGCTGATCGGGGAGCCTCCCGCGCGCAGCTCGCGGATGGTGCCGAGGAAGGAGTCGGCAAGCGCATCCTTGAGCAGATAGCCGCTCGCGCCCGCGCCGATTGCGGCGACCACGTGCTCCTCGTCGCCAAAGACGCTCACCACCATCACTTCGCACTCCGGGCGGCGCGCCTTCGCCGCGCGGATCACCTCGAGTCCGCTGCCGTCGGGGAGGCCGAGATCGACCAGCAGCACGTCGGGGACGGCCGTGCCCAGCCGCTGCAGGGCCGCCGCGACACCGCTCGCCGTCCATTCGAGGCGCATATCGCCCGCGCAGGCGATGAGCTCGTGATAACGCTCGCTCAGCACCGCGTCGTCTTCGACGATCGCTACGGCTATTGGCATCTCTCGAGACCCGCAGTCGGAGGACTGCGAAGCACGCCGGGAGCGTAATGTATCGGCGCCGCGGACGCACGTCTTATGTCATGACCGACGCGGTTTGCCGCCCTTTTGTCACCCGAATGCATGACTGACACCCGCCCGGCGGAGGCGTGTAATGGCCCGCAAGCGCGCGTCTTCGCATGAGCGGCGATGCGTTTCGGAGAATAACGTAGAGGTGGGAACCGCCATGAAGGGAATGCACACTGGGCGACGGCGGCTGCCGCTCGCGATGATTCTGGGATTTGCCGCGACGTCGGCCATGGCAACGCCCGTTCCTCTTTATTACAATTCGAGTTCCGCGGCGTCGACCAGCGCGTTCTACGTCACGGAAGACCCGAACGCTTCTCCGCCCTACTCGAGCCCGACCGCCACCCAACCCTGCGGGACCATCGGCGGTTGCAGCCTGTTCAGTGCCACCCAATACGGCAGCAATGGGTCGACCGCGATCGTGGGCCAGACCGCCAACCTGTCGAATTTTCCGCAGGCGGGCACGGGGCAAGTGGGAGGAAATGCGCAGGCGCAGTCGTCCAACGGGGAATTTCACATCTCGACCAGCAGCCAGGCGCAATCCAGCACTCCCAACGTGTACACGGAGGTGGACACGCTGGCCTCGGCAACCCTGGATGACGAGATCCAGCTGAATTCGACGATCTATCCGGACGGTACCGTCGTTACGATCGGGGAAATTCTGAACCTGCATGCGAGCTTGACGGGCGTGGATGCCGCGGGCCAGGGCCCGTGCACCTCGGCTTCCGTCGTGGATTACATCACCGTGCGGGCGATGGGGATGACGCTGACGAATAACGGCTGCAGTGCGCAGCCTTTCTCGCAGTCCGTCCAGACGACGGTCCAGGCGAGGATCGACCCCGGCGCGGATCTGGAGATCTTCGGAAACATCACGGCGGAGTCCGACGCGTTTTCCCAGGGGTGCGCACCCGGCCAGGTGGTGGATTCGTCGAATTATTACAACGCGTGCTTTGGCGGCAGCACCACGGCGGGTGTGAATGCTCTGGATACCGCCAGCCTGTACCTCGTCCTTCCTCCCGGCGTGACCTTGACGAGCGGCAGCGGATACGACTACGCGCCGCCAGCACCCGTGGCCTCGACGCCGGAGCCCGCTTCGTTCACCTTGCTGGCCGCCGGCTTGGCCGGCCTTGTGATCTTTCGAAGTCGCTCGACGAAACGCCACTCGGAACATCCATGACGTCGTCCCAGGATTGAAAACCCGGACGGCAACGACGCCTCACAGTCGGATGCGGATGCCGCCGAATGCCTCGAACGGTGCTCCCGGGGTCAAGAATCGGTTGTTCACCCCCGGACCATTCGCGACGCCGTTCGGCGGGATCCCCGGCGCACCGACGCCGGTCGGATCGCTCAAGGTTCCGAAGGTCGCGTACCGGCGGTTGAAGACATTGCCGATCGTCGCGAAGAATTCGATATGGGTGTTCGGCTCGTAGCTCGAGTGCAGGCTCACGACCGCATACCCGGGAATCGGCGCAAGCTGATTGGACGCGTCGCCTCCGTAATAGAAGCTGCTCACCAGACCGAGCGTCGCCCCGACCGTCCACTTCGACGTCGGCGCGAAGTCCACGCCGAGCTTGACCCGGTGCTCGGGAATCTCGGGCAGCCGGTCGCCCGGCGCCACGTGGATGTCTCCGTTGGCGTCGCGATACGGGTTCGACCCGGAGGGTACGACCAGGGGCGAGAGGAAGATGGCCTGTACGAAGCTGTAATTAAGATACGTCGACCAGGCGCGGGTGCGCACGTGGATGCCCGCCTCGACCCCCTGCCGGCGGGTATCCCCGATGTTCTGGAAGAAGCCTTGACTCAGCGACGTCGCGATCGCGTAGATGTCATCGGTGAGGAGCGTGCGGAACACGCTCGCGTTCCAGCCGATCTCGCCGATCTCGCCGGACCTTGCGGAGACTCGACCGCGCAAGCCCAGTTCGACCGTGTGCGAAACGACCTGCGCGAGGTTGGGCGGATCGCCCGACAGGTTCGATGGCAGCACACACGGTGCCGCAGGATCCGAGCATTCGATCTCGCTCGGGGTCGGCGTCCGATCGTTCACCGACCATCCGCCATACAGCGTGAGATCCGGTCTTATGTCGTCGGTCGCGCCGATCGCCGGATTGAAGTGGACATAGCGATTGTTGCCGGAGAGGTCGCTCCCCCGTTGGTCCGCGAGATCCACGTGCGAGAGGTTGTATCGTCCGCTCGCGGTCACCGCCAGCCGGGACGAGAGACTGAACGTATCGGTCACGAAGCCGCCGAGGTTCTCGTTGATCGAATCGACGTTCACCGGGGTCGCATCGCCGTTCGCGATCGCACCGGAGGAGTGCTCCGGGGTATCGACGATGAGGTTCGAGGGTAGGACGAGGAGCTGCGCGTTCATCACGCCGATCCGGCTCCCGGCGAAGTAGCTCGTCGCGGCGTCGTCGACGGCGATTCCCACGCTGACCTGATTCTCGTGCCCGCCGATGGCTTGCGCGTCGGTCAACTGTACGCTGCCGCCGCGTCCCCAGGAATGGATCCGCTCGAAGTCGTTCGCGCCGATGACCCGCGCACCGCCGTTGGAAATGTCGGGGAGCAACTGTCCCTCAGCACCCGTCAACGGCGTGACGCCGTCGGGTTGGCAGAGGACACCCGCCACGTTCGTGCAGCTGACGTAGTTCGTCGTGTTGCCGTTCGAGACGGCCTGGGCGAAATCCCGGTAGTAGAGCACCCCCTGAATCGACCAATGGGTCGCGAGCTCGAGCGTGCCGGTCAAGGTGAGGAAGTTGAGCGCATTGCCGATCCCCTGGGGACCGGTGAACACCAGCGATCGATCGACCGCGAGCTCCTGAATCGGGGTGGGGCTTTGCCCGTGCATCTCATTGTCGGCACGCGAGTAGCTGAAATCGAGCGTCGCGCGATCCGTGTGCAAACTCAGCGCCGCATAGACGTCGCGCATCCGGTCGTTCGAGAACATGCGCCATCCGTTCCAGTCGAGCGCCCGCCCGGCCACGTAGACCCCGAAGATTCCCGCGTGCCGGCCGAATTGCGCGGAAATCGTCCGCTTACCATACGAGCCCCCCGAGAGTTCGAGATCCGCGCCCCGATGGGTAAAGCCGTTCTTCATCGTCACCGAGATCGCGCCGCCCAGGGCGTTGAGCCCATAGAGCGGGCTCGAACTGACGAGTTCGACCTGCTGGATCGCATTGGCCGGA
>JAJYAM010000014.1 GCA_021779535.1 Pseudomonadota bacterium
GTGAAGGCCGATCGGAGCGTTCCGTACGGTGCGGTCGTGCGGGCAATGGTGCTGTTGCAGAACGCCGGCGCGGACAAGGTGGGCCTGCTCACCGATCCGGCCGCCGCGGGCGCGGGAGCGACGCGCGCGCGACCCCGGCCGGCCTCACCGGGGCAGTGACGATGGCGCCGTTCCTGCGAGAGAACACTCGGCCGGCGTTCTTCTCCCTGCTCCTGCACGGCGCGATCGCGGCGGCGTTGCTGTTCGCAGCCGATTTCTCGTTCCATCACGCCTCGCTCGGCGGATCGACGCCGATTCAGGCGACCATCGTCGATTCGCGCCTGCTGAGGGCGGGCACGGCGGCGCATCGCGCGGCGGCGCCGCCGGCGCCACCCGCGCCCGCGAAGCCCGCGCCCGCGAAGCCGGCGGTGCAGCCGTCGGCGGCCGCGCAGCAGCAAGCGCTCGCGCAGCGCCAGGCGGCGCAGCAGCACCTCGCCCGGCAACGTGCGGCGGAGCAGGCCGCGGCCGCGGCGAAGCGCGCGGCGGCCGCGCAGGCGAAGCTCGCGGCCGCGACCGAGGCCAAACGCACGGCCGCCGCCGAAGCCAGGCGTGAGGCCGCCGCCGAGGCCAAACGCGAAGCCGCCGCCGAGGCCAAGCGCGAAGCCGCGGCGCAGGCCAAGCGCGAAGCCGCCGCCGAGGCGAAACGTGAAGCCGCCGCGGCCGCGAAGCGCAAGGCCGCCGCGCAGGCGGCCGCGCGCGCGACGATGCAGGCCGAGCTGCGCCAGCAGATCCAGGCCGAGGAACACGCCGACGCGATCGCCGCGGGCCCGCTCGCGGATGCCTATCGCGCGGCGCTGCAGAGCCGGATCATCCAGGCCTGGATCAAGCCACCCGCCGCGAAGCCCGGGATCGATTGCCTCGTGCGCGTGACGCAGGTTCCGGGCGGCGAGGTGACCCGCGCGCGGGTCACGCAGTGCAACGGCGACGCGGCCGTGCGCCAGTCGATCGAGAACGCGGTCTATCGGGCGTCACCGCTGCCGACGCCGCCGGATCCGTCCCTGTTCCACCGAACCTTGATCCTCGAGTTCAAACCCGATGAATGACACCGTCCGATCTTCGTTGCTGGCCGTGTGCTGCGCACTCGGCGTGTTCGCGTTCGGCGCGCGCGCCCACGCGGCGTTCGTCGTGCAGATCACCCGCGGACAGGACGTCGCGATCCCGATCGCGATCGTGCCGTTCGCCGCGAACGCCGGCGCGCCGGCGTTCGACGTCGCCGCGGTGGTCTCGCACGACCTCGGCGGGAGCGGCCGCTTCAAGTCGATGCACCGCAAGGACATGATCGACCTGCCGCACACCGGCTCGCAGATCGTGTTCGACGATTGGCGGCGCCTGGACGCCGACTACATCGTGGTCGGGAGCTTGAGCCGCCCGGCGCCGGGACGCGTCGACGTGTCCTTCGAGCTCTACAACGTGCTCACCCAACAGCGCCTGCTCGGCTACCAGATCCACACCGACGACGCGGGGTTGCGGCTCGCGGCGCATCAGATCTCGGACCAGGTGTTCCAGAGCATCCTCGGGATCCACGGTGCGTTCGCGACCCGGATCGCGTACGTGCTGGTGCTCGGCAAGATCCCGCACCAGACTTTCCAGCTGGTCGTCGCGGACGCCGACGGCGAGAATCCGCGCGTCGTGATGCAGTCGGGCGAGCCGCTGATGTCGCCGGCGTGGTCGCCGGACGGGAAGCAGCTGGCCTACGTGTCGTTCGAGGACAAGCTCCCGTCGATCTACGTGCAGACCTTGAAGTCGGGCGCGCGGCAACTGGTGTCGGCGACCGCCGGCGTCAACCAGGCCCCCGCGTGGTCGCCGCACGGCCGGCGCCTCGCGGTCACGCTGTCGAACCGTTCCGGCAACCTCGACGTGTTCGTGCTGGATCTGGGGACCCATGCGCTCACCCGGATCACCCACAATCCGGGAATCGACACCGAGGCACAGTGGGCGCCGGACGGCGACAGCCTGTATTTCACGTCGGATCGCGACGGCGGCCCGCAGATCTTCCAGGTCTCGCTCGCGCCCGGCAGCCGGCCGCGTCGCATCACGTTCCAAGGCTCGTATAATGCCCGTCCGCGCCTCTCGCCCGACGGATCGCACCTCGCGTTCGTGACCCGTGTCCGCGGAGATTTCCGGATCGCGACGCTCGACCTGAAGGGCAACGGCGGGATGCAAGTGCTCACGCACGGTGCGTTCGACGAATCGCCGAGCTACGCGCCGAACGGCGCCGAGATCATCTACGCGACCCACCAGCGCGGTCGCGGGGTGCTCGCGCTGGTGAGCACCGACGGACGGGTCCAGCAGACGCTGGTCTCGCCCGAGGGGGACGTGGAGGAGCCGGTCTGGGGACCGTACGGAAGCGAATGAGCGGGCGAGGCGCGCCCGGCGCGTCGGCCCGGACGAGTGGTGAAGAACGGTCGAAAAACCTTGGATGGAGATTCCGATGAAGAGATTGACGGCGATCACCCTTTTGCTGACCGGCGCGCTCGCGCTGGCGGGATGCCACGGCAAGACCGCGGTCAAGGGCCAGTCGGCTTCGGCGACCGAAGTCCCGGCGAGCGCGACGACCGGCGGGGCGGGCGGCGCGGGCACGACGATGACCCCGCTGAACGGCGCGAACGGCGGATCGCTCCAGGCGGTCGCCCAGGCGGGCAACGCCGTGCCGCGCGAGCAGCGCACGATCTACTTCGATTTCGACAAGTCCGAGATCAACCCGCAGTACGAGCCGATCATCGCCGCACACGCGAAGACGCTGATCGCCAATCCCGGCCTGCGGATCCGTCTCGAGGGCAACACCGACGATCGCGGCAGCCGCGAGTACAACATCGGCCTCGGTGAGCGCCGCGCGCAGGCGGTGCGTCGCGCGCTGATGCTCCAGGGGGTCGCGGACTCGCAGATCGAGACCGTGAGCTATGGCGCCGAACGGCCCGCCGTCGAGGGCGACAACCCCCAGGCCTGGGCGATGAACCGGCGCGTCGACATGGTGTACTTGCCGTGACGCGGCGCGCCGCCGCGGCGGCTCTGGTCGCCTGCGCGGGCGCTGCGGCGCTCGCGGGCTGCGCGACTTCGCCGCCGCAGCCGGATCCGGTGCAGCTCCAGCTCGCCGATCTCGGTACGCGGCTCACGCGCGTCGAGCGCGTGGTCGACAACCGCAGCCTCCTCGATCTGTCGAATCAGCTCGACGCGACCCGCGCCGACCAGCGCACGCTGCACAACGAGGTCGACGAGTTGCGGCATCGGCTCGATCAGGATCGCAAGCGCGAGCTCGCCCAGTACGCCGATCTCGATGCGCGGCTGAAGAAGCTCGAGGCCGAGCAGGCCGCGGTCGGTGGCGCCGGAACGGGCGGCGCGGGTGCCGGTGCGGACGCTGGTGCGGGCGGCGCGGGATCGGGTGACACCGGTGCCGTCAGCGGCGGCGGCACCGACGAGTCCGGATCGCAGGGCGCCTCGAACGGTGCGCCGGCGTCCGGCGGCGCGTCCGCGCCGTCGGATCAGTCCGCGGGTCAGCCGGCGGCGTCGAGCGCCGCGCCAGCGTCGTCCGGTGCCGCCGCGGGCGGCGATCAGGCGGCCTATCAGGCGGCGTTCGACCGGCTGAAGAGCGGCGATTATGCGCAGGCCGCGGCTGCGTTCAAGCGCTTCCTCGCCGACCATCCGAACAGCGACTACGCGCCGAACGCGCAGTACTGGATCGGCTGGACCTATTACGTGAATCGCGAGTTCGAGCCGGCGCTGCATGCGTTCCAGGCGGTCATCGACGACTACTCGTCCTCGACGAAGGTGCCGGACGCGATGCTGAACGTCGGCTACTGCGAGTACGAGCTCAAGCACCGGACGGAGGCGCAGCGCGTGCTGCGCGCGGTGATCGCGAAGTACCCGGGGACCTCGGCAGCCCGCCTCGCCGCGAAGCGCCTCGCCGAGATCCGCGCGGAGTCGCGTTGATCGGATCCGCCGCCGCGGCGCCGCCGCGCGCCGACGCGTCCGGGCAACCGCGGCCCGCGCGGCTGCGGGTGAACGAGATCTTCTACTCGTTGCAGGGCGAGGCGGATGCGGTCGGATACCCGACCGCGTTCGTGCGCCTCACCGGCTGTCCGCTGCGCTGCCGGTATTGCGATACCGCGTACGCGTTCCACGCCGGGGACTGGCTCACGCTCGACGCGATCGCCGAGCGCGTGCGCGGCACCGGCGCCGCGCACGTCTGCGTGACCGGCGGCGAGCCGCTCGCGCAGCCGAATTGCCTGCCGCTGCTGGCGCGGCTGTGCGACGAGGGGCACGCGGTGTCGCTCGAGACGAGCGGCGCGCTCGACGTGTCCGCGGTCGACCGGCGGGTCGACCGCGTGATCGACGTGAAGACGCCGGACTCCGGCGAGAGCGAGCGCAACCGGATCGAGAACTTCGCGTGCCTGCGCGATCGCGACCAGCTGAAATTCGTGATCGGCTCGCGCGCGGACTACGAGTGGAGCCGGCGCTTCCTCGCCGAGCACGCGCTCGTCGGACGCTGCCGGCTGCTGTTCTCGCCGAGCCACGGCACGCTCGCGCCGGCGGAACTGGCCGGGTGGATCCTCGCGGACCGGCTGCCGGTGCGATTCCAACTGCAGCTCCACAAGATCCTGTGGGGCGACGTGCCCGGCCGATGACGGCGCGCGCGGTCGTGCTGCTCTCCGGCGGCCTCGACTCGGCGACCGTGCTCGCGATCGCGCGCGCGGAAGGGTTCGAGTGCCACGCGCTGAGCGTGCGCTACGGGCAGCGCCACGACGCCGAGCTCGACGCGGCCGTGCGGGTCGCCGCCGCGCTCGGTGCGCACGAGCACCGCGTGATCGGCGTCGACCTCGGCGCGATCGGCGGATCGGCGCTGACCGACCCGTCGATCCCGGTGCCGACCGCACCGACCGAGGGCATCCCGGTGACCTACGTGCCGGCGCGCAATACCGTGCTGCTGTCGCTCGCGCTCGGCTTCGCCGAGGTCGCCGGCGCGCACACGCTGTTCATCGGCGTGAACGCGGTCGATTATTCCGGCTATCCGGATTGCCGGCCGGCGTTCATCGACGCGTTCGAGCGGCTCGCGACGCTCGCGACCAAGGCCGGCGTCGAGGGCGCGCCGTTCGCGGTGCGCGCGCCGCTGATCCGCTCCTCGAAGGCCGAGATCATCCGGCGCGGCCTCGCGCTCGGCGTCGATTACGCGCTGACGGTGTCGTGCTATCGAGCCGATGCCGACGGCCGCGCCTGCGGCGAGTGCGACGCGTGCCGGATCCGTGCGCGGGGCTTCCGGGACGCGGGCGTCCCCGACCCGACGCGCTACCACCGCGGCGCGGGCGGCGGATGCTCCGCGGGCGGACTTCGGCTATGATTCGCGGCCGGCCGGGACGGTAGCTCAGTTGGTAGAGCAAGGCCCTTTTAAGGCTTTGGTCCTGGGTTCGAGTCCCAGCCGTCCCACCACCCCCCGAGCACCGCGCACGCGGCCGTGAGGAGCCCGACGCCCCGTGGAACTCATCGACGCGATCACCACCCGCAAGTCCGCGGCGCGCCTGCACGCGCCGGGGCCGAACGAGGCGGAGCTGGACACGCTGCTCGACGCGGCGAACCGCGCGCCCGACCATGGGCGGCTGCGGCCGTGGCGGTTCCGGGTGCTCGATGCCCCGGCGCGGCACGCGCTAGCCGATGCGGTCGCGGACGCGCGCCGGCGCCGCGACCCGGCCGCGACCGAGGAGCAGCTGGACAAGGAGCGCGAGAAATTCCTGCGGTCGCCGACGCTGCTGCTCGCCGCGTGCGTGGTCCGGCGCGATCAGCCGAAGGTCCCGGAGATCGAGCAGGTCCTCGCGACCGGGGCCGCGGTCGAGAACCTGATCCTGGCCGCGCATGCGCTCGGCTACGGCGCGATGTGGAAGACCGGCCCCGCGGCGTACGATCCCGCGGTGAAGGCCGCCGTCGGTCTCGCGCACGAGGATCACATCGCGGGCTTCGTGCACCTCGGGTCCCGCGCGCCGTGACCGCGGATGCGGCGCGCGGGCGGATCCCGCGGCGATCGGCCCGATGAGCTTCTACGAGGCGGGTCTGCCCCGCACGAGCGAGGAGCCGGCGCGCATCGGCGTGCTGGTCGTGAACCTCGGGACCCCGGCGGCGCCGGCCTATCGTCCGGTGCGCCGGTACCTGCGCGAGTTCCTCGGCGATCGGCGCGTCGTCGAGACGCCGCGGCCGATCTGGTGGCCGGTGCTGTTCGGGCCGGTGCTGACCTTCCGGCCGCTGCGCAGCGCGCGCAACTACCGCAAGATCTGGGGCCCCGGCGGATCGCCGCTCGCGGTGCTGTCGGGCCGCCTGAGCGAGAAGATCGGCGCGCGCCTCGCGCAGCGGCTCGGCGACCGCGTGCGGGTGCGGCTCGCGATGACCTACGGCGAACCGGGCCTCGCCGAAGGCTTGCGCGCGCTCGCGCAGCACAACGCGCGCCGCGTGCTCGTGCTGCCGCTGTATCCGCAGTACTGCGCGGCGACCACCGGGTCGGTGTTCGACGCGACCACGCGGGTGCTGCGCCGCTGGCGCGTGCTGCCGGAGCTGCGCTTCGTGAACGATTACCACGGCGATGCCGGTTACCTCGATGCGCTCGCCGCGCGGATCGAGAGCCACTGGAGCGCCGCCGGCGAGCGCAGCCATCTGCTGTTCTCGTACCACGGGATCCCGGTCGATTACGTCGCCGCGGGCGACCCGTACCGCGACCAGGCCGAGGCGACGACGCGCGCGATCGTCGCGCGCCTCGGCCTCACCGACGCCGCGTGGTCGCACGCGTATCAGTCGCGGTTCGGGCCGGTCGAATGGCTGCAGCCGTACACCGGCGTGCGCTTGCGGGAGCTGGCGGACCGCGGGGTGCGCCGGATCACGGTGGTGTCGCCGTCGTTCGCGGTCGATTGTCTCGAGACGCTCGAGGAGATCGCGATCGGCTACCGCGAGGAGTTTCTCGCACACGGCGGCGAACGCTTCTCGATGGTGCCGGCCTTGAACGACGACGACGCGCACGCCGACGTGCTCGCCGCACTCGCGCTGCGCCACCTCGGCGGCTGGGTGTGAGCGTCCCGCCGCGGCGCGGCGGGACCGCCGGCCGCGGATCCCGGCACTTGCGTGCCGCGGCGCCGCAGTGCTAGATTCCGAGCCATGCACTTCGATGTCGGCACCGGTCTTCCGCTTCGCGCACCGCGGTCTTGCGGGCTCGACGCGCTGCTGATTCTGCGCCGCTAGGCGCAATCCTCTCGCGCCAACGGTCGGCGCTGACAAGACCGGACAGATACCCGACGATCCCGCCCGAGCGGTGAACCCTTCGTAGAGCGAGTGAAGAGCATGTTGCCAAATCCATCGAACAAATATCGACCCGCGGCCTCGATCGACCTCAAGGACCGCACCTGGCCCGATCGGGTCATCGGCACGCCGCCGATCTGGTGCAGCGTCGACCTGCGCGACGGGAACCAGGCGCTGATCGAACCGATGGACCCGGCGCGCAAGCGGCGGATGTTCGAGATGCTGCTGAAGGTGGGCTTCAAGGAGATCGAAGTCGGCTTTCCGGCGGCGTCGCAGACCGATTACGACTTCGTGCGCGAGATCATCGAGCAGGGGCTGATCCCGGACGACGTGACCGTGCAGGTGCTCACCCAGGCTCGGCCCGAGCTGATCCGCAAGACCTACGAGGCCCTCGTCGGCGTGCGCCGGGCGATCGTGCACGTCTATAACTCGACCTCCGAAGCGCAACGCCGGCTGGTGTTCCGGCTCGACCGCGCCGGGATCGTCGACATCGCGGTCCGGGGCGCGGAGGCGGTGCGCGAATCGGCGCTGCGCCATCCCGATACCGAGTGGACCTTCCAGTACAGCCCGGAGAGCTTCACCGGCACGGAATTGGACTACGCGGTCGAGATCTGCGATGCGGTGACGGCGGTCTGGGAGCCGACGCCGCAGCACAAGGCGATCTTGAACCTCCCGGCGACCGTCGAGGTCGCGACCCCGAACGTGTACGCCGACCAGATCGAGGCGTTCGGCCGCCGCGTCGCGAAGCGCGACTCGGTGATCCTCAGCATCCATCCGCACAACGATCGCGGGACCGGAGTCGCGGCGGCGGAATTCGCGATGATGGCGGGTGCGGAGCGGGTCGAGGGCACGTTGTTCGGCAACGGCGAGCGCACGGGCAACGTCGATATCGTGACACTCGCGCTCAACATGTATACGCAAGGCGTTGATCCTAAACTTGATTTCTCAAACATCAACGAGGTGGCCCGCTGCGCGGAAGCGTGCAATCAGCTGCCGGTCCACCCGCGTCACCCCTACGTCGGCGACCTGGTGTTCACCGCGTTTTCGGGTTCCCATCAGGACGCGATCAAGAAGGGGCTCGGCGCCCGCGCGAGCGAGGGTGCCTGGGACGTTCCGTACTTGCCGATCGATCCCTCCGATCTAGGCCGTTCGTACGATTCGATCATCCGGGTGAACAGCCAGTCCGGCAAAGGCGGGATCGCCTACCTGCTCGAGCGCGACTATCAATTGGTGATGCCGCGACGGCTGCAGATCGAGTTCAGCCAGGTCGTACAAGCCGCTGCAGATACCACGGGTAAGGAACTGACTTCAGAAGAGATTTGGTCGCTGTTCACCGCCGAGTACCTCGCGCCTCGACGGCCGTTCATCTACCGCTCGCACCAACTCGCGGCGTCGACCGACGGCGCGGACAGCGAGCGGATTTCCCTGCAGATCGAGCGCGACGGCCGGATCGAGACCTGGCATGGCCAGGGTTCGGGGCCGATCGACGCGATCGTCAATGCGATCGGGCTGGACTTCGACGTGCTGTCCTACGAAGAGCACTCGCGCGGCCAGGGGAGTTCGGCGAAGGCGGTCTGCTACATCGAGATCACGACCCGGTCACGGCGCACGCGGTTCGGCGCGGGGATGCACTCGAACATCATCACCGCGTCGCTCCTCGCGGTGCTGTCGGCGGTCAACCGCGCGATCGCGGTCGGCGAATTGCCCGATCGCCGCTCGACCGAGCGGACCGGCACCTGACCGCAACGCGGAGAAAACCCAGCGTTTTCAAGGGTTGCCAGGGACGCGCCGCGGATTTTGCGGTGCAGCATGGCGGGGCTTGATGGGTGCGGCCGATGACCCCATGGTGTTGAATGCGCGGCGGAATCGGCTATAGTGCCGAACTTCGTGCCGGGGCTGACCCGTAGATCCCATTGATTTGAAGGGCTTTTCTCGACCCATGAGCGAACGAGCGAACCAGCATTTCGACATCGACGACGAATTCCTCGGTGACAACGAGGATACCCAGGAGTTCGAGCCCCTGTTGGAGCGCACCGAACGGCGGCCGAAAGCGGCGCCGCCGGGTAAACGCGGCAAGGCCGCGTGGAGCCGGGTCGAGGACGTGCTGGCCGAGCGTCAGCTCGCGCGCGAGCTGCGCGACATCTTCGAAGACGAGTGAGCGGTGAACGCTGATCGCCGGCTCCGGCGATGAGCCCGCAGCCTCCCGGCTGGGTCGTGCTGAAGTTCGGCGGCACGAGCGTCTCCAGCGCTGCGAACTGGCAGAACATCGCGAACGTGATCCGGGCGCGCCGTGCGGACGGGCTGCGGCCCGTGGTCGTGCATTCGGCGCTGTCCGGGATCACCGATCGACTCGAAGCCTTGCTCGGCGCGGCGCTCGAAGGCCTCCATGAACCGGTGCTCGACTCGATCGAGTCGAAGCACCGGGCGCTCGCGGCGAGCCTCGGGATCGTCGTCGATGCGCGCTTCGAATCGCTGTTCGAGGAACTGCGCCGGATCGCGCGCTCGATCGCAGAGACCCGTGAGCCGAGCGATCGGGTGCGCGCGCGCGTGATGGCGATGGGTGAATTGCTCGCGACCGCGATCGGCGCGACCTACCTGAACGCGGCGGGCATCGCGACCACGTGGGTCGACGCGCGACGCGTGCTGCGCGCGGAGCGGCGCGAGGGGTCGAACGCGAAGGCGGCGTTCCTGTCCGCGACCTGCGACTACGCGCCGGATGCGGGACTGCAGACCGACTGGGCGGCGCTCGACTCGGTCGTGATCACCCAGGGCTTCATCGCGGCCGACGAGGCCGGCGAGACCGTGCTGCTCGGGCGCGGCGGTTCGGACACCTCGGGGGCTTATTTCGCGGCGAAGCTCGCGGCCGTGCGTCTGGAGATCTGGACGGACGTGCCCGGCATGTTCAGCGCGAACCCGCGTGACGTCCCGAGCGCGCGGCTGCTGCGCGCCTTGCACTACGACGAGGCGCAGGAAATCGCGAGCAACGGCGCGAAAGTGCTCCATCCGCGCTGCGTGATGCCCGTGCGCCAGTACGGGATCCCGTTGCACGTCTATGCGACGCAGGCGCCGCGGCTGCCCGGGACCATCGTGTCGGCGGACGTCGTCGACAGCGCCGCCCGCGTGAAGGCGATCGCGATCAAGAAGGGCATCACGCTGGTCTCGATGGAGAGCCCGGGGATGTGGCACCAGGTCGGCTTCCTCGCGGACGCGTTCCAGGTGTTCAAACGCCAGGGCCTCTCGGTCGACTTGATCTCGACCTCGGAGACCAACGTCACCGTGTCGCTCGATCCGGCCGCGAACACCCTGGATGCCGCGGCGATCGATCGGCTCACCCGTGCGCTCGGCGCGCTGTGCCGCGTGAGCGTGATCGGACCCTGCGCGAGCTTGAGCCTGCTCGGCCACAACATCCGCGGGATCCTGCACGAGCTCGGCGCCGCGTTCGAATTGTTCCAGGACCAGAAGATCTACCTCGTGACCCAGGCCGCGAACGATCTGAATTTCGCGTTCGTGATCGACGAGTCGCAGGGCGACCGCCTGGTGCAGCAACTGCACGAGCGGCTCATCCAGCGGATCGGTTCGGACGAGGTGCTCGGACCGACCTGGCAGGAGCTGTTCGCGACCTCGAAGCCGCCGGAGCGCGTCGCCCAGCAGTGGTGGAATGATTCTAAGAAAAGATCTGAACTTATTGAAATAACAGAAAAAGAATCCTCAGCGTACGTGTACGACATCGACACGATCGACGCCGCGGCGGCGAGCCTGCGACAGGTCGGGTCGATCGATCGCTGGGCCTACGCGATGAAGGCCAACGGGCATCCGGCGATCCTGCGCCGGCTGCACGCGGCCGGCTTCATGCTGGAATGCGTGTCCCCGGGCGAGCTGCAGCGCGCGTTCGCGTCGGTCCCCGGTCTGCGCGCCGGGGACGTGTTGTACACGCCGAACTTCGCACCGTGCAGCGAATATGCGCTCGGCTTCGAGCGCGGTGTCCGGGTCACGCTGGACAACATCTATCCTTTGAAGAACTGGCCGCAGGTATTCGCGGGAAAAGAGATATTCGTCCGGGTCGATCCGGGCTTCGGCCGCGGCCACCATCAGCACGTGCGGACCGCGGGCATGTACTCGAAGTTCGGCGTCCCGGTCGCGGAGCTCGGCGAGTTCGCGCGGCTCGCCGGATCGCTCGGGGTTCGCGTGGTCGGCTTGCACGCGCACGCGGGGAGCGGGGTGTTCGATGCCGACAGCTGGGTCGAGACCGGGACGCTGCTCGCGGAGCTCACCGCGCGGTTTCCGGACGCCGGCATCGTCGATCTGGGCGGAGGGCTCGGCGTCCCGGACTATCCCGGCGGCGACGAAGTCGACCTCGCGGCGCTCGACCGCGGCGTCGCCAGCTTGCGCGAGCGCCATCCGCGCCTGCGGTTCTGGATGGAGCCGGGTCGGTACCTGGTCGCGCGCGCCGGGGTGCTGGTCTCGCGGGTCACGCAACTCAAGGGCAAGGGTGACGTGCGCTACGTCGGCATCGGAACGGGTATGAACTCACTGATACGGCCCGCGCTCTACGGCGCGCACCACGAGGTCGTGAACCTGACGCGCCTCGGTGAACCGGCGACCGAGATCGCGACGATCGTCGGCCCGATCTGCGAGTCGGCCGACCGGCTCGCGACCGATCGCTGGCTGCCGCCGACCGCGGAGGGGGACGTGCTGCTCCTCGCGAACTGCGGCGCGTACGGCTACGCGATGGCGTCGAACTACAACCTGCGCGAGCCGGCGCGGGAATTCATCATCGGCGGATGAGGGCGGGTCCAGCGTGAATCGAGTCGGAATCATCGGGTGGCGGGGCATGGTCGGGTCGGTGCTGCTCGAGCGGATGCGCGCGGAGCGCGACTTCGACGCGTTCGAGCCGACGTTCTTCAGCACCTCGCAGGCCGGCGCCGCGGCGCCGCCGATCGGCCGCGCGGTCGGCCCGGTCGAGGACGCGCACGACCTCGCGGCGCTCGCGAAACTGCCGATCCTGGTGAGCGCGCAGGGCGGCGACTACACCCAGGCGGTCCATCCGCGGCTGCGCGCGGCGGGCTGGAACGGCTACTGGATCGATGCGGCGTCGACGCTGCGGATGAACGACGACGCGGTGATCGTCCTCGACCCGGTGAACCGGCCGGTGATGGAGGCGGCGCGGCGCCGGGGGATCAAGGACTTCATCGGCGGGAACTGCACCGTGTCCTTGATGCTGCTCGCGGTCGCGGGCCTGCTGCGCGCGGGACTCGTCGAATGGATCACCGCGATGACCTATCAGGCCGCGTCCGGCGCGGGCGCGCAGCAGATGCGCGAATTCGTCGAGCAGATGGGGACGCTCGCTCGCGCGGCGCAGCCCGCGCTCGCCGATCCGGCCGCGACGATCCTCGACGTCGATCGCGCGGTGCAGGCGGCGCTCGACGGACCGGCGCTGCCGCGTACGCATTTCGGCGTGCCGCTCGCGGCGAGCCTGATCCCGTGGATCGACAAGGACCTCGGCAACGGTCAGAGCCGCGAGGAGTGGAAGGCGGGCGCCGAGGCGAACAAGATCCTCGGCACCCTCGACCGTCCGGTCCCGGTCGAGGGCCTGTGCGTGCGCGTCGGCGCAATGCGTTGCCACAGCCAGGCGCTCACGATCAAGTTGAACGCGGACCTGCCGCTCGCCGAGATCGAACGGCTGATCGCCGCCGACAACGCCTGGGTCCGGGTGGTGCCGAACCGGCGGGAGGAGAGCATCCGCGAGCTGTCGCCGGCCGCGGTCGGCGGCCGCCTGCACGTGCCGATCGGGCGCCTGCGCAAGCTCGCGATGGGGCCCGAGTACCTGTCGGCGTTCACGGTCGGCGACCAGCTCCTGTGGGGCGCCGCGGAGCCGTTGCGCCGCACCCTGCGCTTCCTCGTCGACGACTTGCGCGATTGACGGCGCTGCACGCGTTGGTCGAGTTCGCCGGCTGGTTCGCGGCCGTGTCGATACTCGGCGCCTATTACCTGCTCTCGGCGGGAAAGCTCGGGTCGAGCTCGAGGCTGTACCAATGGATGAACGTGCTCGGCGCGATCGGCTTCGTCGTGAACAGCGGCTGGCACCGGGCGATGCCGTCGGTCGCGCTGAACGTCGTGTGGTTCGCGATCGGCGCGTCCGCGCTGTGGCGTCACCGCGCGCGTTCGCGCTAGACGTTCGCGTGGGTCGCCGCGGGATCGGCCGGATCGATCAATCCGTCCCGCGGACCCCGGCATGCCGGGCCTCGAGCACGGCGACGACGTCCTCGAGACGCAGGCCGCGCGAGCGCAGCAGCACGAGCGCGTGATAGAAGAGGTCCGCGGCTTCCTCGAGCACCTTGGCGTCACCCTCCGCGGCCGCGGCGAGCGCGAGCTCGAGTCCTTCCTCGCCGACCTTCTGCGCGATCCGCAGCGGACCCGCGGCGGCGAGGCGGGCGGTGTAGCTGCCCTCCGGTCGCGTGCGCAGCCGCGCGTCGATCAGCCGTTCGAGCGCCGGCAGAAACGCGATCCGCTCGGCCGCCGCGCGCGGCGGCGATTCGCCGAAGCAGGTCGGCGTGTTGCGGTGGCACACCGGGCCCTGCGGCCGCGCGAGCACGAGCAGCGTGTCGCGGTCGCAATCCAGCGCGATCGCGACGAGCTCGAGCGAGTGGCCCGAGGTCTCCCCCTTGGTCCACAGCCGGCCCTTGCTGCGGCTCCAGAACGTGACCCGGCCGGTGTGCTCGGTCTGCGCGAGCGCGTCGCGGTTCATGTAGCCGAGCATCAGCACCGTGCCGCGGTCCGCGTCCTGGACGACCGCGGGCAGGAGCCCCCCGCCCTTGTCCCAATCCGCCTCGTCCGCGATCGTCATTCCCGTCGCACCTCGATCCCTTCAGCCGCGAGCCCGGCCTTGAGTGCCGGGATCGCGATCTGCCCCGAATGGAACACGCTCGCCGCGAGCGCCGCATCGACGTGCGCGTCGCGGAACACCTCCGCGAAGTGCGCCGCGGCGCCCGCGCCCCCGGAGGCGACCAGCGGCACGGAGCACGCGTCGCGCGCCGCGCGCAGCTGCACGAGGTCGTAGCCGCGGCGCACGCCGTCGCTCGCCATGCAGTTCAGCACGATCTCGCCCGCGCCGCGCTCGACCGCCTCGCGGATCCAGTCGAGCGTGCGGCGATCCGCGTCGCGCGAGCGCCGCGGATCGCCGGTGTATTGCTGCACGCGGTAATCGCCGCCGGCGGTCTCGCTGTCGATCCCGACGACGACGCACTGCGAGCCGAAGCGTCGCGCGAGCGCGTCGATCAGGCCGGGCTCCGCGAGCGCCGGCGAGTTCACCGAGACCTTGTCGGCGCCCGCGGCGAGGATCGCCTCGGCGTCCGCGACGCTGCGGATCCCGCCGGCGACGCAGAACGGGATGTCGAGCAGCCGCGCGACCCGCTCGACCCAGCCGCGGTCGACCGTGCGGCCGTCCGGGCTCGCGCCGATGTCGTAGAACACGAGCTCGTCCGCGCCGTCGTCGCGATAGCGGCCGGCGAGCGCCAGGATGTCGCCGACGTCGCGGTGATCGCGGAAGCGCACGCCCTTGACGACGCGGCCGTCGCGCACGTCGAGGCACGGGATTATGCGTTTTGCGAGAATCGGCGGATCTCCCCGTCGTCGATCGTTCCCTCGAGCAGCGCACGGCCGCTGATCGCCGCGGCGACGCCGCTCGCCGCGAGCGCATCGAGATCGCGCGCGTCGCGCACCCCGCCCGAGGCCTGCCACTCGATCCGCGGGAAGCGCGCGACCGCCTCGCGGTACAGCGCGAGGTTCGGTCCCGAGCGCGCGCCGTCGCGCTGCACGTCGGTGCACAGCACGTGCCGCAGCCCCGCGGCCTCGAAGCCCGCGACCGCGTCCCACAGCGACGAGTTCGATTGCCGCCGCCAGCCGTGGGTCGCGACCCACGGCGTGGCGTGCTCGTCGAGGCGCACGTCGAGCGCGAGCACGAGGCTCGCCGACCCGAATTCGCCGAGCCAGCCGCGCACCGCGTCCGGGTCCGCGATCGCGGCGCTGCCGACGACGACGCGGTCGACGCCGCACTCGCGCATCGCGACCACGGCGGCACGGTCGCGGATCCCGCCGCCGACCTGCAGGCGCAGCGCGCGTTCGGCGGCGAGCTGCGCGATCAGCTCGCGGTGCGCGCGCGCCCCGTCGCGCGCGCCGTCGAGGTCGACGAGGTGCAGCCACTCCGCCCCGGCGGCGCGATACCGCTGCAGCAGGGCCGCCGGCTCGACGTCGTACGCGGTCTCGGCCGCGAAGTCCCCGCGCAGCAGGCGCACGCAACGGCCGCCGCGCAGGTCGATCGCCGGGATCAGGCGCATCTCAGCGGACTCCGAGGAAGTTCGCGAGCACGCGCGCGCCGACCGCCGCGGACCGCTCGGGATGGAATTGCACGCCGAAGAACCGGTCCCGCTGCACGCACGCGCTGAACGGCGCGCCGTACTCGGTGGTCGCGATCGTCGCGTCCGCGACCGGGGCCGCGTAGGAGTGCACGAAGTACGCCCGGTCGCCCGCGCGCAAGCCCTCGAGCAGCGGCGAGTCCGCGCGTCGCTCGAGCGTGTTCCAGCCGATGTGCGGCACCGGACGGTCGGGCCCGGCGCCGAGCCGCTCGACCCGCCCGGGCAGGACCCCGAGGCACGGCGTCGGCCCCTCGGCCGACGCGTCGAACAGCAGCTGCATCCCGAGGCAGATCCCGAGCACGGGCTGTGGCAGCCGCGCGATCAGCCGATCGAGCCCGCTCTCGCGCAACCGCCGCATCGCGTCCAGGGCCGCGCCGACCCCGGGCAGGATCACGTGGCTCGCGTCGCGGATCTCGGCCGGGTCCGCCGACAGCGCCGCGCGTACGCCGAGGCGCTCGAACGCGTAGACCAGCGAGGCGGTGTTCGCGCCGCCGCTCGCGACGATCACGACCGAGCGCCCGCTCACAGCACCCCCTTCGTCGACGGCAGCTCCGCGCCCTCGCGGCGCAGCGCCTGGCGCAGGCTCCGGCCGACGCCCTTGAAGCAGGACTCGACCATGTGGTGGGTGTTCTCGCCGTGCACCCGCAGGTGCAGCGTCGCGCCGAGCGCGTCGGCGAACGACCGGAAGAAGTGCGGCACGAGCTCGGTCGGCAGCGCGCCGACCCGGTCGCGCGCGAAGCGCCCCTCCCAGACGAAGTACGCGCGCCCGGCGAGATCGAGCGCGACCTGGGCCTCGGCCTCGTCCATCGCGAGCACGAAGCCGTAGCGGCCGATCCCGGCCTTGTCGCCGAGCGCCTCGCGCAGCGCCGCGCCGAGCGCGAGCGCGCTGTCCTCGACCGTGTGGTGCTCGTCGACCTCGAGGTCCCCCTGCGCGCGCAGGCGCAGCGCGAAGCCACCGTGCTTCGCGATCTGCTCGAGCATGTGATCGAAGAACCCGATCCCGGTGTCGATCTCGATCGGGCCGGTCGCCGACAGGTCGACGTCGACCTCGATGCGCGTCTCGCGGGTCTCGCGCCGCACGCTCGCGCGCCGCCCCGTCGCGAGGATCCGCCGCGCGATCGCCGGCCAGCCGTGTTCCTCGTCGCCGTCCTCACCGAGCCGCAGCCCCTGGATGCCGAGGTTCGCGGCGAATTGCAGGTCGGTGTCGCGGTCCCCGACCATGCAGCTGCGCTCGCGGTCGATCGGCCGGCGGGCGAGGTAGTCCTGGAGCAGCCCGGTGCGCGGCTTGCGGCAGTCGCAGTCGTCGGCCGGGACGTGCGGGCAGATGAACACCGCGTCGAACGCGATGCCCTGCGAGGCGAACAGGTCGAGGATGAACCCATGCGCGGCCTCGAAGCGCTCCCGCGGCAGGCTGTCGGTGCCGAGGCCGTCCTGGTTCGTCACCATCACGAGGTCGAAGCCCGCGCGCACGAGCTCGAGCAGCGCCGGCACGACCCGCGGCCGCAGCCGCACCTTCGCGAGCGAGTCGACCTGCTGGTCGGGCGGCTCCTCGACCAAGGTCCCGTCGCGGTCGACGAATACCACGCGGCGCCCGCTCACGGGCGCCTCGGCGGCGCGAGGCTCGCGAGCAGCGCGTCGTTCTGCTCGCCCGTGCCGATCGTGACCCGCAGGCTGCGCGCGAGCGCGGCGTTCGCGCGCAAGTCGCGCAGGATGAACCCCGCCGCGAGGCTGCGGCGCATCACCTCGTCGGGGTCGACGCAGTCGATCATCAGGAAGTTCGCGTCGCTCGGCCACACGGCCGCGACCCACGGCGAGCGCGCGAGCTCGCGTGCGACCCGGTCGCGCTCGGCGAGGAGCGCCGCGAGGCGTGCGCGGCTCGCGGCGACCGCCTCCGGCGCGAGCGCCGCGAGCGCCGCCTCGATCGTCGGCTGCGCGAGCGCGTACGGCGGGATCACCCGGCGCGCGATTCCGATCAACGCGGGCGGCGCGATCAGCGCGCCGATGCGCGCCCCCGCGAGCGCGTACGCCTTCGACAGCGTGCGCAGCACCGCGACCGTCGCGTAGCGGTCGGTCCGCTGCACGAAGCCCGGCGCGTCGGACCACTCGGCGTAGGCTTCGTCGATCACGACCACCGCGCGGCCGTCGAGCGCGCGGGCGATCGCGTCGATCGCACCGGCGTCGAAGCGGTTGCCGGTCGGGTTGTTCGGCGAGCACAGGTACACGAGCTTCACGCGCGGCGTCCACGCGGCGAGCACGCGCTCCGGGTCGAGGCGCCAGCCGTCGGCGCGACGCAGCGGCGCTTCGATCACCGCCGCGCCCTGGATCCGCGCGGCGACCCCGTACATCCCGAACGTCGGCGGGCAGTGCAGGATCGCGTCCTCGCCGGCGCGCAGATAGATCCGCGAGAGCACGTCGATCGCCTCGTCGCTGCCGCGGCCGACGAGCACGCGATCCGCACCGACGCCGTAGAGCGCGGCGAGCCGCTCGATCAGCGCCGCGGGTTGCGGCTCCGGGTAACGGTTCAGGCCCGCATCGGTGCGGTCGCCCGCCGGCCGCCACGGCGCTTCGTTCGCGTGCAGGCGGGTGAGCGCGGGCCGCCAGGCGGCGTGCGAGTACGGCTCCAACGCGAGGATCTCCGGCCGGGCGAGCGTCTCCAGCGCGTTCATCCGCGCACCGCCTCGAGCGCCTCGAGCCGGACCGTGACCGCCGCCGCGTGCGCATCGAGCCCCTCGAGCGCGGCGAGCGTGCGGGTCGGGCCCGCGAGCCGGCGCAGCCCCGCCGGGCCGAGCTCCTGCACCGTGATCCGCTTCTGGAAGTCCTCGAGCCCGAGCCCGCTGTGACTGCGCGCGTACCCGTAGGTCGGCAGCGTGTGATTCGGGCCGGCACAATAGTCGCCGACCGATTCCGGCGACCAATGGCCGAGGAACACCGCGCCGGCGTTGCGGACCGAGTCGAGCCACGCGCGCGGCTCGCGGACCTGCAGCAGCAGATGCTCCGGCGCGTACGCGTTCGCGACCTCGATCGCCGCGCCGATCGATTCGACGACGATCGCGCGCATGTGCGGGATCGAGCCCGCGAGGATCGCGCCGCGCGACAGCGCGCCGCGGCGGCGCTCGACCTCGCCGGCGACCGCGGTCGCGAGCGCCGGTACGTCGGTCACGAGCAGCGCCTGCGCGTCGACGCCGTGCTCGGCTTGCGCGAGCAGGTCGGCCGCGACGAAGTCCGCACGCGCGCTCGCGTCGGCGACGATCAGCACCTCGGTCACGCCCGCGGGCAGGTCCGCGGCGGCGCCGGCCGGGTCGGCCGCGACCAGCAGCTTCGCGGCCGTGACCCACGCGTTCCCCGGGCCGAAGAGCTTGTCGCACTTCGGGACGCTCTCGGTGCCGTAGGCCATCGCGGCGATCGCCTGCGCGCCGCCGACCTTGAACACCGCGTCGACGCCGGCGCGGCGCGCGGCGACCAGCACCGCGGCCGGCACCAGCCCGTCCGGCCGCGGCGGCGTGCAGATCACCCGCACCGGGCAGCCGGCGATCGCGGCGGGCACCGCGAGCATGATCGCGGTCGACGGCAGCGGGGCGGAGCCCGCGGGCACGTACAGGCCGACCGCGCCGATCGGCACGGTGCGCCGCTCGCAGCGCACGCCGGCGGTCTCGACGACGATCGGCGGCGCGGCTTGCGCGGCGTGAAAACCCCGGACGTTCTCGATCGCGGTGTCGATCGCGGCGATCGCGTCCGCGCCGAGCTCGCGCTCGGCCGCCGCGAACTCCGCCGCGCTCGCGCGCAGCGCGTCGAGCCGCGCCCCGTCGAAGCGCCGGGTGAACTCGCGCAGCGCCTCGTCGCCGTTGCGCCGCACCGCATCGACGATCGCGCGCGCGGCGGCGTCGACCGCGGCCGCATCGCGCAGCGCCGGGCGCCGCAGCGCGTCGCGCCGCTCGGTCTCGCTCGCCCGTCGCCAATCGAGGATACGCATGCGCCGCATCCCCCTCAGGCGAGCATCTTCTCGACCGGGAGCACGAGCACCGAGCTCGCGCCGATCGCCTTGAGCTGCTCGAGCGTCTCCCAGAACACGGTCTCCCGGCAGACCGCGTGCACCGCGACCCGGTCGTCGCGCCCGTCGAGCGGCAGCACCGTCGGGGCCTCGCTCCCCGGCAGGAGCTTCGCGATCGCGGGCAAGGCCGCGCGCGGCGCGTGCAGCATGATGTACTTGCTGCCCTTGACCTGCTCGACGCCGTCGATCCGCAGCAACAGCCGCTCGGTCCAGTCGCGCTTGGCGGGCGCGATCGGCACCGGCGTGCGGATCAGCACCGCCTGGCTCTCGAGCACCGTCGCGACCTCGCGCAGGTGATTGGCCGCGAGCGTCGACCCGGTCGACACCAGGTCGCAGATCAGATCGGCGCGCCCGAGGCGCGGTGCGATCTCGACCGCGCCCGACAGCTCGACGATCGTCGCGGCGACCCCGTGCTCGGCGAGGTGGCGCGCGAGGATCGACGGGTAGGTCGTCGCGATCCGCTTGCCCGCGAGCGACCCGGGCCCCCGGTACTCGAAGCCGTCCGGCACCGCGATGCTCAAGCGACAGCGGCCGAAGTCGAGCGGGCGGACCCGCTCGAACAGCGGCGCGATCCCGCGCGCCTCGAACCGCAGGCGCTTCTCCTCGACCACGTTCAGGCCGACGAGCCCGAGGTCGCAGACGTCCTCCTGCACCAGGTCGGGGATGTCGTCGTCGCGCACGAACAGCACGTCGAGCGGCATGTTCTCCCCGTAGCACATCAGCTGGTCCTTGCCGCGCGTGTACTTCAGGCCGCACCGCGCGAGCAGGTCGAGCGAGCTGTCGGTCAGCCGGCCGCTCTTCTGGATCGCGATCCGCAGCCGCATCGGCGCCGCGGCGCTCATGCGCCGCGCCCCGGCAGGGTGCGCGACGCGATCGCGCGGTAGCCGCCGTTGCCGCTGGTGAGGAACCGCGCGACGCGCCCGACCGTGGTCACGCTGACGCCGGTCTGCCGGTGGATCTCGCGGTAGGGCAGGCCCTCGCGCAGCAACAGCGCGACCGCCCAGCGGTCGGCCATCGCCTGCAGCTCCGCCGGCGTGCACAGGTCGCGAAAGAAGCTCCGGCACTCCTCGAGGTCGCGCAGCGCGAGGATCGCGCCGTACAGCGAACGCTCGTGCTCGCGCTCCTGGCGGGGGCTCACCGGTCGGTTGATCTTCATCGGCAGGGTTCCGCGTGTATCAATGTAATAGCGTAATAGTACACGAATACGGCGCGTGCGCAAGGCCGCGGCGCGCGTCGCGGTGCTTGACGCCCCGGGCGGCGCTCCCTAGAATCCCGCGCGCTCATCTAGACCGGCTGAGGGAAAGGCCCTTCGAAGCCGGGGCAACCCACGGACGACGCCCACGTCGCCCGCAACGGTGCCAACTCCTGCGGGACGACGCGACGAACGCGCCGCACCGATAGATGGGCCGCGCAGGTGCACGCGCTCCGCCGGAGCCGCCCGGCGCGTCGCAGCGTGATGCCGCTCCACGGAGCGCGTCGCGCCGCTCCCCAGGGGTTACGCGAGCGCCCTGGAGGAGTTGAGAATCGCCGTGACGCCGACCCCGAGCCGCGACCCGAACCTCGAGATCGTCGAGGACGTCCTCGAATTGCCCTCGCCCTGGCCGATGCACCACGGCGGTTCGCTCGAGCGCGCCCGCGTCGCATACCGCATCGAGGGCCCGCCGGGGGCACCGGTGGTCGCCGCGATCGGCGGGATCTCCGGGCATCGCGTCGTGTGCGCGGGCGAGTCCGGCGCGTGGTGGTCCGCGCTGGTCGGCGACGGGCTCGGCGCCGATCGACGCCGCTACCGCATCCTGGGGATCGACTATCTCGGCGGCTCCGGCGAGAGCAGCGCGCCCGCGCCGGGCGCGCCGTTCCCGAGCGTGAGCGCGTACGATCAGGCCGAGGCGATCGCCGCGATCCTGAAGGCCCGGGGCCTGCGCGCGCTGCACGCGATCCTCGGGGCCTCGTACGGCGGCCAGGTCGCGCTCGCATTCGCCGCGCGCCATCCCGACCGGGTCGGCCGGCTCGTCGTCGTGAGCGCCGCCGACCGCACGCAGCCGCTCGCGACCGCGCGGCGCTGCGTGCAGCGGCAGATCGTGCGCGAGGCGCTCGCACGCGGCGACGGGCCCGCGGGCTTGAAGCTCGCGCGCGCGCTCGCGATGACCACCTACCGCAGCGCGCGCGAGTTCGAGGAACGCTTTGGCGGCCCGCCGACGTTCGAGCACGGCCGGTTCGTGTTCCCGGTGGAGCGGTACCTGTTCGCGCGCGGCGACGATTACGTGCGCCGCTACCGCGCCGAGTCGTTCCTGGCGCTCAGCGAGTCGATCGACCTGTTCCAGATCGACCCGGCGACGGTGCGCGTGCCGGCGACCTTGATCGCGGTGCACGAGGACCAGCTCGTGCCGATCGCCGACCTGCGCGCGCTCGCCGCGCGCCTCGGCGGCCCGAGCCGGCTGGTCGCGGTGAATTCCCTGTACGGACACGATGCATTCCTGAAGGAGAGCGAGATGTTGAATCCGATCGTCGCGGCTGCGCTCGCGGACGGGGTCGCGACGTGAGCGCGGGTCCGGTCACGCGGACGGTGCGCGCGGGGCTCGAGTCGGACGCGCAATACGGCGCGGTCGTGCCGCCGATCTACCTGACGTCGAACTTCGCGTTCGACGGCCTCGGCGCGCCGCGCGGCCCGTACGATTACACGCGCTCGGGAAATCCGACGCGCGACCTGCTCGCGGGCGCGCTCGCGGATCTCGAGGGAGGCGCCGGCGCGGTGGTCACGGCGACCGGGCTCGCGGCGGTCACGCTGACCCTCGCGAGCCTGCCGGCCGGCGCGCGGGTGCTCGCGCCGCACGACTGCTACGGCGGGACGTTCCGGCTGCTCGCGGCGCTCGGCGCGAAGGGCGCGATCACGGTCGATTTCGTCGACCAGAACGACGCCGCGGCGCTCGCGCACGCGCTCGCGGCGCGGCCCGCGCTCGTGTGGATCGAGACCCCGAGCAATCCGCTGCTGCGCATCGTCGACGTCGCCGCGCTCTCGACCGCGGCGCACGCGGCCGGCGCGCGGGTCGTGGTCGACAACACGTTCCTGTCGCCGGTGTGGCAGCGCCCGCTCGCGCTCGGCGCGGACCTCGTGCTGCACTCGACCACGAAATACCTGAACGGGCACAGCGACGTGGTCGGCGGCGCGGTCGTCGCGCGCGACGCCGAGGCGGTGCGCGAGCTCGCCTGGTGGGCGAACGCGCTCGGGCTCACCGGCGCGCCGTTCGACAGTTTCCTGACGCTGCGCGGCCTGCGCACGTTGCACGTGCGGATGCGCGCGCACGCCGACAACGCGCTCGCGGTCGTCGCCGCGCTCGGGCGCCACCCGGCGGTCCGCCGGGTCCACTACCCGGGGCTCGCGGACCACCCGGGCCACGCGCTCGCGCGCCGCCAGCAGTCCGGGTTCGGCGCGATGCTGAGCTTCGAGCTCGCGGGCGGCGAGGGCGCGGTCGGCGCGTTCCTCGGCGCACTCGAGTGCTTCACGCTCGCCGAGTCGCTCGGCGGCGTCGAGAGCCTGGTCGCGCATCCGGCGACGATGACGCATGCGGGCATGGATCCGGCCGCGCGCGAGCGCGCCGGGATCGGCGCCGGTTTGCTGCGATTGTCGATCGGGATCGAGGCGGCCGCGGACCTGGTCGCGGACCTCGAGGCGGCGCTCGACCGGGCGCGCTGAGCCCTCAGCCGAGCGCGGCGAGCACGGCGTCGCCGGCCGCGCGGGTGGTCGCGGGCGTCGACCCCGGGGGCGCGAGATCGGCGGTGAGCGTGCCGCGCACGATCGCGGTCGATACCGCCGCCTCGAGCGCGCCGGCCTCCGCCGGGAGCTCGAGCGAGTGGCGCAGCAGCATCGCCGCGCTCAGGATCGTCGCATACGGGTTCGCGATCCCGCGGCCGGCGATGTCGGGCGCGGATCCGTGGATCGGTTCGTACAGGCCGCCGCGCCCGCGCGCCCCGAGCGAGGCGGACGGCAGCATGCCGAGCGAGCCGGCGAGCATCGACGCCTCGTCGGTCAGGATGTCGCCGAACATGTTCTCGGTCACGATCACGTCGAAGTCGCGCGGCCGGCGCAGCAGGTGCATCGCGGCCGCGTCGACCAGCATGTGCTCGACCTCGAGGTCGGCGAATTCCGCGCCGGCGATCCGGTCGACGACCGAGCGCCACAACCGCGAGGTCTCGAGCACGTTCGCCTTGTCGATCGAGGTGAGCTTGCGCCGTCGCGTGCGCGCGAGGCCCGCGGCGAGCCGCACCACGCGCTCGATCTCCGCGACCGTGTAGCGGCACACGTCGACCGCGTCGGTGTCGCTGCGGTGCTTGTCGCCGAAGTAGATCCCGCCGGTCAGCTCGCGCACCACCAGGATGTCGACGCCGGCGAGCAGCTCCGGCTTGATCGGCGAGGCGCCGAGCACCGCCGGGTGCGGCGCGACCGGGCGCAGGTTCGCGAACAGGCCGAGCTCCTTGCGCAGGCGCAGCAGTCCCTGTTCGGGCCGCACCGTCGCGTTCGGGTCGGACCAGCGCGGGCCGCCGACCGCGCCCATCAGCACGCCGTCCGCCCGGCGGCACAGCGCGAGCGTGTCCTCGGGGAGCGCCGCGCCGGTCGCGTCGATCGCGGCGCCGCCGAGCAGCGCCGACTCGAACCGGAATTCGTGGCCGAAGCGTCGGGCGAGCGCGCCGAGCGCGCGGACCGCCTCGGCGGTGACCTCGGGGCCGATGCCGTCGCCGGCGAGGACCGCGATCAGCGCGCGCATCGCCGCGCTTCAGCGTCCATGCGCCGCTTCGTAGCGCTCGATCGCCGGCAGCTGGCCGCGCAGGTAGCCGAGCTCGTCGATGCCGTTCAGCAGGCAGTGCCGCGCGAACCGGTCGATCGGGAACGCGACGCGGCGCCCGTCCGGGAGCGCGAGCTCGGTCGATTCGAGGTCGATCGCGACCTCGGCGCCCGGATGCTCGACGAGCCAGCGGTGCGTCGCCGGATCGACGATCACCGGCAACAGGCCGTTCTTCAGCGCGTTGGTCTTGAAGATGTCCGCGATCGCGGTGCTCACCACCGCGCGGAACCCGTGGTCGACGAGCGCCCACGGCGCGTGCTCGCGCGAGGAGCCGCAGCCGAAGTTGTGGCCGGCGACCAGGATGCGGCTGCCGGCGGCCTCGGCGCGGTTCAGCACGAAATCCGGCTTCGGGGTGCCGTCGGCCGCGTAGCGCAGGTCCGCGAACAGCGCCTTGCCGAGTCCGGTCTTGGTCGTCACGGTCAGGTAGCGCGCCGGGATGATCTGGTCGGTGTCGATGTTCGTCGACGGCATCACGACCGTGGTCGAGCGCAGGGTCTTGATCGGTTCCATCACAGCAGGTCCCGAGGGTCGGTGATCCGGCCGGTGACCGCGCTCGCGGCGGCGGTGTACGGGCTCGCGAGCAAGGTGCGCGCGCCGGCGCCCTGCCGGCCCTCGAAGTTGCGGTTGCTGGTGCTGACCGCGGTCGCGCCGGCGGGGACGGTGTCGCCGTTCATCCCGAGGCACATCGAGCAGCCGGATTCGCGCCACTCGGCGCCCGCCTGCCGGAACACCTCCGCGAGACCGAGCGCCTCGGCCTCGCGCTTGATCTGCTGGGAGCCCGGCACCACCAGCATGCGCACGCCGGGGGCGACCCGGCGGCCGCGCAGGATCTTCGCGGTCGCCTGCAGGTCCTCGAGGCGGCCGTTCGTGCAGCTGCCGACGAACACCACGTCGACGCGTTTGCCGAGCATCGGCTCGCCGGCCCGAAAGCCCATGTAGGCGAGCGCCCGCTCGAGCACCGGATCGCCGCGGTCGTTCGGGATCTCGCCGCCGATCGGCAGCACCATTCCGGGGTTCGTCCCATAGGTGATCATCGGCTCGAGCACCGACGCGTCGATCGCCACGTGCGCGTCGAACGCGGCGCCCGGATCGCTCGCGAGCGCCCGCCAGCCGGCGACCGCCGCGTCCCAGTCCGCGGGCCGCGGCCGGTGCGGCCGCTCCGCGAGGTACGCGAGGGTGACGTCATCCGGCGCGATCATCCCGGCGCGCGCGCCGGCCTCGATCGACATGTTGCACACGGTCATGCGCTCGGCCATCGACAGCGCCGCGATCGCCGGACCGCGGTATTCGAGCACGTGCCCGGTCCCGCCGGAGACGCCGATCCGGCCGATGATCGCGAGGATCAGGTCCTTCGCGGTCACGCCCGCGCCGAGGCGGCCGCCGACCTCGACCGCGAGCGTCTTCGGCTTGCGCTGCAGGAGACACTGGGTCGCGAGCACGTGGCCCACCTCGGTCGTCCCGATCCCGAACGCGAGCGCGCCGAGCGCGCCGTGGGTGCTCGTGTGGCTGTCGCCGCAGACGATCGTCATCCCGGGGCGGGTGTGGCCCTGCTCGGGGCCGATCACGTGCACGATCCCGCGTCGCGGGTCGCGCAGCCCGTAGAGCTCCATCCCGAATTCCCTGGCGTTCTCTTCCAGCTGATGCACCTGGCGCGCCGCGTCGGTGAGCCCGATCGGCTCGTCGCCGAAGATCTGTTCGGTGCGCGTCGGCGTCGAGTGATCGAGCGTCGCGAGCGTGCGATCCGGGCGGCGGATCCGCAGGCCCTGCGCACGCAGCAGCGCGAACGCCTGCGGCGAGGTCACCTCGTGGGTCAGGTGCAGGTCGATGTACAGCACCGCGGGCGTGTCGGGAGTCTCCGGCACGACCTCGTGGGCCGCCCAGACCTTGTCGAACATCGTGCGCGCCGGCATCGCGTCGTGCTCCGGTGCGGTCTTCAGGCCCGGCCGGACTCGAGCCACGGCATGCGCTCGCGCAGGCCGGCCCCGACCTTCTCGATCGAGTGCGCGAGATCCGCCTTCAGGAGCTTCGAGTACTTGCGGCGGCCGCGCTTGTTCTCCGAGATCCACTGGCGCGCGAACTTGCCGCTCTGGATCTCGCCGAGGATCTTGCGCATTTCCCGTTTGGTCGCCTTGTTCACGACGCGCGGGCCGCGGGTGAGATCGCCGTACTTCGCGGTCTCGCTGATGAACCGGTGCATCTTCGTCAAGCCGCCTTCGTGCAGCAGGTCGACGATCAGCTTCAGCTCGTGCAGGCACTCGTAGTATGCGACCGCCGGCTGGTAGCCCGCCTCGACGAGCGTCTCGTAACCCTTCAGCACGAGCTCGGTCGCGCCACCGCACAGCACCGCCTGCTCGCCGAACAGGTCCGTCTCGGTCTCCTCGGCGAACGTGGTCTGCAGCACGCCGCCGCGGGTGCCGCCGATCCCGTGCGCATACGCGAGCGCCTTCGCCTTCGCGCGCCCCGACGCGTCCTGCGCGACCGCGAGCAGGCACGGCACGCCGCGGCCCTGCTGGTACTGGCGGCGCACGAGGTCGCCGGGCCCCTTCGGCGCGATCAGCACCACGTCGAGGTCCTTGCGCGGCTTGATCTGGTGGAAATGGATGTTGAAGCCGTGCGCGAACAGCAGCGTCGCGCCCTTCTCGAGGCCCGTCTTCACTTCGGCGTAGAGCGTCTTCTGCGTGGTGTCCGGGACCAGCATCGCGACCAGCTGCGCGCCTTGGACCGCCGCCTTCGGCTCGGTGACCTTGAGACCGTCCTTCTTCGCCTTCTTGAAGCTGTCGCCCTTGCGGACGCCGACGACGACGTCGAAGCCGCTGTCGCGCAGGTTGAGCGCGTGCGCGCGCCCTTGGCTGCCGTAGCCGAGCACGGCGATTCGGGCGCCGCGAAGCGCCTTCGGGTCGACATCTTTCTGCGAGTACAAACGCATGCGGGTCTCCTGGTACGCCAAAGCCGATTCGCCCTCGAAAATGCAAAACCCCGCGTGAAGACCGACGACAGTCCGGTGCGGGGTCTTGAGGTGACGCGGTTTCGCAACGAGGGCGAAAACTAGCTCTCAATAGCATCACATAATCTCCTATGATGCAAGGCGCGCGCGTCCCGCGCGCCGGCGGCGAGCGCGCGAGGAGAGCAGGGATGAACGCGGACGACGGCATCGCGAACGCGGCGGCCCCGGTGCCGTTGTGGATCCTGCGCGCGGAGGAGTTCGAGACGTGGCTCGCGTCGCAGCCCGAACCGTCGCGGCGCTGGCTGCGAGACCACGGCTTCGCCGCCGAGCGCGACCGGGTCGCGCTGATCCCGGACGAAACCGGCGCGGTCGCCGCGGCGGTCGCCGGCCTCGGGCGCGGCGCGGCCGGCGTGTCGCCGTGGAACGGCGCCGCGATCGCCGACCGGCTGCCGCCGCGGCGCTACGCGCTCGCGCAGACCTGGAGCGCCGCCGAAGCGACGCAGCTCGCGCTCGGCTTCGCGTACGCCGCGTACCGTTTCACCCGCTATCGTCGCGAGCCGGCCGCGCGAGCCGCGAGCCTCGAGCCGCCGGCGAACGCCGAGCGCGGTTACGTCGAGGGCGCGTGCACGGCACTCGCGGCCGCGCGCGACTGGATCAACACGCCCGCGGGCGACTTCGGTCCCGAGGCGCTCGCCGCGGCCGCGCGCGCGGTCGCGCGCGAGCACGGCGCGAGCGTGCGCGAATGGGTCGGCGACGAGCTGCTCGCGGCGGGGTTCGGCGCGATCCACGCGGTCGGGCGCGCGGCGGGCGCGGCGCCGCGGCTGATCGAACTGCGCTGGACGCCGCCGGGCGGCGCCGCGCGCAAGCTCGTGCTCGTCGGCAAGGGCGTGTGCTTCGACAGCGGCGGTCTCGACATCAAGCCGGGCGCCGGCATGGCGCTGATGAAGAAGGACATGGGCGGCGCGGCGGTCGCACTCGCGCTCGCCGGCTGGCTGATGCGCGCGGCGCTCGGCGCCGAGATCGTCGTGCTGATCCCGGCGGTGGAGAACGCGGTCGGCGGCGACGCGTATCGGCCCGGCGACGTGCTCAAGACCCACAAGGGGCTCACGGTCGAGGTCGGCAACACCGACGCCGAAGGCCGGCTGGTGCTGTGCGACGCGCTCTCGGTCGCGGACGGCGAGGGGGCCGACCTGATCCTCGACTTCGCGACCTTGACCGGCGCGGCGCGCGTCGCGCTCGGCCCGGAGCTGCCGGCGCTGTTCGGCAGCGACCCGGCGCTCGTCGCCGAGCTCGCGGCCGCCGGCGACGCCGAGCACGATCCGCTGTGGCCGATGCCGTTGTGGGCGCCGTACGCCGAGGAGCTCGCGAGCAAGGTCGCCGACCTCGCGAACGTCGCGAGCTCGAGCTTCGCCGGCGCGATCTTCGCGGCGCTGTTCCTGCGGCGATTCGTGACCGCGACCCCGCGCTGGCTGCACGTCGACCTGTACGCGTGGAATCCGCGCGAACGCCCCGGGCGCCCGGTCGGCGCGGAGCCGCAGGCGCTGCGCGCGGCGTTTCGCTTTCTCGCGCGCCGCTACGGGCTCGGCAACGGACGTCCGGGAAACTGACGCGGCGCCGTTGCGCGCAAGCGCGAGCGCTGTTTATGCTGCGCGCTCGCCAAGTGCCATCGACTCACCACGCGCGGGCGCCCGAACGTCGCCGATCACCCGAGGAAACGCCATCGATGCCGAAGACCCGCCAGCCTTCCGCCGCCAAGGCCGCCCGCCGATCCGCGCGACCGGCCGATCCGCGCCGCCACTCCCGCGTCGTCGTCGACGGCGTGAAACAGACGCCGGCGCGCGCGATGCTGCGCGCGGTCGGATTTCGCGACGCGGACTTCGCGCGCCCGCAGGTCGGGATCGCATCGACCTGGAGCAATTTGACGCCGTGCAATATGCACATCGACGAACTCGCGCGGTTCACGGCATCCGGGGTCGAGGCGGCCGGCGCCAAGCCGGTCACTTTCGGGACGATCACCGTGTCGGACGGGATCTCGATGGGCACCCCCGGGATGCGCTATTCGCTGGTGTCGCGTGAGGTGATCGCGGATTCGATCGAGACCGTCGTCGGCGCGCAAGGCTTCGATGGGCTGGTCGCGCTCGGCGGCTGCGACAAGAACATGCCCGGCTGCCTGATCGCGATCGCGCGGCTCGACCGCCCCGCGGTGTTCGTGTACGGCGGCACGATCCGCCCCGGCGCGCAGGGCCGCGACATCGTCTCGGTGTTCGAGGCGATCGGCGGTTACGCGAAGGGCGACGTCGGCGAGGAGCAGTTGCGCTACGTCGAGAAGACCGCGATCCCGGGCCCCGGCTCCTGCGCCGGCATGTACACCGCGAACACGATGGCCTCGGCGATCGAGGCGCTCGGAATGAGTCTGCCGAACAGTTCCGCGCAGGACGCGGTCTCGCAGGAGAAACGCTCCGACTGCACGCGCGCCGGCGAAGCGGTCGTGCGCCTGATCCGGCTCGACCTGCGGCCGAGCCGGATCATGACCCGGGCCGCGTTCGAGAACGCGATCACGGTCGCGATCGCGCTCGGCGGATCGACCAACGCGGTGCTGCACCTGCTTGCGATCGCGTCGGCCGCGAACGTGAAGCTGCGGCTCGACGACTTCGTGCGCATCGGCAAGCGCGTGCCGGTGCTCGCGGATCTGCGGCCGAGCGGCCGCTACTCGATGTCCGAACTGGTCGCGATCGGCGGGATCCAGCCGCTGATGAAGACGCTGCTCGATGCCGGCCTGTTGCACGGCGATTGCCTGACGGTGACCGGTGAGACGCTCGCGACGAATCTTGCGGCCGTCGCCCCGTATCCGACCGGGCAGCGGATCGTGCGGCCGATGTCGGACCCGATCAAGAAGGACAGTCATCTGGTGGTGCTGCGCGGCAACCTCGCGCCGGACGGCGCGGTCGCGAAGATCACCGGGAAGGAAGGACTGCGCTTCGAGGGCGTCGCGCGGGTGTTCGACTCCGAGGAGAAGGCGCTCGACGGGATCCTCGGCGGCGCGGTGCGTGCCGGCGACGTCGTCGTGATCCGCTACGAGGGACCGAAGGGCGGTCCCGGGATGCGCGAGATGCTGAGCCCCACCGGCGCGATCATGGGCAAGGGGCTCGGCCAGGACGTCGCGCTGATCACCGACGGCCGTTTTTCCGGTGGCAGTCACGGGTTCGTCGTCGGGCACGTCGCGCCGGAGGCCGCGGTCGGCGGTCCGATCGCGCTGGTGCGCGACGGCGATCGGATCTCGATCGACGCGCGCCGGCGTGCGATCACGCTGCAGGTCTCGGACGCCGAGTTGCGCCGACGCCGAAAGGCCTGGCGTGCGCCGAAGCCTTATGCGCGGCGGGGCGTGCTCGCGAAGTACGCGAAGTGTGTCAGCAGCGCAACGCTCGGTGCGGTCACCGATCTGGAGTCTTGATGCCGCGCGGCGCAATCAGCCGGATAAAACCGGGCGCGCACCGCTGCGAATCCGCTCTTGCAGTCGGTGCGTGAACTGTGTCACGCTCCCGTTTCGCAGGTCGGAGCGCGGGGACAGATGCCGAACGGGTGTCGGGAAGTCCCGGCTGCTCCGCGCGCGTTACAGGGGCGCGGCCCGCGCGATTTCGGGACGCGGCGGCGCTGGGTTGGAACGACGTAGGGGATAGGTCGCAAGCCGAACATTATGTACACGTACGAAGAACCATCATTATTTTCCGGTAGGAGAGGACTGGCGATCATCGCGGTCCTCGCGCTGCACGTGTTGATCGGATACGGGTTGATTTCAGGGCTTGCGAGCAAGGTCGTGCACACGATCATTCCCCCGGTGGAGATCGCGCAGATCAAGCAGCCGAAGAAGGAGGACAAGCCGCCACCGCCGCCGCCGAAGCTGCAGGACATCAAACCGTACGTGCCGCCCCCGGAGTTCGTGGACATCCAGGCGCCGACCCAGAACAGCAACGCGATCACCGAGGTCTCGCGGCAGCGGGCCCCGGCGCCGGTGGCCCGCCCGGCGGCGCCGCCGGCACCCGTTGCGCATACCGGGATCACGCCCGACATGAGTCACCCGGTCGACGTGAACTCCTACTACCCGGACGCGTCGCGTCGCGAGGGCGAGGAGGGCACGTGCCTGGTGAAGATCACGGTCGGCACCGACGGCCGCGTCGCGAACGCGGCGATCTTGCGCAGCACCGGGCACCCGCGGCTCGACAAGGCCTGCCTGCAGGTGGCCCATGCGTACCGCTTCCATCCGGCGACGGTGAACCATCGGCCGGTGGTCTCGATCGCGAGCCTGCCGATCCAATTCAAGATCACGAACTCGGATGACTTCTGAGGCGCCGACGGGGAGCGCATCGGGGAACAGCTTACGACCCGTGTTTTTTTAGAAATACTTAAACTCGATCAATTCAACTGTTCGTTTACGTAGAGGGAATCGGTCCATGTCAGAGCAAGTAGTCAGCAATCCGTATGGCCTCGTACCGATGCTCCAGAACGGAGACATCGTCACGCGGTCGGTCTTCACGATCCTGGTGATCATGTCGGTTCTGACGTGGTTCATCATGATCACGAAGTTCTTCGACCAGCGGCGGTTGCGCCGGCAGGGTCGCGAGGCGCAGAAGGACTTCTGGGCCGCGTCGAACCTCAACGAAGCCTGTTCCAAGCTGAAGGGCGATTCGAATCCGTATCGCGCGCTCGCGGAGGCCGGCAAGGCGGCGGTCGAGCACCACGAATCGACCAAGTCGAAGCTTGCGGGCGCGATCGATGCCAACGAATGGATCACGCAGGCGCTGCAGCGCACCGCGGACATGATCATCGGCAAGATGCAGTCCGGCATGTCGGTGCTCGCGTCGGTCGGCTCGACCGCGCCGTTCGTCGGTCTGTTCGGCACCGTCTGGGGCATCTACCACGCGCTGATCGCGATCAGCTTGGCGGGCCAGGCGTCGATCGACAAGGTCGCGGGTCCGGTCGGCGAGGCGCTGATCATGACCGCGCTCGGTCTGTTCGCCGCGGTGCCGGCGGTGCTCGGCTACAACATGCTGCTGCGTCGCAACCGCGTGATCCAGGAGTACGTGACCCACTTCACGCACGAGCTGCACGCGTACCTGCTGTCCGGTGTGAAGTTGAACCTGGGCGCCGACAAAGCGCCCGCGGCCGCGAAGCAAACTGCTCCCGCGGGCGCTCGCTGAACCCGGAGGGCTGACGCGCCATGGCGCTGAGCTTAGACACTAGCGGCGAAGGCCAGACGATGTCGACCATCAACGTCACGCCCCTCGTGGACGTGATGTTGGTGCTCCTGATCATCTTCATCATCACCGTTCCGGTCATCGTGCCGCAGGTCCACCTGAAGCTGCCGACCGCGACGAACATCCCGACGATCACCAAGCCGGGCGACGTCACGATCTCGGTCGGCGCGGACGGTACGCTGTACTGGAACACGATGCGGCTGAAGAACCTGGACGATCTGAAGACGGAACTGCGAACGATCGCGCCGATGAACCCGCAACCGCAGGTGGAGATTCGTGGGGACCAGGACACCCGCTACCTGTACGTCGGGCAAGTGCTGGTGGCGACGCAGGAGGTCGGGATCCGCAAGATCGCGTTCCTGACGATTCCTGAACACCTCGGCTCGCGGTAGCGCTAGGAGAACCTTCGATGGCTATGAATCTGGGTGGCTCCAGCGACGAGATGGTCGACATCAACCTGACGCCGCTGATCGACGTCATGCTGGTGTTGCTGATTATCTTCATCATCACGATCCCGGTGATGACGGACGCGGTGAAGATCGACAATCCGCTGCCGCCACCGCCGAACTTCATTCCTCCGCCTCCGCCGCCGGTGATCAACCTGTCGATCGACTTCGACGGGACCTTGACCTGGAACGGACAGCAGGTCACCCGGGCACAGATGGACAGCTACATCGCCCAGTCGACGGTGCTGGATCCGCAGCCCGAGGTGCACATCACGGTCGACAAATTCGCGAAATACGACGTCGTCGCGAAGGCGTTGGCGGATCTGCAGAGGCAGGGTATGAAAAAGATCGGGTTCGTGAACAACAGCCTGTTCTAGCAATGTCTCGTTAACGCAAGAAGCGTCGGCGCGAGCCCGGGGAAACCCGGGCTCGCGCCTTTTCCTTAAATGGTGGACGGCCGCCGCGACCGCGGCGCAAAGAGGTTGGATGACGATGCGCGAGAAATCTACGATCAAGACCCGTTCCCCCGAGGCCCGCGCCGTTGGCGCACGCCTCCTCACCGGCGCCGTGCTCACGGCCGCGATGGCGCTCGGCGGCGCGGGTGCCGCGTTCGCGGCGCAGAAGCCGACGATCAGCCGCAAGATCGCGCCCGAACTGATCGCGGCGCAAAAGGCGCTGCAGGGCGGCAATTGGAGCGCGGGTCTGCAGAACCTGCAGAAGGCGGAGGCCAAGAGCGGCCTCACGGCGTTCGACCACAAGACGATCGACGACCTGAAGGCCTATGCGTACGTGAAGCTCGGCAACATGAAGGGCGCCGAGAACGCGTGGGAAGCGGCGCTGCAGACCGGCGCGTGCTCGCCGCAGGACACCCTGCGGTTCACCCGCGCGGTGTTCCAGCTGAGCTACAACGCGCATGAGTATGCGAAGGCGATCGATTACGGCAAGAAGCTGATCGCCCTCGGACAGGGCACGCCCGACATCTACGCGGTGGTCGGCCAGGGCTATTACCTCACGAAGGACTGCCGGAACGCCGACGCCTACATGGACAAGGCGATCGTCGCGAGCCGCAAGGCCGGCCGGGCGCCCGAGGAAGCCTATTACCAGGTCAAGCTCCGTTGCGCGTTCGACGCCAAGGACACGGCCGGCGAAGTGCAGGGATTCAGCGATCTCGTGCGGCTGACCAACAAGCCGGAATATTGGAGCGACCTGCTGCGCATCGAGCGCCAGAGCGCCGGGGCGGACAAGAACATCCTGATGATCTACCGCTTGATGTACAACACCAACACGATGAAGACGGCGGACGACTACATCGAGATGGCGCAGCTGCTCGGCGACGCGGCGTTGCCGGAGGAGGCGACCACGGTGGTGCAGAAGGCGCTCGCGGCGGGCGTCGTCCAGCCGGCGCAGACGGGTCGCGTGAACCGGCTGCTCGCGGAGATGCAGCGCCGCTCGGCGGCCGACCAGAAGGGGATCGCGGGCTACGCGCGGGATGCGAACAAGAGCCCGAACGGCCAGCTCGCCGTGAAGCTCGGTGAGGTCTATTACGGCATCGGCAACTACGAGAGCGCGGTTCAGGCGATCCAGAGCGGCTTGAAGAAGGGCAACGTGAAGAACCTCGGCGAAGCCTACGTGTATCTCGGGCTCTCGTATCAGCAGATGCACAACGTGGCGGCGGCGAAGAAGGCGCTCGCGAACCTGAAGACGGTGACGGCGATGCCGAAGGATATCCGGGCTCTGTGGCAGCTGTACGCGGACAAGCTCAGCTGACGAACCGCGAGGAGACGTGCCGATGACGATCAAGACAGGCGATCGGATGCCCGCGGGGACTCTGTCCCGGATGGGCAAGGACGGACCGGAGAAGGTCACCACGGACCAGTTGTTCCGCGGGAAGACCGTGGTGCTGTTCTCGGTCCCGGGCGCGTTCACCCCGACCTGCGACGCCCGGCACCTGCCGGGCTACGTCGAGCATGTCGGCGAACTCAAGGCGAAGGGCGTCGACACGATCGCGTGCATGGCGGTCAACGACGTGTTCGTGATGAACGCCTGGGGCAAGCACGCGAAGGTCGACGGCGACGTGATGATGCTCGCCGACGGCAATGCCGAGTACGCGAAGGCGCTCGGGCTCGAGCTCGATGCGACCGGATACGGGATGGGGGTCCGCGGACAACGGTTCGCGGTCGTCGTGAAGGACGGCGTCGTCGCGAAGCTCTTCGTCGAGAAGCCGGGGGAGTTCAAGGTCTCCTCGGCCGATCACGTGCTCGCGGAGCTCGGCTGAGGCGCGGCCCGCCCGGCCGCGCTCAGCCGCCGACTCAGCCGCCGAGCAGGCGGGTCATTTCCGGGACGACCTGGAACAGGTCCGCGACCAGTCCGAGGTCCGCGACCTCGAAGATCGGCGCTTCGGGATCCTTGTTGACCGCGACGATCGTGCGGGCGTCCTTGATGCCGGTGAGGTGCTGGATCGCGCCCGAGATCCCGAACGCCATGTACACCTCCGGGGCGATGATCTTGCCGGTCTGCCCGACCTGCAGTTCGTTCGGCGCGTAGCCCGCGTCGACCGCGGCGCGCGAGGCGCCGACCGCCGCACCGATCTTGTCCGCGAGCGCGAACAGGATCTTGAAGTTCTCGGCGCTCGCGAGCGCGCGGCCGCCTGAGACCACGCGCTTGGCGGTCTGCAGGTCCGGGCGATCCGTGGATCCGCTGTGCGCGCCGACGTAACGCGTGTGGGTCGGCAGCGCAAGGTCGAGGCTGCGCGAGACGATCGTCGCGGAACCGCCGATGGGCGCCGCTTCGAAGGACGCGACCCGCACGGTGGCGACCAGCAGCCGCGCCGGATCGGCGTCGACGGTGACGATCGCGTTGCCCGCGTAGATCGGGCGGCGGAACCGGTGGGCGCCCTCGACCGCCATCAGGTCGCTGACCTGGGGCACGCCGAGGAGCGCGGCGACCCGCGGCGTCAGATCCTTGCCGAAGCTCGTCGAGGGCCCGAACAGGTGCGTGTAGCCGCTTGCGACCGCGGCGACCTGCGGCGCGAAGGTCGCCGCGAGCGGGTGCGCGTTCTCCGGCCGGTCGACGCGCACGACCTCGGTCACACCCTGGATCGCGGCGGCTTGCGCGGCGACCACGGCGGTGTCCGCGCCGAGCAGCAATACCGAGATCGCGGCGTCGGGAATCCCCTTGGCGCAGGTCACGCACTTGTGGGTCGACGGGTTCAGCGTCTTGCCGTCGTGTTCGCCGATGATCAGGATCTTCGCCATTAGAGCAACCCCTTGTTCTTCAGTACGTCGACGAGCTCGGTGACGTCCTTGACCATGATCCCTTTCTGCCGCTGCGGCGGCGCCACGGTCTTCACCGGCTTGAGCCAGGTCGAGGCGGCGACGCCGAGGCTGTCGAGGCCGATCACGTCGAGCGGTTTCTTCTTCGCCTTCATGATGTCCGGGAGCTTCACGTAGCGCGGCTCGTTGAGCCGCAGGTCCACGCTGACCACCGCCGGCAGGTCGATCTCGATGGTCTCCAGACCGGCGTCGACCTCGCGCGTCGCGGTCGCCTTCGCGCCGTCGACCGCGAGCTTGGACACGTAGGTCGCCTGCGGGCGATCCCACAGCGCGGCGAGCATCTGGGCGGTCTGGTTCGCGTCGTCGTCGATCGCCTGCTTGCCGAGCAGGATCAGGTCCGGACTCTCCTTCTTCGCGACCGCGAGCAGGGTCTGCGCCGCGGTCAGCGGCTCGACCGGATGATCGGTCTGCACGAGGATCGCCCGGTCCGCGCCCATCGCGAGCGCGGTGCGCAATTGCTGCTGGGTGTCGGCGACGCCGATGCTGACCGCGACCACCTCGGCGTTGGTGCCGCGCTCCTTGATGCGCAGCGCCTCCTCGAGCGCGATCTCGTCGAACGGGTTCACGCTCATCTTCACGCCTTCGAGCATCACGCCGCTTTCGTCGGGTTTCACGCGCACGCGCACGTTGTAGTCGACGACGCGCTTGATGCAGACCATGATCTTCTTCATCTTCACTCCTCGCTGGCGATCGTCCCCGGCACGCGCGAGCGCACGATCAGGGGAGCCGATCCTCGTAAACCCCGCAGCGCTTCTCGCGGCGCAATCCGGCAATTCTGCCAGAAAGCCGCGCCGTTCGGACGGGCCCGGAAGCGTCGCGAAATTGAATCGATGCGACGCGGCGCCGGGTGGGCCGCCCGGCGGGGCCGCCGGGATCGGGTGCGCGTGCGGCGCGACAGTTTAGGGGGGGTGGCGCTGCCTTGTCCACCGTGCGGCCAGTGGTTACACTCGATCGACGCATGCCGATGATCCGCTATTTGCTGGTTCGCCTGCTCGGCGCGCTGCCCACCTTGCTCGCGATCGTGACGATCTCGTTCTTCTTGATCCGGTTCGCGCCGGGGGGGCCGTTCGACCAGGCGCGGGCGCTCCCCGCGGACGTGGTCGCGAACCTGAACGCCGCGTACGGGCTCGACCGCCCGCTGTGGGACCAGTACACGACCTACCTGCGCGATCTCGCGCACGGCGACTTCGGTCCGTCGTTTCGCTACAAGGACTTCAGCGTCACGGAGCTGATCCGCGAGGGCTTTCCGGTCAGCGCGACGCTCGGCGCGATCGCGATCGCGATCGCGCTGGTCGCCGGGGTCGGCGTCGGCGTGGTCGCGGCCCTGCACCGCGGACGCTGGATCGATCACGCGACGATCGGCCTGTCGGTCGTCGCGATCGCGGTGCCCTCGTTCGTGCTGCTGCCGGCGCTCGGGCTGTTGTTCGGGATCGAGCTGCACTGGCTGCCGGTCGCCGGCTGGGATCCCACGTCGGTCCGCGATTACGTGTTGCCGGTCACGACCCTGTGCCTGCCGCCGCTCGCGTACATCGCGCGCTTGACCCGCGCAAGCATGATCGAAGTGATGCGCAGCGCCTACGTGCGGACCGCGTTCGCGAAAGGCCTGCCGTTGCGGACCATCGTGCTGAAGCATGCGCTGCGGCCGGCATTGATCCCGGTCGCGAGTTATCTCGCGCCGGCGGTCGCGATGACGATGACGGGCTCGCTGGTCGTCGAGACGATCGCGGGTCTGCCGGGGATCGGCCGGTACCTGGTGCAAGGCGCGTTGAACCGCGATTACACCCTCGTGCTCGGGATGGTGATCGTGTACTCGACGCTGTTGATCGCGATGGGGCTCGTCGTCGACGTGCTGATCGCGGCGCTCGATCCGCGGATCCGGCTCGAGGCATGAGCGCGCCCGCGGACGAGCGCGCGTCGCAAGCGCCGGGTATCTGGCGCGACGCGCTGCGGCGGCTGCGCGGTTCGCGCGCGGCGCTCGGCGCGGCCTCGGCGATCGCGATCCTCGTCGCGCTCGCGATCCTCGGGCCGCACCTGAATCCGAACCGCTACGATGCGATCGACTGGTCGTGCATTGCGATGCCGCCCGGCCTCGAGCACGCGCACTGGTGGGGAACCGATCCGCTCGGCCGCGACCTGTTCGTGCGGACCCTGCTCGGCACCCGGATCTCGCTCGCGGTGGGCCTGCTCGCGACGCTGGTGAGTCTCCTCGTCGGCATCGGCTACGGCGCGGTCGCTGGGTACGCGGGCGGGGGCGTCGATCACCTGATGATGCGGGTGATCGAGATCCTGAGCGGACTGCCGCTGATCTTCTTCGTGATCCTGCTGACCGTGGTGTTCGGGCGCAGCGAGTACCTGCTGTTCGCGGCGATCGGGGCGATCGGCTGGCTGACGATGGCCCGGATCGTGCGCGGCCAGACGATGGCGATCCGCGAACGCGAGTTCATCGAGGCGGCGACCGCGGCGGGCGCGGGACCGGTCCGGATCCTGGTCCGGCACGTGGTGCCGAACGTGATCGGTCCCGTGATCGTGTACGCGACCCTGATGGTTCCGCAGATCATCCTGTTCGAGAGCTTCCTCAGCTTTCTCGGTCTCGGGATCCAGGAGCCGCAGGCGAGCCTCGGCACCTTGATCGCGTCGGGCGCGGCGGAGATGGAGTCGGCGCCGTGGATGCTGCTGATCCCGAGCGCGGTGCTGGCGATCCTGCTGATCTCGTTCCACGTGCTCGGCGACGCGCTGCGCGACGCGCTCGACGTCGGTGACCTGTGAGCGACGGGCCGATCCTCGCGGTGGAGCGGCTGCGGGTCGCGTATCCCGGCCGCGGCGGCTCGATCGAGGCGGTCCGGGACGTGTCGCTCAGCGTCGGCGCCGGCGAGTGCGTCGGAATCGTCGGCGAATCCGGCTCCGGCAAGACCCAGCTGTGCCTCGCGCTGATGGGCTTGCTGCCGCCGGGCGCGCGGATCGAGGGTGCGGTGCGCTTCGCCGGCGCGCCGGACGGCGCGCCGCGCGCGGTCCGCGGCGAGCGCATCGCGATGGTGTTCCAGGATCCTCAGACCGCGCTGACGCCGCACTTGCGGATCGGCTCGCAGATGGCCGAGGTCCTCGTGCATCACCGCCGGGTTCCCGGCTCGCAGGCGCGCGAGGCCGCGCGCTCGATGCTCGCGCGGGTCGGCATCCCCGACCCCGCGGGCTGCCTGCGGCGATATCCGCACGAGCTCTCCGGGGGGATGCGCCAGCGGGTGCTGATCGCGATGTGCCTGCTGTGCGCGCCGCAGCTGCTGATCGCCGACGAGCCGACGACCGCGCTCGACGTGACCGTGCAGGCGCAGGTGCTCGAGTTGCTCGCGCGGCTGCGGCGCGAGCAACGGATGGCGATCCTGCTGGTCAGTCACGATCTCGCGGTCGTCGCCGGTCTCGCGGCGCGGATCGTCGTGATGTACGCGGGGCGCGTCGTCGAGGAAGCGCCGGCGGACGCGCTGTTCCGCAGCCCGCGCCACCCGTACACGGCGGCGCTGATCGCGTGCGCGCCGAACGCCGATGGGCCGATCCCTGCGCGGATGGCGACCCTGCCCGGCCAGCCGCCGGGCGCGGCGGAGCGCTTTGCGGGCTGCCCGTTCGTCGCGCGCTGCGATCGTTCGAGCGATCGGTGCCGGCACGAGCCGCCGGCGATGGTCACGCTCGACGATGGGCGCCGGTTCGCGTGCCACGAGCCGCTGCCCGCATGAACGCCGCGGTCCCGCCGTCACCGCTGCTCGAGGCGCGCGCGCTGCGGGTCGAGTATCACGCGGCCCGCGGGTTGGTCGCGCGCGAGCGCGTGATCGCGGTCGACGACGTCGGCTTCTCGCTCGAGCCGGGCGAGACGCTCGGGCTCGTCGGCGAATCCGGCTCCGGCAAGTCGACGCTCGCGCGCGCGATCCTGCGGCTCGTGCCGGTCGCGGCCGGCGAGGTCCTGTGGCGCGGCGAGGACCTGCTGCGCTGGGACCGGCGCCGGCTGCGCGAACGGCGCCGCGGGATGCAGATCGTGTTCCAGGATCCGTTCGCGAGCCTCGATCCGCGGATGGCCGTCGTCGAGACGCTCGAGGAGCCGCTGCGGATCTTCGAGTCCGGGCTCGGCCGGCGCGAGCGCCGCGCGCGGGTGCTGCGCATGCTCGAGCGGGTCGGCCTCGGCGCCGACGCGATGCACCGCTACCCGCACGAGTTCAGCGGCGGCCAATGCCAGCGGATCGGGATCGCGCGCGCGATGATGAGCGCGCCGGAGCTGCTGGTGTGCGACGAGCCGGTCAGCGCGCTCGACGTGTCGATCCAGGGTCAGATCGTGAACCTGCTCGCGGACCTGCAGCGCGAGTCGCGGATCGCGCTGCTGTTCATCAGCCACAACCTCACGGTCGTGCGTCACCTGAGCCACCGGGTGCTGGTGATGTACCGCGGGCGCTTGGTCGAGACGGCGACCCGCGAGGCGCTGTTCGCCGCGCCCCGGCATCCGTACACGCGCGCGCTGCTCGCGGCGGTGCCCCGGGTGCCGCGGCCGGGCGCCGCGTCCGCGGATCCGTCGCGCGCGGCGATGCCGCTCGCGCCCGACGGCCCGGCCGGGCCGGTCGTCGGCGGCTGCGCGTATCGCGCACGCTGCCCGTTCGCGGCCGCGATCTGCGCGGCGCGCACGCCCGAGCTCGAGCCGGCGGGGCCGGATCACGCGGTCGCCTGTCACCGCCGCGAAGCGCAGACGCCGTGAGTGCGCCGCCGAGCGTGCGGGCGGCGCTCGACGCGGGCGCGACCGTGCTCGCCCCGAGCCGCGAGATCGCCGACGCGCTGTTCGACGCGGTCGAGCGCGACCACCGCGCCGAGGGGCGCGAGGTGTGGCCGACGCCGCGGGTGCGCGACTTCGCGTCCTGGCTGCGCGAGGGTCACGAGCGGCGCTTCCAGGCCGCCGCGGACGGCGCACGCTGTCTCGACGAGATCGAGGCGCGGGTGCTGTGGCGCCGGGCCGTCGCCGAGTCGCGGGACGAAGGCGACCTGCTCGATCCGGACGGCGCGGCGCGCGCCGCGCGGCGCGCGCACCGCACGATGGTCGATCACGGGATTCCGCTCGGCGCGCTCGACGCGGCCGCGGACGAGGAGTCGCGCCGGCTGTCGCGGTGGATCGCGCGCTTCCAGGGCGCGTGCCGGGACCTCGGCGCGATCGCGAGCGACGAGCTGCTCGAGCAGGCGCCGGCCCCCGCCGAGCCGCTCGCGTGGATCG
>JAJYAM010000082.1 GCA_021779535.1 Pseudomonadota bacterium
TTGCGAGGCGAACTTCGCGGTGCCGCCGCCCTCGCTCGCCGAGCAGCGCAGGATCAAGGTGTTGCCGCAATTCTCCACGATGGTATGGGCTTCGCCCTGGCCGTACGTACTCGAGACCTGGGCGACGGACTGGAACCCGAGCACGCAGCGGGCATCGAATTTTCTCAGCCGCGCGAGCGCATCCTTGAGCCCGTCGATCGGTCCGAGCGCATCCAGCTCGTCGACCACGAACCACAGTGGACGCCGCAGCCCCTGGGGGCCCGTCGCGGCGGTATCCCGGTTCATCGCCTCGAAGATTCCGAGCCGCATCCACGCCGAGATGGTGTTCCGCAACGCGGGGATTTGACCGGCCGCGTACGGCAGGAACAACACGCCGCGTTCGCCGCCCGCGATCCACCGGCGCACCGACAGCGGCTCCGCGGACGAGCCCGCGACGTACTGGAGCGCGCCGACCGCGGCGCTGGTCACCGAGCGCACCGAATCGAACATCCGCGCGTTGTGTTCGTCGAGGAAGGGCTGCGCGGGGGTGCCGCCGACCAGGACCCGCAACTCGGCGGCGTCGGCCACGACGAGGAGGCGATAGAGTTCGCCGACGTCGCGTACGCCGGCGTGGCGCGCCTGGGCCGTGACCGCGGCAAAGAACGTCCGGGCATAGTCGCGCCAGCTGCGCTCCGGTCCCGCGTGATCGGGGATCAAGGCCCGCGCGAGCTGGTCGACGTCGTAGTCGGTGTCGATCTCGCCGAACAGGTCCCAGCGTCGCGCGCGCCGATCGAACGGATTCAGGATCACGTCACCGCGCTTCGGGTCGTAGAAGCGATCGAGATAGCCGCCGTCCGGATCGGCGACGACGGCGCGGTCCCCGCGAGCGAGCGCATCGCCGAGCAACTCCCGGATCGCGGTGCTCTTCCCGGTGCCGGTCGTGCCGATCAGCTTGAAGTGCTTGGCCTCGTCGCCGCGGGGCACCGCGATCCCGGCGAGATGCACGGGCGCACGCTCATCGGTGCGATCCGCGGCGGCTCGCGCCGTGCGCCGCGGGAGCGGCTCCTCGTCGAGCACGGAGCCGCGGCCATAGACGCCCTCCCGTCGGCCCGCGGCCGCGAGCCACCGCCCGCCCGCGTAGCCGAGCGCCCCGCTGAGCGCGACGCTCGCGGCGAACGTAAGCGCCGCCGCATCGCCGAGCCCGGCGGAGGCGATCAACGATCGCCCGAAACTCGCGGCGATGCCGACCAGCGCGGTCGCCGGGACGGCGAGCAGGGGCGATTTCAGATAGTCGCGCAGGCGGGCACCGCTGCGGGCGAGCCCGGCGAGCATCGGCGCCTGCACCGCGGCGTACGCCGCGTAGAGCCCGGCGGTGCCCTGCGCGAGCGCATCGAGCGTCATTGCGGCACTCCGACACGAGCGGCCCGGCGCGACCTCGACCGCGGTTCGAACCAGACTTCGCGAATGCAGCGGCGATGGCCTTCGAGCCCGAACTGGACGACGACGTCGATCGAGGCGCGCAGCAACGCGCGGATGTCCCGTCGCGCCAACGCGCGTCCGCTCGGATTTTGCTTGATCAAGAGCACGAGCTGCTCGAACGCCATCGCGGCGCTCGACGCGTGGATGCTGGTGATCGAACCGGGATGGCCGGTGTTGACGTTGCGCAGATAGTCGAACGCCTCGTCGGATCGCAGCTCGGCGAGCAAGATCCGGTCGGGCTTCATGCGCAGGCAGGATTCGAGCAGCTGCCGCGGGGTCACCCGCGCGAGTCCTTGTCGATCCTTCGAGTAGTACAGACGCACGTGATTCGGGTGTCCCTCGAGCACGAGTTCCCGGGCATCCTCGATCGTGATGATTCGCTCGTCGTCCGGGATCTCCCGAATCAACGCCTTGGTCCAGGTGGTCTTGCCGGACCCGGTCGGCCCGGACACCAGGATGTTCTTGCGGCGGATCACCGCGAGGCGCATGAACTCCTCGAAGCGGCGGGTCGCGAGCAATCGCTGCAGATCCGCGTCGTCGCCGGCGGTCTCTGCGCCGGCACTCACCGTGTCGCGAAAGATGCCATGCCGCGCGAGTTCCTCGATCGACCACGCCGCGTCCGCCGGCCGCCGGATGGCGACCGCGACGCAGCCGGACGTCGTCGCCGGTGGAATCACGATTTGAATTCGTTCGCCGTCGGGGAGCCAGGCGGACAACAGCGGCGAGGTCTCGTCGATCTTCTGGTGCGTCGAATTGGCGACGAGTCGCGCGAGCCGGGAACACCAGTCGTAATCGGCGAACGGCAACGGGACGCGGACCCAGCCGGCCCGGGTTTCGACGAACGCCTCACCCGGCCGGTTGATGCACAACTCCAGGACTTCGGGATCGGCGAGCACCGGCCGCAACGGACGCAACGTCAGCGCGAGCGCGGTGCCGTCGCCGGTCATCGCGGCTTGCCCGTGGCCACTCGCAGCGCATAGACGGAACGAAAGTCGAGATCCCTCGCGACGAGGACCTCGATTCTCGTTCCCTGCGGCACGGTGACCGTCGGCGCAATCGCGACCGTGCCGCGCAATGCCTCGGTCATGACCTCCTCGGAACCCGAAGGGTTCACGACCAGGGCGCCGCCGCCCCGATTGGAGCTCTGCGCCAGCGCTTGCGCGCCGGCATCCACGACGGAGATCAGCATCGCCGCTCCGAACCGCTGCCAGAAGTGCCGGTTCACCCGGCCACCGATGCCCGCGCGTCCGAGCGCATCGGTGCCCGGGGAGTCGAGCGGCACGACGATCCCGTCGGGCGTGCGCGCTTCGGTCCAGAGAACGAACACCCGCGCCATTCCCGCCTGGACCTGATCGCGAACCTCGCCGACCAGTTGAGTCCCCCTTTCGAGCAACACCACCTCGCCGTTCGCGCCGAAGGTGTCGGTCGCCGTGACGCAGGTCGTGAACCCCGGCAGGCTCGAGTCGATCGCCGTCTCCAGCGTGCAGTCGATCGCGGAGCCCTTCGGCAACAGCAGGCGCAGGGATGGCAAGCGCTGCGCCTCGACCGGCGTCGTCAGCGTCGGTCGCAGTCGGCTCGCCAGCGCGCCCGAAGTCGGACGTTCGCGCCCGGACGAGCGCGGGCCGGACACGGCGCCGGCGGACGCGACGAAAGCCGCGCCGGACAGCCGCCGCTGCATCGCGAGGTTCCGCGGCGTCGGTGCGGGATCGCGGGCGACCGGTGACCGCGGTTCGATGTCGACCGGGATCGGCGCGGCGACGAGCGCAGTCGCGGCCGGCGGCGGCGAGACTGTCGGGATCGGAATCGGGGCCGGGCTCGTGGCGGGTCCGCCGGGAGCGCGGATAGCGGCGGAAGGCGGGACAATGCGTCCGAGCGGCGGCAACGGGAGATCCTCGCGAACGCCGACGGGTCCCGGGTGCGTCGCGCTCGACCGCGCCTCCGGGCGTCGCCACAGGTGCGCGTAGTACCACCCGAGGGCGGCGATCCCGAGCGCCGCGATCAGCACCGCCGCGAGCACGCCGTTCAGCCGGCTGTTCAGGCCTCGGACCCGTTGTACGATCGCCAGGGTCCGCTCACCCGCGACCGCGCCGACCGCTGGATCCTCGCGGGTCATCGGCGCGGCCTGCGCGTGATCCGCTGCACACTCGGCGACAGCGTTTCGGATCTCAACCGAACACCGCCGCCGTGATAGCCCTCGTTCACGATGCACCCGGTGAGACGTCCGCGCCGCAACACGAAGCGGCGCGCGACTCGATCGAGGATCACGGCGCCGCGCGCAACGCTGAAATTCAGCAGGGACTCGCTGCCGTCGGCGTTGCGCAGGAAGATGGCCGGCATCTCCGCATGGGCCGCAAAGCGAAGATGCGTGTGCACGCCGTCGTCCCACGCGGCGGTCGGCTCGAGGGACGGGTCGCCGCAATACCAGTAATCGGCATTGCGGGCCGTCCCGGTGACGCCGCTCCGGAGGCGTTGATCGAGTCGCCGCGCGGCCGCACCGGCATCGTGCTTGCGAGGCGGATACTGGAAATCGAGCACGTAGACCGCATCGCGCGGCGCGTCCGCCGTCCGCGTCTTCGCGACCGTGTACGCGAACTGATAGGTGCGCCGGTTCGTCAGCACCGTGATGTTCGTCGCGACGTCGGTCGCCTTCGGCTTGAGGAACAGATGATTCCGCACGCCGCTGAACGCGAGCCCCGCGACGTCGCCGGACCCGAGGCCGACGAACCGTTCCCCGGACGCGAATTCGATGTCGATTTGGTAGCCCACGACCCCGCGCAATCGATACACCTGATCCGGCGCGTAGCGGGCGACCGTGATCCGCGGGTCGCCGGGGCCCGCCTGCGGTACGATCTCGGCGCACGCCGGTCGGGAGGTTGCCCGGATTCCCGCGACTAACATGAGACCCACGGCGACGGCACGACCGCGGCGTCGATCGACGACGGGGCTCATCGATTCGCTCCCGCGCCCGGAACGGTCCGCGCTGCCGACGGCGGCTTCGACGACTCGCCGGGAACTTCGTGGTCGGCGTGGAAGTACCGGATCTCGAAGCCAAGTGGATTCCAGCGGCGTCGCCGCACGTCCGCGGACGGCGCGCCGTACGCATAGCGGACCGTCGCGATGTAATGCACGATCTTCGGGCTCGCACCGCCGGCCGCACGCGTCGTCGTGAAGAAGCGGATTTGCGCGACGTTGCGCGCGCCGATCGCCGCCGGAATGAAGCTGATCGACTCGACGTGCGCGCGGACTGTGGTCCCATCCCGGTATCGATTCAGCGGTGATGCCGGATTCGATCGGCGCCACGCCGCATACCAGGCTTGATTCTCTTGGGCTGTCTGGAATGCCCCGCACTCTTCGTAGTCGCTCGCCGCGGTCGCAAAGTTGAATCGCTGGCACACCGTGACGTAGTGCGCGAGGAAATACCGGGTCACGGCCTGCGGTTGCGTCGCGTGGCCGGCGTAGACGGGGACCACGTCGACGACGCCGGTGGTCCGATCGACACGGATCAGGTAGGGCTCCACGCGCTTCAGCGGCATCAAGGCGGCCAGCGCGGCGCCGCTCACGACCGCGCACACCCAGCCGGCGGCGGCGACCCACCACGCCGTCCGCGCGCTTCGGCGCGACATGTCCACCCGGTCCCGGTCCCAGTCGGTCGCGGCCGCCAGGTAGCCCTCGAGCGACGCCGTGTCGTTCATCGCGGCGCCGCTCCGGGCGACGCAGCCGGCCGTGCGGCTGGCACGGACCGATTGATCGGGGTCAGCCGGCGATCGCAGCGCACGGCGTGCGACGCGCAGCCGCAGAGCAGGACCAACGCGAGCATCGTGAGTGGTTTCATCGTCGGATCTCCTCGACTTCGTTCACGCGGATCATTCGCGGTTCCAGCGCCGGCGCAATGCGCTTCCGGCCACCTGCGCGGTCGCGACCGCGGCGCCCGCCGATGCCGCGGCCATCGGTGCCGCGGCGCGCACGCCGCCCCGCAAGCCCCAGGCCACGACGCGCGAGACCGCGCCGTAGGTGCTCATCGCCATTCCTCCGGCCAGCGCGGAAGCGATGGGCATCACCTGCCGGAACACGAGAAAGACCAATGCCGACACCAACACCATGTCGAGCGCATCGACCGTCATGATCGCCGCGCCCCGCGCCGCCGTTTGCGCCGCGTACGATTGGACGACCCGCAGGAGCAGCGCCCCGACCATCACGGTCAGGATCGTCGTGAGCCCGTAGGTGGCGAGCTGGGCGAGCCAGGCTTGAAAGAGCCTGCGAGTCGCGTCGAACAACGCCATCGCGACGAACAGCGGGCCGAGCGCGAGCAGGACCGAGAGCGCGATCGCCGACAGCGCAATCAAGAACATCGCGTACACGCACAGCATTCCGATCAGGCACCAGACGATGGCGCCGGCGAGGTAGAAGCCGAAGTCGCCGTTGAGCACGCCGCCCTTCGACCACAGGTCCCCGGCCACGGATCCGCCGCTCGTCCAGATCGCGTCGATCGTGCCGACCGGATCCGACGATCCGACCACCGCCGCCGCGAGTTCCGCCGGCGCCCGGTAGAACGTGTCGACGATCACCGTGTCGTACAGCCACAGATGCAGCCCGACCCCGAGCACCACCGCGAGCAGCACGATCCGCCGCAACCCGTCGGTGACCGGTTCGCTGATCTTCCCGCACAGGTGCAAGTAGCCCCACGCCATCACGTAGATCACCGCGAGCGCTCCGACCGCCGGCTCGAGCGCGCCCGCGACACGCGCGGCGTTGTCGCCGACGTAAGCGGCGAGCTGGGCGTTCAGCCAGGTCCAGAAGGTCGCGAAGAAACCCATCTCGGTCTACCTCGGCGGTGGCGTTCACGGCACCGGTCTGAAGCGCGTGTCGAACCGTCCTTGATCGGTCACCCGCGCCTCGCGGATCTGCTGCCGCGCCTGCGCCGCCTCGGCGCGCATCGCGCCCGCGAGCGTCGTCAGCTTCGCGCGCTCGTCCTGGAGCATCGCCTGTTCCGCGCCGATCCTCGTCTCGAGGTCGAGGATCCCCTTCTGATCGGTCGCGGTGGGGATCGCATCGATCAAGCTCTGCAGCCCCCCGAAACGCGCGCTCGCATTCGCGAGGGCGGCGCGGAACAGCACTTGGGCGATCGCCACGCGGGCGCGCGCGGCGCCCATGCGCGCGCGCTCGTTGGGCGTGAGGGACGCGAGCGTCGCCGTCGGCAACACGGCGTTCGCGCGGATCTGTTGCTGCACGGCGGCCGCGAGCCCGGCATAACGGCCACTCGCGTCGGCGGTCAACGCGTCGATCGAGCCCCAGTCGGGAGGCAGGTAATTTCGCTGCGTACCCGCGAGCAGCCGTGCCATGCCGCGACGACCGGTGATCGATTGGAACGCGAGCCGTTGCTGCTGAAGCTGCGCCTCGGCGGTCGCGAGGGCGCGTTGGAGCATCTGCACCTCCTGCGCGAGATGCGCGACGGCCTGGACGTCGATCACCGCCCACTGCGCACGCGCCGCCGGCGGCACCGAGAGCAACGCGAAGACTCCGATCAGCGCCCACCGGCGCATTCCACCGCGGTTACCGTTCATCGATCGCTCCTTTGCTGCATGAATTCGGCCAGCCAGTTGGCGGTAGCGGAGCCGCGCTCGGCGATGAGCGACTGCATCCGGATCAGCGCGCTCCGGCGCCCGGAGATCACCGTGAGCTCGCGTTCGAGGCCGGCGAGGTCGAGTTCGCAGACCACACCGAGATGCGACTGCTTCACGAGGAACCGCCGCGAGCCGGGTTCGAGACGATGCTTGATCAACGTGAACTCGCGCTCGCTCAGTCCGAATCCGTCGAGGTACTCCTCGCGGTTCGCTTCGAGATTCGGGAAGATCACCTTGGTCGGGGTCTGCTCGACCAGCGTCCGGCTGATCGGGCTCGCGAGAACGTCGCTGGCGCTTTGGGTCGCGAGACACATCACCGCGTTGAGCTTGCGCCAGGTCTTCGGAGCATCCCGGGCGAAGTCCTCGAATGCCGGATCCGAGATCAAGCGCCAGAATTCGTCCAGCCAACAGACGAACCGCCGCCCGTCGATCAGCATGCGCACCAAATGGAACAGGTATGCGGTCGTCGGCGCGCGAACGGCATCGAGTCCGAGGAAGTCCGTGACGTCGAATCCGACGAGCGCGTGTCCGGCGAGCCGCGGTGCGACCGTGTCCTCCGGGTTGTCGAAGACCCAGGCATATTCACCGCGGGTCGTCGCGCACCAGCGGCCGAGGCGTGCATGGGGACCCTCGGGATCGGTCGGATCGAGAAACTCGATCAGCCGGGACAGTCGCCGTGCGGCCGGATCCAGCGCGAGCGTGCCGCGCAGTGCGCGATCGAGGTCGGCTTGCTCGCCGACCGCGAGCGCACCGCCGCCCGGGCCACCGATCGGCCGTGCGAGCAACTGCAGCCACGCTCTCAGGAACTCCACGTTGCCCGGCGTCGGCGGCAACTGCAGTGGATTGAACCCCGTCGGCGCCCCGCTCGCGAGTGGCACGTATTCGCCGTCGAGTGCGCGCAACAGGATCTCGAGGCCTCGATCCTTGTCGAAGACCACCTGGGTCACGCCGCGCCGATGCAGCATCGCGATCAGGAAGCCGATGAGAACGGTCTTGCCGGATCCGGTGGGACCGCAGATCAAGGTGTGACCGGTATCGCCGGGGCCGGCGGACGCCGCGCCGCCCGGCGCGCCGACGTGCAGGGAAAAGTGATACGGCGTACGGGCCGACGTGACCAGCCGGGTGAGTGCATCGCCCCACAGGTTCCCGTGGGCCCGTCCGACCGGGTAGCCGTGGAAAGAAGCCATCGCCGCGAAGTTGCGCGACGTGATCGGCGCCTTGCGGGGCCGTAGCATGAAATTGCCCGGCAATTGCGCCCAGAACGCCGCTTCCAGCGCGAGGTCCTCGCGCGCAGTCACCGTGCTGGTGTCGGCGAGCAGGCTCCGGGCCGCCGCGATTCTATCGTTCAGGGATTTCAGGCGCTCCGTCGCTCCCGCCTGCGCCGTTTCGACCGGATCCGCGAAGACCTGGACGCTGAAGTGATGGTCACCCATCACGAATTGATTGCTGGTCAGCGCATCGAGCGCGTCCTTGAGCTCCGCCGCCTGGGAGACCGCGAAATCGCCCGCGTTGGTCATCCGGTTGAACTGCCGCTGCAGCACCGCCTGGGCGTTCGCCTTGGACAGGAACGTGAACGATTGCGTCGCCACCAGCGGAAACGGGACGGCCAGGAGCTTGTCGAACATCCCAACGAAACAGGGTGTCGGGTACTCCTTGATCCCGAGCATCGCCGCGACCCGGGTCTGCGTCGCACCGCGATACTCGATCGCCTCATGACCGAACAGCAGGCGTGTATCCGCGATGGCGTCGGCGACCGGTCCGCGTGGCAGCGGGATTCGCTGCCAGCCTCCGTTGATCAGCGTCGCAAAATACTCCAGCAACGCAGAGAACCACGCGGCGCCGACGCGGTAGGTGCCGAGCGGCACGGGTTCATAGCGAGCGAGCGACGCACACAGGTCGCCGGCGACCTTCGCGCAGATCTCGAGCGCGTCCCGAAGGTCGAGTGCGCTTTCGCGGTCGGGTTCCCGGGTGATCATACGGCGCAGCGTTCCGGCCTGCGTCGCGCCGGGTGGCCGATAGACCACCGCGAGATAGAGCTCGTTGTGCAGCAAGCCGACGGCGCCGAGGCGACGTTCGTACCCCCCCTCGAGCGCGTCGGCGAACGATACCGGCACCCCGGTGGTCGTTGGCGCCGGCACTCCCGGCGGCTCCCGCCCCGTCCCGGCGACGCTACGGATCAGGTGCGTCCACAGCGCGAGGTCCGGACTCGCGAGATTCCGCCAGAGCGAGTTGAGCCGTTCGTGCCAGGCGTCGAGGACCGCGTCGTCGGCGCATTCGAACGGCGCCCCGGCAAGCCGGAAGGCCTGCACGTAATGACCCTGCCGGGTTCGAACGACGGTCTCGGAGACATGCGCCGTGTACGGCACGTGCCGTGACGCGATCGGCTGGCGGACGGCCGCAGCGATGCGCCGAGCGCTCAACATGGGCCGCGTCCTGCGACGACCGGACCGACGACGGCGCTCGCGAGGCGCCGACTCCGCCGCGCGCGACGATTCGGCAGATCGATGACCAGTGGTCCGTAACTGCTCGCGCGCCAGGTGCGAACGCCGCTGATCCACCCCGGAAGCCGCGTCCTCGACCACAGCAGCAACAGATCGAAGAAGCGCGGATCCTGCAGGCACAGCAGCGCACAGACCCCGTGGATCGGCACGCAGAGCAGGAGCGCGAGCAGATTCCTCGTCACGAGGAAGGCCTCCAGGGTGAAGACCATGTTGAACATCAACGCGGCGTAGGTGACTCCCCAGCGCATCGGCGGCCGGGTCGCGCCCACGAACAACACGTCGGCGGTGATTCCACGATCGGTCATCGGAGTTCCTCAGACGCCGAACATCCCGCGCACCCAGGTCACGATCTGCGGTGCTCCGAACGCGATCGCAATTCCGAAGATCGCGCCGATGACCCAGCCCCAGGACACGCGGTTCGCCATCGCCATGCCGCCGAGCACCATCACGAGGATGATCGCGATCGGCGTGAGCCACGCGAGGATGTTCGCCTGCAAGGCGGTCGCCCCGGTCATGAACGGGGAAGCCTGCGCGAAGG
>JAJYAM010000083.1 GCA_021779535.1 Pseudomonadota bacterium
CTGCTCAGGCGAACCAGACTTCGATCGAGCAGATCAACGAGAAGCTCAATCGGATGTTCAAGAAGTCGGTCTCGAAGTAATTCTTCGATCCCGGGAAACGCCGCGGCTCACGCCGCGGCGTTTTTTTTTGCGCGTCAGTAACGCAGCAGCGCCGAACCCCAGGTAAAGCCGCCGCCGAACGCCTCGAGGAGCAACAGCTGCCCGCGCTTCACCCGCCCGTCGCGCACGCCGGTGTCGAGCGCGAGCGGCACCGACGCGGCCGAGGTGTTGCCGTGATCGCCGATCGTCACGATCACCTTCTCCATCGGCATCTCGAGCCGCTTCGCGATCGCCTCGATGATCCGGATGTTCGCCTGGTGCGGAATCAGCCAGTCGAGATCGGACTGCGACACGCCGTTGGCCGCGAGCGTCTTCGTGACCAGCTGTCCGAGCGTGTTCACCGCCACCTTGTAGACCTCGTTGCCCTTCATGCGCACGCCGGCCTTGCCCGCGCGCATCAGGTCGAAGCCGAGCGACACGCCGTCCGGGTACAGCAACAGGTCCTTGTACTTGCCGTCCGCATGCAGGTGGGTGCTGATGATCCCGGGCTCCTTCGCCGGCTGCAGCACCACCGCACCGGCGCCGTCGGCGAACAGCACGCAGGTCGACCGGTCGGTCCAGTCGACGATCCGCGTGAGCGTGTCGGCGCCGATCACCAGCGCGCACTTCGCGTCGCCCAGCCGCACGAACTTGTCCGCGACGCCGAGCGCGTACAGGAAGCCCGCGCAGGCCGCCTCGAGGCTGAACGCGGCGCAGCCGTGGATCCCGAGGCGCCGCTGCAACAGCGTGCCGACGTTCGGGAACACGAGGTCCGGCGTGGTCGTACCGACGCAGATCAGGTCGACGTCCCCGGGTTCGACGCCGGCGGCCTCGAGCGCCTTGCGCGCGGCGCGCTCGGCGAGGTCGGTCGTCGTCTCACCGGGCACCACGACGTGCCGGCGCGAGATCCCGGTGCGGGTGCGGATCCACTCGTCGTTGGTGTCGACGAGCTTCTCGAGGTCGGCGTTGGTCAGGATCTTCTCCGGCAGGTAGCTGCCGGTGCCGGCGATGCGTGAGAACATACTCGTGAATCCTTCAGGTCACCGCGGGTGCGTCGAGCTTCGCCGCGATGCGTGCCGGCAAGTCGTCGCGCGCCTCGGCGACGGCCACTTCGATCGCGCGCTGGAATGCGAACCCGTCGGCACTGCCGTGACTCTTGATCACGACGCCGTTGAGCCCCACCATGCTCGCGCCATTATAGCGTCTCGGGTCGAGCCGCGAACGCAGCGCGCCGAGCGCGGGCGCCGCGAGCAGCGCGCCGAGCTTGCGCATCGCGCCGCGCGTGAACTCCTCGCGCATCGCCTGCGCGATGTAGCGCGCGGTGCCTTCCATCGTCTTCAGCGCGACGTTGCCGGTGAACCCGTCGGTGACGACGACGTCGACGTCGTCGCCGAAGACGTCGTGTCCCTCGACGAATCCGACGTAGTTGAGGCCCGAGGCGGACAGCAGCTCGTGCGCCTTCTGCACGGTCTCGTCGCCCTTGATGTCCTCCTCGCCGATGTTCAGCAGGCCGACGCGCGGGCCGGGCGCCGCCGAACGGTCCTCGGCGAGCGCACTGCCCATCACCGCGAACTGGCGCAGCTGCGCCGGCGTCGCGGTCGCATTCGCGCCGAGGTCGAGCATGAAGGTGTGGCCGCTGCGCGAGGGGATCCACGAGGCGATCGCCGGACGCTCGACGCCCGGGATCATCTTCAGCACGAAGTGCGCGGTGGCCATCAACGCGCCGGTGTTGCCGGCGCTCACGCAGGCGTGCGCGGTCCGCGCCTTCACGAGGTCGACCGCGCGGCGCATCGAGGAATGCTTCTTGTGCCGCAACGCCTCGCGCGGATGGTCGTTCATCGCGACGACCTCGCTCGCCGCGAGCCAGGCGGCGTTGCGCGGCGCGCGCTCGCGCCAGTCGGCGGGTCGATCGGCCTCGCGGCCGACGAGGGTGAACTCGACGTCGGGATGTTCGCAAGCGACGGCGAGCGCGGCCGGGACGCAGGTCTCGGGGCCGCGATCGCCGCTCATCACGTCGACGGCAATGTGCAGCGGCGAACGCACGGAGCGGTAACGCGCGGGGGTCCGCGCAGCGGCGGCCGGACGGCCGCCCGCGCGCGGCCCGGCGCTACTCCTCGCTTTCGGCCGCGGCGGCGTCGGCCTTGGTCTCGAGCACCTTGCGACCGCGGTAGTAGCCGTCGCGGCTCACCCGGTGGCGCAGGTGCGACTCGCCGCTCTTCGCGTCGACCGAGATCGTCGGCCGGCCGAGCGCCGAATGCGAGCGGTGCATGCCGCGCTTCGACGGGGTCTTTCTGCTCTTTTGAACTGCCATGGTCGCTTACGTCCTATCGGTTTTCTGCAATAAATCGCGCAATCCGTCGAACGGCCGCCGTGTCGCCGGCGCGGCCGCGACGCTCTCGCGCGCGGGCCGCGGAGCCCGCGCGCATCGCTCGGGCTCGTCGCAGGACGGCGCGAGCGGCGCCGCCAGCAAGAATTCCTCTTCCGCGAGATCGGCGAGCCGCACGCGCCCACCCGGCGCCACGACCGGCTCGCGGTCGCCGTCCGACGGTTCGGCCCGTTCGTCGGCGACGAACTCGACGTCGCTGCTCGAGCGCAGCGGCCGCTCGAAAGAGAGCCCGCAGCGCTCGCAACGCCATCGCGCGGTCGCCTCGATCGTGACGGTCGCGATCGCCCGGCCGCGCGCGTCGCGTGCGAACTCGAAGCGCGCCCGCAGCGTGCCCCCCGGATCGGCGAGCACGTCGCGCAGGCGCGGCAGATCCGCGAGCGGATACTCCCGGTCGAGCGTCGCACGCTCCGACGCCCAACGCTCGCAATCGACGGGTTCGTCCGAGCCGCTCGTCATGGGCCGCGTATAATAGGGGCGACCCTCCCCTCTGTCAAAGAAAAGCAGGCCGCAAGTCGTTGTTTTTGCAGTCTCCACCGAAACTCATTCTCGCGTCGACGTCGCGCTACCGGCGCGAGCTCCTCGAGCGCTTCGGCCTGCCGTTCGAATGCCGCCCGTCCGGGGTCGACGAGGCCGCGCGACCGGGCGAGGCCCCGGCCGCGCTCGTGGCGCGCCTCGCGCGCGCGAAGGCCGGCCGCGTCGCCGCCGACGCGCCCGGCGCCTGGGTGATCGGCTCGGACCAGGTCGCGGTGCTCGGCGAGCCGGGCACCCCGCGCATCCTCGGCAAGCCCGGCACCGCCGCGCGCTGCATCGAGCAGCTGCGCGACTGCGCCGGCCGCCGGGTCGAGTTCCTGACCGCGGTCGCGGTGGTGCGCGCCCGGGACCCGGTCGCGCACGAATTCCTCGACCGGACCGAGGTCGTGTTCCGCACGCTCGAGCCCGCGGAGATCGAGCGCTACGTCGCGCGCGAGTCCCCGTTCGACTGCGCCGGCGGCTTCAAGTGCGAGGGCCTCGGGATCACGCTGTTCGAGGCGATCGACAACCGCGACCCGACCGCGCTGATCGGCCTGCCGCTGATCCGGCTCGCGGCGGCGCTGCGCGCCTGCGGCTACCCCTTGCCCTGAGCGCGGGCGCCGCGGCGCTTGCCGCGCGCCCGCGACAATTGATCGATCACCGCGCCGAGTTCCGGCGGGAGCGGTGCGCTCACGTGGAACGGGACGCCGCTGCCCGGCCAGTCGAACGCGACCGAATGCGCGTGCAGGAAGATCCGATCGAGCCCGTGCTCGCGCATCGCGGCATTGCGCTCGCGATCCCCGTACTTGTCGTCGCCGAGCACCGGATGCCCGGCATGGCGCGCGTGCACGCGGATCTGGTGCGTCCGGCCGGTCGGGATATCGACCTCCATCAAGGTCGCGAGCGGGCCGAAGAACTGCACCGGCTTGAACACGCTCACCGACGCCTTGCCGGTCTCGGCCACCTGCACGTGACGCTCGCCGCGCGCGCGCGCGTCGGTCGCGAGCGGCGCATCGATGCGCTTCTTGCCGAGCTGCCACGAGCCCGCGAGCAACGCGAGATAGGTCTTGTGCAACCCGCCGTCGCGGATCAGCGCGTGCAGCGCGACCAGCGTCGCGCGGTCGCGTGCGACCAACAGGCACCCACTGGTATCGCGGTCCAACCGATGCACGAGCTCGAGCGGCTCGTCGGGCCGCGCCGCGCGCAGCGTCTCGATCACCCCGAAGCTCATTCCGCTTCCGCCGTGCACCGCGACCCCGCTCGGCTTGTCGATCACCAGCAGGTGCCGGTCCTCGTGGATCACCGCGCGCTCGATCAGCGCCTGGAGCGAGGCCGACGGGCGCCCCGGCGCCGCGTCGCCCTCGATGCGCACCGGCGGCAGCCGCACGGTGTCGCCGGCTTCGAGGCGGTAATCGGCGTCGATGCGCTTGCCGTTCACGCGCACCTCGCCCTTGCGCAGCAGCCGATACACCCGGCTGCGCGGCACGGACTTGAAGTGGCGCAGCAGGAAATTGTCGATCCGCTGGCCCGCGTCCGCCGCCTCGATCCGCTGCAACGCGACCGCGCTGCGCGCGGCCCGCTCCGCCGACGCGCCCGGCTTCGCCGGCGTCACCGCTGCGCTCCGGCGAAATCTAAGATGTTGATTACATTGACCATAGAGATCGACCGTGTTAATGTCCTCGAACCGTGCCAGGGCGTGACTCCCGATCCGGGACGACGCGCGACGGCAGTGGTTTCCGGTGGCGCCCCCCTCTCGCGGGGGAGCCGCATATTAGTTGGTTCTGGACATCCAGACCATCGCTCGGCCGAGAGTTTTTTGGGACGCGACGACGCCTCGCCTGCGAGCGTCGGCGCCCCGTAAAGCGGTCAATCGAGTATTAGGCCCCGGGCATGTCGTACGCGTTCTGGTCAATTGGGATCGTGATACTGCCGATCGCAGTGCTTGCACTCGTCGGCCTCCCGACCTTTGGCGCTTCGAGCGCTGCGGTTCCGGCGCCTGGTCTCCTGCTCTCCTCGGCCCCTATCCAATCAACTGGGGCACATGAAAAGAATGCTCGTCAACGCAATTCAAGAAGAAGAATTGCGAGTCGCTTTGGTCGACGGTCAGAAACTCTACGACTTGTCGATCGAGATTCCTTCCCGGGAACAGAAAAAATCCAACGTCTATAAAGGTCGGATCACCCGCGTCGAGCCGAGCCTCGAGGCGGCGTTCGTCGACTACGGCGCGCAGCGTCACGGGTTCCTGCCGCTGAAGGAAGTGGCCAAGGAATATTTCCGCCAGCAACCGGCGGCCGGGGCCCGGATCAACATCAAGGACGTGCTGCAGGAAGGCCAGGAACTCATCGTCCAGGTCGAGAAAGAGGAGCGCGGCAACAAGGGCGCGGCGCTCACGACGTTCGTGAGCCTCGCCGGGCGCTTCCTCGTGCTGATGCCGAACAACCCGCGCGCGGGCGGCGTGTCGCGGCGGATCGAGGGCGAGGACCGCGACATCACCCGCGAGGCGATGAACGGCCTGCAGATCCCCGACGGGATGGGCGCGATCGTGCGCACCGCGGGCGTCGGTCGCTCGACCGAAGAGTTGCAGTGGGACTTCGATCACCTGAAAGGCGCGTGGGACGCGATCGCCGAGGGCGCGCAGTCGAAGCCCGCGCCGTTCCTGATCTTCCAGGAGAGCGACGCGGTCACCCGTGCGCTGCGCGACTACTTCTCCGACGACATCGGCGAGTGCCTGATGGACCACCCGGAGGCGTTCCAGCGGGCGCAGGAGTACATGCAGCGCTTCATGCCGCCGGACGCGCAGCGCAAGCTCAAGCTCTACCAGGATCCGGTGCCGCTGTTCACGCGCTACCAGATCGAGAGCCAGATCGAATCCGCCTTCTCGCACAAGGTCACGCTGCCGTCCGGCGGAAGCCTCGTGATCGACCAGACGGAAGCCCTGGTCGCGATCGACATCAACTCGGCGCGCAGCACGCGCGGCGGCGACATCGAGGCGACCGCCCGCAACACGAATCTCGAGGCCGCCGAGGAGATCGCGCGACAGCTGCGGCTGCGCGACATGGGCGGCCTCATCGTGATCGACTTCATCGACATGGAGCTGCCCGCGAACCAGCGTGCGGTCGAGGACATGCTGCGCGAAGCGGTCAAGATGGACCGCGCGCGGATCCAGATCGGCCGGCTGTCGCGTTTCGGGTTGCTCGAGATGTCGCGGCAACGGCTGCGCCCCGCGCTCAGCGAGACGACGCACATCGGCTGCCCGCGCTGCGGCGGGGTGGGCTCGATCCGCAGCGTCGAATCGATGTCGCTCGCGCTGCTGCGCCTGATCGGCGAGGAGGCGCGCAAGGAGCGCACCGGCCGCGTGATCGCGCAGGTGCCGGTCGACGTCGCGACCTACCTGATCAACGAGAAGCGCGAAGGCCTGCGGCAGATCGAGGTCCGCGACCGGGTCTCGCTCGTGATCGTCCCGAACCCGCACCTGCAGACGCCGGCGTATTCGCTGCGGCGGATCCGCGACGACGAGAAGGAACTGCTGGAGAACGCGCCCGTAAGCTACCTGATCCCGGAAACGCCGGTGCTCGACGACTCGAACATCGGCGATCGCGACAAGAAGCCGCCGGCCGACGTGCCACTGGTCGCCGCGGTGCTGCCGACCTCGCCCGCACCGATAGCGGTCGCGGTCCCGGAACCCGCGGCCGCACCGGCGCCCGCGGCGCCGCCGGCCCGCCAGCTCGGGATCTTCCAGCGGCTGTGGATCTGGCTGTTCGGCGAGAAGGCGCCGCCCGCGGAACCCGCGCCGGCACCGGTGAGCACGCACGCGCATCGCGAGCGCCACGCCACGCGCGACGGTCGGACCGATCGGCATCGCAGCCGGGACGGACGCCGGGATGGTGGCCGTGACGGTCGACGCGACGGCGGGCGGGAGGGAGGACGCGACGGCCGCCGGGACGAACCGCGCCGCGACGTCCGGCCGCCGCGTGCCGAGCCGCGTGCCGAGCCGCGTGGCGAGAGCCGCGCTGAGGGCGGCCGACGCGAAGCCACGGGCGAGCGAAGCCGCGAGCCGCGCGCCGAGGGCGCCCGGCCCGCGGAAGCGGCAGCCCGCATCGAGAGTGCGTCGCGCAGCGAGGCACCGCGCAGCGACTCCCCACGTACCGGCGATGCGCCGCGCACCGAAGGCGGTGAGCGGGAGCGGACTGGCGACCGAGAGCGGACCGGCCGGGGCCGACGGCGCCGTGGCGGACGGGGACGCCGGGACGGCGCGGGGGCAAACGCGACCACCGTGGCCGGGCCCGACGGTGGCTCATCGACCGGCGGCTCGCCGACCGGCGACGCCATGCCGTCGAGCGCTGCGCCGTCGGCACCGGCGCGCGAGCCCGCCGCGCGGGATTTCGGCGGCGCGGCCGAGCCACGTCCGGCGTTCGAGCCGCGTCCGGCGTTCGAACCACGCCCGGCGGTCGAGCCGCGTCCGGCGGCCGAACCCCGGCCGATCGCGGAATCGCGGCCGGCACCGGTTGCGCCGGTACAGCCGGCGGCGCCCGCGCCGGCGAGCGCCGACAAATACGTGGTCTGGTCATCGACGCCGGACACCTCGAGTACCGAGCGCAACGACCACTGACGGCGGTATTCCCGGCGATCGTGCGCGGGCGAGTGCTTCGCTAGCGGGCGATCGCCGGGAGCCTGACGTAGCGCAGGCGGAAACGCAGCGCCACGCTCACCACGATCGCGGCGATCGCGAGCCCGCGTAACGCCGCGATCGCGGTCGAATCGAGCCAGGCGTGCACGCCTTGCCCCAGGCCCGTGACCGCGAGCAGCCCCGCGCTCGCAAGCAGCGCGGACGCCGGATAGGCGATGCCCCACGCCTCGCGCTCCACGCTCGCGAGCCGGCGCACCGGCCGCGGCGCCGGCGCGGGCACCGCGAGCGCCCGCGATGCGATCCAGATCACGATCGCGAGTCCGACCAGCGAACTCAGTTGCTGGAGTACCTTGTAGATCAACAACTGATGGCCCGCGACGTCGCCCAGGGTACCGGTCAGCGTCGGCAGCATCCGCACCCCGCGTGCGCCCTCGTGCGTGAAACCGTCCCACGCGAGGTGCGTGACCGCGCCGGCGAGCACGCCGACCGTCGCGCGCAGCCAATCGCGCGCCGCGCCGATCCGCGCGCTCGCGGCGACGGGTCGCGCGCGCGCGTACGCGCCGTCCGGCAAGGCCTCGAGACCGGCCGGCTTGATCAGGATCTGGAACAGCCAGTAGCACGCGAGCCCGGCCGGCACGCAAAACGTGAACAGCGCGTGCAACGAATGCGTCTCGACGCGCGGCAGGTCGTGCGGCAGCAGATAACCGAGGTCCGGGATCATGCTGCCGATCACCGCGGCCGACAGCAGCCGCCGCGGCTTCAGCCAGCGCGAGAACGGCAGTACCGCCGCCGCGTGGGAGATCGTATAGGGCATCTCAAGCGCCCCCGAGTATCGCGCGGACGCGCTCGAGGTCCTCGGGCGTATCGACGCCGGGTGGCGGCGCCTCGGTGAGCGCGATCACGCGGATGCGCATCCCGTTTTCCAGCGCGCGCAGCTGCTCGAGGCGCTCGCACGACTCGAGCGGCGCCGGCGCGAGGCCCGCGAAGCGCGCGAGCCCGGCGACCCGGTACGCATACAGGCCAAGGTGCCGCCACGCGCCGTCGAAGCGCGCCGGCCGCGTGTCGGGTGCGGCGTCGCGCGGCCACGGGATCGGCGCGCGGCTGAAGTAGAGCGCACGACCGGCCGCGTCGCAGACCGCCTTCACGCAGTTCGGATCGAGGAATTCCTGGAGGGAGCGGATCGGCGCAACCGGGGTCGCGATGTCGGCGGTCGGATCTTCCGCGAGCCCTGCCGCGAGCCGCGCGATCAGCGCCGGAGCGATCAACGGCTCGTCGCCCTGCACGTTGACGACGATCGCGTCCGGCGCGAACCCGAACCGGCGCGCGACCTCGGCGACCCGATCGGTGCCCGACGCGTGCGCCGCATCGGTGATCGCGCACTCGGCCCCGAACGCGCGCGCGGCCTCGCGGATCCGCTCGTCGTCGGTCGCGACGATCACGCGCTGCGCCCCGCTCGCGCACGCGCGCTCCCAGACCCATTGCACGAGGGGGCGGCCCGCGATCGGCGCGAGCATCTTCGCCGGCAGCCGTGTCGACGCATACCGCGCCGGGATCACGACGTGGAACACCGCAGACGCCCCGCGCGCTCAGCGCTCGAGCAGCGGGTCGTCGGCCGCGAGCGCGCGTGCCTCGTCCGGGAGCATCACCGGGATGTCCTCGCGGATCGGATAGGCCAGCCGGTCCGCGCGGCACACCAGTTCCGGCGTCGTTCCGGTCACGAAGCGCAGCGGGCCCTTGCAGATCGGGCACACCAGGAGATCGAGCAATCGTTTGTCCACAGCGAACCTCAGATCGAGCGCATGACCACGCCGAGGAGCGTCGCTTCGTCGGCCGCGTCGAAGCACGCGTCGACCGGCACGTACCAATGCCGCTCGTCGGCCAGATCGGTGCATTTTACGGCATCCTTCTCCGTCATCAGCACCGGATTGTCGTCGCCGAACGCGAATTCGGCGGCGCCGATCCGCGCGTGGTCGTCGAGCGGGTGCTCGATCGGCTCGAGTCCCGCGCCGCGCAGCATCCGAAAATAGCGCGCCGGGTCCGCGATTCCGGCGACCGCGTGCACCGGGCGGCCGGCGAACGCGGCGAGCGGCGCCCTCGCCCCGTCGCGGATCCGCACCGCCTCGCCCGGCACCAACCGCATCGCGAGCTCCCCGCCCGCCGCGACGCCGCCGTTCACGACGACCGCGTCGACCTCGCGCAGGCGGCGCACCGGCTCGCGCAGCGGCCCCGCCGGCAGCAGATGGCCGTTGCCGAGCCGCCGTTCGCCGTCGACGACCGCGATCTCGACGTCGCGCGCGAGCGCGTAGTGCTGCAAGCCGTCGTCGCAGACGATCACGTCGCAGCCCGCGGCGATCAACAGCTCCGCGGCCGCCGCCCGCTGCCGCCCGACCGCGACCGGTCCGATCCCGCGCCGCGCGAGCAGCAGCGGCTCGTCGCCGACCACCGCGGCCGCATCCCCGCTCGCGACGAGCCGCGCGCCCCGTGCCGAGCCGCGGTAGCCGCGGGCCGCGATC
>JAJYAM010000015.1:0-26888 GCA_021779535.1 Pseudomonadota bacterium
CGCAGCGCCGGGAGGATCTCGCCGAGCGCCCGCGCCCGGGCGCCGGGACCGAACGGCAGCCCGACGTTGAGCGCCGCGATCGTCTCGCCGCTGCGGCCGTGGATGGGGACCGCGACCGAGCATAGGCCGAGCTCGAGTTCCTGCTGAACGTACGCGCAGCCCTGGGTGCGCACCCGTTCGAGTTCCCGCCCGAGCGCGCCGCGATCGGCGATCGTGAATTGCGTCCGGGCCGCGGGCTCGGTCTCGGCGAGCCAGCGCTCGCGGTCCGCGGCGGCGAGATTCGCGACGAGCACGCGGCCCATCGAGGTGCAGTACGCGGGAAGGCGGGCGCCCACGCTCAGGTTGATGGTCATCACCTTGCGGACCGCGACGCGCTGGACGTACACGACGTCGTGGCCGTCGAGCACGCCGAGCGAGCAGGATTCGTCGATGCGTCGCGCGAGACGCTCCATCACCGGCAGCGCGAACTGCGCGACGGGCAGGGAAGACAGATATCGGTAGCCGAGGTCGAGCACGCGCGGGGTGAGCGTGAACTCCCGGCCGTGCTTGTCGACGTAGCCGAGGTATCCGAGCGTCATCAACAGCCGCCGCACGACCGCGCGCGACAAGCCGGTCTCGCGAGCGATCTGCGCGAGCGACAGCGTCGGTCGATCGACGCCGAACGCGCGGATCACGTCGAGGCCGCGATGCAGCGACTGCACGTAGTCGGGGCTGCGATCGAACGCCTCCGCCGCGCGCGTGGCGGGGTGCGCGTCGGCCTCGGGGCGGGCGGTCGTCGCGATACGCGCGCGTTCAAGCGAGATCGGCACAGGCGGAGTCCTCGTTCGGGTTCGTGATGCCGGCGGCTTTGACGGCATCGTTCCGGATCGCTTAAAATTGTGCGATAAGCGTACTAAACGTTCGTTAATCGTACAACTGTCGCGAACCGCTCCCTTGCCCACGGAATCCACCGAAGAGATCGAACGCCGCGCGGTGATGCACAGCTGGTGCGTCCAGGCGGATTGGCGCGCGCCGACCATCGTCGCCGGCGAGGGCGCGTACTTCATCGACGACCGCGGCCGCCGCTACCTCGACATGAGCAGCCTCGCGGAGTGCTCGAACCTCGGGCACCAGCACCCGCAGGTCGTGCGCGCGATCCAGGAACAGGCCGCGAAGCTGTGCTTCGTGACCGCCGCCTGGGGCGCGGAACCCCGCGCACGGCTCGCCGAGCGGTTGCTGGAGAAGAGCGGGTTCGCCGGCGGGCGCGTGTTCTTCACGCTCGGCGGCGCGGATGCGAACGAACACGCGGTCAAGTTCGCGCGGCAGGCGAGCCGAAAGGCCCGCGGCCGCGTGATCACGCGCGAGCGTTCGTACCACGGGGCGAGCTATGCGGCGATGGCGCTGTCCGGGGATTCGCGCACCGAGAGCCAGGTCGACGCGGCGTCGTTCGGCGTGCTGCGAGTGCCGCCGCCGTACGCGTACCGTTGCCCGTTCGGCACCACGACCGATTCGGATTGCGGTGCCGCCGCGGCCGCGCGGGTCGGGGAAGTGATCGACGGTGCGGGCGCCGGCGCGGTGGCCGCGGTCCTGATGGAGCCGAACGCCGGCACCAATGGGATCGTCGCGCCCGACAATTTCTGGCCACGCTTGCGCGAGGAGACCGCGCAGCGCGGCGTCCATCTGATCGCCGACGAGGTGATGAGCGGCTTCGGCCGCTGCGGCGAATGGTTCGCGTGGCAGCGCTACGGCGAGGCGGGCCGGCCGGATTTGATGACGCTCGCGAAAGGGCTCACGGGTGCGCACCTGCCGCTCGGCGCCGTCGTGCTCTCGGCGGGAGTGGCGGCACCGCTGGAGCACACGATGCTCTACACCGGACTCACCTATTGCGGCCATCCGCTCGCGTGCGCGGCGGGCGTCGCGGCGGTCCGGGCGTACGAGGAGGAGGATCTGATCGGGCGTTCGCGCCGGCTCGGCGCCGCGCTGCGGTCGGCGCTCGATCGAATCGCGGCGCGGCGTCCGGTCGTCGGCGACGTGCGCGGGGGTGCCGGCCTGTTCGCGGTGCTCGAGCTGGTGCGCGACCGAGCGACGCGGACGCCGCTCGCACCGTGGCCGACGACGCATGCATCGCTGCGCGCGCTGATCGATCGGGCGCGCGACGCGGGCGTGTCGTTCGCGGCCCGCGGGAACCTGCTCATCCTCGCGCCGCCGCTCGTGATCGGCGAGCGCGACCTCGCGGACGCGCTCGCACTGCTGGATCGATTGCTCGGGGAGTTCGACTGGACATGAGCTTCAAGCTGACCTATTCGACGATGTTCGATCCGCCGGAGGAGATGCACCGGCGGTTCGAGGCGGCGCTGCGCGACGTGCGGGCCGCGCTCGGCGCGTCCCATCCGTTGCACATCGGCGGTCGCGACGTCGACGGGGCGGGCGCCGTCGAGGATCGCAGCCCGATCGACGGGACGCTGCTCGGGCGGTTCGCGACCGCGGACCGGGCTCAGGTCGCCGCTGCGGTCGCGGCGGCGAAGGCGGCGTTCCCGGCCTGGCGCGCGACGCCGATCGCGGAACGCGTGCGCTTGTCGCGACGCGTCGCGGCACTGCTCGAGGAGCGGGTCTATTCGATCGGGGCCGCGCTCAGCCTCGAGGTCGGCAAGAACCGGATGGAGGCGCTCGGCGAGACCCAGGAGGCCGCGGACTTCTTCACCGGGTATGCCGAAGACTTCCTGCGTTACGAAGGGTTCGATCGGGCGCTCGCGGACGATCCGGTCAAGGGACCGCGCTCGCGCAACCGGAGCGTGCTGAAGCCGCATGGGGTCTGGGCGGTGATCTCGCCGTTCAACTTCCCGCTCGCGCTCGCCGGGGGTCCGACCGCAGCGGCGCTGGTCACGGGGAATACCGTGGTCGCGAAGGGCGCGACCGATACGCCGTGGGCGACGCGGCTGCTCGCGGACTGCATTCGCGATGCCGGCTATCCGCCGGGCGTGTTCAATCTCGTGACCGGCAGCGGCGCCGAGGCCGGTGAGGCGCTGGTCGGACACCCCGACGTGTCCGGGATCACGTTCACCGGTTCGCACGCGGTGGGCATGAGCCTGTGCCGCCGCATGGCCGCCGGCGCCTGGTCGCGACCGTGCATCGCCGAGATGGGCGGCAAGAACGCGTGCATCGTCGGTGCCGCGGCGGATCTCGACCGTGCCGTTCCGGGCATCGCGCGCTCCGCCTTCGGACTCAGCGGTCAGAAGTGCTCGGCGCTGTCGCGGGTCTACGTCGTCGAATCGCTCGCGCCGCGCCTGATCGAGCGACTCGTCGAGGCGGCGCGGGCGCTGCGCATCGGCGACCCGACGCATCGCGATCATTGGATGGGACCGGTGATCAACGAGCGGGCGGTCGAGAGTTACCTCGGCTACGCGCGCGAGCTCGGTGGCCAGGGTGCCCGGATCCTCGAGGGCGGCCGGCGGCTCAGCGACGGCGCGCTCGGCGCCGGGTGCTACGTCGCGCCGACGATCGCGACGGCGCCACCCGGGCATCCGTTGTTCGATCGCGAGATGTTCCTGCCGATCCTGATGATCGCACCGGTCGCGAGCTTCGCCGAGGGCGTCGCCCGCGCGAATGCGTCGCCGCTCGGCCTCACCGCGGGTTGTTACGGAGGCGCGGCCGACGTCGCGCACTTCCTCGAGCACATCGAGGCGGGCACCGTGTACGTCAATCGACCGCAGGGCGCGACGACCGGCGCCTGGCCTTGGTACCAGGCGTTCAGCGGCTGGAAGGGGTCGGGCTCGACGAACAAGGCGATCGGATCCTTTTACTACCTGCCGCAGTACCTGCGCGAGCAGTCGCAGACCGTGGTGGAATGACGTCGGAGATCGAGATGAAGACGCAACGCATCGTGACCGAATTGCCCGGACCGAAGGCTCGCGCGCTCCTCGCGCGGGACGCGAAGGTCGTGTCGCCGTCCTATCCGCGGGACTACCCGTTCGTGATGTCGCACGGCCGGGGCGCCGAGATCTGGGACGTCGACGGCAACCGGTTCCTCGACTTCGCGGCCGGCATCGCGGTCTGCAGCACGGGCCACAGCCACCCCCAGGTGGTGCAGGCGATCAAGGACGCCGCGGAGAAGTTCCTGCACATCTCGTCCGATTACTGGCACGAGGGGCAGGTGCGCCTTGGCGAACGGATCAACGATCTCGCGCCGATGCACGAACCGGTGATGAGCTTCTTCGCACAGTCCGGCACCGAGGCCGTCGAGGGCGCGCTGAAGCTCGCGCGGTACGTGACCGGACGGTCGCGGTTCATCGGCTTCCTCGGCGGCTTCCACGGGCGCACGCTGGGCTCGTTGTCGTTCACCGCGAGCAAGTACACCCAGCAGAAGGGCTTTTTCCCGACGATGCCGGGCGTCACGCACGTACCGTACCCGAACGAGTACCGGCCGCTGTTCGCGGGGGCGGACCAGGGGCGTGCGGTGCTGCGGTACATCGAGGACGTGCTGTTCGCGAGCAACGTGCCGCCGAGCGAGGTCGCGGCAATCCTGGTCGAGCCGATCCAGGGCGAGGGCGGCTATCTCGTCCCGCCGGACGGCTTCCTCTCCGGACTGCGCGCGCTGTGCGACCGGCACGGCATCTTGCTGATCTTCGACGAGGTCCAATCGGGCGTCGGCCGGACGGGCAGGATGTTCGCGTGCGAGCACTCGGGCGTCGTGCCCGACGTGATGACGCTCGCGAAGGGTCTCGGCAGCGGCATGCCGATCGGCATGGTGGTCGCGAAGGCGTCGATCATGTCGAAGTGGACGCGGGGAGCGCATGGCAATACCTACGGCGGCAACCCGGTGTGCTGCGCGGCGGCCTTGGCGACGCTCGAACTCGTCGAGCGCGAGTATTGCGCCAACGCCGCGAGCACCGGCACCTACTTCATGGATCGGCTGCGCGGGCTGATGGCGCATCACGACGTGATCGGCGAGGTGCGCGGCCGCGGCTTGATGATCGGCATGGAACTGGTCGTCGATCGTGGGGGCCGGGAGCCGGCGCGGGCGCTGTGCGATGCGCTGATCCGTCGGGCGTTCGAGAACGGCTTGATCCTGCTCTCGTGCGGGCAGAGCACCGTGCGCTTCATGCCGCCGTTGATGATCTCCCGGAGCGACGTCGACGAGGCGGTCGAAATCCTCGAGACGAGCCTGCTCGAGGCGGGCGCGGTCGTCGCGGCGCGTTGAGCGCGGCGAAGCCGCGGGTCAGCGCGGGCGGGGTCGCGTCGCGCCGCCGGCGGGCGCGGTCGCGGGCGCGGTCGCGCCGGCCGCGGTGCGCACGATCCAGGCATGCACCGCGCGGCTCAACACGCTCATCGGCAGCGTGCCGCCGGACAAGATCTCGTCGTTGAACGCCTTGATGTCGAAGCGCGCGCCGAGCGCGCGCCGCGCATCGGCGCGCAGCTTCAGGATCGTCATTTCGCCGATCATGTACGACAGCGACTGGCCGGGCCACGCAATGTACCGGTCCACCTCGGTCTGGATGTTCTGGTCGCTCAAGGCCGTGTTCGCCTTCATGTAGTCGACCGCTCGCTGCCGCGTCCAGCCCTCGGAATGAATGCCGGTGTCGACGACCAGGCGCACCGCGCGCCAGCTCTGGTAGGACAGCGCACCGAAGCGCTGGTAGGGCGTCCGGTACACGCCCATCTCACCGCACAGCACCTCGGCGTAGAGCGCCCAGCCTTCGCCGTACGCGTTGTAATAGCCGAAACGCCTGAACTTCGGCAACCCGCGCATCTCGGTCGCCAGGGACAGTTGCAGCGCATGCCCCGGCCGGCCTTCGTGGCAGGTGAGGACCGGTATCTCGTACTTCGGCCGCGTTTGCGGCTTGTACAGGTTCACGAACATGTAGGCGGCGCGGCTGCCGTCCGCGGCGGGCGGGTACGAGTACGCCGGATAGGTGTTCGGCGCCTGGTCGGCCGGGATCACCTTGATCCCCCACGGGATCCGCGGCAGCCGGTGGAACTCCGTGACCAACAGCGGATCGATGATCTTCGCCTGCGCTTCGTAGGCCTCGAGCAGGTGCGCGGGGTTCTTGTAGTAGAAGCGCGGCGAGGTGCGAAGATACCGCAGGAACGCCTGGAATCCCCCGGCGAAGTGCACCTGACGGATGATCGCGAGCATTTGCTGGTGGATCTGCGCGACTTTCGCGAGGCCGATCGCATGCACTTGCGCCGGCGTCAGATCGGTCGTCGTGAAGTGACGCACCAGATACGCATAGTAAGCCCGTCCGTCGGGCAACGCGTCGGCCGCGATGCTCGTCCGGCAATGCGGCAGGTAGTCGTCGGCGAAGAATCGCCCGAGCCGGCGATAGGCGGGCACGACCACGGCCGCGATCGCGGCGCGCGCTTCGGCGCGCAGCCGCTGCGCATCGGCGGCATCGATGGTCGCCGGGATCTTCGCGAACGGCGCGTAGAACGGGCTGCGCGCCGGGTCGGTGACGACGTTCTGTGCGATCTGCGACGGGATGCGCGCGGCGGCGACGCGCGGCAGCGTGTAGCCTTCGTCGATCCCGAGCTGCAACAGCGCGATCGTCTGGTCCATGTAGGTGCCGAAGGTCCGGAGCCGGTGCAACCAGTCGGCATAGTCCTTCGCCGTCACGAATCGCAGCGTCTGCGCGTAGTCGCCGGCGGTCTGGATCCCGCCGAGCTGGTTCAACGGAAACAGGTATTCGTGGAAACGGTACGCGTCCAGCGCGTCCTCGTGCTGCCACTCGAACAAGTCGTAGCTGATCCGATCCTGCGGATCGAGCGCCGCGCGGTCGATCCGGCGCAACGCGGCGAGGGCGCTCGCGTCCGCAGCGTGGGCGCGCCCGATCGCCGCGACACTGCGGTCCGGCCAGCGGTCGTTGAAGCGACGGTCGCCAAGATCGGAGGCGGTCAACGGGTGCTCGCGCATCTGGCGATCCCAGTCGCGTCGGAACAGGCGATGCAGCGCGCTCGTCGCCGCGTTGCCCGGCGCGGCGAGCGGGGCCGGCGGGCCTAGCGGTGCCGGCGGTGCGGACGGTGCGGCCGCGGTTGCGAGCAACGGGATGAGCATCGCGACCGCGCCGATCAATCGTGAGATTCGCATACGATTCGCTCTCCCGTCAGTGACCGAGCAGGCGCTTCAGTTTCTCTTCGAGCGCTTTCTTCAGCGCGTCGCCACGCTGGCGAAGTCGTCCACCGAATTGGGCCTTCGCGAGCCCTGCGATGTCCGGGCTGACCTTCGGCGCGGTCAAGGTTCCGGTGACCGCGACCGGTATGTCGGCGAGTGCCGGCGCGCTCGCCGTCGGGGAACTCAAGAGCCTGACCTGCAGGCGATAGTCGATCGCGCGTGTCGGCAGGTTCGTCGTGCCGACGCCGGTCACGCGGAGGTTGCGGGACGAGATCGTGAGGTCCTTCGTGGTCGCGATACCGTCGACGAGGTCCGCGGACGCCGACAGCGCATCGAACGGCGTGCGTCCGGACCCTGAATTCGTCGACACGGGCTGGTGGCTCCACAGCGCGATCGCGTGATTGACGTCCGACCACAGGTCGATGCCCTCGATCGCACCGCCGGTCACGTTCGCCGCGACGTGACCGCTCAAGCTGCGCAGCATCGCGTTCGTCCCGCGGCCTCGAGCCGTCAAGGTCGCGCTGAGATCGCCCCGGCCGGAGAGCCGTCGGGTCTTCGCGAAATCCTGCAACAGGCGCGCGACGTCGACGCCCGCGAGGCTCTCGGCGATCCGCACGCCGCGGATCGCCGCGTGGTCGTCGATCGTGATCCGGCCGGTCGCGCTGCCGCCGTAGAGCGACGCATTCGCCGGGGCGAGCGTCAGGATCCCGCCGCCGGCCGAGACACCGACGTGGACCTGGCTGAGGTGGAGTCCGGCGACGCGCAGGTCGCCGATCGTGAGCCGCCCATGGAGATTCAAGGTCCGCAACGGGTCGCTCGCGGGCGCGGTCGACGCCGCGGGAGATGCGCTCGCCGAATCCGGGCTCAGATACCGGCTGATATCGATCCGGTTCACGCCGAGTTCGAACGTCGCGGCGTGCGGCGCGAGCGTCGTGATCGTCGCAGCGCCCCGGACGTCGGTGTCGTCGAGCTGCAAGTCGAGGGCCGAGAGCCGGATCGCCGGCGCCGAATACGCGAAACCGGTCGTCACCGCGACGCGCGTCAGGGCCTTCGCGTCGCGCGTTCTCGGTAGCTTCACGCCCAGATGGTCGAACCATTCCCGTAGCGACAGCGGGTCGAGGTGCAGGTTGCCGACGACCTGAGGTGTCGCCAGGATCCGGGTCGCGCGCAGCTGGCCGGTGATGCGCGCATCCGCCAGGTGCAGCGTGAACCGCGGGACCTCGGCGCTCTGCGCGCGCAGGTCGAGACTCGAACCCGGTGCCGCGAAATCCCAATCCGCCGCCGCGCCCGGCCCATGCGGGGGGAGCTTGCCGTGCAACGTCAGGGTGGCGAACCGGAATCGACGCAATCCGGCGTCCGGCGTGAAATCGAAATTCGCGGCGATCGGGAACGCCGGGGCGCCGGCCTGGGCCGCGAGCTCCAGCGAGAGCTTGACCGGGACTTCGATGCCGGGGCCGAGATGTCCGACGTCGAGGTCGAGGTGGTCGGCGACCAGCGCGCCGTAGCGGATGCGGCCGTCGGTGAGCGAAATGCCTTCGAGCTGCGGCAACGCGCCGGGGCCCCCGTTCGCAGCCTGCGGCGGGTTCGCGGCGCTCGAGGAGGTGCCGAGTCCTTGCCAATTGCCCTGACCCGCCGCGTTGCGCTCGAGCAGCAGGTCCAGTCCGTCGATCTCGACGCGCCCGATCTCCAGCCGCCGGTGCAGGAGCAGCGGCAGCAGCTTCACCCGCAGCGATACGCGGCGCACCGACGCGAACGGCTGGTTGCCGAAGCCCGGCGGATTGCCGAGCGTGGCCGGCCCCAATTTCAGCGCGATCCAGGGGAACACCGACAGGTGGATCGCGCCGGGCAGCGTGAGCTCGCGTCCGGTCGCGCTCGCGGCGAATTGCTCGATCTGGGGCTTGTAGTCGTTCGGATTCACGAACGCCACGACCGAGGCGAGCAGGGCGGCGACCAGGACGACCAGCGCTCCGAGCGTGATACCGATCCACTTCATCGCGCGCATCGCCGGAGTATAGCGTATGACCGGCGCATTGCCGGGCGGGAGGGCGCGCGGAGCCAGCCCAAGGCTTGCGGGATCCTGCAAGCGACACGCGCAACTGTCGCCAAATGGCGGCATGTGATTTCGTACAGTTTATGAAAATCGCGTAAAACTGCATGAAATGTCTCGCTTATTCGTTTTGGATTCGCGGATACTTTCGCCGTGTGGGCTGCGCCGGCTCGAGAGCGTCCTCCGGGACCTCGCGGCGCGCTCGGCGTGAATCGGAGCAACCATCATGGGAAGCGGATCAATGAGAAAACTCCTCTGGGTCGCGGCGATGCTGGCGGCGCCCGCCGCGTTCGCCGGCAACGTCGGCGTGTCGATCTCGTTCAACCAGCCCGGTCTCTACGGGCAGATCAACCTCGGCAACGTCCCGGCGCCGCAATTGATCTATGCGCAGCCGGTCCTCGTCGCGCCACCGCCGTATGCGGCACCGGAGCTGCCGCCGGTGTATCTGCACGTGCCGCCGGGGTATGAGCTGAACTGGCGGGTGCATTGCGCGCAGTTCAACGCCTGCGACCGGCCGGTGTACTTCGTCCGCGACCGCTGGTACCGGGACGTGTACGAGCCGGCGCGGCGCGACTATGACGAGCGCGAACAGCGCGACCGTCGCTACCGCGAGGATCGCGGCGGCCGCTGGGATCGACACGATCACGGCGAGCATCGCGGCTGGGATCGACGCGACGGGCACCGGCACGGCGGCGATCACGGCCACGATCACGGCGACGGCGGCCGCTGAGCCGGCGCGCCGCGGTCCGGTGCTCGCGGCGGGCGGGCCGGCGAGGGCGCCGGACCGCATTGCCGCGAGCGGCCCCCGCCGGTTACGATCCCGGGCTTCGACGAATCCGTGAGGTTCGCGAATCCGGGATCACGGCGGGGAGCGTTCATTGGCAAAATCGGAGCAGGGCCGCGTCGGCGGCCGGTTGATCGAACGGCGTTCGATTGATTACGTGCCGCTCGCCGAGCGGCACGGCAAGGTCTGGCATCTTTGGCCGGTCTGGTTCGCCGGCGACGCGCATCTGGCGACGGTCGCGACCGGGGTCGTCGGCGTCGCGCTCGGCGGCAACCTGGTCTGGATGACGGTCGCGGTCGTGCTGGGGTCGGCGCTCGGCACCTTCTTCATGGCCTTCCATTCGACCCAGGGCCCGCAGCTCGGGTTGCCGCAGATGATCCAGTCGCGCCCCCAGTTCGGCTACGTCGGCGCACTGCTCGTCTGGGGGGTCGCGCTGATCGCCTACATCGGGTACAACGCGTTCAACCAGATCCTCGCCGCGCAGACCGTCCACAGTCTCTACGGCGGCGCCGCCGCCCCGACGATGATCGGCTTCACGGCACTGTCGGTGTTCTTCGCGGTCGTCGGCTACGATTTGATCCACCTCGCGCAGCGCATGATCGCCTACACGCTGATCGTCGCGCTGCTGGTGTTCTCGGTCGCGGTGTCGCTGCATGCCGGCTTCGACGCGCGCGAGCTCGACTGGCGCGAGTTCGTCGCGGTGCCGTTCCTCGCGCAGGTGTTCGCCGCGGCGTCCTACCAGGTCTCGTGGTCGATCTACGTGTCCGATTATTCGCGCTATCTGCCGCGCGACGTCGGCGTGACCGCGTCCTTCTGGTGGACCTACCTCGGCGCGTTCATCGGCGGCACCTGGACGATGCTGGTCGGCACCGTCGCGGCGGCGGCGTTCCCGCACCTGGAGGTGGTGGCGGCTTTGCGCGCGGCGGCCGACGCGGTGCTGCCGCATTTCGGCAAGCCGCTGCTGATCTGTTCGCTGCTCGGGCTGGTCACGATCACTTCACTGAACTTCTACGGTGCGTCGCTCACCTTGATGAGCGTCGCCGACTCGCTCGCCTCGGTGAAGCCGTCGCTCGGCAAGCGCCTGTTCGCGGTGCTCCTGTCCGCGGTCGCCGCGACCAGTCTCGCGCTCGCCGCGTCGCGCGACTTCGTCACCCAGTTCGGCGAGTTCCTCGCGGTCCTGCTGTACCTGTTCACGCCGTGGACGGCGATCAACCTCGTCGATTTCTACTGGGTGCGCAAGGGCCATTATTCGGTGCGGGAGATCTTCAATCCGCACGGCATGTATGGCCGCTGGAACTGGCGCGGGCTCACCGCGTACTTCGTCGGATTCGCCGCGATGATCCCGTTCTTCAGCACGGACCTGTACAAAGGGCCGATCGCCCGGGCGCTCGGCGGCGCCGACGTCGCGATGCTCGTCGGGTTGCCGGTGTCGGCGTTGGTCTACGTGTGGGCGTGCCGTTCGCTCGACCTGGAGAAGGACCGGGCGGATGCGCAACGCGCCGACGCCGGCCTAGACCCGGTCCCGGAACCCGGGTCCGATTCCGCGCCCGCGGCCGTTGCGATCGCGCCGGAGGCGCTGTGAGGGCGGTTCGCGCCGGCTGACCCGGTCAGCGATGCTCCTCGAGGAAGCGGGCGATCACCGCGGCGACCTTGCGTGGTTGCTCCCAGAACGGGTTGTGGCCGAGGCCCTTGAAGATCTTCACTTGCGCGTGCGGCAGGCCGGCCCGCAGCGATGCGCGGTCCTCGGGGCCCATGATCGGGTCCCGGCTGCCCCAGATCAGCAAGGTGGGCGCCTTCAAGCGGGGCAGCATCGTCCGCAGATCCGGATTCGTGAGCGCTTGGTCGAGCACCGCGCGCCACACGCGCAGCGGAATCTTGGCGGCGTCCTCGCGCTCCCGCCGGATGAATTCCCGGTTGACCGGGGTCGGCGAACTCCACCACTCGATCATGAACGGTGAATCGGCCGTCAACGGCGCCTTCAGCGCGCGGATCTGCGCCGCGAAGTCGAATTGTCGCCGGCTCGCGGGTTCGCACGGGTTGCGCCCGCCGGTCGAGGAGATCAAGACGACGCGGTTGGTGCGCTGCGGCCAGGTCTCGGCGAATCGCTGCGCGACCAGCGAGCCGAGCGAGTGGCCGACGATATCGGCCTTGCGCACGTGCAACTGGTCGAGCAGCAGCTTGATGTCGTAGGCGAAGTCGTACAGGTCGTAGCAGCAATCGGGTTTGCTGGATTGACCATGGCCGCGCAGGTCGACGAGGATCAGGCGGAAGCGCTTCGGCAGGTACGGCAACATCGGAACCCAATCGCGGGCGCTGTCGGTGTAGCCGTGAATCAACACCACGGGCGTGCCTCGCGGATCGCCCATTTGCAGGTACGCGAGCTTGATCCCGTCCGGCAGCGTCGCTTTCCTCTTCATCGCCTCGAAGGCATCGAGGTTGATCTTCAGCGGCGGGCCCTCGGCCGTCTTGGCGGCGGGCGCGGTGGGCGCGGCGGCGGGAGCGGCGGTCGCGGCGGCGCGCGCCTGCAACGCCGGCAGCGCGAGCGTGGCGAGCAGGATCCCGGCGAACCGGAGCGAAAGGCGGGTGGGGTGCGTGTTCATCGCGGGATGATAGCGCAACTCGTCGCGGGCGTCGGCCGCGGCGGGACGAGGCTTCGGGACGCTCAATTCTTCAATCGGTAGCCGGTCCGGAAGATCCACGCGACGGCCGCGGCGCAGGCCGCCAGGAAGCCCAAAGTGAACGCGATGCTGGTGCCGATGCCGACGTCGGTCGCTCCGTAGAAGCTCCAGCGAAACGCGTTGATCAGGTAGACGACCGGATTGAACAGGCTCAGCGTGCGCCACGGGCGGGGGAGCATGTCGATCGAATAGAAGGCGCCGCCGAGGAAGGTCAGCGGCGTCATGATCAGCGCCGGAATGATCTGAATCTGTTCCCAGCCCTTCGCCCAGATCCCGACGATGAACCCGAACAGGCTGAACGCCGTCGCGGTGAGCAGCAGCAGCGCGACCATCGCGACCGGGTGCAGGATGTGGATCGGGACGAACAGCGAGGAGGTGCCGAGGATGATCGCGCCGATCGCGACGGATTTCGTCGCGGCCGCGCCGACATAGCCGAGCACGGTCTCGAGCGGCGAGATCGGCGCGGACAGCAGCTCGAAGATCGTCCCGGTGAACTTCGGATAGAAGATCCCGAACGACGCGTTCGCGATGCTCTCGGTGAACAGGGTGAGCATCATCAGCCCCGGGACGATGAACGCGCCGTAGGGCACGCCGCCGACGCTCTGCATCCGCGCGCCGATCGCCGAGCCGAACACGATGAAGTAGAGCGAGGTGGTGATCACCGGCGTCACGAGCGACTGGATCAAGGTCCGGACCGCGCGTGCGAGCTCGAACCGGTAGATCGCATACACGCCGTGGCGGTTGAAGCGCGGCGGCATGAACGGCGCCGGGCGGGGCAGCGGCGCGCTCACGATCGTCGACCCACGAGCTTCACGAAGATCTCCTCCAGCGACGACTGGCGCGTCTGCATGTCCGAGATCTCGATCGACAGTTCGGTCAGGCGGCGCAGGAGCGCCGACACGTCGATCGTCCGGGTCGCGTCGTACGTGAACACGAGCTCGTCGCCCCGGTCGCGCAGCTGCAGGCCGAGGTCCGCGAGTCCCGCGGGGATCGCGGCGAGCGGCCGGCGCAGCACCAGCCGTAGCTGCCGCTCGCCGAGCTGATCGATCAACGCGCGCTTGTCCTCGACGACGATCAACGAGCCGCGATCGATCACACCGATCCGGTCGGCCATCTGCTCCGCCTCCTCGATGTAGTGGGTCGTCAGCACGATCGTGACGCCCTGATCCCGCAGGCGCCGCACCAGCGCCCACATGTCGCGACGCAGCTCGACGTCGACGCCGGCGGTCGGCTCGTCGAGGAACAGGATCTGCGGCTCGTGGGCGAGCGCCTTCGCGATCATCACCCGGCGCTTCATCCCGCCGGACAGCGTCATGATGCGTGCGTCGCGCTTGTCGGCGAGCGACAGCGCGTCGAGGAGCGATTCGAGGAACCGGGGATTCGGCGACCGGCCGTACAGGCCCCGGCTGAATTTCACGGTGGCCCACACCGACTCGTAGTTGTCGGTCGCGAGCTCCTGGGGCACGAGCCCGATCAACGCGCGCGCGGCGCGGTACTCGCGCACGACGTCCCGGCCGCCCGCGAGCACCCGTCCTTCGGTCGGCGTGACGATTCCGCAGACGATGTTGATCAGGGTGCTCTTGCCGGCGCCGTTCGGACCGAGCAGCGCGAAGATCTCGCCCGGGCGGATCTCGAGATCGATCCCGTGCAGCGCGACGTGACCGGTGTCGTAGCGCTTGACGAGCCGATGGATCGAGATCGCGGGCTGCATCGCGGCGGGCATCGGGCGGGGAACGGCGGTCTTCAGGGCGTCGCGAGGCGCTCGAGGATCGCGCGCGTGTACTCGGCGGTGCCGGCGTGGCCGCCGAAGTCGGCCGTGCGCACGTGATCGACGTTCAGCGTCGCGTCGATCGCGGCGCGCAGCCGCTGCGCCTGCGCCCCGAGACCGCAATGATCGAGCATCATCGCGGCGGCGAGCAGCAGCGCGGTCGGATTCGCGACGCCCTTGCCGGCGATGTCCGGCGCGGATCCGTGCACCGCCTCGAAGATCGCCGCGTCGGTGCCGATGTTGGCGCCGGGCGTCGCGCCGAGGCCGCCGACGAGACCGGCGACGAGGTCGGAGAGGATGTCGCCGAACAAATTCGTGGTGACCAGCACGTCGAATTGCCACGGGTTCTGCACGAGCTTCATCGCGCAGGCGTCGACGATCACCGAATCCAGCACGAATTTGCCCTGGTACCGCTTCGCGTACAGGTCGAGCCCGGTCTCGAGGAAGATGCCGGTGAGCGCCTTCATGATGTTCGCCTTGTGCACGATCGTGACCTTCTTGCGGCCCGCGGCGATCGCATGGTCGAACGCGAATTCCAGCAGCTTGCGTGATCCCTGGCGGGTGTTCACCCCGGTCGCGATCGCGACCGCGTGCGGATCGTCGTCGATCGGGATGTAGTGCTCGTGACCGATGTACAGGCCCTCGAGGTTCTCCCGGACGACGATCAGGTCGATCGCGTCGAAGCGGCCGCCCGGGATCAGCGTCCGCGCGGGCCGCAAATTCGCATACAGCTTGAATTCCTCGCGCAGGCGCACGTTCGAGGAGCGGTAGCCCCCGCCCGAGGGGGTCTCGAGCGGACCCTTGAGCGCGAGGCGCGTGCGTCTGATGCTCTCGAGCGTGCGCGCGGGCAGGGGATCGCCCGCGGTACGGATGCCTTCCAGGCCGGCCACTTGGATGTCCCACCGGAACGGCGCGCCGACCGCGTCCAGGATCCTGACGGCCGATTCGACGATTTCGGGTCCGATCCCGTCTCCGGGGATCAGGGTCGCTGCGAGGGTCGCGGGCATGGGTGATCGGTCTCGGCGGAGCTAAAACATACTAGGATACGCAAATCGCCCTCGTCCGGGCAGTGCGGCGCGGCCGCGCACCGCAGCGAGGCACGCCCGAACCCGGATACTGCGATGCCGCAATTCGACCCGCGAAAATGATAAATATTGCTATTTTCAAGCGGTTGCCGATTGTGTATACTCCGCCGCGGTTGGTGAAATTCTAATTTGTACAGTGGCTGGTCGGCGGGCGTCATCACGCTCCGTCCGGTCATCACCCACAAAGCAGGTCTCTTCGACCGAGGTGGCGGGTGTTCCGAGTGAGCCGAAACGGCTGCACGGACGTTCCGCCGATAGTCTTTCCAAAGTTTTAGGGTTCTTTATCAATGACGAAGATGTATGTAGGCAATCTCCCGTTCTCGATGGACGAAGCTGCGGTCCGTGGTCTCTTTGAGAAGCACGGTCCAGTCCAATCCGTCGCGCTGATCAACGATCGCGAGACCGGTCGTCCGCGCGGATTCGGTTTCGTCGAGATGGCGAGCGCCGATGCGGCACGTGCGATGCAAGCGCTGAACGGCCAGGAATTCCAGGGTCGCGTGCTGAAGGTGAACGAGGCGCAGGAGCGCTCCGGCGGCGGTGGCGGCGGCGGTGGCGGCGGCGGTTCCCGCGATCGGGGGCCGAAGCGCTGGTAGAGACCTGCGGGAACCGACGGGTTCCCTGAGAACCGGGATCGCTGACCGCGATCCCGGTTTTTTTTGCCGGCACCGGATCATTCGGGTGCGCGCGGGGTTTACCGAGCGACCGGTGCGCACTATACTTGCGGCGTTCGGCGGGGACGGTTGGCGATCTGACGCCACGCACCCGCGAACGGCCTCCCGGGGGCCGTTCGAATGAACGCGCTTTGGCGGAAAAAGCCCCGACGACGGGGCTTTTTCATTACAGGGGGCCGATGGTCCCCTTTTTTGTCCGCGAAGGGATCTGGACGATGCGCAACGAGTTGATGCGCTTGCTGGAGCCAGCGGTCGCCGCGCTGCATTTCGAACTGGTCGACGTCGAGTTCGCGCGCGCCGGGCGCGGCGGGGTGCTGCGCGTGTTCATCGATCGCGACGTGCGCGACGGCGCCGCGGTCACGGTGGACGATTGCGCGGGCGTGAGCCGCGCGGTCAGCGAGGTGCTGGATCGCGCCGACCCGATTCCGGGGCAGTACACCCTCGAGGTGTCTTCGCCCGGTGCGGATCGGGTGCTGCGCACGCCGGCGCATTTCGAACGCTTCGTCGGCGAGCGCGTGTCCGTCGAGCTGAAGTTGCCGCTCGACGGGCGTCGGCGCTTCGTCGGCGTGTTGCGCGGCGCCGGCAACGACGCGATCGAGGTCGATGTCGATGGACGCGAGGTCGTGTTGCCGTTCGATCGGATACAGAAGGCGAGACTGCGGCCGGTTTGAGCGCGCGGGTGTCGCCGGCGCGAGCGATGGGCCGTACTGATGCAGGAGTCTGGACGAGCATGAACAAAGAGATCTTGATGGCCGTCGACGCGGTCTCGAACGAGAAGGGTGTCGACAAGGAAATCATCTACGAAGCGCTCGAAGCGGCGCTCGCGTCGGCCACCCGCAAGAAGCACGGCGAGGAACTCGACGTCCGGGTCGCGATCAATCGCAAGACCGGGGATTACGACACGTTCCGTCGCTGGAAGGTGTTCGCGGACGACTCGACCGAGCTCGAGGTGCCGGAGCGCGAGCTGCGTCTCGACGACGCGCGCGATCTGGACGCCGACGTGGCTCCCGGCGGCTTCGTCGAGCAGCCGATGGAATCGGTCCCGTTCGGCCGGATCCTCGCACAGACCGCGAAACAGGTGATCGTGCAGAAGGTTCGCGAGGCCGAGCGCGCCCAGGTCGTCGACGCGTACCGCGATCGCGCCGGCTCGCTGGTCAGCGGGATCGTGAAGCGCGTCGACCGCAACGGCGTGTTCGTCGACCTGGGATCCAACGCGGAAGGGTTCATCCCGCGCGAGGAGATGATCCCGCGCGAACCCGTGCGTTCCCAGGACCGTATCAAGGCCTACCTGAAGGAGGTCCGTTCGGAGCCGCGCGGGCCCCAGCTGTTCATGTCGCGCACCGCGCCGGAGTTCCTCGTCGAGCTGTTCAAGCTCGAGGTCCCGGAAGTCGGTCAGGGCCTGATCAACATCCTGGCGGCGGCGCGCGATCCCGGCGTGCGTGCGAAGATCGCGGTGCGCAGCAACGATCCGCGCATCGATCCGGTCGGCGCGTGCGTCGGCATGCGCGGATCCCGCGTGCAGGCGGTATCCAACGAGATCGCCGGCGAGCGCGTCGACATCATTCCGTTCGACGACAATGCGGCCCAGTTCGTGATCAATGCGATGGCGCCGGCCGAGGTCACCTCGATCGTCGTCGACGAGGACTCGCACGCGATGGACATCGCGGTCGCCGAGGACAAGCTGTCGCAGGCGATCGGCCGCGGCGGGCAGAACATCCGCCTCGCGAGCGAGCTCACCGGCTGGGAGCTCAACGTGATGAGCGAGTCGCAGGCCGAGGCGAAGAGCGAGTCCGAGTCGCATGCCCTGCGCGAGACGTTCATGAAGCAGCTCGACGTCGACGCGGACGTCGCGACGATCCTGGTGCAGGAGGGCTTCTCGACGATCGAGGAGATCGCGTACGTGCCGGCGAGCGAGCTCAACAGCATCGAGGAGTTCGACGAGGAGATCGTGAAGGAGCTGCGCACGCGGGCGCGCGACGTGCTGCTCACGCAGGCGATCGCGAGCGAGGAGTCCGCGGCGGACGGAGCGCCTGCGCAGGACCTGATCGAGCTCGCGGGCCGGGAGCTCGCGCTCGCGCTCGCATCGAAGGGCGTTCGCACGCGCGAGGATCTCGCGGATCTCGCGGTCGACGAGCTCGTCGAGGCCGGCGGCGTCGACGAGGGCAAGGCGGCGGATCTGATCATGGAGGCGCGCAAGCACTGGTTCGAGCAGGACGCGACCACCGAACAGGCGAAGGCTTAGGAGCGGGACGATGGCCGATGTCACGGTTGCACAATTCGCCGAAGTCCTGAAGGTCCCGGTCGACCGGCTGCTGCAGCAGCTCGGCCAGGCGGGCATCCAGGTCGACGGCGCGGACGGGATCATCAGCGAGGAAGCGAAGCACGAGTTGCTGACGCACCTGCGGCGCACGCACGGGCGCGACGACGCGCGGGGCGACGCGGCGCCCCGCAAGATCACGCTGCGGCGCAAGTCGCAGTCCGAGCTCAAGCTCGCGGGCTCGCAGGGGCGCGCGCGCACGGTGAACGTCGAGGTGCGCAGCAAGCGCACCTACGTGAAGCGCGAGGTCCTCGAAGACCAGGCGCGATTGCAGCAGGAGGAGCTCGACCGGCAACGCGAATCCGAGGAGCAGGCGCGCGTGGCGATCGAGCGCGCGGAGCACGAGCGGCTCGAGCGCGAGCGTCTCGACCGTGAACGGCACGAGGAAGAGATCCGCCGGCGCTCGGACGAGGAGGCGCGCCAGCGCTCGGCCGAGGAGGAGGCGCGGCGGCAGGTCGAGGTGGCCGCGCGCGAGGCCGCGGAACGCGAACGCAAGGCGGCGGCCGCCAAGCCCGCGCCGCCGAAGCCCGCGCGCGAGGCGGGCGACGACCGCGCAACCCGCTACGGCCGGCAGGAGCTGCACATCGCGGGCGACGTGAGCTCGCGGCACAAGAAGAAGAAGTCGCGCGACACGCGCCGGCGTGCATTCGGCGAGTCGGACGCGAAGCATGGCTTCGAGATGCCGACCGCCCGGGTCGTGCGCGACGTGGCGGTCGGCGAGGCGATGACGGTCGCGGAACTCGCGCAGAAGATGGCCGTGAAGGCGACCGAGGTCATCAAGGTTCTGATGACCATGGGCGTGATGGCGACGATCAATCAGACGATCGACCAGGACGTCGCGGTGCTCGTCGTCGAGGAGATGGGCCACAAGCCGGTCCTGCGCAAGGAAAACGAGATCGAAACGGATCTGCAGGGCGTTCAGACGGACGAGCTCGCGATGCTGCCGCGGCCGCCGGTCGTGACGGTGATGGGACACGTCGATCACGGCAAGACGTCGTTGCTCGACACCATCCGCAGCACCACGGTCGCCGCCGGCGAGGCGGGCGGGATCACCCAGCACATCGGTGCATACCACGTCGAGACGCCGAAGGGCATGGTCACGTTCCTCGATACGCCGGGCCACGCCGCCTTCACCTCGATGCGGGCACGCGGCGCGGAGGTCACCGACATCGTGATCCTGGTCGTCGCGGCCGACGACGGCGTGATGCCGCAGACGATCGAGGCGATCCAGCACGCGCAGGCGGCGAAGGTGCCGATCATCGTTGCGTTGAACAAGATCGACAAGCCGGAAGCGGACCCGGACCGCGTGAAGCAGGAGCTCACGAAACACGGCGTGATTCCCGAGGAATGGGGCGGCGAGAACATCTTCGTCCCGGTATCGGCGCGCACCGGCCAGGGTGTCGAGCAACTCCTCGACAGCGTGCTGCTGCAGGCCGAGGTGCTCGAGTTGAAGGCGCCGGTCGAGGGTTTCGCGGCCGGTTACGTGATCGAATCGAGCATCGAGAAGGGCCGGGGACCGGTCGCGACGGTGCTCGTGCTGCGGGGCACGCTCAAGCTCGGCGACCCCGTGCTGGTCGGCCAGGAGTTCGGGCGCGTGCGCGCCTTGTTCGACGAGGCGGGCCGCCCGGTCGACACCGCCGGTCCGGCGATACCGGTCGTCGTGCTGGGGCTGTCGGCCGCGCCGAACGCGGGCGACGAGCTGCTGGTCGTCGAGAGCGAACGCAAGGCGCGGGAGGTCGCGCTGCATCGGCAGACGAAGTCCCGCGACGTGAAGCTCGCGAAGCAGAGCGCGAGCATGCAGAACGTGCTGTCGGCGATGGGTGAGGCGAAGGCGAGCGTCGTGCCGGTGGTCGTGAAGGCGGACGTGCAGGGCAGCGTCGAGGCGCTGCGCGATGCCCTGGTCGGCATGTCCACCGCGGAGGTCGGCGTGAACGTGATCGCGGCCGGCGTCGGCGGAATCACCGAGTCGGACGTCACGCTCGCCGCGGCGTCGAAGGCCCAGATCATCGCATTCAACGTCCGCGGCGATGCCGCGGCGCGTGCCGCGATCAAGGAGCACGCGGTCGACGTCCGCTACTACAGCGTGATCTACGAGGCGATCGACGACGTGCGGGCGGTACTGACGGGGATGCTCGCGCCGGAGGTGAAGGAGCAGATCGTCGGACTGGCCGAGGTTCGCAGCGTGTTCCGCTCGAGCAAGTTCGGCACGGTCGCCGGCTGCATGGTCATCGACGGCTACGTGCGCCGCAATTTCCCGATCCGGGTGTTGCGCGACAACGTGGTCATATTCGAGGGTGCGCTCGAATCGCTGCGGCGCTTCAAGGACGACGTCAACGAGGTTCGCGCCGGCACCGAATGCGGCATCGGCGTGAAGAACTACAACGACGTCCGCGAAGGCGACCAGATCGAGTGCTTCTCGCGGGTCGAGGTCGCGCGCGCGCTGTAGAGCGCGGCGCGCGGCTGCCGGGAGGCGCGATGGCGAAGGATAATCCGCGCGCGAAGCGGCTCGCGGCGCAGATCCAGCGGGTGCTCACCGAGACGCTGCGGCGCGACGTGAAGGATGCGCGCATCGGCAACGTGACGATCACCGAGGTCGAGGTCGGCGGCGATCTGCGGACCGCGAAGGTCTACTACCTCGTGTTCGGGCACGAGGGGCCGGATCCGAGAGTGCAGCAGGGCCTCGAGAGTGCCGCGGGATTCCTGCGCAACGCGTTGTCCCGCGCGCTCGAGATCCGCCAGGCACCGGCGCTCACGTTCGAGCTCGACGAGTCGATCGAGCGGGGCGTTCGCCTGACGCGCCTGATCGAACGGGCGAACGAGCCGGACGATCGCGGCTCGGACGACTGATGGCGGATGACGTCCACGGGATCCTGTTGCTCGACAAGCCGCTCGGGTTGAGCTCGGCCGGCGCGGTCGCCCGCGCGAAGCGCCTGTTCGGGGCGGCGAAGGCCGGCCACACCGGCTCGCTCGACCCGCTTGCCGAGGGCATGCTGCCGATCTGTTTCGGCGAGGCGACGAAGTTCGCGTCCGGCCTGCTCGCGGCGGACAAGTCGTACGAGGTCACGGCCCGGCTCGGCGAACGCACCGCGAGCGCGGACCTGGAGTCCCCGGTGATCGAGCGGCGCCCGCTCCCGGGCTGGTCCGAAGCCGATCTCGCCGCCGCGCTCGCGGCGTTCCCGCGCGAGTACCCGCAGGTGCCGCCGATGCATTCGGCGATCAAGCAGGCCGGCCGCCCGTTGTACGAATACGCGCGCGCCGGCGAGATCCGCGAACGCGAGGCGCGGCGCATCGAGATCCATGAGCTGCGGGTGCTCGGCTACCGCGCGCCGGACCTGCGGTTCTTCGTGCGATGTTCGAAGGGCGCGTACATTCGCGTGCTCGCCGAGGACATCGCCGCGACGCTCGATACCGTCGCGCACCTGACCGGATTGCGGCGCACCGCGGTCACGCCGTTCGCGGACCAGCCGGTGCGCGGCTTCGAGGTGCTCGAATCGATGGAGCTTGCCGAACGGCGCCGCATCCTGCTGCCGGTGGACGCGGCCTTGCAGTCGGTGCCGCGGCTCGAGCTGCCGGCGATCGTGGTTGCCGCGTTGCGCCAAGGGCGGGACGTCGAATTGTCCGGAGAAGCACCGGGCGTGGTGCGTATGTATTCGGAAGATATGGGTTTCTTCGGTCTCGGTGAAATCGGCGACCGAGGGCGGCTCGCGCCGCTGCGGCTGATCGCCGCGGCCGCAAATCGCGCTTGAGGGTGACGCGCCCAGCGCGTACAATGCCCGGCTTCCTACAGGGTCTAAGTTATTGATTGAGGTTCGATTTCAATGCCTATGACGTCAACGGACAAGATCGGGATCGTCGCGAAGTTCCAACGCGGAACGAACGACACCGGTTCGCCAGAAGTTCAAATCGCGCTGCTCTCGGAGCGCATCAATGGTCTCGGCCAGCATTTCCAGGCCCACAAGGCGGACCATGCGTCCCGTCGCGGCCTGTTGAAGATGGTCAACCAACGTCGCAAGCTGCTCGACTACCTGAAGAGCACGACGCCGGCGAAGTACGCGGAAATCGTCGAGCAGCTCGGCCTGCGTCGCTAGCCGGGCGGACGGGCGCCGCGATCCGCGACGCCCGCACGCCGAATCGTTCGAACCGAAGACCAATTCCGAAGGGGCAGCCGACGTGAGCGCTACAAAGAAGAGCTTTCAGTATGGAGACCATACGGTCACGATAGAGACCGGAGAACTCGCCCGTCAGGCGGACGGCGCGGTCCTCGTCACGATGAGCGACACGGTCGTGTTGGTGACCGCGGTCGGCGCCAAGAAGACCGTTCCCGGCCGCGATTTCTTTCCGTTGACGGTGAACTATCAGGAGAAGACCTACGCGGCGGGGCGGATCCCGGGCGGATTCTTCAAGCGCGAAGGTCGTCCGAGCGAGAAGGAGACGCTGACGTCGCGTCTGATCGATCGTCCGATCCGGCCGCTCTTTCCCGAAGGCTTCATCAACGAAGTGCAGGTCGTCGCGTCGGTGTTGTCGGTGAATTCGGAGGTCGATCCCGACGTCGCGTCGTTGCTCGGCGCGTCCGCGGCGCTGGCGATTTCCGGCATGCCGTTCCTCGGACCGATCGGCGCGGCGCGCGTCGGCTACATCGGCGGCCATTACGTGTTGAACCCGACCGCGACCCAGCTGCGCGATTCGCAGCTCGATCTCGTCGTCGCCGGCACCGAGGAAGGCGTGCTGATGGTCGAGTCCGAGGCCGAGGGCCTGGCCGAGGACGTGATGCTCGGGGCGGTGATGTTCGGCCACGAACAGATGCAGACGGCGATCAAGGCGATCAACGAACTCGTCGCCGCCGCCGGCAAGCCGAAATGGGACTGGGTCGCGCCGCCGTCGAACACGGAACTGAAGGACGCGCTGCGGACGCTCGCCGAGAAGCCGCTGTCCGAAGCGTATGCGATCACCGAGAAGCAGCAACGCCATGCGCGCATCGGCGCGATCAAGACCGCCGCGCTCGAGAAGCTGGCCGGCGGCGAGGCGCCGAAGTTCACGGCCGATCAGGTCGGCGGCGAGTTCTTCAACCTCGAGTACCGCCTGGTGCGCGAGCGCATTCTCGACGGTCATTCCCGCATCGACGGGCGCGATACCAAAACCGTACGCCCGATCACGATCCGCACCGGCGTCCTCGCACGCACCCACGGCTCCGCGCTGTTCACGCGCGGCGAGACCCAGGCGCTCGTGGTCACGACGCTCGGCACCGGACGGGATGCGCAGATCATCGACGGCTTGACCGGCGAGCGCAAGGAGCCGTTCATGCTGCACTATAATTTCCCGCCGTTCAGCGTCGGCGAGACCGGGATGATGGGCTCGCCGAAGCGGCGTGAAATCGGTCACGGCAACCTCGCGAAGCGCGGCGTTCGGGCGGTGATGCCCGAGATGGACAAGTTTCCGTACGTGATTCGCGTCGTCTCCGAGATCCTGGAATCGAACGGTTCGAGCTCGATGGCGACGGTGTGCGGCACGAGTCTCGCACTGATGGACGCCGGCGTGCCGATCGCCGCCCCGGTGGCCGGGGTTGCGATGGGCCTCGTGAAGGAAGGCCAGCGTTTCCAGGTGCTCACCGACATCCTCGGTGACGAAGACCACCTCGGCGACATGGATTTCAAGGTCGCGGGGACGAAGTACGGGATCACCGCACTGCAGATGGACATCAAGATCACGAGCATCACGCGCGAGATCATGAAGGTCGCGCTCGATCAGGCGCGTGATGGCCGGATGCACATCCTCGGCGAGATGGGCAAGGTGCTCGCGAAGCCGCGCGAGAACATGTCGGAGTGGGCACCGACGATCATCACGATCAAGATCGACCCGGAGAAGATCCGGGACGTGATCGGCAAGGGTGGCGCGGTGATCCGGCAGATCACCGAGGAGACCGGAACCTCGATCGACATCGAGAACGACGGCACGGTGAAGATCGCCTCGGTGCAGGGCGCGGCGGGCCGCGAGGCGCAGCGCCGGATCGAATTGATCACCGCGGACGTCGAGGTCGGCCGGATTTACGAGGGCCGGGTCGCGCGCTTGATGGATTTCGGCGCGTTCGTGACGATCCTGCCGGGACGCGACGGCTTGGTTCACATATCGCAGATCTCCGAGGAGCGCGTCGAGCGGGTCAGCGACAAGCTCAAGGAAGGCGACGTCGTCCGCGTGAAGGTGCTCGAAGTCGACCGGCAGGGGCGCGTGCGCCTGTCGATGCGCAACGTCGACATCGCCTGAGAACGCGACCGCGACGATCGATTCAGGTCGAGGCGGCGGGCACCGATCGCGGTGCTCGACCGCCGCCCGCCCGGCTCACTTCGGCTCGAGCCGATCCTTCTCGGGTTCCCGATGCAGCTCGCGCGCGAGATCGCGGCCGGCCTCGCGCAGGCGGGTGTTCGGCACGCTGCTCGCGCCGATGGCCGGCGTGGTCCCGATCCGTTCGCGAACGAGATGCGGGTTGCTCATCAGGGTCTTCAGGCTCTCTTCGAGATAGCCGCTGACCACGGTTTGATCCTGTCCGCCATGGGACCGAATCACCTGGGTCAGGAACTCCTGGGTCAGCACCGGCTCGCCGTGCTGCTCTTGATCCGAAATCACCTGTAGCAGGATGCTGCGGGTGATGTCGGCGTTGTTCTTCTTGTCGATCACCACGAAGTCGGCCTTCTCGAGCACCAGACGCTGCACGTCGGCCAGCGTGATGTAGCGACTTTCGACCGTGTCGTAAAGCCGTCGATTCGGGTATTTCTTGATCACTCGCGGTTCGCTCATAGGGCTCCTCGCTCGTGTTGAGCCGGCCTCGTGGACCGGCGAGATGTCGAATCAACGCGTTTCGCCGCGTTGGGCCGCTGCGATACCGGCCTCAGCATAACGCAATGCAGCGACAAGGCAAGTCGGACTCAGCCGGCGGCCGGCCCGGACAGGGGCGAACTCGACCGCCGCGGCACGCGCCGCGCATCCCAGTGCGCGACGCCCCAGGACCAGAGTTCGGCGACGGTCGCCCGTGCGAGATCGCCGGGAGGGGCGAGGCCGAGCCAACCGAACACCGCGAACAGCTGGCGGCTGGCGATCCGTTCGTCGAGCGGCACGCTGCGACGGGATTTGGCGAGCTTCGCGCCGTCGGGTTCGGTCAGCACCGGCAGGTGCGCATACCGCGGCGCCGGCAACGACAGCAGGGATTGCAGGAACCGCTGCGGCGGCGTGCTGTCGAGCAGGTCCGCGCCGCGCACCACGTCGGTGACGCCGAGCGCGGCGTCGTCGACCACGACCGCGAGCGCGTAGGCGACGATGCCGTCGCGCCGCCGGACGATGAAATCTCCCATCACCGCGAGGTTGCGGCGAAACAGGCCCTGGATGCGGTCCTCGACCGCGACCTCGACGGGATCGACGCGCACGCGCAGCGCGTGCGGTCCGCGGACCGGCTCGGTCCGCCGGCGGCAGGTTCCGGGATACGCGCCCTCGCCGGTCGAGCGCGTCCGGCGGGTGCAGTCGCAAGGGTACAGGCGCCCGAGCGTGCGCAGCGCCTCGAGGGCGCTCCCGTGGGCGGCGGCGTGCGCGCTCTGGCGCAGGATCGGCCCGTCCCACTCGAAGCCGAACGCGGCGAGCGTCCGCACGATCCGATCGGCGGCTCCCGGACGCTCCCGCGGGCGGTCGAGATCGTCGATCCGCAGATGGATCCGGCCCCGCCGCGATCGGGCGTCGAGATACGCACCCGCGGCCGTGTAGAGAGAACCGAGATGCAGGTCGCCGGTCGGCGACGGGGCGAATCGTCCGACGTAGCCGCCGGACGGTGAGCTCGGGGTATCGCCGGGCTCAGCGATACCGGTCGTCGCGGTCCCCGTATTGCTTCTCGCGGCGTTCCCGCCGCTCCTGGGCCTCGACCGACAGCGTTGCGACCGGTCGCGCTTCGAGCCGCTTGATCCCGATTTCCTCGCCCGTTTCCAGGCAGTAACCGTAGGTCCCTTCCTCGATGCGCTTCAGGGCCTCGTCGATCTTGCGGATGAGCTTGCGCTCGCGATCCCGGGTTCGCAGCTCCAGGCTGAATTCCTCTTCCTGGGTCGCACGGTCGTTGGGATCCGGAAAATTCGCGGCTTCATCCTTCATGTGAAGCACCGTCCGGTCCACTTCCACCATCAGGTCGCGCTTCCAGTTCTGCAGGATCTGCGCGAAGTGCTCGAGCTGCTCCTTGCTCATGTATTGCTCGCCACGGCGCGGAATGTACGGTTTGACGTTCCGTGGGCCGGCGAGCAGGCTCGATCGGGGACCTTCGAATTCGCCCTCGTCCTCGACGGTCGAGGGACGCAGGGATACGCCGAGGATCGCGGCCCTGGCGATCTTCGCGGTTTCCGCCGCCGCCGCCGGGGTGGCGGCCGGCTTCGCGGCCGGTGCGGGTTTCGTCCGGCTGCGGCCTTCCGCCGCCGTCTTTTCCGGCGCCTT
>JAJYAM010000015.1:26988-41297 GCA_021779535.1 Pseudomonadota bacterium
CTTTTCCGGCGCCTTCGGCTTTTCCGGCGCCTTCGGCTTCGCGGTCGCCTTGACGACCGGCTTCTTCGGCTTGCTCGCCGGCTTGGCGGCGCCCGTCTTCGCGGTGGATTTCGCCGGGGTACGCGCAGCCTTCTTCGGCGCCGCTGTCTTTGCGGTGGCCTTCCGGGTCGCGGTCTTCGCGGTTTTCTTGGCCTTGGCGGTCTTTTTCGCGGGCATCTGCGTCGTCGCCTCCTAACGAAAGAGCGCGGGATTATACCGATGCCGCACGTCCTGTACACGTCGGCGGGAGATTCGTGACGGAGTGTACCCGATCGCCAAGTGAATGATGTGCAAGGCGGACGCGGCCGGGCGGGGCCGGCCGATCGGTCAGGAGGGCAACGTGACCGGCGCGGCGGCCTGCCAGCCGCTCGATCGGTGCTCGGCGACCACGGTCGTGTAGATGCCGCCGCGCACGTTGAACTGCGCGCTCAAGCGCATGAAGCGCGGCGCGGTCGCGGCGACGAGGTCGGCCAGGATGCGGTTCGTGACGGCTTCGTGGAACGCGCCTTCGTCCCGGTACGACCAGATGTAGAGCTTCAGCGACTTCAGTTCCACGCACCGCCGGTCCGGGACGTATTCCAGGTGCAGCGTCGCGAAATCCGGCTGTCCGGTCTTCGGACACAGGCAGGTGAACTCCGGAATCGACATCCGAATCGTGTAGTCGCGCTCCGGCGACGGGTTCTCGAAGGTTTCCAGTGTCTTGCTCGGCGTGGTCATCGGCGGATGCGGGGCGGTACGCCGTCCAGGGGTTTACGAAGCCGGCATTTACTTTACACTACGCGCCACGCCGGCCGCCACGCGTCAGCCATCGCCAATCGTCGAGCGGGCCGCTTCTCACGTCGAGGTCCAGCACCGGAACATGCGTCTGAGCAAACTCAAGATCGCCGGATTCAAGTCGTTCGTCGACCCGACGACGATCTCCTTTCCGAGCAACCTCATCGGCGTGGTCGGACCGAACGGCTGCGGCAAATCGAACATCATCGATGCCGTGCGCTGGGTCATGGGCGAGATCTCCGCGAAGCACCTGCGCGGCGAGTCGATGTCGGACGTGATCTTCAACGGCTCGTCCGCGCGCAAGCCGCTCGGGGCGGCATCGGTCGAGCTGGTGTTCGACAACGCCGACGGATCCCTCGGCGGACAGTACGCGAATTACGGCGAAATCGCGCTGCGGCGCACGGTCAGTCGCGATGGCACGTCCGACTACTACATCAACGGCGTCAAGGTCCGCCGCAAGGACATCACCCAGCTGTTCCTCGGCACCGGCGTCGGATCCCGCAGCTACGCGATCATCGAGCAAGGGATGATCTCGCGCGTGATCGAGGCGAGACCCGACGATCTGCGCGCGTTCCTCGAGGAAGCGGCGGGCATCTCGCGCTACAAGGAACGCCGGCGCGAGACCGAGAACCGCATCGCCCAGACCCGCGAGAACCTCGATCGGCTGAACGACCTGCGCGAGGAGGTCGACAAGCAGATCCGTCATCTGCAACGGCAGGCGGCCACCGCGAAGCGCTACCAGCAGCTGGTCGAGGAGCAGCGCAAGCTCCACGCGGAGGCGCTCGCGCTGCGCCTGCGCGGACTCGACGCGGAGCGGACCGGGCGCGAAGCCGCGGTCACGCGCGACGAGGCGCAGTTGCAGGCGGTGGTCGCCGACTTGCGCGAGGCGGAAGCCGGGATCGAGCGCACCCGGAGCGAACGGGCCGCGGCGGCCGACGCGGCCGGCGCGATCCAGGCGCGCCTCTACGCCGCGAGCGGCGAGGTGACCAAGGTCGAGCAGAACATCCGGCACCAGCGCGAGACGCGCCAGCGCCAGCGGCAGGACCTGGAGCGGATCGATGCGCAGGCCCGCGACCTGGCCGAGTCGATCGAGCGCGACCGCGGCACGATCGCGACCCTCGCCGGGGACCTGGCGACGATGGTGCCCGCGCTCGATGCGGCGCACGCCGCGGAGCGCGGGGCGGCCGGTGCGCTCGCGGCGGCCGAGCAGGCGCTTGCGGCCTGGCAACAGGCCTGGAACGCGCATGCCGAGTCGGTCGCCGTCGGCGAGCGGCAGACCCAGGTCGAGCGGGCCCGGATCGAGCAGCTCGAGGGCCAGCAGCGCCATCTGCTGCTGCAGCGGCAACGGCAGCGCGACGAGCTGGGGCAACTGCAGGACGCCAAGCCCGAGGCCTCGCTGGAAGCGCTCGAGGCGGACGCCAGCCGCGCCGAGGCGGCCGCGCGCCGCGCCCAGGAGGATCTGCACGCGGCGCTCGCGGATCTGTCGCGCTCCCGCGACGACGAGCGCTCGCTCGCGCAGTCGGTCAGCGACGCGCGGACGCGCTGGCAGAACGCGGTCAGCACGCAGGTCTCGACCGAGGCGCTGCAGCAGGCGGCGCTCGGCAAGGCGTCCGGCAAGGTCGCCGAGTGGCTGCGCGCGAAGTCTCTGGACGGTGAATCCCGGCTCGCGCAGCAGCTGCGCGTCGAGCGGGGCTGGGAGCGCGCGGTCGAAACGGTGCTCGGCACCTATCTCGAAGCGGTGTGCGTCGACGGCCTGACGGACGTCGCCGAGATCATCGGCAGCTTCGACGGCGGCCATCTTGCGTTCGTCGAGCGCGGGACCGAGGCACCCGAGGCCCCGGCGGACTCGCTGCGCGCGAAGGTGCGGGGTGCCGCGGCGCTGGAATCGCTCCTCGCGCGGGTGTTCGCGGCCGAGGATCTGCGCGACGCGCTCGCGCGGCGCACGACGCTCGCGCCCGGCGAGTCGCTGGTGACCCGCGACGGGATCTGGATCGGACGCGACTGGTTGCGGGTCGCGCGCGATCACGACGTCCACGAAGGAGTGATCGGACGCGAGGAGAATCTGCGCGAGATCCGTGGCCAGGTCGCCTCGCTCGCGCAGGAACTGCACGATCTGGAGAAGCGCCACGCCGAGGTCCGCGAGCGGATCCGCGAGCACGAGGATCGGCGCGAGCGGCTGCAGGGCGACGTCAATCGATTGCACCGCGAGCACCTGGATCGCCGTTCGGCGCGGGACACCGCACGCGCGCGCGCGCAGGACGCCGCCCGGCGGCTCGCGATGCTGCAGACCGCGCTCGAGGACGTGCGCACCGAGATCGATCGGACCGATGTCGACGTGCGCGCCGCGCGTGCGCGGATGGAGGGCGCGATCGATGCGCTCGCCGCGCTCGAGCCGGCGAGGGTCGAGCTCGAGGCGCGCCGCGAGCGCCTGCGCGCGGACCTGCAGGACGCGCGGGGCACGGCGGCCGACACGCAGCGGGGTGCGCGCGAGCTCGCGTTGCAGGTGCAATCGCGCCGCTCGACGCACGACTCGCTGATGGCGGGACTCGCGCGGGTCGAGGCGCAGCTTGCTGCGGTGCGCCAGCGGCGCGACGAGCTCGCGGCGCAGCTCGCCGACGGCGACGCGCCGCTCGTCGCGCTCGAGGCCGAGTTGGAGGCGGCGTTGCGGTCGCGCAGCGCGATCGACCGCGAATTGCAGGCGGCGCGGCTCGCGGCGGACGAGATCGACGCGAAGCTCCGCGATCTCGAGCAGCACCGGAGCGCGATCGACGAGCGGGTCGAGAACGCGCGGACCGCGCTCGACGCCGCGCGGCTCGCGGCGGAGCAGGTGCGCGTACGGCGGGAAGGCGTCGGCGAGCAGCTCGCGGCGACCGGTTTCGAGCTCGACGCCCTGATCGCCGGCCTCGCGCCGGAAGCGACGACCGATGCCTGGGACGCGACGCTCGCCGAGATCGGCGCCAGGATCGAGCGGCTTGGTCAGGTGAACCTCGCGGCGATCGACGAGTTCAAGGAGCAGTCGGAGCGCAAGGACTATCTGGATCGGCAGTTCAAGGATCTGACCGACGCGCTGGAGACCCTGGAAACGGCGATGCACAAGATCGACCGCGAGACGCGGACGCGATTCCAGGACACGTTCGATCGGGTGAACGCCGGCTTGAAGGAGAAGTTCCCCCGACTGTTCGGCGGAGGCCACGCCTACCTCGAACGGGTCGGCGAGGAGACCAACGCCGCCGGCGTCGCGGTGATGGCGCGGCCGCCGGGCAAGCGCAACAGCACGATCAGCCAGCTGTCGGGTGGCGAGAAGGCGCTGACCGCCGTCGCGCTGGTGTTCGCGATCTTCGACCTGAACCCGGCGCCGTTCTGCCTGCTCGACGAGGTCGACGCGCCGCTCGACGAGAACAACGTCGGGCGGTTTTGCGAGATCGTCCGGGAGATGGCGCGCTCGGTGCAGTTCGTCTTCATCACCCACAACAAGACGACGATGGAACTCGCATCGCAACTGGTCGGCGTCACGATGAACGAGCCGGGCGTGTCCCGGCTGGTGGCGGTCGACGTCGACGAAGCGGTGCGGATGGCGGCGATGTAGGAACGCGCACGTGGCGGAATTGCGCTGGATCTTGCTGGGACTCGGATTGCTGCTGATCGCCGGCATCTGGTGGCGGGGCGCCCGCGCGGGGGGCGCGACGGGTTCCAACCCCGACGCCCGCGAGCCGCGCGGGGGCGCGGGACCGGATCCCTCGCGCACGCCGCCCGATGGACCGTCGTTTCGCGAGCCCGTGTTCGGCGAGGAGTTCGAGCTGCCGCCGCCGCGCGAACGGGCGGTGCCGCCGTTCGAGCCGCTCACGATCAGGACCGCCGATCTCGAGCCGTTGCCGGTCGTGGACGCGCCGTTCGTCCAGGAAATACCGATCGCCGCCGATCCGGACGACGACCCGGCGGAACCGCCGGCGGCCGCGCCATCGCGGCCCGTGCCGCCGATCCCGCCGCCGTCGCCGCTCGCGCCGCCGGTCACGCCGCCGCCGTCGCCATCCGTGCCGCCGCCGCCGGAGCGCGGCAGCGACGCGCGGATGATCGTGACCTTGCGGATTTGCGCGCTCGGCGACTCGCGCTGGTCGGGCAAGAAGCTCGCGGAGGCGCTCGAGATGCAGGGGCTCGCGTACGGTCGCTACCAGGTGTTCCATCGCAATCACGTCGACGGACAGAGCCTGTTCAGCGTCGCGAGTCTGCGGGAACCCGGGACGTTCGATCCGCAGACGATGCCGGCGCAGGAATTCCGCGGGATCACGATGTTCGCGGTGTTGCCCGGACCGCTCGATCCGGTGCAGACGGTCGAGGCGATGATCGCGACCTCGCGGCGGCTCGCCGAGAGCCTCACCGGCATCGTTCAGGACGCGAGGGGCCTGCCGCTCTCGCCGCAACGCGCGGCGGCGTTGCGCGAAGAGGCCGCGCGATTCCACGCGACGCTCTCCTGAGGCGACGCGGGCGATGAGCGCGGGCGCACCCTCGGCACCCGACGCGGCCGTCCGGCGCGCCGCGGAACTGCGCCGGCTGATCGATCGCTACAATCATCGCTACTACGCGCTCGACGATCCGGAAGTGCCGGACGCCGAGTACGACCAGCGGCTGCGCGAGTTGCAGGCGCTGGAGGCCCGATACCCCGCGCTCGTGACCGCGGATTCGCCGACCCAACGGGTCGGCACGTCGCCGGTCGCGGCGTTCGCGGAGGTGCGGCATCGGCGTCCGATGCTCTCCCTCGACAACGCGTTCAGCGACGAGGAGGTGCGGGATTTCGATCGACGCGTGCGCGGGCGGTTGGGGACGGTGCCGGCGGTCGCGTACTCCGTCGAACCGAAGCTCGACGGGCTCGCGGTGAACGCCACCTACGAGGACGGCGTGTACACCCGGGCGGCGACGCGCGGCGACGGGGAGAAGGGCGAGGACATCACCGCGAACCTGCGCACGATCCGGTCGTTGCCGCTGCGGCTGCACACCCGCGCGCCGCCGCGGCTCCTCGAAGTGCGCGGCGAGGTGTACATGCCGCTCGCCGGATTCCGGCGCTTGAACGAGCAGGCCGCCGCCCGGGGCGAGAAAACCTTCGTCAATCCGCGCAATGCCGCGGCGGGCGCGTTGCGCCAGCTCGATCCGGCGGTGAGCGCATCGCGGCCGCTGGACTTCTTCGTCTACGGGATCGGCGACGTCGAAGGTGAAGCCTTGGCGGAGCGGCAGGGCGAGTTGCTCGAGACGCTGCGCCGGTTCGGCTTCCGGATCTGCCCGCACACGCGTGTGGTCGCATCGATCGACGATTGCCTGCGCTACTTCCAGGAGATCGGCGCCGAGCGCCACCGACTGCCCTTTCAGATCGACGGCGTCGTGTACAAGGTCGACGAGTTTGCGCTGCAACGCCGGCTCGGCTTCGTCGCCCGCGCGCCCCGATGGGCGATCGCACACAAATTTCCGGCCGAGGAAGCGATGACGACCGTGCGCGGAATCGAATTCCAGGTCGGGCGCACCGGTGCCTTGACGCCGGTCGCGCGCCTCGCGCCGATCCACGTCGGCGGCGTCACGGTCAGCAATGCAACCTTGCACAACATCGACGAGCTGCATCGCAAGGACGTTCGGATCGGCGACACCGTGGTCGTGCGGCGCGCCGGCGACGTGATTCCGGAGGTCGTCGCCGTGATTCCCGAACGCCGCCCGCGGGGCACGCATCGGGTCGAGCTGCCGGCGGTCTGCCCGGTGTGCGGCTCACCGGTGGAACGCGTCGAGGGGCAGGCGATCGCACGCTGTACCGGCGGACGCCGCTGTCCGGCGCAGCGCAAGGAGGAAATCAAGCACTTCGCGTCGCGGCGCGCGCTCGACATCGAAGGTCTCGGGGACAAGCTCGTCGAGCAGCTCGTCGACGCGGGGCTGGTGAAGTCCCCGGCGGACCTGTTCACGCTCGAGGAGGCGCGGCTCGCGGCGCTCGACCGGATGGGCGAGAAGTCGGCACGCAAGCTCCTCGCGGCGATCGAGCATGCGAAGCGGACCACCTTGGCGCGGTTCCTGAACGCGCTCGGCATCCGCGACGTCGGCGAGTCGACGGCGGCGGCGCTTGCCTCGCACTTCGGCGGCCTCGATGCGCTGCGCGCGGCCGACGTGGCGCAGATCCAGGAGGTCCCGGACGCCGGGCCGGTCGTCGCGACCAGCGTCGTCGCCTATTTCCGCGACCGCGCGAACGCGGCGGTCCTCGATCGGCTGCTCGCGAGCGGGATCCACTGGCCGAAGCCGCCGGCGGTCGCGCGCGGACCGCTCGCCGGGAAGGTGTTCGTGCTGACCGGCACGCTCGAGGGCTGCACCCGGGAGGACGCGACCGAGCGGATCGCCGCGCGGGGGGGCAAGGTGTCCGGGAGCGTGTCGAAGAAGACCGATTACGTCGTGGCCGGTCGCGATCCCGGATCGAAGCTCGACAAGGCGCGGTCGCTCGGCATCACGATCCTCGACGAAGCCGCATTTGTGCGGCTGCTGGGCGGCTGACCGGGTCGCGCGGCGGGCGCCCGGGACCGCGTGCGCCGGCGCGACGATTCGTCGCGCCGGCGCTTCGCATCGGGACGATCAGAGGGTCTTCTGGATCGTCGCGCCCTTCTCCAGCTGCTGGACGTAGGCTTGCAGCTTCTTCTGCAGCACGCGATTCGCGACCTGCTGCTTGACTTCGTCGAACGGCGGCGGGGTGACCGGCCGGGTCGCGATCAACTGGATGATGTGCCAGCCGAACTGCGTCTGGACCGGCTGCGGGGTGATCTCACCGGGCTTCAGCGAGCGCAGCGCGTCGGCGAACGGCTTGACCATCCGGGAGGCCTGGAACCAGCCGAGGTCGCCGCCGTTCGTCTTGGACGCGTCGAGCGAATTCTCGCGCGCGAGCTGCGAGAATTTCGCGCCGGCCTTCAATCGCTTGATCAGCGCGACCGCCAGATCCTTGTTCGCGACGAGGATGTGGCGCGCGTGATATTCGACCTTGTCCATCTTCCCGACCGCGCTCGTGTATTCGGCCTGAAGCTCCTGATCGGTCGGCTCCTTGTCCTTCAGGTAGTGCTGCGATTCGGCGTCCGCGAGGATGTGCATGTTGTCGACGGCGATCGTGGCCGAGGTCTGCGGGTCCTTCTGCAGGCCGTCCTTGTCCGCCTGCTGCGCCATCAGTTCCATCCCGATCATCGCGTCGAGCAGCTGGCCGCGCTGGTCGGCGGTGAGCTGGGCCGGCTCCTTGCCGCCGGTGACCGTCTTCACGTAGAACTCGTACGCGTCACGCGAGATCGGCGTCCCGTTCACGGTCGCCACCGAGTTCGCGGGGCTCGTCGAGGCGGCGGTGGTCGCCGTTTCCGGCTTCTTCGCGCAGGCGGCGAGCGAGGCGAGCGACAAGGCGAGCACGGCCGCGGCGCAGAGCCGGGTCCGTACCGCCGAATGAATGTGCTGCATGGATTTCCTCAGGTGCAGTGTGATGGAGTCGAAAGGCGTCTCGAACGGTCGCTCGGGAATCCCCGACCGGATCCGGTACCGGCGCCGCGAGCCGTGAATTGTAGCCTGTGCGGCCCGATCACGCCAAAAAAGTGCGTTCGGACGGGCGGCGGCCGCTCTAGGCGATGGCGGGTTCAGCCCGGCGCGCGCGCGTCGATGCTGAGGGCGTGGACCTCGCCCGACATCAGGTCGCCGAGCGCCTCGTAGACCCGGCGATGCCGGGCGACCGGCGGGAGGCCGGCGAACGCATCGGCGACGATATGGATCCGGAAGTGACCGCCGCCGCCGGCGGCGCCGGCGTGCCCGGCGTGCAGGTGGCTCTCGTCGACGATCGTGAGTTCGTGCGGCGCGAACGCGGCGGCGAGCCGTGCGCGGATCCGCTGCTCCCGATCGATCGCGCTCATCCCGGCGAGCTTCCGCCGGCCGCCAGCGCGGGTTTCGCGCGGGAGGCGAGCCAGAGCACTTGCGGGATCAGGAACAGGAACGTCGCGATCGACAGGCCGAACACCTTGAAATCGACCCAGACCGCAGCGGAGTAGTGACCGGCGACGTAGAGGTTCGCGGCCGCGAGCAGCGCGAACCAGGCGGCCCAGAGTCCGTTGATCCACCGCCAGAGCCGCGGTTCGACCTCGAGCGCCTCGGTGAACGCGCTCTCCAGCAGGCGGCGGGCGAGCGGCCGGCGCGCGAACCGCGCGCTCGCGAGAAACGCGATCGCCGCGATCCCGAGCAGCACGGTCGGCTTCCACTCGATGAAGCGCGCGTCGCGGAACGCGAGGGTCGCGGACCCGAGCACCAGCGCGGTCACCGCGGTGACCGCGTGCATCGGCTTCACCTTGCCGGTGCGCCAGCGGTGAGCGACCAGCAACGCGACGCACGCGACCATCAGCGCCGCGGTCGCCGGATAGATTCCGAAGGCCTTGAACACCGCGAAAAATATCGCGAGCGGGAGCCACTCGAGCAGTGCGTTCATCGGGCTATTATAGCCGCTTCATCATGAGCGTTTATCTGCAACTTCACCCCGTGTCGCCGCAGCGCCGCTACATCCGGCAGGCCGTCGAGTGCCTGCGCGGCGGCGGCGTGATCGCGTACCCGACGGATTCGTGCTACGCGCTCGGCTGCCACATCGGTGACAAGGGCGCGCTCGCCCGCATCAGTGCGATCCGCAACGTCGACCGGCATCATCATTTCACGCTCGTGTGCCGGGATCTCGCCGACGTCGGCAAGTATGCGCTGGTCGAGAACTGGCAGTACCGGCTGCTGCGCGCGTACACGCCGGGGGCGTACACCTTCATCCTGCGGGCGTCGAAGGAGACGCCGCGCCGGCTCAAGCACGAACGGCGCGGCACGATCGGGCTGCGCGTACCCGACCATCCGGTGACCGCGCTGCTGCTCGCCGAGCTCGACGAACCGATCATGAGTTCGACGTTGTGGCTGCCCGGCGAGGACTTGCCGCGTACCGATGCGGTCGAGATCCAGCAGGTCCTCGGCAACCGCGTCGACCTGGTACTCGATGGCGGTCACTGCGGACTGGTGCCGACGTCGGTGATCGACCTGTCGGCGGGGCACCCCGTGGTGGTGCGCAAGGGGCGGGGCGACGTGAGCGCATTTGTCGAGCCGCCGACCGTATAATGCGCGCTCGAATCGCGGGCCGTTAATTAATATTGTTTCTTGAAAAAAGTCGTAAGTGATTAATTTACCAGTATTTCTTACAAAGCTTTCGGTTTGGGCAATTCCGGTGCTGTTCGCGATCACCTTGCACGAGGTCGCCCACGGCCTGGCCGCTCGCCATTTCGGTGATCGCACCGCGGAGATGCTCGGGCGGTTGAGCCTGAATCCGTTGCGGCACATCGATCCGGTCGGCACGATCTTCGTCCCGGCGCTGCTGCTCGTGCTGGGCGGACCGTTGTTCGGCTGGGCGAAGCCCGTGCCGATCTCCGTCCGGGCGATGCGCAATCCGCGCCGCTCGATGATCTGGGTCGCGCTCGCCGGGCCGGCGGCGAACGTCGCGATGGCGCTTGCCTGGTGCGCGGTGCTCGCGGGGGTCGCGCGCCTCGATGGGTCGCTCACCCTCGTCGGCTGGCTCGCATTGATGGCGCAGGCGGGCATCGTGATCAACGTGGTCCTCGCGCTGTTCAACCTGTTCCCGATCCCGCCGCTCGACGGTGGCCGCGTGCTGGTCGGACTCCTGCCCCCGCGGGCATCGGCGGCCGTCGAGAAGCTCGAGCCGATCGGTCTGCTGATCGTGCTCGGGCTGACCGCGATCGGGGTGTTCGGCTGGATCTTGAGTCCCGCCTACCGGCTGATCGGTCACTTGATCGGGGCGCTGATCGGGAGTTCGACATGAGCGTCGCGCCGCCGAACCGCCGGGTGCTGTCGGGGATGCGTCCGACGGGGCCGCTGCACCTCGGCAATTATCACGGTGCGCTGAAGAACTGGATCGAGCTGCAATACCAGTACGAGTGCTACTTCTTCATCGCCGACTGGCACGCGCTCACCACCGGTTACGAGGACACCTCCCGCCTCGAAGAGCACGTGTGGACGATGGTGGTCGACTGGCTGGCCGCGGGACTCAACCCGGGCGTCGCGACGCTGTTCGTCCAGTCGAAGGTGCCGGAGCACGCGGAACTCCATCTGCTGCTGTCGATGATCACGCCGCTCGGCTGGCTCGAGCGGGTGCCCTCGTACAAGGACCAGCAGGCGCAACTCCAGGACCGCGACCTCGACACCTACGGATTCCTCGGCTACCCGCTGCTGCAGTCGGCCGACATCCTGCTGTACCGGCCCGAGTATGTGCCGGTCGGCGAGGACCAGGTCGCCCACGTGGAGATCACCCGCGAGATCGCGCGGCGCTTCAACCACATCTACGGCCGCGAGGCGGAGTTCGAGGCCAAGGTCGACAAGGCGATCAAGGGGCTCGGTGCGCGCAACGCGACGCTGTACCGGACCCTGCGCAAGGAGTTCCAGGAGAAAGGCGACGCCGAAGCACTCGGCAAGGCGCGTGCGATGGTCGAGTCGAACGCGCGGCTCACGGTCGCGGACCGCGATCGCCTGCTCGGCTACCTCGAGGGCGCCGGAATCGCGGTGTTGCCCGAGCCGGAGGTGCTGTTGACCGCGACCCCGAAGGTTCCCGGTCTCGACGGGCGCAAGATGTCGAAGTCCTACGGCAACACGATCGGGCTTCGGGAAGACAGCGATTCGGTGGTGCGCAAGCTCAAGACGATGCAGACCGACCCGGCGCGCGTGCGGCGAACGGATCCCGGCGATCCGCAGAAGTGCCCGGTCTGGGACTTGCACCAGGTCTACTCGAGCGCGGAGACGCGCGATTGGGTGCAGGCCGGCTGCCGCTCGGCCGGGATCGGCTGCCTCGATTGCAAGAAGCCGTTGATCGACAAGATCGTCGAGGAGACCTCGACGATCGCGAAGCGGGCCCGGGAGTTCGAAGAGAACCCCGACGTCGTCCGCGGGATCATCGCGCAGGGCTGCGACCGGGCGCGCGACGTCGCACGCGACACGATGGAAGTCGTGCGGCACTCGATGTCGCTGGATTATCGATGAACGGCGCGGCCGACCCGGAATCGCCGGACGCGGGTCCGGCGCAAGCCGCCGGCGCCGCGCCGGCGCAGGACGAAATGCCGTTCGCGGTGGTGGTCGACGGGCAGCCGATCACGGTGTTGCCACGCGATCTGTACATCCCCCCGCAGGCGCTCGAGGTGTTCCTCGAGGCCTTCGAGGGACCGCTCGACATGCTCTTGTACCTGATTCGCCGGCAGAACCTCGACATCCTCGACATCCCGATCGCCGAGATCACGCGCCAGTACATGCGTTACATCGAGCTGATGCAGGTGCTGCAGCTCGAGCTCGCCGGCGAATACCTGGTGATGGCGGCGACGCTCGCGGAGGTGAAGTCGCGGATGCTGCTGCCGCGCGTGCGCAGCGACGAGAGCCCGGAGGAGTCCGATCCGCGCGCCGAGCTCGTGCGGCGCCTGCAGGAGTACGAACGCTTCAAGCGCGCCGCCGAAGGACTCGACCAGATGCCGCGGCTGGAACGGGACACCTGGGTCGCCGCGGCCGAGCTCGCGGGCCGCAAGGTGGTGCGACTGCCGCCGCAGGTCACGCTGCCGGAGATGCTGCTCGCGTTCCAGGATGTCCTCGCCCGCAGCGACATGTTCGCGCATCACCACGTGCAGCGCGAGGCGCTGTCGGTGCGGCAACGGATGACCGACGTCCTCGCGGCGCTCGAGACCCGGGATTTCGTCGATTTCGTGCGGCTGTTCCGCGCGGAGGAAGGGCGCCTCGGCGTCACGATCACGTTCGTCGCGTTGCTCGAGCTGCTGCGCGAGGACCTGATCGAGATCCAGCAGCCCGAGTTCTACGGTCCGCTGCACGTGCGGCGCGGCCAGGGCCGTGCGGCCGCGCCGATCGGCGCGGAGGCCTCGGCGAACGCAGACAACGTGAGAATCCAGCAATGAGTGAAGACTACGTGAAGTGCGTCGTCGAGGCGGCGTTGCTCGCGGCGGGGCGCCCGCTCGGCCTCGACGACCTGACCGGGGTGTTCGACGAACGCGACGGCGTCGATGCGGCCGCGGTGCGCGCGGCGATCGAGGCGCTGCGGGCGGACTACGCGCATCGCGGGATCGACCTGACCGAGGTCGCGAGCGGCTTTCGCGTGCAGATTCGGCCCGCGTTCGCCGAGCCGGTCTCGAAGCTCTGGGTCGAACGGCCCGCGAAGTATTCGCGTGCGCTGCTCGAGACGCTCGCGCTGGTCGCGTACCGCCAGCCGATCACCCGCGGCGAGATCGAGCAGATCCGTGGCGTCGCGGTGAATCCGCACATCGTGAAGACCCTGCTCGAGCGCAATTGGATCCGCGTGGTCGGCCATCGCGACGTGCCCGGAAAACCCGAGCTGCTCGGCACGACCCGCGAGTTCCTGGATTATTTCAGCTTGAAGAAGCTGGACGACCTGCCGACGCTCGCTCAACTGAAGGAACTCGAGGAGATGCGGGTGCAGTTGAGCCTCCCGGGCGCGGACGCGGCCGAGATCGCCGAGATCGCCGAGATCGCCGCGGAGCCGGCCGGCGCGGAGGCGCCGCCCACGCCGATCGATGCGTCGGACGCGGGCTGAACGCGTGCGGCCCCGCGCGCCCCGGCGCAAGGACGCGACGCCGGCCGGCCGGGTGCAGAAGGTGCTCGCCGCCTCGGGCGCGGGCTCGCGCCGTGAGATCGAGCGCTGGATCCGTGAGGGTCGCCTCAAGATCAACGGGACCGTACCGTCGCTCGGTGCGAGCCTCTCTCCCGGCGACCGGGTCACGCTCGATGGGCGCCCGGTACGCTTTCGAAGCGAGTCGCGGCGCGCGGCGCGGGTGTTGCTCTATCACCGTTCGCCCGGCGACCCGCTCGATCTGAAGGAAGCGGTGTCGCGTACGTCCGATCGGCTGCGCCTGCCGAGCGCCGGCGGGCGATGGCTCGCGATCCAGCCGCTACCGCCCGTCGACGGCGGGCTCGAGATCCTGACCGACGACGGGGCTTGGGCGCATCGGGTGTCCCGGGGCGCGCACCGGCTGGAGCAGGACTACCTCCTGCGCTTGCGCGGCCCGCTCGACGAGACCGGCGTCGCCGAGTTCCTCGCGGCGACCGACTGCGAGGGCGAGCGGATGGAGATCCTCGCGGCGGCCCCGCAGTTTGGCGAAGGCTCGAACCACTGGGTCACGGTGACCGTGCGCGCGACCCGCCCCGCGTCGGTGCGGCACTGGTGGGGCGCGCGCGGATTCGTCGTCAGCCGCCTGATGCGGGTGCGCATGGGGCCGGTGCGTCTGGGGCGCGAGCTGCCGCGCGGCCGATCGCGGCCGATCACGACCGTCGAACGCGAGGCCCTGCTCGCCGCGATCGAGGGCGAGGCCGCCGTGGACCTGCCGGCCGCCGACGGGGACGAGTCCGCCGCGGCGCCCGCCGACCGCACGCCGCCGCCGGCGCCGGCACCGGCACCGGGTGTCGGCGCGAACCCGCGGGCG
>JAJYAM010000084.1 GCA_021779535.1 Pseudomonadota bacterium
GGAATCGATGACCGGCAAGGTGGGGGTGCTGCCGGCGGTCGAGGCTCGCTGGCCGGCGGTCAACCACAGCCTTTCGCCGCAGTGGCCGAGGACTCCTCGCAAATGATCGGCTGAACGTCGGGAGTGACTGGATCGTGGCCCAAAGGCGGATTCCGGCGGTCTACATGCGCGGCGGCACGAGCAAGGTCGTGATCGTCGCCAAATCCGCGCGTCCCGACGCCGACGTGGACTTCCTGTTCGGGGCGGTCGCGATGGGACTCGTGGCGCGCGCCGAGGATGCGACGGTGCGCCGCGCCGGCGGGCGCTGGGTCGTCACCCGGGTCGTCGTGAGCCGCAGCGCCCGCCGTTTGATGGAGGGCTGGGTCCTCCTGCCCCAGGATTGATTCGCGACATCAGAGACCGTCCATGAACGCCGAAACGTCCCCTCGATCGAAGTCCCCGACCAAGGACGGCGTCGGCGTGCTGGCGCTCGGTGCGCTCGGCGTCGTCTACGGCGACATCGGCACGAGTCCCCTGTACACGATCAAGACCGCGGTCGAATGGTCGGGTCGCGACCGGGGCCCGGAGGCGGCGCTCGGCATGCTGTCGCTGATCGTCTGGACCTTGCTGATCATCGTCTCGCTGAAGTACGTCGCCGTGATCATGCGCGCCGACAACGATGGCGAGGGGGGCATCCTGGCGCTGATGTCGCTGCTCGGCGTCAAGCGCGGGCGCCGCCCGGCAATCATCGCGATGGGGATGCTGGGCGCGGCGCTGCTGTTCGGCGACGGCGCGATCACGCCCGCGATCTCCGTGCTGAGCGCACTGGAGGGATTGGAAGGCCCGGCACCGGCGATCACGGCCTACATCGCGCCGATGTCGATACTCGTGTTGATCGCGTTGTTCATGCTGCAACCCCTCGGAACGGGGCGCATCTCCAAGCTGTTCGGCCCGGTGATGGCGGTGTGGTTCCTCGCGATCGGGACGGCCGGCCTGATCGCGGTCGTCCGGCATCCGCAGGTGTTGTGGGCGCTCGATCCGCTGGTCGGCCTGCACTACTTGTCCGCGCACGGGCTCACCGGATTCCTGGTGCTCGGCGCGGTATTCCTCTGTGCGACCGGCGCCGAGGCCCTCTATGCCGACATGGGCCACTTCGGCGCCCGACCGATCCGGCTCGCCTGGTACGGCCTGGTGTTCCCCGCGCTGCTCCTCAATTACGCCGGGCAAACCGCATTGCTGATCGACCCCTCGACCGCTCACGTCGCGAACCCGTTCTACGCGCTTTGTCCGCCGGCGCTGCAGTTGCCGCTCGTGCTGCTCGCGACCGTGGCGACGGTGATCGCGAGCCAGTCGATCATCACCGGCGCCTATTCGATGACCCGCCAGGCCATACAGCTCGGCTTGCTGCCGCGGATCCGGATCTCGCAGACCTCCGCCCGCAGCTACGGCCAGATCTACGTCGGATTCGTGAACTGGTCCCTGATGGCCCTCACGATCGTCCTGACCGCGGCGTTCCGGTCGTCCGACAAGCTCGCCGCGGCGTTCGGCGTCGCCGTGTCCTTGACCATGCTGCTGACCAGCGGGCTCATGTTCGTCGCGATGCGCGAGGTGTGGCGCTGGAGTCTGCCCGCGAGCGCCGTCGTCGCCGGTCTGTTCGTCTGCGTCGACGGCTCGTTCGTCGCGGCGAACTTCGTGAAGTTCTTCGAGGGCGGATGGATCCCGATCGTCGTCGCGAGCACGCTCTACTTCCTGATGACGTGCTGGAGCGAAGGTTACCTGGCGATGCGCACGGCGCTCGAGCGCACGACCTATCCGATCGGCGAGTTCATCCAGAAGTTCCGGGACCGGGAGCGGGTGCCCGGTACGGCCGTGTATCTCGCCGGCCGCACCGATCTCGCGCCCGTCGCGTTGCTGCACAATCTGACCCATAACAAGGTGCTGCATCGGCGCATCGTGCTGCTCCACGTGGCCACCGAGCACCGGCCGCGGGTCCGCGCGAAGGACCGCCTGGCCGTCGTCGAACTCCCCGACGATTTTCACGCGCTCACCGCCCACTACGGCTTCATGGAGCAGCCGAACGTGCCTCATCTGCTGACCCAGGACGAGGGGGCCGGTGCGCCGACGTTCGATCTGACCGACACCTCGTTCTTCGTCGGCCGCATGAACGTGATGCCCGCCGGATCCTCGCATTGGCACCGGTTCAAGATTCACGTGTTCAAGATCATGTATCGCAACGCATTGCCGGCGACGGAATTCTTCCGCATCCCGGCGGGGCGGGTCGTCGAACTCGGCGGTCAGATCGAGATTTGACGGCGCGGAGGTCCGGGATGCCGCACAGTTCTTTCGGTTCCGGTGATGCGGACGATGCGGCGACGAGCGCGGCGACCCATCCGCCGTCCGCGGACGACGCCAGCGGCGGCACCGGCGAATCGCCCGCGCCGGCGTTGCTGACCGATCTGTACCAGCTCACGATGCTGCAGGCCTACCTGGAGCGCGGCATGGAGGAGCCGGCGGTGTTCGAGTTCTTCGTCCGGCAACTGCCCGAACGCCGCAACTTCCTGATCGCCGCCGGACTCGAGCAGTTGCTGGAATACCTCGAGACCCTGCGTTTCGGGCCGCGGGACCTCGGGTGGCTGGAGTCGACCGGGCGCTTCGCACCCGAATTCATCCGGCGGCTGGCGCGGCTGCGGTTCACCGGCGACGTGGATGCGGTGCCGGAGGGGACCGTGTGCTTCGCGGACCAGCCGATCGTGCGGGTCACGGCGCCGTTGCCCGAAGCGCAGTTCATCGAAAGCCGGCTGATCAATCTGCTGCACTTCGAGACCCTGATCGCGAGCAAGGCGGCGCGGTGCGTGCTCGCGGCCGGCGGGCGACCCTTGGTCGACTTCGGCCTGCGGCGCGCGCACGGCGCGGAGGCGGGCGCGTTGGCCGCGCGCGCCGCCTATCTCGCGGGATTCCACGGCACCGCCACCGTCGAGGCGGGGCGGCGGTTCGGGATTCCGTTGTCCGGCACCATGGCGCACTCGTTCGTGCAGGCGCATCGCTCGCAGATCGACGCGTTCCGCCACTTCGTCGACTGCTTCCCGGACGACAACACGCTGCTGATCGATACCTTCGACACGTTGCAAGGCGCGCGCACCGTCGTCACCCTCGCGCAGCAGCTGCGGCCGTCGGGCAAGCGGATACGCGCGGTGCGCATCGACAGCGGCGACCTCGCGCAGGCTTCCCGCGACGTGCGCGCAATCCTCGATCAGGGTGGCTGCGGAGACGTCGGCATCTTCGTGAGCGGGAACCTCGACGAGTCCGCGATCGCCGACCTCGTCGCGCGTCGTGCCCCGGTCGATGGGTTCGGCGTCGGCACGCGGCTCGACGTCTCGGCGGACGCGCCGGCGCTCGACTGCGTCTACAAGCTCCAGGAGTACGCCGGCCGCGCGACGCGCAAGCGCTCCGCCGGCAAGGCGACCTGGCCGGGACGCAAGCAGATCGAACGCCACCGCGACGCGCAGGGGGTCCTGGCGCGCGACGCGATCGTGCTCGAGGAGGAACCTCGGCGCGGCGAGCGCCTGCTGATGCCGGTGATGCGTGGCGGCCGGCGCGTCGGGCCGCCGCCGACCCTCGCGGTCGCGCGCGGGCATGCGCAGCGCGAGCTCGCGAGCCTGCCGCCGCGGCTGCGTTCGCTGGATCCCGGCGAGGCGATCCCGGTGGAGATCTCGTCCGGGATTCGCGCGCTCGCCCGAACGATCGACGGCGAGTGAGCGGTGCGTCGATGCGCTCGCGGGCGTCCGCCGCGAGCGCATCGAGCGTCGATCCTCCCGCCCTGGTTTACGGCCGCAATTTCCAGTCGAAGCTCAGGCCGAAAGTGCGCGGATCGCCGTAGACCCCGAACACCTCGTTCGCGATCGTGTACACGTGGGCGAGCCAGGCCTTGTTCGCGAGATTGCGGCCCCACAGCGACACTTCGAACTGGTCCGAGGGGCTGGACCAGGTCATCCTCGCATCGACGAGGCCGAACGAAGGCTGGATCGCGTACGGCTCGAGTTCGCCGCGCTGGCTGCCGGTGTAGGAATAGTCGGCGACCGTTTCGATGTGGCCATGACCGGCCAGCGGCAACGTGTACCGTGCCTCGAAGCTGCCCTTGTTCTTCGGCGCCCGGAACATCCGTTGGCCGCTCTGATTGCGAAGGTCGATGCAGCCGGGCTGCGAGGGATTGGCGAGGCAGGCCGACGGTCCGGGGCCGTTCAACAGGGAGTAGATGGATCCGTTCGGGACGTAGACGTTCGTCAATTTCGCATCCATGTAGCCGTAGCTCGCCGAGAACGCGAGGCGGTGGGTCGCCAGCCAGTCGAGCTCGACCTCGACGCCCTTCGCCCGGGCGCTGCCCGCATTGAAGGTCTCGAACTCGCCGATGTAGTTCGGCGGGGGATTCACGATCCCCGGGCGCGGCCCGAAGGCCTGGATCTGCAGGTTCTGGTAGCGCGTATCGAACAGGGCGATGTTCGCGCGCAGGCGATGTGCGAACTCCATCTTCGCGCCGAACTCGGTGTTGTACGCGATCTCGGGCTGCAGCGGCCGGGTGTCGACGATGCTGGTCGGCGAGGCCGCGAATCCGCCGCTCTGGAAGCCCTCGGATTCCGTCGCGTAGAGATTCACGCCCTGGGTCGGCGCGAAGCTCACCGAGACCTTCGGCGTGAAGCGCCCCCATCCGTCGGAGACCTGGTTGATCAGCGAATTCGGCAAGATTCCCAGGCCGACCGCGCCGCCGTAGCCGCTCGCGGTGGGCACGTCGCCGAACGAGTTGTTGCCCATCGTCTTGTGGTCGTACGAGTAGCGCCCGCCGAGCGACAGCGTCCAGCGTGGCATGAATCGCCAGTCGACCTGGCCGTAGACGGCTTTGCTGATGATCCGATCGATCCCGGTGTAGTGCTCGTCCTGCGCCGGCGTGATGCCGAGTTCGGCATTGATCGACGGCAGCAGGAAGAGCCGGGTCCGGTCACGATCCTCGCGGCTGAGCCAGATGCCCGCGACGTAATGGATGGTGTCGGTCGGCGAGGAGACGAGCCGCAGTTCCTCGGTCAACTCCTTCTCGTTGTCGAACACGTCGCTGCCGAGCGGCAGCACCGCGCCGAGCGAGTCCATCGACCACTGGTTGTACGTGCGTTGCCACGCGGTGATCGATATGAGATCGGTCTTCGAGCTCAGGTGATCGGTGAATTGCGCGCTGAGGCCATAGGACGTCTGCCGTTGATAGCCATTGTACGGATTCGTCGCGCAACCCGGATTCGGCGCCGTGCCGCAAAAGCTCTGGTAGGTCTGCAGCAGCGGCAGCGGGAACAGTGTCTCGTGCGTCAACGGTATCCGCGCCATGTCCTCGTCGTTGATGTAGCTCCCGTTCGCGCTCAGCAGCCACTCGGTGTGCGCCCCCTCGTGCAGCAGCTGCGCGCGGACCGACTTCGTGTTGTCGTTCTTCTCGGTGGTGTGGAGCACCACGTTGTTCACCCAGCCGTTCGCCTTGCGCGTCGAGACCACGAGCTTTCCCGCCCAGCCGTCGCCGAGCGGCCCGGTGATCAGGCCGGAGAAATCATGCCGGCCGTAGTTGCCGACGGTGACGCGGGTGTGGACGTGCAGGCCATCCATCTGGGGACGCGAGGTCGTGATGTTGATCACGCCGCCGATCGCGTTCTTGCCGTACAGGGTGCCTTGAGGGCCGCGCAGGACCTCGATCTGCGACAGGTCGAACAGCTGTTGCTCGATGTTCGACACGGTTCCGAAGTAGACGCCGTCCACGAACACGGCGACCGATGCGTCGGTGCCGGGGCCGTCGTCGTTATTGGAGATTCCGCGCAGCGAGATCACGCTTTGTCCGATCGCGAACGGCGACATCGTCAGGCCGGGCACGAATTGCGCCAGCGAGGCGAGGTCGTGAATTCCGCGTGCCTGGGCCTCGGCGCCGGTCAAGGGCGTGACCGCGATCGGCACCTGCTGGAGATTTTGCCTGCGAAGCTGGGCGGTGACGGTGATTTCCTTGAGCATCGTCGAGCCCGGATCGGTGCTGGCGGCGTGCGCGCCGAGCGACGTCAACAGGGCGAGCGAGACGGATCGGGCGATGATGGTCGATGCTTTCATGAATGCAACTCCCTCGATGCAACTACAACTTCGGTTGGTTTGATTTTCTTATGGACTCAAAACGGATTCGACCGCGGCCGCGATCGCGAGCAACCGGCGGTCGGTTCCGGCCGGTCCATCGAGCTCGACCGCGACCGGCAAGGACTCGGCGGCCGCGTTCCGCGGCGGGTGCGGAGCGGCCGGCAGGCTGATGGCCGGGATGCCCGCATTGCTCGCCGGATCGGTGTTGCGGATGTAGGTTGCGAAGGTCGGCACGTCCACGCCGTTCAGCGTGACGACACGGTCGCTGCCTTCGATCGGCCGCGCCGGCAGCGGCGTCGTCGGGAACAGGACGGCCTCGACGCGATGCTTCGCGAAATAGTCCCGATAGAGCGCGCGCAGCGCGGGACGGTGAACGGTCAGGGCCTGCCGATAGACGGGCTCGGGGATGGCGCCACCGATCACCTGTCCGATGATCTCCTTCACGTCGGCGCTCGCAATCTGCGCATAGAGATCGTCGAGCGTCAGGGCCGACCCCGTGCCCGCGAGGTACGCCCCGAGCGCCGCCTTGGTCTCGTACAGGACGATCGGAAAACTCACGGCCGCGTCGGCGGCGGCGACGTTCTCGAGGTCCGCATCGATCAGCGTGACGCCGGCCTCCCGGAGCGTGCTCACCACGCGCTCGAGCGCGCGGGCGACGCTCGCGTCCAGGTCCTCCTGGAAGTGCTGGCGCGGGATCCCGATCCGGATCGTCCGCAGATCGACGGTGTCGAGCGCCGCCGGTGAAGCACCGGCCAGGACCGCATCGAGCGCGGCGACGTCGCGCACGGTGCGTCCCATCGGGCCGATCACGTCGCGCGTCGGTGAGATCAGCGCGACCCCCGCCATCGGATAGCGATCCACGGTCGGCCGGAACCCGACGATTCCGCACAGCGCGGCCGGGATCCGGGAGGACCCGCCGGTGTCCGTGCCGAGGCCCGCCCGCACGAGGCCTGCGGCGATCGCCGCCGCCGTGCCGCCGCTGCTGCCGCCGGCAAAACACCGCAGGTCGTGCGGATTGCGTACCGGGCCGAAGGCCGCGTTGTTGCTCGTGATCCCGTACGCCAATTCATGCAGATTCGTCTTGCCGACGATCTGCGCGCCGGCGGCCCGCAGCCGCGCGATCGCGGCCGCGTCGCGCGCCGCGACGTGATATCGCAGCGCGGGGGTTCCGAGCGTGCAGGGCATGCCGGCGACGTCGATGTTGTCCTTGACGACGATCTGGCAGCCGGCGAGCGGTGCGCGATCCGCGGCGGCCGGGACTTCGACCGCCGGCCAGGCGCCCCCCGTGCCTGCGTCGAAACGCTGCTCGAATCGCGGATCGAGGAACGTGAACGCGTTGAGTTCGCGCCACCGCGAGTGAACGGCGCCTGCGTGCGAAACGATGGACGGGTCGACGCACATCGGAGCTGGTTCGAGATATCCCCGAGGACCGCGATTCTTGGATACCGTATACACCTCGCCGCGCGCGAGGATCAACTGGATGAGGCGGAATCCGGTGATTTATTGATTGTGGTCAGTTTTGCCCGGCCGGGGCGGCCGCCGGGCTTGCCGCGGTCAGATGGTCGGTCCGCCGGATGAATGCCGCGACGTTGGCGTGCAGTTGTTTCAAGGCCGGCAAATGCACGTAGATCATGTGGCCGGAACGGTAATAGCGATACTCGATGTTGTGCTGCAAGGTCGGCGGAATCGGGAGGTGGTGCAGCTCGAACCAGCCTTCGTAATACGGCGTCGAGATGTCGAAATATCCGCTGTTCACCATCACCTGCAGGTCCGGATTGCGCTTCATCGCGATCGCGAGATCCGGCAGCACGTTCGGCAGCGCGATCAGCGCGCGGTGCGCACCCGGCGGCTGGTGCCGGTAGTCCCAGCGGCCATAGACCGGGATCCCGGGCCGGTAGTCCATCCCCTGGCCGAAATGCAGCCGTTCGCGCACGTACGCGTTGAACGCGGACACGTAGGCCGAACTGATCGCCGCGCTCTGTGGATCGTATTCGGCGACCCGGCCGAGCGGATCCTGGGTCGGTCCCGTGAAACGGGTGTCGAGCGTGCCGGTGGTCAGATCCTGATTCGCGAGCAGCTGCTTTTGAAACGCGCCGTACTCGATGCGCAGGTCGGACTTCAAGAGATATGCGATCGGCAGGCCGGTGTCGGCGTGCAGCTGGTCGGCGATCGCCTGCCGCCGTGCCGCGCTCAACTCGTTGCCGCGCATCAGCGCGAGCGCATACTCCGTCGTCGCGAAGTGTTCGACCTGGTCGAGCAGGGGACGCAGATGCTGCGGCGGACCCGGCAGCGCGTGATGATACCAGGCGGTCGCCGCATAGCTCGGCAATGCGACGACGTAGGGAAGGTCGACCGACGGGTTGAGCCGCGGATCGTCCGGCATCAAGTCCCAATCGAGAATCAGCGATTGCAGCATCACGCCGTTGAGGTCGATGTCCTCCCGCTGCAGCGCGAGCGCGAGGCCCGCCGCGCGCATCGTGCCGTAGCTCTCGCCGTACAGGTATTTCGGCGAGTTCCATCGATCGTATCGGGACAGGAACTCCCGGATGAACACCGCGAACGCGTGGATGTCTTGATCGACGCCGTAGAAGGACTTGCCGGCGTTCGGGCCGCCGATGCGGCTGAACCCGGTGCCCGGCGCGTCGATGAACACGAGATCGCTGACATCGAGCAGGCTCTCGTCGTTGTTCACGGTGCGGTACGGCGCGGGCGGCGTGTGATCGTGATCGGCGGTGAGGACCCGGACCGGTCCGAATGCGCCCATGTGCAGCCAGATGGAGGAGGAACCGGGACCGCCGTTGAACAGGAACGTGACCGGCCGCCCGGCCGCCGGAACCCCACGCCGAAAATAGGCGACGTAGAACATCGACGTCTCGGCGGTCGGGTTCTTCGGGTCGCCGGGCGCGGCGTTCGGGTTCCAGCCCTTCGCATGGACCACGAGGGTACCGGCGATCGCCCGGTAGTCGATCCGCGTTCCATTCACGGTGACGGAACCCGTGGTGCGGGTTTCGGTCGGCTTGAAGTCCGGCGCGGGCACCGGCGCGGGCACCGGTACGGCACCCCGGGCGATGGATACGCAACCGCAGAGCACGACGGCAAGCGCGCTTCGTTTCATCCTCGAGTCTCCTGTGAAGCCGGTCGTTCGCGCCCCGGTCGGTGCCGGGTCGCGGCGGTTGGCGACGACTATACGCGGACGCCGAAAACCGGAAAACATGCGATCATCGGTGGCAGTACGCGGTCGCGGACGACCGCGTCATCGGATCCCGGGCGGCGGATGGGTGAGGCGGTGATTCTGCGGATCAAGGTGAAACCGAGCGCCCGCGCATCGCGGCTGTCGCCGGAGCCGGACGGCTCGTGGCGCGCGCAGTTGCGGTCGCCGCCGGTCGATGGGAAGGCGAACGCGGAACTCGTCGCGCTGGTTGCCGAGCACTTCCGCTGTCCGAAATCGGCCGTGACGATCAAGTCCGGTTCGTCCGGGCGCTCGAAGATCGTCCGCGTCGACAGGCCATGACCATTCGTGCCGCATGCCCCCGACGGAGGAACCGTGAGCAACGAATACTTGTTCTTCGACACCGCGGTCCGTGATCGTTTCCTGCGGTTTCTCGCCGAACTCGGCGTCGCGAGCGACGTGCGGAGCGATGAGATCGAGGGCTTCGTCGTCGAGACGCCCGACGGGCTCGCCGACGAGCGGCAGGAGGCGATCGAGCAGGAATACGACCGGCTCCTCGACGCGCAGCGCGAAGCGGTCGACGCAAGCGACGAGTCCCGCGGGCACGACCGGATGGGCGTCGCCATCACGTTGAGCGACGGAAGTCCATGCCTGGTGCGCATTCCCGGGGCTCTGGGGCGCCGCCTCTGCTCGGTCCTCACCCTCGAGGAGGTCCACGACCTCGTCGCGACCATTGCCCGATGCGTCGAGCACCCCTCCACCGGCCCGCTCTGCCGCGATCCTTGAATCGTTCGGGG
>JAJYAM010000085.1 GCA_021779535.1 Pseudomonadota bacterium
CCGAGGGTCGCGACGTTGCGGATCTGCACCGAGCCCACGCGAGACGCCGCCTGCGCGAGACAGCGGGCGTGCCCGGCGAGCACGGGGTCGCGGTGCAGCTGCGCACAGGTCGACAACGCGCCCACTCGAACCGTTCCGTCGACCCGCCGCACGAAGGCGAGCTCGCGCAGGCGCGATAGATCGAGCAACAGGTCCGGATGAAACCCGCCCGAGTGCAGTCCGAGCATCAAGTCGCTCCCACCCGCGACGATTCGGCTTGCGCTGGTCATCCTTCGAAGCGCGGCGGCCAGTTCGCCCAGGTCGCGTGGAGCGAGGAGCTCAGTCTCGGGCATGGCCTGGAGCCGGTTGCGCCGCGACCGCTTCGATCGCATCGATGATCGCCTCGTAGCCGGTGCACCGGCACAGATTCCCGGCGATCGCCTCGGCGATCTCGCCGCGGGTCGGTTTTTGGACTTGCGCGAGCAGCGCGGCCGCGGACATCAGCATCCCGGGGGTGCAGAAGCCGCATTGGATCGCCCCGCTCTCGATGAACTGCCGCTGCAACGCGCCGAGCATCCCGCGCTGCGCGAGCCCTTCGACGGTTCGGACGTCGCGGCCGTGAACTTGCGCCGCGGGCACGAGACAGGCGTTCACCGCGAGGCCATCGACGAGCACCGTGCAGGCCCCGCACTCCCCGGCGGCACAGCCTTCCTTGGTGCCGAGAAGGCCCCATTGCTCCCGCAGCACGTCGAGCAAACGCGCATCGGCAGCCACCTCGGCGATCACCGGCGCGCCGTTCACGATCGCGGTCAGGCGCACGCGGTCCGCCCTCCGGTCGCGGATTCGATCGACGCGCGTTCCGCGAGCGACGCGAGGATTCGCTCCGGCGTCACCGGCAAATGAGCGAGCGCCGTGCCGAGCGCCCGATTCACCGCGTTGACGATCGTCGCGGCGGTCGGGACGAACGCGATCTCCCCGACGCTCTTCGCGCCGTAGGGCCCCTCGTCCCCGTCGTGCTCGACGAGCAGCACCTTCACGCGCGGCATGTCGGCCGCGTTCACCACGTGATAGCTCTTGAAGCCCCCGCTCTGCGGGCGGCCCGCTTCGTCCAGCGTGACTTCCTCGCACAACGCACTGCCGATGCCGGCCTGGACCGCGCCGCGGCACTGGCCTTCGACCATTTGCCGATTGATCGCGCGACCGATGTCGACGACGGTCAGGTAGTCGGTCACCCGCACGAGGCCGGTGAGCGTGTCGACCTCGACCTCGGCGAACTGCACCGAATAGGCCCCCGGGTTCGAGGTGCCGTGATAGGTCTGCGTGACGCACAGATCGAGGCCGTCGCGCATGCGGGCGCGCCGCACGATCGCGCCGTAGTCGAGTGCCGGGAGACCCGCATCGATCGGGCATACGCGTCCGTCGATCGCCCGCAGGCGCTCGCGCGGCAGGCCGAGGAGCGAGGCGGCCGCATCGATCAAGCGCTCTTTGAGCGCGCTCGCGAGCGCGAGCGCGCTCGCGCCGCCGATGTACGTCATCCGGCTGCCGAAACACCCGAAATCGAACGGCGAGACTTCGCTGTCGGCCTCACGGGTCGAGATACGGCCCGGGGAGACGTCGAGTTCCTCGGCGATGATCGTCTTGAGCGTCACCGCACTCCCCGCGCCGACCTCGTGCAGCGCCGCGTTCAGGTCGAGCGTCCCATCCTCGTTCATCTTCAAGCTCATCGTCGTCGACTCGGGGAATGCGTCGTTCAGCATCCCGTTCTTGTGTGCGCCGCACGCGACCCCGACCGCACGCCGCCATCGGCCCCGACCCGGGTCCACGGCGACGCGCCGGGTCCAATCGAACGCGGCCGCCCCGCGGGTCAGACACTCGCGAACTCTGGCCTCCCCGACGCTGCGGCCGCTCGTGGGATCGACGTCGCCGGGTTCGACGAGGTTGCGCAGGCGCAGTTCGACGGGGTCGAGGTTCAAGCGCCGCGCCGCGCGATCGAGATGAATCTCCGCGCAGGCCGCGATGTCGGGCGCACCCCAACCGCGCATGCCGCCGCCGACCGGTGTCGTCGTATAGGCCACCCGGCCGTGATGCCGATACCGGCCGACGCGGTACAGTCGGGTGAGCTTGTGCGCCATCGCCTCGGTATAGTCCGGGGAACTGCCGGCGTACGCGCCGGCAGCGAGCACGGTGTCGACGTCGAGCGACACCCAACGGCCGTCGGCACGGAAAAGGCTTCGCACCCGGGAACGCTGCGCGGGTCGCACGGTGGTCGCGCGGATGCACTCGTCGCGGTCGAGGATCAGGGATACCGGACGACGCGTGCGCATCGCGAGATACGCGGTCACGGGCTCCAGGATGAACTCCTGCTTGCCCCCGAACGAGCCGCCCATCGGCACCTTGATCACGCGCACCCGGTGATAGGCAAGCCCGAGGAGATCCGCGACCACGGTACGCGCGCCGTAGACGCTCTGGCAGGGGCTCCAGACCGTCAACTGGCCGGCCGAATCGTAGTCCGCGAAACACAAGTGCGGCTCGAGCGCCGCGTGATGGAGCATCTGCGTCGCGACCGTCGTATCGACCTCGACCGTATCCCCGGCCGACGCGTCATCGACGCCTACCGCGATCTCGAACTCGCGTATGAGATTTCCGTCGGGATGCACGCAGGGCGCATCGGATGCGAGCGCCGCTTCGGCCGTCAGCACCGGCGGCAATGACGCGTACTCGACCTCGATCGCGCGCACCGCCTCCCGGGCGATCGACGGGGTCCTTGCAACGACCGCCGCCACCCGGTCGCCGACGAAACGCACCGTCGAGGCGAACAGGGGTTCATCGTCCACGCACCCCGCTTGCCCGGGAAGGATCCGGTAGCGGCAATACCGTCCGGGCGGCGCGTCCTGGTGGGTATAGACGCCGAGTACGCCGGGGATCGCCCGAGCGCGGTCCGAATCGACGCGCAGGACCTGCGCATGGGCGTGTGGACTCAGGAGAAGCGCGGCGTGCACCATTCCGGGCAGGTGCAGATCCGACCCAAAGGCCAGGTCACCGCTCGCCTTGCGAACGGCATCCGACACCGGATGATTCCGGCCGACGTACTTATAATTGCTCACGCTCGGATCATAGTCCTCGAGGTGCACCCTGCCCATAACCGCCTGACCGAAACGCAGGCGACGCTTGCGATCCGCCCCGCCGATGCCGGACCGGCTTCCCTTCGAACCAACGGTTGTGCGACTCTCTCGAACCAGATCGAGGTGACTTGGAGGTATCGTGAGCTCATCCCTGTTGACCGGCAGCTGTTTGTGCGGCGCTGTGAAATACGAAGTCGCCGGCGACGCGAAGCGCTTCTATCATTGCCATTGCAAACGCTGCCGCAAGGCGACGGGCACCGGGCACGCCTCGAACCTGTTCCTCCAGCCGGCAACGCTGCGCTGGCTCTCGGGAGAGGAGCACATCCGCGCGTTCAAGGTCCCGGACGCGCAGCGTTTCACGAACCAGTTCTGCGGAATCTGCGGCGCTCGCTTGCCGCGCCAACCGCAAGGGTCCGATCTCGTGTTCCTTCCCGCCGGATCCTTGGACGTCGAACCGCCGATCGCACCGCAAGCGCGCATTTTCGCGAACTCCCGGGCGAGCTGGTCCTGTACGGGCGACGGCTTGCCCGTGTACCCGGAGTACGCGCCGACGTAGGGCCCGTCGACCGGACCCGAGACTTCCTCGAAGCCCCTGACCGTGAACCCCGCGACGATCCCGCTGCTGACGGTGATTTTCTTCGCGACCTTCGTGCGCTCGGCGCTCGGCTTCGGCGAGGCGCTGATCGGTGTGCCCTTGCTCGCCCTGTTCATTCCGCTGCGGGTCGCCGTGCCGGTGATGGTCCTGATCTCGATCACCGTCTCCACGATCGTGCTCGTGCAGGACTGGCGTCACGTCCATCTGCACAGCGCCGGCCGGTTGCTCGCCGCGACGCTGCTCGGAACGCCGGTGGGCCTGCTGCTGTTGACCCGCGTCGATGCGGCGATCGTGAAGATCGGCCTCGGGTTGGTCCTCGTCGGGTTCGCGTGCTATTCGCTGCTCTATCGCAAGCGGGTCGTGCTGACCGACGATCGGTTCGCGTGGCCCTTCGGTCTCGGCGCCGGGGTGCTCGGCGGTGCCTACGGCATGAACGGGCCGCCGGTGGTGATGTACGGCGCGCTCCGCGGCTGGTCGCCCGAGCGATTTCGCGCGACGCTCCAAGGGTATTTCCTGCCGGCGAGCATCGCCTCGATGCTGGGCTACTGGCTCACCGGATTGTGGCAATCGGAGGTCACCCGGATTTACCTGATCTCGCTTCCGGGGATGCTCGTCGCGATCCTGCTCGGCCGCGCGGCGCATGGCCGGATGAACGCCCACGTGTTCCTGCGCTCGGTGAACCTGGGATTGCTCGCGATCGCAGCGTTGTTGCTGGTGCAGAGCCTGCGCGCGATCCTGTGAGCCTCGGCCCCAAGGGTCACGGCGCCGCCGGCGGATTTTTCGTGGAGCGATGGCGATGTGGCGTGTTCGGCGATTCATCGGACTCTGCGTCTTGCTGCCCGCGCTCGCGCTCGCGCGGCCTCACGAGCGCGTGGTGTTCCCGATCGACGCGGCTTTACCCGACCGACAGCTGACCCCCGGGGCGATCAACCCCGCGGTCACGCAAGCGAACATCCATGCAACGATTTGCCGCCCCCGCTGGACCCGCACGGTGCGTCCGCCGGAGCGGTACACGGAACGGCTCAAGCGCGCGCAGATTCGCGAGTACCGCTACCGCGATCGCCGGCTGCGCGACTATGAAGAGGATCATCTGATCCCGCTCGAGCTCGGCGGCAGTCCAACCGCCCCGCGCAACCTCTGGCCCGAACCGCACTTCGTCGAGGGCGGCTGGGGCTCGTACCGCAAGGACCGCCTCGAGAACCGCCTGCGCTGGCTCGTGTGCCACGGCCGGCTACGCCTCGCGACCGCGCGCCGTTGGATTGCGACGGACTGGATTGCCGCATATCGCCGCCGCCCGCGGCGCTCGCCGCGATGGCGAGGACGCAGAACACGAGATTGACCGAGGCTGAGGCCTCCTCGCGTGACCGGCGACAATTGAAACCGCCGGTCGCAAATCCGTCCACTCGGCGAAGTCGTCCGCCATCCCATCGGAACGCTGTCCGGCATCACGCCATGCAACTGCGCACGTTCGAGTCGACCTGATCCACGGCGATCGAAGCTTATGCATTGTCACTTCGATGCCGGCGCAAGGTCTCCGTTCACCGTGAAACCAGATCGGACACCCACAGCTTGCACAGTAACGCCTTCAGGCGGTCGAAATCCTTCCCCCCCAACGTGCTCCGCCATTCGGTCTCGATATCGGCCAGGATTTCGTGGATTTCTGCCCAGGCGGCGCGGCCGCGGGCGGTGAAGTGCACGAGGCGCGCTCGATGGTCCGCGTCGGAATCCCGACGGGAAATGTAGCCGAGTCGCTCGAGGCTCTGCAGGAGTTGATTCATCGCCTGCTTGCTCATCGCCGCTCGTTCGGCGAGCTCGCCCGGCCTGGACCCCTCGGGTCCCGGGTATTGCAGCACTCCCATGTGCGGCAGGCGCAGATCGCGAAACCCGGCGCGGTGCAGCCCGGCGATGATACGGCGATGAACGGCTTGGGCGGGTATCCGAAGCAGCGCGCCGATCAGCGGATTCTCCGGGAGTTCGAGCTTTGACATTGGCAGTAAAGTCCGTTTACGATGATGGTAAATTAAGTTTACTTTAGAGGATCGATCATGGCAAAACCGAGCACAGTGAATCCGTCGGAAGAGATCATTCGCATCGGTCCGCTGGGAATCCGATTCCTTCTGACGGGCGCGGATACGAACGGCAGCGTTTCAGTCTTCGAAGTGGCAGTACCGGCCGGGCAGAAGCTCGCGGCCCCCGCCCACAAGAACGACGCTTACGAGGAAACGCTCTACGGGATCGAGGGCACGCTCACCTGGACGATCGACGGTGAAGCGATCGACGTGGGACCCGGTCAAGCCGTTTGCATCCCGCGCGGTGCGGTCCATCGATTCGACAATTTCGGCGCGGTCGACGCAAAGCAGCTCGCGATCGTTACGCCGGCGATCATGGGACCCGCCTACTTCCGGGAAGCACGCGCCGCCGTCGATGCCGCCGCCGGCGGGCCGCCGGATAAGGCCCGGATGATCGAGATTTTCCGCAGACACGGGATGACGATCGCGGCGGGTGGTGGCCAGGGCGGACATTGACACGCGAAATGGGGATACTCAGCCGCTTCCAGGAATCCCTGCGGGCGTGACTGCCGCGCGGACTCGCACCCATCGCTGATCCCCGGATCAGGGTCCCGGCGGCGGCTACGGCATGAACGGTCCGCCGGTGGTGATCTACGGTACGCTGCGGAGCTGATCAGCGCAGCGCTATCGCACGACGCTCCAGGGCTACTTTTTGCCCGCGAGCATCGCCTCGACGCGGAGGTTTGGCTGAGCGGCTTGTGGACCGGAAACATCACTCGTGTGTACCTGACCGCGTTCCCGGGGGTGCTCGTCGCGATCCTGTCGCTGGGGCGGTCCCTGCGCGCGATCCTCTGATCGTTCGCCCCGAGCCATTGGGCAGCGCCACCGGACTGGCCGAGGATCCCTGACGATGCGGACCAGCACCCGAAGCTTGGCGCCCGGCGCGCGCCTGCCCACGTTCGCGTTCGCGCGACATCACGAACGCATCGTGTTCCCGATCGCGACCACCCTCCCTGAGCCACGGCTCACGTCAGGCGCGATCAACCCCGCGGTCACCCAAGCGGACATCCACGCAACGATCTGCCGACCCCGCTGAACCGGCACGGTGCGCCCGCCGGAGCGATACACGGAGCGTCTCAAGCGCGCCCAGATCCGTGCGTACGGTTATCGCGATCGCCGGCTCCGCGATTACGAAGAGGACCATCTGATTCCGCTCGTCACGGCAGGCGCTCGACCGTGGTGTCGATCTGCGTGGTCACGAGCGTCATGAGCTTGTGCACCGGACATTTCGCGGCAACCGCCTGCAATTGGGCGAGCTGCGCGTCCGTGACCGGGCCACCGATCGCCAGATGCGTTGCGAGGACGTAGGTCCCGTCGCGCTCTCGCGAGTCGTCGCGTTCGACCCGGGTACGGATCTCCGTGACGGTGATGCCCTTGCGCTTGGCGAACCAGAGCACCGTCAGCGCCTTGCACGCACCGAGCGCGGCGTCGTAGAGGTCGTGCGGGGACGGGCCTGAGTCGCTGCCGCCCTCCTCCGCGCTCAGGTCGGCGAGCAGGGTCCAGGGTCCGATGCGTACCGACTGCGCCATCGGCCGATCGGGCAGTCTCTCGAGTTCGATGGTCACGGGGTCCCCTCCGTGCGCTCGCCGTCGTCGCCGGACCTAAACCCCGCGGTCTTGTGGCTGCCGTCGCAGTAGGGTTTCTTCGCCGAACGACCGCAGCGGCATAACCAGGCGTCGGTGACTCGATTCACGGTCTTGCCGGTGCCGGTGATGATCTCGGCGTTTCCCGTGAGGTGCAGCGGTCCGTCGCGCGTCGGGTCGATGGCGAGCGGCCCGTCGCGCCGCGCGAGGGGCTGCGAGTCCGAGACGGGTGGCTCTCCGGTTGCGGTGAACCCGATCCGTGCGTGGCTGCCGTCGCAAAACGGCTTGCGCGCCGAGCTGCCGCACCGGCAGAGCGTCACGCGATAGCCTTGTGGCTGTCCGCGGAGCGTGATCTGGCCGCGCACGGCCAGCGGCCCGTTCTCGCGGATGCGCACCGTATTCACCGGCGGCGCGCGCTCGAGCGCCGAGCCGTCGACCGCCTCGCAACGAATCGCGCCCGACGGACAGTTGTGGGCGATCTCGAGGATCTCCGCCGGCGTCGCGCGGTCCGGATGGATCCACTCGCCTTGCACATTGGGCACGAACACGTCCGGTCGGTCGAGCACGCAGTGGCGCGAGTGGATGCAGCGCTCGGCCGCGAAGCGGATCACGACGGTGTTGCCTTTGACGGTCTCTTCACTCATACCTGGCCTCCGCAATCGTGTCTGTCAGCCGAACTGGACCGAGCGCTTCGTGAACGCGCCGTCCAACCAGAATCCACGGATCGGAACGCCCGCCTCGTGCCGGCCCGATTCGGCTGCGCCGGTAGCGACACCTGCAGCACCGGGACGTCCGCCTCGGGATACATCGCCACCAGTGGCACGTACGCGCCGTGGTCGAGGCCGCGCTCCGGCTCATCGGTCCAAGGGATGGCCGCCGCATCGAAGATCTGACGCACGCGGACCGCGAGCGCCGGCGCGCCCGGAGCCGGATAACTCGTACGGTAATAACGCTCGGGAATGCCGTAGAAATCATAGACGAGCGGCACGGGAGCGCCGTGGACGGCAAAGATGACCGGCATCTCACCGGTCATTGCGGGCGCCCGCCGTGGCGTCCCGGATTGCTCGATCGGGCGAATTCAAGTCTTTCGGGCATGGCCTCTCGACCTCTTGTGCGAACGTGACCATGAAATCGGCGAGGAACTCCCGGACACGGGCATCCGCGATCTCGCCGCCGTCCAATGCCTTGTCGGCAGGCGAAAGATAACCCTCGGGCGGCGCGAGCGCGGGGACGTCGAGGCACACGAGGCACTGGCGCAAGTGATGGTTCGCGCCGAATCCGCCGAGCGCGCCGAGCGCGCCGGGCGAACGGCTCACGACCCCCACCGGACGTGCCCGCCCAGGCGCTCTGTCCGTAGGGGCGCGAACCGACATGGCGATCGTTCGTACGCTGTGCATGGTTCGCTCTCGACTCCCCGGTGGCGATCTCATCGTGCATGGTACGCCCGCTTGCCGTCGGGGTGCGGTGACCGCGCACCCGGTCGGCGCGCCGCAGGCTCGTCAATTGCACGGTCGGGGGACGCCTGCTCGCGAGGCACATCATTGCACCGCGTGACTGTTGAATACTGGTGGCAAATCTAATTTTTGGCTAAAATAGCCATATATGAAGCGTATACCGGCAAGTCAGGCGAAAAACAACTTCGGCGGACTCCTGGACGACGTTGCGACGCTGGGCTGCGTTGAAATCGTGAAGCACGGCCGACCGGTTGCGGTAGTCCTGTCGCCGCGCGCGCTGGAAGAGATTCGGAAGGCTGGGCGCCCGCCGAGCGACCGAGGATCCTGGGGCGAGACGCACATGATCCCTCCGGGTAAAGCACGCGCCGCGCGAATGGTGAGCACCCCTAGCGACTTCGATGAAGAGTAGACATGCCGAGGCACCGCTTGATGCCGAGGACGTCCGCAAGATACTCAGCATCTGCTCGCCCGCAGGACTGCTGGTTGGCGGCCAAGCGTTGGCCTTCTGGGCCGATCATTTGCAGGTCGAACGTCCTGAGAGTCTGGTCTCAGGAGTGACAGCCGATGCCGACTTCATCGGCGATGCGGCGCTCGCGACCGCGCTTGGCAAACGTCTCGGGTGGCGGACGTGGATACCCCCATTGGATGACTCAACCCCGCAAACTGGCAAGGTGACTCATCGCACCAAGAACGGCGGGGTAAAGCAGGTGGATTTCTTCTCTGGTGTTGTCGGTCTGACCACCAAGGATCTTGCTCGGCGAGCGATTGAACTGGACATTCCGGAGATTGGTCGCTTACGAGTCATTCATCCCGTGGATGTTCTTGATAGCCGCATTCAGAACCTGCACCTCCTGCCCAAGAAGCGCAACGATGCCGGCATCGCCCAGGCTCGGCTCGCCGTGGGTGTAGCGCGTGCGTTCATCGCGGGGGAGGTCGCGACCCGCGGCGAACGAGTCGGGCTGAAGCTTTTGGAACGTATCGCGGAGATGGCGAGCGACATTTCGGCCGTCCGCATCTTTTTGCTCTACGGCATCGATCCGCTGGAGGCTATTCCGCTCGATCGGTTCCGAACGACCACAGCGCTTCATAAGGTGCGCTGGCCGCAGATCCGCGCGGATGTGGTCCGTAAGCGAGACTCGATGCGAAAGCACACCGTCGGGCCCTCCCGTCCCGGCAGATAGGTTCCTCACGGCCCCTCGCCCTCCGGGCGCCGTCGCGGACGCTACGGCGTCC
>JAJYAM010000016.1 GCA_021779535.1 Pseudomonadota bacterium
CGCTCACCTTTCGACTGAACGGCACCGAGCGAACCCTCGAGATCGACGATGCGCGCGCGCTGCTGGTCGTGCTGCGCGACGACCTGGGCTTGACCGGCGCGAAAACCGGTTGCGGCGTCGGCTATTGCGCCGCGTGCACGGTGCTGCTCGACGACGCGCCGATCCGCGCCTGCATCACGCCGGTCGGCGCGATCGACGGCCACGCGGTGACCACCGTCGAAGGGCTCGCGAGCGGCGGCGTGCTGCATCCGTTACAGCAGGCGTTCATCGATCACGGTGCGTTCCAGTGCGGATACTGCACGTCGGGAATGCTGCTCGGAGCGGTCGCGCTGCTGCGGTCGAATCCGCACCCCTCGCGCGAGCAAACGGTGCAGGCGCTCGAAGGGCACCTGTGCCGCTGCGGCGCGCATCAGCGCATCCTCGCGGCGATCGAGTCGGTCGCCGCGCAGGGCGCGGCGGCCGAGGAGGCGCGATGAACGGCGAGCGCGGCGGCGGCGCGGGGTTCAACCGGCGCCGGTTCCTGCAGATCGCGGGCGGCGGCGTCGTGGTCGCGCTGATCGGCCTCGGCGCGCGGTACGCGCTGAAGCGGGAGCGGGAATTCGAGTACCCCGAGGATTTGAACGCCTACCTGCGGATCGGCCGGGACGGCCGCGTGACGGTGTTCTCCGGCAAGATCGAGATGGGCCAGGGCGTGATGACGTCGCTCGCGCAGATGCTCGCCGAGGAACTCGGCGTCGCGGTCGCGACGGTCGACATGGTGATGGGCGACACCCAGGCGTGCCCGCCGGACGCGGGCACGTTCGGTTCCTTGACGACCCGGGTGTTCGGCCCGGCGTTGCGTGAAGCGGGCGCGAAGGCGAGGTCCGCGCTGTTCGGTCTCGCCGCGAGGCGCCTCGGCGTGCCGCGCACCGCTCTCCAGGTGCAGGACGGGGTGGTGTCGGTGATCGGCGCGCCGTCGCGGCACGTGACCTACGCGGATCTCGCGGGCGGCGCGAAGATCCTGCGCGTCGTCGACCGGCGGGTCGCGCTGCGCACGCCGAACGAATTCACGGTGATCGGCGACCCGGTCGCGCGGCTGGACGGCCCCGCGAAGGTCACCGGGGCGGCGAAGTACGCCGGCGATCTGCGCCTGCCCGGGATGCTGTACGCCCGGCTGCTGCGGCCGCCGATGCACGGCGCGATCCTGATGCGCATCGACACCTCGGCCGCCGCGCGGGTTCCCGGCGCGCGGATCGTGCAGCACCAGGGGATGATCGCGGCGCTGCATGCGGATCCGCAAGCCGCCGAGGTCGCGGTCCAGGCGATCCGGGCGGACTGGTCGGAGCCCGCGACCACGGTCGACTCGGAGAACATCTTCGCTCACCTGGTCGCGGTCGGCGGCTCACCGGACGAGATCGCGAAGCACGGCGACGTCGACGCCGCGCGCGCCCGCGCGCCGCATCGGATCCGCTCGGTGTTCCACAAGGGCTACGTCGCCCACGCGCCGATGGAACCGCATGCCGCGCTCGCCGAGGTCAAGGACGGGCGCGCGACGGTCTGGGCATCGACCCAGACGCCGTTCCCGACCCGCGATCACGTCGCCGAGATGCTCGGGTTGGGGCGCGACGCGGTGCGCGTGATCACGCCGTTCGTCGGCGGCGGGTTCGGCGGCAAGATCGCGGGTCAACAGGTGCTCGAGGCGGCCCGGCTCGCGCAATTGACCGGGCAGCCGGTGATGGTCGAGTGGACGCGCGAGGAGGAGTTCTTCTACGACACGTTCGATCCGGCCGCGGTCGTCGAGGTCGTGTCGGCCGCGGACCCCTCCGGCCGGATCGCACTGTGGGACTACGCGGTGTTCGGCGCCGGGCCGCGCGGCGCGGCACCGATCTATGCGAGCCCGAACCAGCGGATCGTCGCGGCGATGAGCGGCCCGAACATCCACCCGTTCGCGGTCGGTCCGTGGCGCGCGCCGGGCGCGAACATGAACGTGTGGGCGCGCGAGTCGCAAGTCGACCTGATGGCGGCGGCGCTCGGCCAGGATCCGCTCGAATTCCGCCTGCGCAACGTCGTCGAGCCGCGGCTGCGCCGTGCGCTCGAGGCGGTCGCGGCCGCGTTCGGCTGGCAGAGCGGACCCGCACCGACCCGTCGCGGCCAAGGCATCGCGTGCAACATCGACGCGGGGACCTGCGTCGCGACCGCGGCCGCGGTCCGGGTGGATGCGGCGACCGGGCGGGTGATCGTCGACCGGATCGTGTGCGCGCAGGACATGGGCGTCGTCGTGAACCCGGAGGGCGCGAAGATGCAGATCGAAGGCGGGCTCACGATGGGCCTCGGTTACACGCTCGCCGAGGAATTGCACTTCATGGGCGGCAACATCCTCGATCGGAACTTCGGTACCTACCGGATTCCGCGGTTCTCCTGGGTCCCGCGGATCGAGACGATCCTCCTGAAGAACGACGCGCTCGCGCCGCAGGGCGGCGGGGAACCGGCGATCACGACGACCGGCGCCGTGGTCGCGAACGCGGTGTTCGACGCGACCGGGGTGCGCTTCTACCGGCTGCCGATGACGCCGGTGCGGGTGAAGGACGCGCTCGCGACGTCCGCTAGAACCTGATCGGCGCCGTCCCGGCGTCGCGCAGCGCCGCGTCGATCGCGGCGAGGTCGCTGCCCGAGAGTGTCCGCCACTCGTGATGGAGCCTCGCGAACCGGCCGGCGAGCGCGGTCGCGGCGCTGCGCTCGGCGACGGTCGGCGCCGCGTCCGCGCGGCCGACGTCGGCGTAGAGCGTGCGCAGGTCCGCGTCGAAGCGCGCGAGCGTGTCGATCGGGTGTGCGCGCGACGCGGTGCTCGCGTCGGGTCCGCCTCGAAATACCGCGACGCGCCGCTCGAGGCGGGCCGCCGCCGCGGCGAGCGGCGGCGAGTGGCCGGTCGCGAGCGCCTTCAGTCGCGTGTCGAGCGTGCGGGCCTTGCGGATCGTCCGCGCCGCGGCGCTCATCATTCCGGCGAGCCGGTTCGAACAGCGGAATTGCCGGGCGAGATCGGCCGGCGACGCGTGCACGCGCGGATCCATCACGACCGTGAGCGGCGCGGTCGCGCTGCGGTCGCCGACCGTGAGGCGTACGGTGTAGCGTCCCGGCAGCGCGAGCGGGCCTTGGGGTGTCCGCGGCGTCGCACCGGGCACGGCCGAGATCGGATACGCGCGTCGCCCGGTCACCGGCGGCGGATAGCGCAGATCCCAGACCCAGCGGTGCATCCCCGGCGAATTCGGCAACGGCCCCGACCGGGCGACCCAGACCGGCGGGATCAATTCGTGCGCGAGCGTGGCCGCCGAGGGGCGGACCGGATCGGCGCTCGAGTAGCGGCGGATCGTGTGCCCGTCGCGCTCGATCTCGAGGGTCACCGCCGCGCCGGCCGCACGCGGCCCGATGGTGTAGTCGATGACCGCGCCGTCCGGCGGGTTGCGGCCGGCCGGCTCGTCCGGCGGCAGCGGGGTGTCGGTGTTGGTATCCCGGCGGATCCGCCACGCCCGCGCCGGGCGATACAGATGCGCCCACGCGTGCGCGAACGCCGCCCGCGCCTGACGCAGCGGCGTCACGTCGTCGAGGATCCAGAACGAACGGCCATGGGTCGCGACGATCAGATCGTCTCCGTGGATCGCCAGATCGCGCATCGAGGTGTGCGGCAGATTGAGCTGCAGCGGTTGCCAATCGTCGCCGTCGTCGAACGACACGTACACGCCGGTCTCGGTGCCCGCATACAGCAGGCCCCGCCGGACCGGATCGGCGATGACCGTGTCGACCGGGCCGCGCGGCGGCAGCCCGCGCACGATCTTCGACCAGCTTCGCCCGCCGTCGCGGGTGCGGTAGATCATCGGTCGCAGGTCGTCGATCCGCATCCGGCTCACCGACACGACCGCGCCGTCCGCGGTGAACGGCGACGCGGCGATCCGGGTGACCTTGTTCCACGCATGCACCCCCGGCGGCGTGACCTTGCGCCAGTGCCGTCCGTCGTCGTGGGTGATCCACACGGTGCCGTCGTCGGTGCCGGCCCAGATCGTGTTCGGATCGAAGAACGACGGGGCGATCGCGTAGATCGCGCCGCGCTGTTCGGCCGCGCGCGGATGGGCGTCCGCGAGCGCGCCGACGCTCGCCGGAATGCCCGGATGCGCGCGCGCGAGGTCCGGGCTGATGGTGCGCCAGGACCGGCCGCCGTCGCGCGTCTCGAACAGCACGCTCGCGCCGTAGTAGAGCCGATGCGGATCGACCGGCGAGAACGCGAGCGGCTCGGTGCGCTCGGCGCGGTAGTGACCGAGCAGCGGAATCGGCGTGACCTCCTCGACCTGCCCGGTCGACCAGTGGAACTTCGACACGTCGTTGCGACCGGCGCCGTACACGATGTCGGGGTGCAGGGGGTCGGGCACGACATACCCGTATTCGATCGCGCCGACCGGATGCCAGTCGCGGAACGTGATCTCGCCGTCGTTGCCGCGGCTGTCGATGCACACCGAGCCGCTCTCCTGCTGGCCGCCGCAGACGCGGTACGGGAAGTGCGAGTCGGTGCTGACGTGATAGAGCTGCGCGGTCGGTTGGTTGTACCAGGAACTCCAATGGCGGCCGTGGTCGACGCTGACGATCGCGCCTTGATCGCCGACCAGCAGGAGAAGGTTGGGATCGGCCGGGTCGATCCAGAGGTTCTGGTAATCGTCGCCGCCGGGCGCGCCCCGCAGCGCGATCCAGTGCCGGCCACCGTCGTCGGAACGCATCGTCACGATGCTCGTGCTGTAGACGACGTCGGGGTCGCGCGGGTCCACTGCGAGCACCGGCAGGTCGCCGCCGCCGATCTTCATCATCGGGCGAGGATCGGTCGTGATCCGCCGCCAGTGCAGTCCGCCGTCGTCGGAGCGATCGAGCCCCATCCCGGCGCCGGACTCGTAGCCGCTGTGCTCGGTCGTCGAGAATACCGCGTACAGTCGGTTCGGCTCGCTCGGTGCGATCGCGACGTTCACCTGCACGAGGTTGGCGGGCAGACCCCGGCCGATCTTGTGCCAGGTGTCGCCGCCGTCGGTGGAGCGGTACAGGCCGCCGCCGGCGCCGCCCTCGGCGTTGTGATCCTCCCAGGGCGCCTGTCGCGCCCGCCACATCGCCGCGTAGACGATCCGGCGGTCCTTGGGATCGATCACGACCTCGGAGCCGCCGGTATCGCGGTCGAGGTACAGAACCTTGTGCCAGGTCCGGCCACCGTCGAGCGAGCGGAAGATCCCGCGCTCGGTGCTGGGCCCGTACGGGTGCCCGAGCACCGCGGCATACACGCGCTGCGGGTTCCGCGGATCGACCGCGATCGAGGGAATCTGCTCGCCGTCGTCGAGACCGAGGTGCCGCCAGGTCTTGCCGGCGTCGGTGGATCCGTAGATGCCGTCACCGATCGAGAGGTCGGGGCGTTGCAGCCCCTCGCCGCTCGCGACGTACACGACGCTCGGATCCGACGGTGCCACCGCGATCGCGCCGATCGACTGGGTCGGTTCGGCGTCGAAGATCGGCCGCCAGGTGCGGCCGTCGTCGCGGGATCTCCACACGCCGCCGTCGACGGCGCCGACGTAGAGCACCGCGGGGTCACCGGGGACGCCGGCGAGCGCCCGTGTCCGCCCGCCGCGGAACGGTCCGATCAGCCGCCAGGCCAGGCCGCTGAACAGGCTCGCGGGCATCGCCGTCCCGGCCGCCGCCGGGGCGGGCGCCGCGGTGGCGGCGAGCGCCGGGCGGGCGGCGAAGAGTGCGGTCGCGCCGCCGCCCGCGAGGCACGCGACGGCGGCGAGCGCGACCGCGGGACGGCGATGAGAGTCGCGGCGCACGGGCATCAGAACAGGCCGACGACCTTGCCGTCCGGGCCGATGTCGATCTTGTCGGCCGAGGGGACGCGCGGCAGGCCCGGCATCGTCATGATGTCGCCGCAGATCATCACGATGAACTCGGCGCCGGCGGACAGGCGAACCTCGCGCACCGTGACCACGTGCCCGGTCGGGGCGCCGCGCAACCTCGGGTCGCTCGAAAAAGAGTACTGCGTCTTGGCGACGCAGATCGGATAGCGGCCGTAGCCCTCCTCCTCGAGACGGCGGATGCGCTCGCGGACCTTCGAGTCGGCGTGGACCTCGGAGGCTCCGTAGATCTTGGTCGCGACCGCGGTCATCTTCTCCCAGAGGGTCGCCTCGTCGGGATAGACGAAGCGGAAGTTCGACGACCCGGACTCGGCCATCTTCACGACGGTCTCGGCGAGATCCTTCGCGCCCTTGCCGCCCTCGGCCCAGTGACGCGCGAGCACGACCGGCGCGCCGCGCTTCTCGATCGCCTTTCGGAGCAGCGCCACTTCCGCGTCGGTGTCGTTCGCGAAGTGGTTGATCGACACGACACAGGGCAGGCCGTAGTGATTGCGGACGTTGTCCACGTGCCGCTCGAGGTTCACGAGCCCCGCCGCGAGCGCGTCGAGATTCTCCTTGTTCAATTCCTTCAGGTCCACGCCGCCGTGGTATTTCAGCGCGCGAATCGTCGCGACGATCACGACCGCGTCCGGCCGCAGCCCGCTCTTGCGGCACTTGATGTCGATGAACTTCTCGGCGCCGAGATCGGCGCCGAAGCCGGCCTCGGTGACGACGTAATCGGCGAGCTTCAGCGCGGTCTTGGTCGCGATCACCGAGTTGCAGCCGTGGGCGATGTTCGCGAACGGTCCGCCGTGGATCAGCGCGGGGTTGCCTTCGATCGTCTGCACGAGATTCGGCTTGAGCGCATCCTTCAGCAGCACGGTCATCGCGCCATGGGCGTTCAACTCGCGGGCGAGCACCGGCTTCTGGGCGCGCGTGTAGGCGACGACGATCTTGCCGAGCCGCGTCTTGAGGTCTTCCAGGTTGTTCGAGAGGCAGAAGATCGCCATCACCTCGGACGCGACCACGATGTCGAAGCCGTCCTGCCGGGGGAAGCCGTTGCCAGGCCCGCCGAGCGCGATCGCGATCTCGCGCAACGCGCGATCGTTCATGTCGACGACCCGACGCCAGTGGATCCGGCGCACGTCGATGTCGAGCGCGTTGCCGTGGTAGATGTGGTTGTCGATCAGCGCGGCGAGCAGGTTGTTCGCGAGCGCGATCGCCGAGAAATCGCCGGTGAAATGCAGGTTGATGTCCTCCATCGGCACGACCTGCGCATAGCCGCCGCCGGCGGCGCCGCCCTTCATCCCGAACACCGGGCCGAGCGAGGGCTCGCGGAGGCAGCAGACCGCCTTCTTGCCGATGTAATTGAGTGCGTCGTTGAGCCCGACGGTCGTCGTCGTCTTGCCCTCACCGGCCGGCGTCGGCGAAATCGCGGTGACCAGGATCAACTTGCCGTTCTTGCGCCCGGACAGGGAATCGGCGAAGTCGAGGCCGATCTTCGCCTTGTAGTGCCCATACGGCTCGAGCGCCTGATCGGGGATGCCCAGCTTCGCGGCGATCTCTCCGATCCGCTTCAACGTGGTCCGTTGCGCAATCTCGATGTCACTCAGCATTCGTCACTCTCCTTCAGGGTGCCAGTCGTTCGGAAACCGTTCGTAGCGCGGACTCGGCGAGCGGCAGGCCTTCGGCCAGCATCGCGGAGGCGGCTTCGCGCAGGCGCGCGGCGTGGGCCGCGTCGCGCAGCCCGTGCGAATTCGCGGAGACGTTGGCCGTGCAGATCCGCAGCGCCGATTGCAGCGCGATCACGCCGGCCGCGGCGTCGCCGGCGACGTTGCGGTGGCAGGCGTCGATGCAGCGCCGCGCCTGCCGCAGGCCGTCGAGGCAGGCCGCCGCGCAATCCAGCGGCGCTTGGATCGCGCCGAGCATCGCCGCGTCGATCGTGTCGGTGCGGCCGGGGTCGCCCGACGGGAGCCGGTACGCGTCGATCAGGCGCCGGACCGCCGCGCCGTCGATGTCCACGAAATCGGCGATGCGCGTCCGCAGCGCCTCGCAAGCCGCGAGCCGGGCCTCCAGGTCCGCGCGCAGCGTCGCGTCGATGCGCTTCGCGAGCGTGTGCCGCAGCGCCATCGACTGCAGCGCGACGCCCATCGCACCGCTCGCGGCGGCAACGGCTCCGCCGCCCGGCGCGGGGTCCCCGTTCGCCAGGCGATCGAGAAGGGTTCGCATTCGGTGATCTCCAAGCCCCCGGAATCAAGCCGGCTATCGTATCAAGCGGCCCGGGGGTCTGTCCGGGCCGCGTGCGCGCCGGACGCTACACCTGCAGCCGGTCGCCGTCGCGGGCGACCAGCGCGTACAGCACCGGCATCAAGAACAGGCTGAACGCGAGCCGGGACAGCATGCCGCTGACGATCACGAGCGCGAACGGCCGCTGGGAATCGGTTCCGACGCCGGTCGCGATCGCCGCCGGCAGCAAGCCGAGCGCGGCGACCAGCGCCGTCATCACGATCGGCCGCAGCCGCTCGATCGCGCCCTGGCGGATCGCCGCGGCGAGCGCGACCCCGCCGCGGCGCAGCTCGTTCACGTAGGAGATGTAGACGACCGCGGTCAGCACCGAGACGCCGAACAAGGCGAGGAAGCCGATCCCGGTCGACACCGAGAACGGGGTGCCGGTCAGCCAGAGCGCGACGAGGCCGCCGAACGGCGCCGACAGCAGCACGCCGATCACCGTGATCATCGGGAACTTGAAGTTGTTGTAGAGCGCGAACAACAGCAGGAAGATCAGGAACAGCGTCACCGGCAGGATCACGTCCAGCTGCCGCCGGGACGCCGTATAGTCCGAGTACTCGCCGCCCCAGTCGAGCCGGTAGCCTTGCGGCAGCGAGACCTGCCGCGCGACCTGGTGGATCGCGTCGCCGACCGCGCTCGCGAGGTCGCGGCCGCGCACCGAGAATTGCACGCCGATGTAGCGCGAGTCGTTCTGCCGGTAGATGAACGAGGCGCCGTCGGTGATCCGCAGACTGGCGAGATCCCGCAGCGGGATCTGCGCTCCGCCGGGCGTCGCGACCGGGATCGCGCCGATCTCGGTCGGGTCGTCGCGGAAGCGTTTCTGCAGGCGCACGACGAGATCGAACTGCTTCTCGCCCTGGACGATCTCGGTCGCCACGTCGCCGCCGATCGCGGTCTGGATCAACGCGTTCAGGTCGGCGACGTTGAGCCCGTAGCGGGCGAGCTTCGCGCGATCGATCGCGATCGTGAGGCTCGGTTGTCCGAGCTCCTGCACCAAGGTCACGTCGCGGATTCCGCGGACGTGCGCGAGGACCTGCTTGATCTGCTTGCCCTTCGCCTGCAGCACCTGCAGGTTCGGTCCGAAGATCTTGACGGCGAGCGCGCTCTTCAGGCCCGTCTCGGCCTCGTCGACCGCGTCCTCGGCGGGCTGCGTGTAGTTGAACACGATGCCGGGAAATTGCCGGAGCTTGCGGTCCATCGCCGCGATCAGCTCCGGCTTGGTGCGGTAGGGTCCGCGCCACTCGGAATACGGCTTCAGGCCGACGAAGAACTCGACGTTGAAGAAACCGGTCGAGTCGGTGCCGTCGTCGGGGCGCCCGAGTTCCGAGGTCACGGTCGTCACCTGCGCAAAGGAGCCGAGCACCGCGCGGATCTGCGGCGTGACCTTCGCCGCCTCGTCGAACGAGATCGTGTACGGCATGGTCGCCCGGACCCACAGCGCCCCTTCGTCGAGATTGGGCATGAACTCGGCGCCGATCCGCGGCACCAGCAGCAGGGCGGCGGCGAGCGCGAGCGCGCACGCACCGGTCGTCGTCCAGGGACGTGCGAGGCAGCGATCCAGCGTGCGCGCGTACCAGCGCTGGAAGCCCTCGAACACCACGTTGCGCCGCTCGCGGACTCCGCGGCGCATCAGCAGCGCGCACAGCACCGGCAGCAGCGTCAGCGTGACGACCAGCGAGCCGATCAGCGCGTAGATCATCGTGTCCGCCATCGGCTTGAACAGCGTCCCGGAGGGCCCGGTCAGCACGTAGATCGGCAGGAAGCCCGCGACGATCACCGCGACCGCATAGAACAAGGGGCGGTCCACTTCCGCGGCCGCCGCCTCGATCACCGCGCGCACGTCGAACGGACCGCCACCGCGCGCGGCGATCTGCCGGTAGACGTTCTCGACCATGAATATCGCGCCGTCGACGAGTATCCCGAAGTCCACCGCGCCGATCGACAGCAGGTTCGCGGAGGCGTTTTGCAGGTCGAGGCACACGAACGCGAACAGCAGCGCGAGCGGGATCGTGGTCGCGACGATCAGCCCGGCGCGCACGTCGAACAGGAAGAACACCAGCACGACGACCACGAGCAGCATTCCGCGCAGGAGGTTGCCCTCGACCACCCGCGTGGTCTGCGCGATCAGGTCGCTCAGGTCGTAGAACGGATGGACCTTGACGTCCTTCGGCAGGATCGAGCGGTTCAGCTCGCGGGTCTTCGCCTCGACGCGCCTCAACACGTTCTGGGTCTTCTCGCCGGTGCGCATCAGGATCACGCCCTCGACCGCGTCGTTGTGCTTCTCGTAGCCGAACTCGCCGAGCCTCGGCGCGATCCCGATCACGACGCGCCCGAGATCCTTCACCAGCACCGGCGTGCCGTCGTGGACCGCGACGACGACGTCGCCGATGTCGCCGAGCGTCGTCAGCCGGCCCTTGCCGCGGACGTAGTAGAACTGGCCCCCCTGGGAATAGAAGCCGCCGCCGGAGTTGCCGTTGTTCGCGGTGAGCGCGGCCTCGACCTGGGGCACGGACAAGCCCGCCGCGGCGACCTTGGTCGGGTCGAGCAGGACCTGGTATTGCATCGTGCCGCCGCCGAACCCGGAATCGTCGGCGACGCCGGGCACCGAGCGGTATTGCGGTTCGACGATCCAGTCCTCGATGGTCTTCAGCTGCATCGGCGAGCGATCGGGGCTCTCGAGCACGTAGCGGTAGATCAGCCCCGACGGCGGCGACATCGGCGATATCGACGGCGAGACGCCGGGGGGCAGCGTCAGCGCGCCGAGACGGTTGAAGACGCGTTGGCGCGCGAAGTAGTCGCCGGTTCCGTTCGCGAACGTCAGCGTGACGTCGGAGAGCCCGTAGAGCGAGATCGAGCGAATCGTCGTGATCCGCGGGATGCCGTTCATTCCGCGTTCGATCGGCACCGTGAGCAGGCGCTCGACCTCTTCGGCGGCGTGCCCCGGCCACTGCGTGATGATCTCGACCATCGGCGGCGACAGGTCCGGGTACGCGTCCATCGGCAGCCGCTTCAAGGACCAGAGGCCCGCCGCGACCAGCAGCACCGTCAGCAGGCCGACGAGGAGCCGCTGCCGCAGCGACGAGGCGACGATGCGGTTCATGATCGACCCGGCGCCGGCGGGGCGCGCCGGCGACGCGGCGTCGGGTTCGTCCGGGCGGGGCGTGCTCATTGATTCTGGATGAACTGCAGGAACAACGCCCCGTCCGTGACGATGCGCTCGCCGGCGCGCAGGCCGCCGTCGATTCGGTAGCGTCCCGCGTCGCGTCCGCCGAGTCGCACCGGTCGGCGCGCGAAACCGCCGTCGGCGGCGAGCACGTACACGAACGGCAGGTTCTCGCCGTCACGCAGCACCGCCGACACCGGTATCAGCAGGCCCTGGATCGCCCGCTGCGAGCGGATCCGGACGCGGACGTACTGGTGACGCCTCAACGCCCCGCGAGGATTCGCGACCGTGATCCGCGCGAGAACGCTGCGCGTCGCGGGATCGACCTGGACGGCGACGTTGGTGACGGTGCCCTGGAGCGCGCCGCTGCCGGACCCGGCGCGGATCCGCGCCGGATCGCCGACGTGGACCGCGGCGACGTCGTCGCCGAAGATCTGCGCGTCGACCCAGACACGCGACAGGTCGGCGACCGTGAAGCACGGGGTGCTGCCGGCCTGCAGGAGCTCGCCCGGGTGAATCCCGCGCTCGACGATCGTCCCGGCGATCGGGGCGCGTATCACCGCGGCCGGGAGACTCGATCGGCCGCCGCGGATCGCGTGCAGCGTCGCGGGGTCGGCGCCGAGCGCCAGCAGCGCCTGTCGCGCGGCGTCGCGATCGGCCTCGGCGCCGATCGCGTCGGCCTCGGCCTGATCGGCCTTGCGCCGCGAGATCCCGTGCTGGCGCAACAGTGCGGCCTCGAGGTCGGCGAGGCGGCGCGCGGTGGCCGCGGCGGCGACCGCCTTGCGATACGCGCTCGCCGCGGCGGCGAAATCCGGCGAGTCGACGACCGCGAGCGGCGCGCCGCGGGCGACGCGCTCGCCGCTCGACACCAGCAGCCGCTCGACCGGTCCCGAGAACGGCGCGAGCACCGGGGTCGAACGATCGGCGTCGAGCGCGACGGTTCCGTCGGCGAGGATCGAGCGGTGGAATTCGCTTGGCTCGACGGTGTCGAGCGCGATGTGCCGGCGCTGCGCCGCGGTCAGCGTGACGTCATGCGCGGTCGTCGCCGCCGGCCCACCGCCGCCGTGCGGGTGGCTGCACCCCGCGAGCGCGAGCCCCGCGGCCGCCGTGCCGAGGAAGGCCGGCCACCGGCGGCGCGGCGGCGCCGCGCCCCGGCGAAAATTCGAACCGGGATCGCGCTCGGCTGTGTCGTTCATCGTCTCTCACCTGCGAGATCGGCGCTTCGCCACCAGCCGCCACCGAGCGCCTGGAACAGCGCGACGGTGTCGGCGAAGCGATTCGCCTGAGCTTGGATCAGGCCGATCCGGGCCTGTAGATAAGTCTGCTCGGCGCCGAACAGCGTGACGTCGCCGGCGTAGCCGGCGGTCCGCTGGCGCCGGGTCAACTCGAAGCTGCGCTTCGTCGCCCGCTCCGCCACGGCCGCGGCCTGCAGGCCGGCCGCATCCTGATCGAGTGCCGCCAGGGTGTCGGCCACGTTCTGGAACGCCGTGAGCACGGTGCCCCGATAGGTTTCCGCGGCTTCGCGATAGGCCGCTCGCGCCGCCTTCTCGCGATCGCGCAGCGCGCCGCCCTCGAATACCGGCGCGGTCAGTGCGGCGCCGATGCCCCAGAAGCCGGTGCCGCCGGTGAACAGGTCCGAGATCGCGAGCGCGGTGCTGCCGAGGTTCGCCGACAAGGTCAGGTTCGGGAACCGTTCGGCGACCGCGATGCCGACCGCCGCGCTCGCCGCGTGCAGGTTCGACTGTGCCTGCCGGACGTCGGGTCGTTGTTCGACGAGGCGCGACGGGAGACTGACCGGCAAACGCTCGGGCAAGTGCAGATCGGCGAGATCGATCCGGTCGCGGCGGCGGTTCGGCGGATCGCCCAACAGCGCGGCGAGCAGGTCGCGTTGCTCGGCGAGCGCCTTCTCGAGCGGCGGCAGGGTCGCCGCGACCGTGGCCGCCTGCGCCTGCTGGGCGGCGAGATCGATACGGCTCGAGTAGCCCTTCGCATACCGCAGCCGCAGGATCCGCGTGACCGACCGGTCGCTCGCGATGAGCTGGCGGGTCGCGCGGACCTCGGCGCGCAGCGCCGCTTCCTCGATCGCCGCGACCGCGACGTTCGCGACCAGCGTCTCGTAGGTCGCGATCATCTCGAAGCGCGCGGCCCGGGTCGCCTCGCCGGCGACCTCCACGGTGCGCCGATTCAGGCCGAACACGTCCGGCACGTAGGCGACGCTGACGCCCGGCGTGTACAGGTCGTATTGGAACTCGTTCGGTACCGCCGGATAGTTCGGGACCGGCGCGAGCAGCGCCGACTGGCGCGCCCGGCTCGCCGCGAAGCCGGCGCTCACGCTCGGGGCGTAGGCGCCGCGTGCCGCGAGCTCTTCGTCGTGCGCGGTCTCGAGCGCGGCGCGGGCGGCGCCGAGGTCCGGATTGTGCGCGATCGCCCGCGCGATCAGGCGGTCGAGCGCCGGCGAGCCGAAGCGCGTCCACCAGCGCCCGCCGATCGCGGCGTCGACCGCGAAGCGCTGCGAGGCGCCGGCGACGACGCCGGGCGTCGCCGCGGTGGGTCGCAAGGGCGCGTTCGCGTAAGCGGCGTTGACCGGCGGCGGCGGCGCGATGAACCGGGGACCGACCGCGCAACCCGCGCCCGCGGCGCACGCGATCGTGAGCGTTGCGAGCCGGCGGATCGCGCCGGTTTGCCGCCACCGCGCGCGACGCACGGTCCTCATCCGATCGCCGCGTCGTCGGGTGCCCGCACCCGCTCGAGACCGTGACCGCGCGGGCCGGATTCGCGCCACCAGAGGCTCGCGACCGAGAGGAACGCGACGAAGCCGATCGCGCCGAAGAACCAGAGCATCGCGTCGTAGCCGGCGGGATTGCGCGGACCCGCGTGCGCCCGGTCGTTCAACCAGCCCGCGGCGAGATTGCAGGCCGCGAGGCCGACGTTCTGCAGCATGTTGATCAGCCCATAGGCGGTACCGAGGCGGCGCGGCTCGACCAGCATCGCGGTCGCGGGCCAGATCACCGCCGGGACGACCGAGAAGCTCACCCCCATCAACGCCGTCGAGATCCACAGGCTCCAGTGCGTCGTGCCGAGGATCAGGAACGTGGCCGGCAGCAGCAGCGTGCCGAGCGTCATCATCAGTGCGCGGTGGCCGAAGCGATCGGCGATCCAGCCGAACAGCGGGGTCGCGAAGATCGCCGCGAAGAACACCCAGCTGTTCGCGAGCCCGGCCGCCCGCAGGCTCAAGCCCTTCGCATCCTGGAAATACTCGATCGCAAAGGTGCTGCGGAACGGGAAGAACACCGATGCGAACAGCACGTTCAGCGTCAGGATGTACCAGAACGAGCGGTCGAACCGCCACACGTCGATCCAGACGATGCGCTCCGCGGACGCCGACGGCCGCGCCGTGGCCGCCGCGGCGCCGAAGCCGTAGCGGTACCCGAGCGCCGCGACGAAGCCGACGCCGGTGATCGCCGCGCCGAGCCACAGCGGCAATTGCCAGCCATGCGCGTAGACCGTCCTCGCCCAGGCCGGGGACGTATCCGCCGCATAGGAACCGATGCGCGCGAGGCTGAAGAACAGCGCCATCGCGAACGCGGTGCCGCCGCCGGCGAACCACTGTGCGAGCGCCGCGAGCAGGGCGATGAACAGCGCCTCCTCGCTCACGCCGAAGATCAGCCGGCCGAGCACCATCACCGGGTACGGATTGCCGATCGCGGTCAGCACCGCGCCGAGGAAGCACAGTCCGGCGGTCCACAGCGCGACCCGCGCGGACCCGTAGCGATCGATCAGCAGGCCGCCGGCGAGCGCGAGCACGACGTTCGGCAGGCTGAACACCGCGTTCAGCATTCCGATCTGCGCCTGGCTGAATCCCCGATCGGCGCGCAGGAAGCCCGCGATCGGCGCGATCGCGTCGTACTCGTAATAACAGCCGGCGATCGCCGCGCTGCACAGCGCGAGCACCCACCAGCGCCGTGATGCCGGCGCGACCGCGCGGATCGCGACCGCCCGGTCCACCGCGCTCACTGGATCCGTGCTCCCTGGCGTCGCAATTCCCTCTGCACCGCCGTGACGTCGATCCGATCGAACGACGCGCCGGTCTTGCAGCCGATCGCCGCGGCGACGCCCGCGCCCTGTCCGCTCACCGCGCAGCACATCATGTTGCGCACCGCCGCGTGCGAGACCTTGTCGCCGCCGATCGCGCGCCCCGCGACCAGCAGATTGCCGACGCCCTTCGGCAGCAGCGCGCGGTAGGGCACGTGGAAATAACGCCCGGTGGTCGGCAGGATCAGCAGTCCATAGCCGTCGATGAATTCCGGGAAGATCCCGATCGAGTCCTCGAAGCGTCCTTGGTCGCGCACGTCGCCCGCGGTCAGGTTGTACACCGCGTCGATCTTGCGGGTGTCGCGGATCCCGACCGTCATCCCGAAGTTGCGCAGCTTCGCGCGATCGCAACCCGGCATGAAGCGCTTCAGGGCCTCGATCGCCTGGATCGCCTGGCGGCGTCCCTCGATCTCGCCGCGCGTCAGGTCGGTCGGGTCCGTCCCGTCGATGCCGGGCAGGTGGATCAGATTGAGGTAGGTGAGATCGCCCTGATCGCTGACCGTGCCCCAGGTGCCGGCGATCGTGCTCAAGGCCGCCGGGATCACGCCGGCGGCGACCGCTTGCTTGAACGGCTTGCGCAGGAACGGGGAGAACAGCGCGTCTTCCTTGCCGGTCGTCTCGATGTTCCACTCGCCGTTGCCGACCCAGTCGCGGTAGGTCTGCGGATCGGCCTTGATCGCGTCCATGAAGCGGCGCTTGTCGACCCCGCTCATCGAGAACATCACCGATGCGGCCATCATTTCCTCGCGCGGGGTCTTGCGCACCGGGGCGCCGGCGCGCGCGGCGACGTCCGCGTCGCCGGTCGCGTCGATCACGCGCTTCGCGAGGATCGCTTCGCGGCCGGCCTTGCTCTCGGTGATCACGCCGCGGATCGCGCCGTCCTCGACGATCGGCGCGACGCAGAGCCGATGCAGGAGCGGCGTCACGCCGGCTTCCTCGACGAGCGTGTCCGCGACCCATTTGAACATCTCGGCGTCGAGCGCATGGCTGATCGACTGCGGTTCGGGCAAGGCCGCGCCCATCGCCTTCGCGCGTTCCTCGAACTCGATGCCGATCCCTTCGGAGTCGATCGTCTTCTCGTGCCGGTACCACGCGAAGCCCTCGACGCCGACCTGGGTGATGTTGCCGCCGAAGCAGCCGTTGCGTTCGAGCAGCATGGTCGCGACGCCGGCCCGGGCGGCCGCGAGCGCGGCCGCGAGGCCGCCGGGTCCGCTGCCGACGACCAGGACGTCGGTCTCGAGCACCACGTCCACCGCACGCGCCGGTTCATGAATCCGCTTCGTCATGGGATCGTCGAGGCTCCTTCCGGGGGCGCGACCGAGGGCCGCCGGGCGATGTTAACCGGTCGGAGCGGCCGCGGGAACCGCTCCCGTTCAGGCGTCCGCCGCGTCGAGGCCACCGAAGAACCGCCAGTACAGGACCAGGTACAGGCCCTGCAGCACCGCGCCGATCAGGAACGGAAGCACGTAATGACCGTCCCCGATCAGGGACCCGCCGATCACCGGTCCGACCGCGCGCGGCAGTTGCAGCGACAGGCTCTGCACGCTCGCGGCGAGTCCGCGACGCTCCGCCCGCGTCAGGCTTGCCGCGATCGCCTGCCGCGCCCCCGCGGTGCCCTGGTTGAACACCGCGCGCAGCGCGTAGAGCGCGACCGCCTCGCCGAATCGCGGCACGAGCGGGGTCGCGAGCAGCGCGGCAAGTCCGATCGTGCGCATCCCGACCACCGAGGCGACCGCGCCGAGCCGTTCGCCGAGCCGGCGCGTGAGCACCGTACCGAACGCGGCGAGCAGGAACGCGAGCGCGAGCGCCGGGCCGATCGCGGTCGGATGCTCGCCGAAGCGGCGCGCGAACCAGTACGCCATCAATGGGCCGATGATGCCGATCGCGAGCCCGTTCACCGCGTTGGTCATCGCGAGACGGCGCAGGTCGCGGTTCTCGCGGCGGGTCACCCGCGCGGCCGCCGACGCCGCGTCCGGCGCGGACGCGGCGTCGTGCGCCGGGAAGCTCACGCGGGCCCGCGGCTCGCGCGCGCCGCCGATCAGCGCGATCGCGCCCAAGGATCCGGCCAGCGGGACGAGGAAGAGCCAGCGGTAGCTCGCGACGTGCTCGAAGCCTCGACCGAACGCGGCCGGCAGTGCGACCAGCGCCGCGCCGACCGCCATCCCGAGAAATCCGAACGTTGCGTTCAGCGACAGCGCGCGCCGCCGCCGCGCGCCGTCGGTCTCGCGGGCGATCCAGGCCTGCTCGACCGGCGCGAACGGACCGGCGGCGCCGTTCGCGCCGCGGCCGAAGCCGGCGATCGTCGCGGCGACGATCAGCACGGCCTCGTTCGTCGAGAGCATCGCCGCGAGCGCGGCGGCCGCGGCGGCGGTCTCGTAGACCAACAGCAGGCCGCGGCTGCCGCGGCGATCGCTCATCGGCCCGACGACCAGCGTCATCAGCACGCCGAACGCGAGACCCGCCATCAGCACCGCGCCGATCGCGGCGCCGCGATAGCCGAGCGCGTGCAGGTAGAGCGTGAAGCTCGCGACCGTCACGCCTTGGCCGACGCTGCGGACCGCACGCGCCGCGAGCAGCCGGCGGACGCCGGGCGGGAGCGACTGATCGGACCCGCGCTCGGCCCGGGGGGCCTTCACCCTCAGCCGCCGGTCGCGAAGCCCGGATAGAGGGTCATGCCGCCGTCGACGTAGAGCGTCGTGCCGACGACGTAGTCGGAATGATCGGACGCGAGCCACACGGCTGCGCGCGCGATGTCCTCGGGCTCGCCGATGCGCCCGTATGGCACGAGCGTCATCAGCCGATCGTAGGCCGCCTTGGTGTTCCACGCCGAGGTGTTGATCGGCGTGCGGATCGCGCCCGGCGCGATGCCGTTCACCCGGATCCGCAGCGGGGCGACCTCCTGCGCGAGGCTCTCCATCAGCAGCTTGATGCCGCCCTTCGAGGTCGCGTAGTTCGCGTGACCGCCCCACGGGATCGTTTGGTGCACGGAGCTCATGCAGATGACCTTGCCGGCCGCGCACGAGACCGACGGGACCACGCCGCGGCGCATGAACTCGCGAATCGCCGCGCGCGCACACAGGAACTGGCCGGTCAGGTTGATGTTGATCACCGTGTTCCACTGTTCGATCGTCATCTCGTGGAACGCGGCGTCGCGCTGGAGCCCCGCGTTCGCGACCAGGATGTCGACCGTGCCGAGCTCGCGGATCGCGTCGGCGAACATCCGATCGACGTCGGCTTCCGAGGAGACGTCGGCCTTGATCGCGATCGCTTTCACGCCGTGGCCGCGGATCTCGTCGACGACCGCGCTCGCGGCGTCGTCGCCGACGACGTAATTCACGACGACGTCGGCGCCGGCGGCGCCGAGCGCGATCGCGATCGCGCGGCCGATGCCGGAGTTCGCGCCGGTCACCAGCGCCTTTTGGCCCGCGAGCACCGGGTGCGCGGGCAGTTTCGGGGCGGTCGAGGCGGGCGGGGCGGGCGGGGCGGGGGCGTTCGAGTTCATCGCTGCGGTACTCCTGCGGGGAAAGGCGTGTGCAGAGCATATACCCGGTCGCGCGCGTCGCAAGCGCCGGCGGTGGCGTCCGTGCGGCCGGTGCGCGTACACTTCGCGCTGCGGCCGGGCTTCGCGTCGGCCGCCTATCCGCACGTGAAAAAGTTCGTCCGCAATCATCCGAGACTGCTGATCGCGGTCGCCGCAGGCGTGCTGACCGGGATCATGCTGCCGGCGGCATGGCCGGCGCTGAGCCGCGCGCTGCTCGCGTGGAACGCGGCGGTGTGCGCGTACCTGGCATTGATGTTCCTCTGGATGCGGAGCCTGTCGGCCGAGCAGATCAGCCGCCGCTTCGACGAGGAGGATTCCGGGACCACCGCGATCTCGGTCATCGTCGTGTGCGCGTCGGTGCTGAGCCTCGCGGCGATCGTCGCGATGCTCGCGACCGTGCGGCAGGTGACCGGCACGGTACGCCTCGCGCACACCGCGCTCGCGGCGCTGACCTTGCTGGCCTCGTGGGCGCTCGTGCCGACGGTGTTCACCGCCCAGTACGCGGAGGCGTTCTACGGCCGCGGCGGCGCGCGCCGGCCGCCGCTCGAATTCCCGGGCACCGCGATGCCCGTGTTCTGGGACTTCGCGTATTTCTCGTTCACGATCGCATGCGCGTGTCAGACGTCGGACGTGTCGACCACCGATACCGCGATCCGCCGGGTCGTGATCGCGCAGACCCTGGTCTCGTTCCTGTTCAACGTGGCGATCCTCGGATTCGCGATCAACGTCGGCGCCGGCTTGCTCGGCGCGGCGAACTGAGTCCCCAATTGGAGATTGGCATGCCGCAGCTACCCTCGACGATGTCGGTGATCGATGTGAAGGCGCCGGGCGGACCCGAGCAGCTGGTGCTCGCGACGCGCCCGGTCCCGCGGCCGGGCGCCGGCGAGGTGCTCGTGCGGGTCGCGGCGGCCGGCGTGAACCGCCCCGACGTGCTGCAGCGGCGCGGTGCCTATCCGCCGCCGCCGGGCGCCTCGGACGTTCTCGGACTCGAGGTCGCCGGCGAGATCGTCGCGCTCGGCGACGGGGTCGCCGGCCCGGCGATCGGCGATCGCGTGACCGCGCTGCTCGCGGGCGGCGGTTATGCCGAGTACGCGGTCGCCGCGGCGCCGCTGTGCCTGGCGATTCCGGGCGGGTTGAGCGTCGTCGAGGCGGCGGCGATTCCGGAGACCTTCTTCACGGTCTGGACGAACCTGTTCGAGCGCGGCGGCTGCAAGGCGGGCGATACCGTGCTGGTCCACGGGGGCACCAGCGGGATCGGCACCGTCGCGATCCAGCTCGCGACGGCGTTCGGCGCGCGCGTGCTCGCGACCGCGGGCAGCGGGTCGAAGGCGCGCGCTTGCGAGCGGCTCGGCGCGGCGCGCGGCATCGACTACCGGACCGAGGACTTCGTCGCCGTGGTCGCACAGGAGACGCAGAACCGCGGCGCCGACCTGATCCTCGACATGGTCGCGGGCCCGTACGTCGCGCGCAACCTCGCCGCGGCGGCCGTCGAGGCACGGATCGTCGTCATCGGGCTGCAGGGCGGGGAGCGCGCCGAGGTCGACTTCGGCCAGGTGATGCGCAAGCGCGTGACGCTCACCGGCTCGACCCTGCGGCCGCGCACGGTCGCCCAGAAGGCGGTGATCGCCGAGGGCCTGCGCCGCCAGGTGTGGCCGCTCCTCGCCGCCGGCAAGGTCCGGCCGATCGTGCACGCGACGTTCCCGCTCGCCGAGGCCGCCGCCGCGCATCGCCTGATGGAGTCGTCGGCGCACGTCGGCAAGATCGTGCTGACGGCCTAGGAGCCGGGTGCCGCCGCCCCGGCCTTCGCGATGCGGCGCGCGGCCTCGAGCGCGAGATCGGCGAAACCGCTCTCGCCGGAGCGCACGCGCTCGGCGAGCCGCTCGCGCATCCGCCGCGTCCAGAACTTCTGGATGTGGTTCACGATACCGCCGACCGCCTCTTCGCGGTTCGGCTCTCCGTGGAAGAACGCGGCGATGTCGTTCGCCATCTTGACCAGATGATCGTCGCTCATGTCGTCATCACTTGGTCACGAACACGTCCGCACCGCGCAACAGCGTCTCCTGCGTCTCGCGCTGCTCGCGGAAGCGCCGCTGCCACTCCGACGGCTGGCTCACGCGCGTGACCTGCACCGCGGTGACCTTGTACTCCGGGCAGTTCGTCGCCCAGTCGGAATTGTCGGTCGTGATCACGTTCGTGCCGCTGTCCGGGAAGTGGAACGTCGTGTAGACGACGCCGGGCTGCACGCGCTCGGTCACGATCGCGCGCAGCACGGTCTCGCCGGAGCGGCTGGCGACGCCGGCCCAGTCGCCGTCCGCGATCCCGCGCTCCTCGGCGTCGTGCGGGTGGATCTCGAGGCGATCCTCGTCGTGCCACTGGACGTTCGGGGTGCGCCGCGTCTGTGCGCCGACGTTGTACTGCGAGAGGATCCGGCCGGTCGTGAGCAGCAACGGATGGCGCTGCGTGACCTTCTCGTCCGTCGGCACGTACTCGGTCACGAGGAAGCGGCCCTTGCCGCGGACGAACTCGTCGACGTGCATCGTCGGCGTGCCCTCCGGGTGCGCGTCGTTGCACGGCCATTGCACGCTGCCGAGGCGGTCGATCTTCTCGAAGCTCATGCCGGTGAACGTCGGCGTGAGCCGCGCGATCTCGTCCATGATCTGCGACGGGTGCCGGTAGTTCATCGGGTAACCCATCGCGTTGCTGAGCAACTGGGTCACCTCCCAGTCGGCGTACCCGGTCTTCGGCTCCATGACCTTGCGCACGCGCGAGACCCGGCGCTCGGCGTTCGTGAAGGTGCCGTCCTTCTCGAGGAAGGTCGAGCCCGGCAGGAACACGTGCGCGAACTTCGCGGTCTCGTTCAGGAACAGGTCCTGGACGATCACGCATTCCATCGCGCCGAGCGCGGCGGTCACGTGCTGGGTGTTCGGGTCCGATTGCGCGATGTCCTCGCCTTCGACGTAGAGCGCCTTGAACTCGCCGTCCAGCGCCGCCTCGAACATGTTCGGGATCCGCAGGCCGGGCTCGTTCTGCAGGTGCACGCCCCAGGCGAGCTCGAACGCGCCGCGCACCGCGTCGTCGCTCACGTGGCGGTAGCCCGGGAACTCGTGCGGGAACGAGCCCATGTCGCAGGAGCCCTGGACGTTGTTCTGGCCGCGCAGCGGATTCACGCCGACGCCTTCGCGCCCGAGGTTGCCGGTCGCCATCGCGAGGTTCGCGATCGCCATGACCGCGGTGGAGCCCTGGCTGTGCTCGGTGACGCCGAGACCGTAATAGATCGCCGCGTTGCCCGCGGTCGCGTACAGCCGCGCCGCCGCGCGCACCGCGGCGGCGGGCACGCCGGTCACGGCTTCCATCGTCTCCGGCGAGTTGCGCTCCTCGGCGACGAATCGCCGCCACTGCTCGAGCGCCGGCGCTTCGCAGCGCGCGCGCACGAACGCTTCGTCGACCAGCCCCTCGGTCACGACGACGTGCGCAAGGCTGTTCAGCAGCGCGACGTTCGTGCCCGGGCGCAGTTGCAGGTGGTGGGCGGCCGCGATGTGCGGGGTCCGCACCAGGTCGATCCGGCGCGGATCGGCGACGATCAGCTGCGCGCCCTCGCGCAGCCGCCGCTTCATCTGCGACCCGAACACCGGATGCGCGTCGGTCGGGTTCGCGCCGATCACGAAGATCACGTCGGCCTGCATCACCGAGTCGAAGCTCTGGGTGCCGGCCGACTCGCCGAGCGTGTTCTTCAGCCCGTAGCCGGTCGGCGAATGGCACACGCGCGCGCAGGTGTCGACGTTGTTGTTGCCGAAGCCGGCCCGGACCAGCTTTTGAACGAGGTAGGTCTCTTCGTTCGTGCAACGCGACGAGGTGATGCCGCCGATCGAGTCCCGGCCGTACTTCTGCTGGATGCGCTTGAGCTCCGAGGCCGCGGTCGCGATCGCCTCGTCCCAGCTCACCTCGCGCCACGGATCGCTGATCTTCGCGCGGATCATCGGTTTCACGATCCGGTCGGGGTGCGACGCGTAGCCGATCGCGAACCGGCCCTTCACGCAGGAATGGCCGTGGTTCGCGTGGCCGTCCTTGTTCGGCACCATCCGCACGATCTCCTCGCCGCGCATCTCCGCACGGAACGAGCAGCCGACGCCGCAGTACGCGCAGGTCGTCACGGCGCTGTGCTCGGCCTGGCCCTTCGCGATCAAGGTGTTCTCCGAGAGCGTCGCGGTCGGACAGGCCTGCACGCAGGCGCCGCAGGACACGCACTCGGAGTCCAGGAACGTCTCGCCCTGGCTCGCCGCGACCTTCGAGTCGAAGCCGCGCCCCTCGATCGTGAGCGCGAACGTCCCCTGGCGCTCGTCACAGGCCCGGACGCAGCGGGAACAGACGATGCACTTCGCCGGATCGAAGGTGAAGTACGGGTTGCTGGTGTCCGGCTTCGCGTCGAGGTGATTCCCGCCTGCGTAGCCGTAACGCACTTCGCGCAGTCCGACCGCGCCGGCCATGTCCTGGAGTTCGCAGTGGCCGTTCGCGGGGCAGGTCAGGCAGTCGAGCGGGTGGTCGGAGATGTAGAGCTCCATGACCCCGCGGCGAACCTTCGCGAGCCGTTCGTTCTGCGTGGTGACCTTCATGCCCGGCGCGACCGGCGTCGTGCACGACGCGGGCAGGCCCTTCACGCCCTCGATCTGCACCAGGCACAAGCGGCAGGAGCCGAACGGCTCGAGCTGCTCGGTCGCGCAGAGTTTCGGGATCTTCGTGCCCACGATCGCCGCGGCGCGCATCACCGACGTGCCCTCGGGCACGGTGACCTCGACGCCGTCGATCGTGAGCGTCACCGGCTTCGTGGCGGTGCTCGCCGGAGTCCCGGGATCCTGTTCGACGATGGAATACATGCGCTGATCCTCTGGGAATGCCTAGCCGCGGCGGCGCGCCGCGGCCGGTTTGCGAAAGTCTTCGGGGAAGTGATTCAGCGCCGAGCGGACCGGGTACGGCGTCAAGCCGCCGAGCGCGCACAGCGAGCCGTCGATCATCGTGTCGCACAGATCCCGCAACAACGCTTCTTGCTTCGCCGGGTCCTCGCCCGCGCGCAGCCGGTCGATCACCTCGACGCCGCGCGTCGAGCCGATGCGGCACGGCGTGCACTTGCCGCAGGATTCGATCGCGCAGAACTCCATCGCGTAGCGCGCCTGGGCGGCCATGTCGACGGTGTCGTCGAACACGACGATGCCGCCGTGACCGAGCATTCCGCCGATCGCCGCGAACGCCTCATAGTCGATCTTCGTGTCGAACTGGCTCTCCGGCAGGTACGCGCCGAGCGGCCCGCCGACCTGGACCGCGCGGATCGGCCGCCCCGACCGGCTGCCGCCGCCGAAATCGTACAGCAGCTCGCGCAGGGTCGTGCCGAACGCCTTCTCGACGAGGCCGCCGTGCCGGATGTTGCCGGTGAGCTGGATCGGCAACGTGCCGCGCGAGCGGCCGAGTCCGAAGTCCCGGTAATACTCGGCGCCCCGATCCAGGATGATCGGCACCGACGCGAGCGTGATCACGTTGTTGATCACGGTCGGCTTGCCGAACAGCCCGCTGATCGCCGGCAGCGGTGGCTTGAAGCGCACCTGGCCGCGCTTGCCCTCGAGCGACTCGAGGAGCGAGGTCTCCTCGCCGCAGATGTACGCGCCGGCGCCGATCCGCAGGTCGAGGTCGAACCGCCGGCCGGTGCCGCGCAGGTTCTCGCCGAGATAGCCGCGCTCGCGCGCGGTCTCGATCGCGCGCTCGAGCGCACGCCGCGCGTGCGGGTACTCGAAGCGCAGGTAGATGGTGCCCCGGGTCGCGCCGACCGCGAGACCGGCGATCGTCATGCCCTCGATCAGCGCGTACGGATCGCCCTCCATCAGCATGCGATCGGAGAACGTCCCGGAATCGCCTTCGTCGGCGTTGCAGACCACGTACTTCTGGTCGGCCGCCGCGTCGAGCGCGGTCTTCCACTTGATCCCGGCCGGAAACGCCGCGCCGCCCCGGCCGCGCAGGCCGGAGGCGGTCACCCGCTCGACGATCCCGGCGGGCTCGAGGTCGAGCGCGGTGTCGAGGCCGCGAAACCCCCCGTGGGCGCGGTATGCGTCCAGGTCGAGCGGATCGGTCAGGCCGACGCGTGCGAAGGTCAGGCGCTCTTGCTGCTTGAGGTAGGGGATCTGGGCGGTCGGGCCGAGACACAGCCGGTGCGCACCGCCGCCGAGGAAGCCGGCGTCGAACAATCCGGGGACGTCGCCGGGGGTGAGCGGGCCGTAGGCGATGCGTCCGGCCGGCGTGTCCGCCTCGACCAGCGGCTCGAGCCACAGCAATCCGCGCGAACCGTTGCGCACGATGCGAACCGGCGCGCCGCGACGCGCGGCTTCCGCGTGGATCGCGGCCGCGACCACGTCGGCGCCGACCGCGACCGCGGACGCGTCCGCGGGGACGTACACGATGGTCGCGGCGCTCATCGGGCGCTCCTCGCGCGGGCGACGATCTCGTCGAATCGCTGCGCATCGACGCGACCCTCGATCGAATCGTCGATCATCACCGAGGGGCCGAGCGCGCAATTGCCGAGGCAGTAGACCGCTTCGAGGGTGATCGCGCCGTCGGCGGTCGTGCCGTGATAGTCCACGCCGAGGCGGCGTTTCGCGTGCGCCTCCAGCGCGGCCGCGCCGACCGACTGGCAGGCTTCCGCGCGACAGATCCTGAGCACGCGGCGGCCGGGTTTCTCGGTCCGGAAATAATGATAGAAGCTCAGCACGCCGTGCACTTCGGCGCGCGACAGGTTCAGTTCCCGTGCGATCAGCGGAACCGCCGCACCCGGTACGTAGGACAGCGCATCCTGGATCGCGTGCAGGATCGGCAGCAGCGCGCCCGGCGAGTCCTTCAGCCGCGCGCACGCCGCGAGCGTGGTCTCGCGCGCCGCGGCGTCGAGATCGGTGCGATCGGATCGGTCTGGATTCGCGCGTGTCGGTGCTGGCGTGGTCATGCTCTGGCTCGGGGTACGTTCAGCCGGTAATAATAACCTGAAACTTTCGCATCGGGGCTCCGCAACGCGATCGTCTCTCGATTCGCCGCGGTGCTATTCTTCGGACGCGACCTGTCTCGTCTTGGACGCGACCGGTCGCACCGATCCAGCTCGGTCAGGGGCGCCACGGGGAGCCGTTCGACGATGCGCGAGTTCGCCCGGTTTCCGATCCGACCTGCGGCGTCGGCCGCTGCGCTGTTCGCGGCGTTCGTGGCGATCGCGCTCACCGCGGCGGGCGCGACGGCGACGAGCGCGACCAGCGCGCCGCCGGCTCCCGGCCCGATCGCCGCGAGCACCGCGCTCACCCCGATCGTCGTGCATGCGACCGGTCCGCGGTTCGTCGCGCCGACCCGACGCGACAGCATCGGGCGGATCTGGGCGCCGGTCTACATCGACGGTCAGGGGCCGTTTCGGCTCGTGCTGGATACCGGTGCGACGCAGTCCGGCGTGACCGCGACCGTCGCGTCGATCCTGCGCCTGCCGCTCGATCGCACGCCGCCCGTGTTGCTGCGGGGCGTGACCGGCGTCGCGACGGTGCCGACCGTGCGCCTCGACGAGCTCGCGATCGGCGACTTGACCGTCGCCGGCGCGATCGTGCCGATACTGCCCGACGCGTTCGGGGGCGCCGACGGGATCCTCGGCACCGCGGGGCTCGCGGACAAGCGCATCTTCATCGACTTTCGGCGCGATCGCATCACGATCACCTTCTCGCACGGGCGATTTCCGTCGCGGGGGTTCGAGACGCTGCACTTCGCACCGAACCTGCAGACACCGATCATCGTCGACGCGCGGGTCGGCGGCGTGCGCACGAAGGCGATCATCGACACCGGCGGCGAGCTGACGATCGCGAACGATGCGTTGCGCGACGCGCTGAGGCGTCACTGGTTCAGGCCGCGGTCCCGGCCCGACCGGATCGAAGGGGCGACGCGCGCGGTGCAGGTCGGCGAGGTGATCGCGACGCCGGTCATCGACCTCGGCTCGATCCGAATCCGCGATCCGTACATCACCTACTCGAACCTGATGATCTTCGACCATTGGCACCTGCGCCACCGGCCGGCGATCCTGATCGGGATGGATGCGCTCGGCACGCTCGACCAGCTGGTCATCGATTACAAGCGGCATGTACTGGAATTGCGGCCCCGGACGGGATAGCGGGCGCTACCCGCGGACGCGCGGGCCGGATTATCATCGAGCCACGCCGCGGTAAGCGCCGCCCACGTTCGCCGGAGCCCTTGCGATGATGAACCGACCCGTCTTTCCGATCGTCGCGACGATCCTGATCATCGGCGCCGGCGTGGGTTATTACTTCGTGGAGCGGCGGCCGGCGCCCCCGGCGCCCGCGACCGTCGCGTCCGCACCGGTGCCGGCGGCGACGCCGGCGCCCGCATCCGCGCCGGCGATCCAACATCCGGTGCCCGGCGGGTCGCCCGGGGCTTCCGCGACCGCGCCGTCGCTGCCGGCGCTCGATGCGAGCGATGGTCCGCTGCGGGAGGCGCTCGCGGGCGTCGTCGGCGCGGACGTGCTGAAGCGATACCTGGCGCCGGAGGATCTGATCCGGCGGATCGTCGTCACGGTGGACAATCTGCCGCGCCGGAAGCTCCCGTACGATCGCTTGCCGGTCACGACCCCGGCGGGCGGCTTCATCGCGGACGGCGAGGGCGCGCACGCGACGCTCGATCCGCGCAACTATGCGCGCTACACGCCGATGGTCGACGTGCTGGGCACGATCGACATGCGCTCGCTCGCGCAGGTGTACTTTCGTTTCTACCCACTGTTCCAGAGTGCCTACCAGGATCTCGGCTATCCGAACGGGTACTTCAACGATCGTCTGATCGCGGTGATCGATCAGCTGCTCGCGACGCCCCAGCCCGCCGGACCGATCGAGCTCGTGCAACCGCACGTGCAGTACCATTTCGCGGATCCGGCGCTCGAGACGCTGTCGGCGGGCCAGAAGATCCTGATCCGGATGGGGCCGGACAACGCCGCGGTGGTGAAGTCGAAGCTCTCGGAATTGCGCGCCGCGCTGACCGCCGCGCCGCACGCACCGACGCATTGACGCGGCAACCGGCGGCGGCGCGACCCGACGGGGTTACGTTTGCGTAATGGGGCTAGCGGGCGCGCCGCGCGGCGCGTTGAATGGGTGTCAGGAGAAGGAACCAGAAGGAGTTCGCCGCCATGTCAACGCCTGCTTTCAGAGCTCGCCCTTCCATCGGGCCGCTGCGCACGACGTGGCGCGTCGCGGTACTGGTCGGGGCGGCGGCCACGCTCGGCGCTTGTGTCGTCGGCCCGCCGTACAACCCCTATCAGTCCGCCAATCCGTACTCCTCGTCCGGGTACCCGGCGGATTCCGGCTATGGACAGAATCCACCGGTGAACGGTCAGGTCGACTACTCCGGCGGCGGGGGCGACTACGGCGGCGGCCAGGTCTACGTCCAGGCGACGGTCGCGCCACCGCCGCTGCCGGTCTACGAGCAGCCGCCGTGCCCCGTCCCCGGCTACCTCTGGACTCCCGGCTACTGGGCGTACGGGCCCGAGGGGTATTTCTGGGTGCCGGGCACCTGGGTGATGCCGCCCGCGGTCGGCTTGTTGTGGACTCCGGGCTACTGGGGATGGAGCAGCGGCATCTACTTGTTCCACCAGGGATACTGGGGACCGCAGGTCGGGTTCTACGGCGGGATCAACTACGGCGGCGGCTATTTCGGCCTCGGTTACGTCGGCGGGCGCTGGGACCGCGACCGGTTCGAGTACAACCGCGCGGTCTCGAACGTGAACGTCAACGTGGTCCGCAACACCTATTACAACAACACCGTGATCAACAACACGGTGATCAACAACACCGTCGTGAACCAGCGGGTGAGCTACGTCGGCGGTCCGGGTGGCGTGCGCGCCGCGCCGACGCGCACGGACCAGCTCGCGGCCCGGCAGGCGCGCTTCCGCGGCGCGACCCGCATGCAGCTCGATCAGGTGCGCGCGGCGAGCCGCGACCGTGCCCAGTTCGTGCGGTTCAACGGCGGCCGGCCGCCGGTGGCGGCGACCCCGCGACCGCAGGCGTTCACGTCGCCGCACGCGGTGCCGGCGCGCGGGGCGGTGATACCGCCGCGCAACAACGCCCCGGCACCGTACCAGGCGCAGCCGCCTCGCAACTACCCCGCGCCGGGCACGCCGGCGCAGCGGTATTACCCGGCGCCGTCCCGCCCGGGCGCGGCGTCGCCGCCCGGCTATGCGCCGCGGGCCGGCTATCCGGAACGGCCGATGACTCAACCGAACGCGCCCGCCTATCAGTCGCGACCGCCGGCGTATCAACCGCGGCCGCCGGCGTATCAGGCGCGGCCGCCGGCGTATCAGGCGCGGCCGCCGGCGTATCAGCCGCGACCGCCGGCGTATCAGGCGCGACCGCCGGCGTATCAGGCGCGACCGCCGGCCTATCAGCCGCGACCGGCACCCGGGCGGCCCGCAGTTCAACCGCGCGCGGAGCCGGGGCGACCCGCGAACCCGCCGGCACGCGAGCCGCCACCCCGCTATCGGCGCCCGGGAAGAGCCGGCTGAGCCGGGTCTCGACCGCGGCTTGTCGCCGTGATCGCGATCCGCGGGGGCGCTAGCGCGAGGGAGGGCGTTGGATGACGAGTCTCGAGATCACCGTGACGGATGCGGTCGCGACCTTGTGTCTGCGTCGCGAGGCCGTCGGTAACGCGATCGACGTCGCGATGATTCGCGGGCTGCATGCCGCGCTCGATCGGATCCAGAAGGGCGACAGCGGCGCCCGGGCCATCGTGCTCACCGGTGGCGGCGACGTGTTCTGCAGCGGACTCGATCTGCACTCGGTCGATCTGTCGACACCGCACGCGCGCCAGCGCGCGCACTTCGAGATGCGCCGCTTCATGGACCCGCTGATCCTGCGGCTGAGCACCTTCCGCTATCCGATCGTCGCCGCGGTGAACGGCGCGGCCGTCGGCGCCGGCATGAGCCTCGCACTCGCGAGCGACATCGTCATCGCGGCCGAGAGCGCGTACTTCCATCCCTCGTTCGCGCGTCTCGGGATGGTCCCCGACGCGGGGATCACGTTCCATCTCGCACGCTGCGTCGGCGCGAACCGTTCGCTCGCGGCGCTGCTGCTCGCCGAGAAGATCGACGCGCGGACGGCCCTGCAGTGGGGCCTCGCCTACGAGGTCACGGCGGACGCGCAGGCCGCCGATCGCGCGCGGGCGATCGCGCGGCAACTGGCGGACGGGCCGACCGCGGTGATCAGCCAGATTCGCGCGCTGCACGCGATCACCTTCGACAACACGCTGGAAGCGCAGCTGCGCGCGGAGCGCAACGCCCAGGAAGTCGGCCTGTCCGCGGACGACTGCGTCGAAGGCGTGCGCGCGTTCTTCGAGAAGCGCGAACCCCACTTCTCCGAGCGCTAGCGCCCGAGGCGAACTAGCGTCCGAGCGCGTCGACCCAGGCGCGTAGCGCGCGAATCTCCGCCGGGCCGGTGCGGCAGCAGCCGCCGATAATGCGCGCGCCGGCGCGGCGCCACGCGGCCGCGGCCTGCGCGAAGCCCGCGGGGTCCGCGGTGCCGTGCCAGCGCTTCGCTTCGGCGTCGTAGCACTCGCCGGAATTCGGGTAGGCGATCAGCGGCTTGGCCGTCGCCACGGCCATGCGCTCGAGGAGCTCGGGCAAGTGCCGGGGCGCGGTGCAGTTCACGCCGATCGCGACGATCTGCGGATGAGGGTCGAGTGCGGCGGCCGCAACCGCGATCGGTTGACCTTCGGCGGTGTGCGCGCCGTCGCGGCATGCGAAGCTGAGCCACGCGGTCACATCCGGCCATTCGGCGAGCAGTTCGGCGAGCGCGAGCGCTTCCTCGAGACCCGGCACGGTCTCGAACGCGAGCACGTCGGCGCCGCTGCGCGCGAGCGTCGCGAGGCGCGGGCGGTGGAACGCGCGCAGCGCCGCCCGGTCGAGGCCGTAGCCCCCTCGATATTCGCTGCCGTCGCCGAGCATCGCGCCGTACGGCCCGATCGACGCCGCGATCAGGGGTCGCTCACGGCCGGTGCGGGCCGCCGGGTCGGCCCAGAACTCCTCGCGCGCGGCGCGGGCGATCGCGACCGCCGCATGCATCAGCCGGCCGGCCTCGCCGGCGCCGATTCCGCGGCGCGCGAAACCCTCGAACGTGGCTTGATAGGTTGCCGTGCTGGCGAGGTCGGCGCCGGCGCGGAAGTAGTCGAGGTGCACCTCGCGGATCCGGTCCGGCGCCTCGATCAACTGTTTCGCCGACCACAGCGGGTCGCGCAGGTCCGCGCCGCGGCGCTCGAGCTCCGTCGCGAGCGCGCCGTCGAGCACCGCGACCGGGACGCGAGCGAGGAGCGCGCCGAGGGGATTCGCGGGCGTCGCGGAGACCGGCCGCGCATCGAGGAAGCTCATCGCCGGATGATATCCTGGTCGCGGTGACGAACGACACAAAGGCCTGGCGCGACGCGTATCCGCGGCTCGCGTCGATCGCGCTGCTGCTGATCGCGATGGTGAGCGTGCAGGGTGGCGCGGCGCTCGCGAAGCGCCTGCTGCCCGCCGTCGGTGCCGCCGGCACCGCGGCGTTGCGCCTTGCGTTCGCGACCGCGATGCTGCTCGCGTTCGCGCGTCCGTGGCGGCACTGGCCGCGCCGCGAGGCCGCGGCCGCGGTGCTCGCCTACGGGTTCTCGATGGGCGCGATGAACCTGCTGTTCTACGCGGCGCTGAACCGGATCCCGCTCGGGATCACCGTCGCGCTCGAGTTCACCGGGCCGCTCGCGGTCGCGCTGGCCGGATCGCGCCGGGCGCTCGACCTCGTCTGGGCGGGGCTCGCCGCGGCCGGCCTGGTGCTGCTGCTGCCGTTGCGTGGCGGCGCGCGAGCGCTCGATCCCGCGGGCGTCGCGTTCGCGCTCGGGGCGGGGGCATGCTGGGCGTCGTACATCGTGTTCGGGCGCCGCGCCGGCGAGCTGCACCCGCAGGGCACCGCGGCGCTCGGGGTCACGGCCGCGGCCGTGCTGATCGTGCCGATCGGTGCGGTCACCGCCGGCCCGCGCCTGGCCGAGGTCGCGCTCTGGCCGGTCGCGGCGGCGGTCGCGCTGCTCTCGAGCGCGCTCCCGTATTCGCTCGAGATGGTCGCGCTGACGCGCCTGCCGGCGCGCACGTTCGGTGTGTTGATGAGCGGTGAGCCGGTCGTCGCCGCGCTGATCGGCCTGCAGTTCCTCGGCGAACGGCTGCGTCCCATGCAGTGGTTTGCGATCCTGTGCATCATGCTCGCGACCGCCGGAAGCGCATCGACCGCCGCGCCGGACCGCGCGGTGCTCGCGAACGACTGATCCGGCGGTCCGCGCGAGGAGGTCGACGGGTGCGCCGGTGCCCGGACGGCGCGCGGGCCGCGGCTCAGCCGCCGCCGAGCAACGCGCGCTTCAGGTCGGTTTGCACCGGATCGGGGCCGAGCCACACCGCGAGCAAGTCGCGCTGGAAGCGCCGTCCCGCGATCGGCCGACCCTGCGGCCGGCCGTCGAGCGTGATCCGGGTCGTCCCGTCCGGCAGGAAGTCGATCGCGATCCGGTCGCCGTCCTTCGCGCTGCCGATCGCGCGCATCGTCGCGGCGAGCGCGTCGAGTTGCGGTGCGATCCGCGCGCGTTCCGCGGGCGACGCGTTGCGCGCGATCCCCTCGCGCAGCGCATCGATCAGTTCGTCCGCGCTCAGATTCCGTGTCAAGGTCATCGACAGGCGCTTCGGACCGGGTTCCGCGAGCGCCTGCCCGGCATCCGTCGTGCGCGTACGCAGGTACAGCGCGCCGACGTACACGTGGAAGAAGTACCAGGTGCGCATGCCTGCGCCGTTCAGTACGAGCGCCGTGCCGCCGACGTCGGCGGTGTCGGCGACGCCGATCCCATCGACCGTCGCCGCGCCGGCCGCGGCGATCCACAAGGCCGAGAATGCGATCCCGAGGTACCATCGTTTCATCGTCGTCGCTCCGTTTTCCCCGACAACCATCGCCGACGGCCGGCGCCACCGCGCGATCACGCGCCGCCCGCGAGCCTCACCGCCCAGAAGATCACGGCCGCGCCCACGAGCGTCATCGCGGTCGTCAGCGCCTTCGGATGGGCATGGAAGCTTTCGGGAATCAGTTCGCTCGCGCCGAGATACAGGAAAAAACCCGCGAACAGCGCGAGCAGCGCGCCGAACGCGTTGCGGGGCACCGTGAAAAAGAGCGTCGCGATCACGCCGATCGCTGGCGCGGTCGCGTCGGCGAGGAGCCAGAACCCCGCCGCGCGCCGGCCGGCGCCGCTCTTCAGCACCAGGTTCATCGTGTTGATGCCGTCCGAGAAGTCGTGCGAGAGCACCGCGACCGCGACGACGATGCCGATCGCGCGCGACGCCTGGAATGCGAGGCCGATCGCAACCCCGTCGAGCAGGCTGTGCAGGCAGAGCAGCAGCGCCCCGAGCGGTCGGCGGCGCCCGGTCGGCGGCGATCCGGCGGCGTGCAGCGGTGCGAGCCGATCGATCACGAGATACGCGAAGAAACCGAGTGCCGTGTCGGCGAGCAGCGCCGCGGGTGACGCGCCGCCGCCGAATCCGATCGACTCCGGCATCAAATCGAAGAACGCGACCCCAAGCACCGCGCCGGCGCTGAACCCGAGGATCAGGTGCAGCTGATCGCGCAAGCGCAGCGCGAGCAGGCCGCCGCCGACGGTGCTCGCGAAGGTCGCGCAGGCAATGGCGATCAACCACACGTTCGAACGGTGCTCCTTAGTCCTCGCGCCGCGGCGCGGGCCCCAGACCGATCATAGTATATTCGCGCTCTCGTACATGCGGCGCTCGCCGATCGGAGGAATCGTGGCCAAGGACAAGTATCACAAGACCCGGGTCGGCGGGCGCGTGCTGAAACCGGAAACCCAGATGATGGGCTACGGGTACGATCCGACCCTGTCCGAGGGCGCGTTGAAGCCGCCGATCTTCCTCACCTCGACGTTCGTGTTCCGAACGGCGCAGGACGGCAAGGACTTCTTCGATTACACCTCGGGCCGCAAGCCCTTGCCCGAGGGGCAGACCTCGGGACTCGTGTACTCGCGTTTCAACAATCCGAACCTCGAGGTGCTCGAGGACCGGCTCGCGCTGTGCGAGGACGCCGAACTCGCCGCGGTGTTCTCGAGCGGGATGGCGGCGATCTCGACGACGCTGTGGGCCTACGTGCGACCCGGCGACGTCGTCCTGATGAGCCAGCCGCTGTACGGCGGCACCGAGACGCTGATCGAGAAGACCTTGCCGCTGTTCGGGGTCGAGTCGGTCGGCTTCACCGACGGGCTCGACCGGGCGAGCATCGCCGCGGCCGCGGACCAGGCGCTCGAGCGCGCGCGCCGCAACGGCGGGCGGGTGAGCCTCGCGATCGCGGAGACGCCCGCGAACCCGACCAACGGGCTCGTCGACCTCGCCGCGTTCCGCGAAGTCCTGGAGTCGATCGGTTCGCGGCAAGGCGGCGGCCGGCCGCTGCTCGCGGTCGACAACACGTTCCTCGGGCCGTTGTTCCAGCATCCGCTCGCGCACGGCGCGGACATCGTGATGTACTCGCTGACCAAGTATGTCGGCGGACACTCGGATCTCGTCGCCGGCGGCGTCGTCGGCTCGCGGTCCGCGGTCGAACCGGTGAAGCGCTTGCGCGGCGCGCTCGGAACACAGCTCGACCCGAACAGCGCGTGGATGATCACCCGGTCGATGGAGACCCTGTCGTTGCGGATGGAGCGGGCCGCGCAGAACGCGGCGCGCGTCGCGCAATTCCTGCGCGCGCATCCGAAGGTCGCGGCGGTGAACTACCTCGGATTCCTCGCGACCGGCAGCGCCGGCGAGGCGTTGTTCCGCCGGCAGTGTCTCGCCGCCGGGTCGACGTTCGGTTTCTCGATCCGGGGCGGGGAGCGCGAGGCGTTCCGGTTGCTCGACGCATTGCAGGTGATCAAGCTCGCGGTGAGCCTCGGCGGCACCGAGACGCTGATGTCGCATCCGGCGAGCACCACGCACTCCGGGGTGCCGAAGGCCACGCGTGACCGTCTCGGGATCGACGATGCGCTGATCCGCATCTCGGTCGGCATCGAGGATGCGGACGACTTGATCGCCGATCTCGCTCAGGCGCTCGAGCACGTCTGAGGGACGTCGCCGCGGCGCGCGCCGGCGGATGCTCGCCGGTGGCGCGTCGTCCCGCGCACCGTATGTTCAATGCAGCATGGCGACACGATTAAATTCGCGCCACCGGCCGACCTGGCGTCCCGAGATCGCCGTAAGCTGAACTTGAAGGCTCGTTCGCGAGTCACAATGATTGAACGGGCATGAGAGAGCAGGCAATGAATCAATCCTGCCGTGGACGCTGGACGGACCCCGTCGAGACCCCGGCGGACAGCATCAGGAGAGGGTCAGCCATGAGGAGCCAATGGGGACGCCGGTCGGTGCTCGTCGGGGTGGCCGGCTGGATCATGGTCGCGGGTATCGCGCACGCCGACGGCCCGCGAGGAGCGGATTTCGGCGGGCACTTCGGTGGTGGCGGGCGCGCCGCCGCGCCGGCGCATTTCGGCGGGGGTGCGCGATTCGGCGGGGGCGCGCATTACGCGCCGGCGCCGCACTATGCACCGGCACCCCATTACGCGCCGGCCCCCCATTACGCGCCGGCGCCTCGCTATGCCGCGCCCGCGGGGCGCGGGACGGCGAGGTTCGCGCCGTCACCGGTCACGCGCGGTTACCCGCAAGCCCGCCACGGGAACTGGAATCGCACCGGTGGCGAGGGTCACTGGGACGGTGATCGCGGTCAGTGGGGCGGCTATGGCGGTTGGCAGGGCGGCGGTCGCTGGGGCGACGACGATGGCCAAGACTGGATCGGCACCTATTGGGGCGGCGGCTACTGGAGCGGGTCGTACTGGCCGGCGGTGACCTACGGCGTCGGCTTCTCTTGGTTCCTGCCGATGCTCCCGTCGGTCTACGCGACCTATTGGTACGACGGCATTCCGTACTACTACGCGGACGACGTCTACTACACCTTCGATCCGAATTACGACGGCTATGTCGCGACGGATCCCCCGCCGGTCGCGGGCTACGACTCCTCCGCCCAAGGGACCGCGGGCCAGATCTTCATGTACCCGAAGAACGGTCAGAGCCCCGCGCAGCAGGCCGAGGACCGGCGCGCGTGCGAGGACTGGGCGCGTCAACAGGTGGGTGCGAACGGCAACACCGACGATTTTCGCCGCGCGATGACCGCATGCGCGGAGGGCCGCGGCTACAGCGTGCGCTAGCGCCGCACGGGCGGCGCGCGCCGCGCGTCTACTTCCAGCAGGTCGACGACGTGTCGGCGCCCGAACTGGACAGGGACGTGTGCGCGCCCTGCGACGTCACCGTGAACGACGCGCACCCGGTGTCGTTCACCTGGTCGCCGATCGGCGTCGCGGTGATCGAGAAGCTCGCCGGGGTTCCCGCGGGCGCGGCGGTGGTCGGCGCGACCGCCGCGGTGACCACGGGTTGCGCGACCTGGTAATAGCCGCTGCCCACCGTGACCGGCCAGGCGGCCGAGCCGTAGCCGAGATCCGACGCCGCACTGGAATAGGTGTTGGCCGTCGTGAAATACCGTTCCTCGAGACTCGCCAGGTCGAGCAGCGCCGATTTCGCATCGGTTCGCCGGCCCTCGCGCACGAAGGACGAGTAGGCCGGGATCGCGATCGCCGCGAGGATCGCCGCGACGACCATCGCGATAATCAATTCGATCAAGGTGAAGCCGCGTTGCCCGCGGCGCGAGCCGCGAACCGCGGCGGCGAGTTCCGTCGGCGCCATCGCTTCGATCCTCCGTGCGTGCATCGCGGCCACCTCAGCGCTTCTCGATCCAGGTGAGGCGGGTGCCCTTGATGCCGCCTTGCGGATTCACCGCGGTGATCGCGCCGGTGCCGCTGACCGTCTGCGTGACCATGTAGGTCATCGTGCCCTGGGTCACGAACGACGGGCTCCCCGTGCCGCTGAGCGCGATTCCGCTGATCGCCTGGTTGTTCACGTTCAGGAAGTTGTGGTTCGCGTCGCCGAAGAACGAGTTCGGGAACGCGCCGCCGGTCGCGGGGTCGATCGCCATCGTCCAGCCCGCGGCCGAGGTCGCCGCGCAGGTCGCGAGCGAGCTCGTCGGCGGGATCGTCGTGTTCACGATGAACGCGCCGGCCTCGAGCACGGGGTTGAAGATCACCTGTTCATACACGTACGGGTAATTCGTGTTGGCCGACTGCAGTCCGTTCGGATCGGTCGGGTTCGCATACCCCGCGCTCAGGTTCAAGTACCAGCCATACTGGTTGCAGCCGCTGGTGTCGGCCCAGCAGATCGTGTTCGCACTCACGGTGCGGTAGTAGTACGCGCTCGACGGGGTCGAGGAGGTCGCCGACCCGGCGAGCGACGCATCGTAGGTTGCGGTGATCGTTTGCTGCTCGAGCGACCCGGTGCCGGTGATCGTCGAGGTCGGCGCCGCGATCCCGGTCGCGGTCGGGAGGCTCGCGTACTTCGCCGCGGATTTCGAGTTCCACGAGCCCATGTTCCAGTCCCACACGCCGTAGAGCGCCTGTTGGGTGTTCGAATAGGTCGCCGCCGAGGTCACCGAAAACGGGATCTGCTTGCCGGTGCCGAACTCGAGCATCACGCGCCGTGCGCCGCCGGTGGTCACCAGCGCGACGATCACGCGCGACGTGATCGGCTGGCCCCCGGCGGTCGTGAAGACCGGCACCGGGGATGCGGTCCACTGCGAGGGATCGCTGCTGGTCAGGTCGAATCGCCAGACGTTGCCGTTCGCGTCGCCGGCGTACACGTAGTCGACGATGTGGTCGCCGTCGAGGTCGGCCGCGGTCACGTAGGTGATCCCGTCGCCGGTGCCGGCGCTGCCGGTGCTCAGGTAGTAGAAGGTCTGGCCGCCGGTCGTCGGGTCGACCAGCATCACGTAGATCCCGGCGTCGCCGGTGGCGCTGTTCAGGCCGTTGCCGAACACCGCGCCCCAGTCGCCGTCGTGGAAGCGGCGGATCTGCGGATCGCCGTAGGTGAGACCCAGATTGTTGCCGCAGTTCGACACGTTCGCGCAGCTGAGCGTCGAGGTCGTCGCGCCGTTGGCCGTCGTCGTGCTCCACTCGCCGATCACCGTGCTCGCGGCGTTCGTCTCGGAGAAAGTCGCGGGATTGGTGATGTCGAGCGCGTAGATCGCCGAGCCGCCGGCCCCGAGGCCGCCGACGAGCCAGGTATGCCACTGGCCGCCGTAGAACAGGTCGCCCACGCCGGGCGGCGCGTCGACGCTGAAGTTGTGCGCGTACAGCGGGTTGGAGTAATCCTGTTCGGCGACGTTGGCGTTGATCGAGTCGACGACGTAGGCGGGCATGTACGCGAGCAGCTCATACCCGTCGTTGTACTGCGGGTCGTAGGTGCCGGAGGAGCTGAACGAACCGGTGCGGAAGCCGTGCAGCAGGCCGTCGTTCGCGCCCGCGTACACGACGTTCGTGCGCGTCTGGTACTGGGTCTCGAACGCGGGGTAGGTCTGCGCGCCGTTCGCGTTCTCCGGCAGGGTCGCGCTCGGGTTCAGGAGGTCGCGCCACGTGGTCGGGAACGACGCGGACGGCGGGCCGACCCAGGTCGGGCTGGAATCGATGATGTCGCCGAGCACGCTGGTGCGCGCGCGATAGAGACCGACGCCGTACGCGTTCATCTCGTTGCTGCGGTCGCCGCGCAGGTAGTTCAGGCGGGTCCCATTGATCGGGGTCGGATCGCCGGTATCGAGCGCGGCCTGCTCGGTGCTCGTGATGCTGCTCCATTCGAACGGTACGCCTTGCGCTCCGTTCCAGGTGAGGATCGCACGGTTCGTCGGGCCTTCCGCCGCGGTCGGACCGGCGACCCCGGTCGTCGCGCAGGTTTGCCCGCTCGGCACGCCGGTCAGCACGCAGGAGGCGTCCCAGTTCACGGTCGGCGAGATCTCGAGCGCGTTCGCGCTGGTCGCGCCCGGCGGCGTGATCAGGTACTGCGAGGTCAGCGAGCCGGTCCAGTTGTTCGCGTTGTAGAACGCGAAGTACACCTGCGTGCCGGTCTGCACCTTCGCGGTCTGCTTCTGGTTCAAGCCCGCGGAGCTCTGCGACTGGTTCTGCGGCGAGGCCTGGAAGCACATGATCTCGTGGATGTTCGTGCTGCCGCCGTCGGAACCGGCGAAGCCGAAGCGCACCTGCGCGGGGATCGGGCCGTTCGACGCGGTGATGTTCTGACCGGTGATCACCGGCTGGAATGCGCCGCCGGCGTAGCTGTAGGAGAGGCTCAGGAGTCCGTCGGGCGTGACCGTGAGGTTGTAGGTGATCGGCACGCCGAAATTGGCTCCGGTGGTCGCGGGCGTGTCGTAGCCACGCAGCACATTGCCGTTCGTCGCGAGGCTGTCCACCTGGGCGAGCCGCACGCCGGACAGGATCTTGTACGCGTTGGGAATCGCCGCGTAATCGACGTAGCTCGGCAGCGCAGCCCCGGTGTTGTGCCACGAGTAGGTCGTGACGGTCTGGCCGGTGCTGTTGATCGTCGTGCTGGCCGTGATATTCCACACGGTGTTGGTCCTGCAGGTATCCCAGACGCCCTTCTGGATGTCACTCGCGCTCAGGGGATTGGTCGTTCCCGGATAATCCGCCGGATAGTCGGCGCCGAAGTTCGCGCTGAGGTACGCCCAGTTCAGGTTGCCGGCGCCGCGCAAGCCGATGCGGCCGGGCTGGTAGTCCGCTCCGTAATGGTACTGGTTGAGGTACGTCGCGCTCGCCGGATCGCCGGTCGCGGTGTTGTCGCCGTTGTTGAGGAAGTTCCCGTATTCGTCGATTCCGAGGCCGATGTACCCGCCGGGCAACCCGTCGGGGCCGGCGTTCACGTTGGAACAGGAATACGCGAGGCTGCCGCCGTACGCGCCGATCGCCGACGGGTTGTCGTCGTTGACCCGGCTCGCGTCCTGCAGGAAGAAACTGATGCCGTCGGCGCCGTCGCCCCCCTGCGCGGTACTGCCGTTGCCGCTGCCGGCGTAGGTCTCGGTCGTGAAGCTGACCTTGATGCCCTGGGATGACAGCGGGAACGTGAAGTTCGAGATGATCGCGCCGTGCTCGTTGTTGTCGTTGTTCGTGAACCGCAGGGCGCCCGGATTGTCGGGGATGGTGCCGGTGCTGCCGCCGTTCAGCCGGCCATTCTTGTTCATCTTCCCGTAGTAGTACCCGCCCGGTTGGGTCAGCGTGATGCAGCCCGGGATCTGTCCGGGGCTCGGCGTGCCGGCGGCGCTGCTCGCGGTCAGGCACGCGCCGTCCGAGTAATACCAGGGGTTGTTGGTCGTCGAGCCGGTGAAATTCTCGGTGTAGTTGGTCGTCGACGAGACCGTTTGCGCCGATACGGCGAGCGGCAGCCCGAGGGCAGCCAGCGCGACGAGGGCGATTCGTTGGATCGCGTTCATATCAAGGACCTCCCGCATTCAGCGTGCCGCTGCCGGTCTGCACGAGATACGTGCTCTCGACCTCGGCGGTGGTGTTCGCGCTGCCGCCGTAGCCGACGGCATCGATCTGATAGAGCGCACCGGTCAAGCCGGTCGACAGCGCCGGCGAGCCGAGATAGGTGATGTAGAACTCGGGTGCCTGCGACATCGTCGTGCC
>JAJYAM010000086.1 GCA_021779535.1 Pseudomonadota bacterium
GTCGCGCCGGAGGCGCTCGCGGCCGCGTATGCCGCGCACGCGGGCTCGCCGGGCGTACGGGTCGAGGCGCTGCCGCGCGCGGCGGGCGGCGTCGACCTCGGCGCCGCGCTGGCGCGGCTCGCGACGCTCGAGGTCAACGAGCTGTGGGTCGAGTGTGGACCGCGGCTCGCGGCCGCCTGGATCGAGCATGGGTATGTGGATGAACTGATCGTGTATTACGCGCCGCGGCTGCTCGGTCCGGACGCACCGCCGCTCGCGGCGCTCTCGGCCGCGCACGAGGCCGCGCCGGTGCGTTTCGAGTTCGTCGATGCGCGGTTCTTCGGGCGGGATTTGCGGGTGATCTTGACGGCGAGGCGAGAGGAGTCGGTATGTTCACCGGGATCGTAACGGGGGTCGGGCGGGTCGCCGCGGCGAGCGCGCGCGGTGGCGATCTGGAGATCGCGATCGAGGCGCGCGGCGGCGGGATCGAGCGCCTGCAGGTCGGCGACAGCGTCGCGGTGCAGGGCGTGTGCCTCACGGTCACGCGCTGGGAGTCGGGCGCGTTCCGCGCGGACGTGTCCGGCGAGACGCTCGCGAAGACGACGCTCGGCGGACTGCGCCCGGGCGCGCGGGTGAATCTCGAGCCGAGCCTGCGCGCCGGCGATCCGCTCGGCGGGCACCTCGTCAGCGGCCACGTCGACGCGGTCGGCCGGTTGCTCGATGCCCGCGAGGACGCGCGCTCGTGGCGGATGCGCTTCGAGGTGCCCGCGGCACTCGCGCGCTTCGTCGCGCCGAAGGGCTCGATCTGCATCGACGGGGTGAGCCTGACCGTGAACGAGGTCGAGGGCGCGACGTTCGGCGTGAACCTGATCCCGCATACCCGCGCCGAGACCACGCTCGGCGACCGCGCCGCCGGCGACCCGGTGAACGTCGAGATCGACCTGATCGCGCGCTATCTGGACCGCCTGGTCGGCGGCCCTCGGGAGTGACACGAACGATGAGCGGACTGAACACGATCGACGAGATTCTCGAGGACCTGCGCGCGGGGCGCATGGTCGTGATCATGGACGACGAGGATCGCGAGAACGAAGGCGACCTCGTGATGGCGGCATCCTGCGTGCGGGCCGAGGACGTGAACTTCATGGCGCGCTACGGGCGGGGGCTGATCTGCCTCACGCTCACGCGCGATCGCTGCCGGCAGCTGCGGCTGCCGTTGATGGTCAGCGACACCGACAGCCAGCACCACACCAATTTCACGCTGTCGATCGAGGCGGCCGAGGGCGTGACGACCGGAATCTCCGCGCACGACCGCGCGCAGACGATCCGCGCCGCGGTCGCGCCGACCGCGAAGCCCGAGGACCTGCGCCAGCCCGGCCATGTGTTCCCGTTGATGGCGCAGCCCGGCGGCGTGCTCACGCGCGCCGGACACACCGAGGCCGGATGCGATCTCGCCCGGCTCGCCGGCTTCATGCCCGCGGCGGTGATCGTCGAGATCCTGAACGAGGACGGCACGATGGCGCGCCGGCCGGACCTCGAGACCTTCGCCGGGCGGCACGGCCTGAAGATCGGCACGATCGCCGATCTGATCCGCTACCGCCTGGTGAACGACCGGCTGAACAACGAGCCCTCGGTCGAGCGGATCTTCGACGGCGCCGTCGAGACCGAATTCGGCGCGTTCCGGCTGTGCTGCTACGAGGACCACGTGCACAAGAACGTGCACGTCGCGCTCGTGAAGGGGGACCTGAACGCCTCGCCGTCACCGCTGGTGCGCGTGCACGTGAACGATACGCTGCGCGACCTGATCGGCGTGCGCAGCGAGCGCCTCGGCTGGCCGCTGCGCGGCGCGATCCGGCGGATCGCGAGCGAGCCCTCGGGTGTCGTGGTGATCCTGCGCTCGGAGGAGAATCCGCGCGAATTCATGGAGAGCGTGCGCCAGATCGACCGTCCGCCGGCGGAGGCTGCCGCGCCGGTCGCGCACGGCGCGACCGTGATCCGCACCTACGGGATCGGCGCGCAGATCCTCACCGACCTCGGGGTGAAGCGGATGCGGGTGCTGAGCGCGCCGAAGCAGCTCCAGGGCCTCGCCGCGTTCGACCTGGAAATCACCGGCTACGTCGACGGCGACGAATGAGCGGCCGCGAGGCTTATAATCCGGATCCTTCGGAACCCCACAGGAACGCGACCGTGCCCCAGGCGAACCCCCGAACGATCGAAGGCGATCTGTCCGCACGCGAACTGCGCATCGCGTGCGTCGTGGCGCGCTTCAACGATTTCGTCGTGGAGCCGCTGCTGCGCGGCGCGCTGGACGCGCTCGCGCGCCACGGAATCGACGAGGGCGGGGTCGACGTCGTGCGCGTCCCGGGCGCGTTCGAGATCCCGCTCGTGGTGCGCCGGCTCGCCGCGTCGGCGCGCTACGACGCGCTGATCGCGCTCGGCGCGGTCATTCGCGGCGACACGCCGCACTTCGATTACGTCGCCGGCGAGTGCGCCGCGGGCCTCGCCCGGGTCGCGCTCGAGACCGGCGTGCCGGTCGCGTTCGGCGTGCTCACGACCGACACGGTCGACCAGGCGCTCGATCGGGCGGGCGGCAAGGCGGGCAACAAGGGTGCCGACGCCGCGCTGACCGCGATCGAGATGGCGACGCTGTTGCGTAAAATCGAGCCGTGACCGCCGCCGGCCGGCAGGGCGCGGCGGCCGGGCGGCGCGCGCGCAGCCATGCGCGACGGCTCGCCGTGCAGGCGCTGTACGAGCTGCAGCTCAACCCGCGGCCGTGGCGCGAGATCGCGCGCGACCTCGAGCGCGACGCGGAGGCCGATCGCGCCGATCGCGAATATTTCCGCGAGTCGCTCGGCGCGGTCGCGGACCGGCGCGAGGAATTCGACTCCGTGATCGCGAGGTTCGGCGACATCGCGCCGCCGGCGCTCGATCCGGTCGAGCACGCGGTGCTGTGGCTCGGCGTGTACGAGCTCGGCAACCGGCCGGAGTTGCCGTACCGCGTCGCGATCGCCGAGGCGCTCGAGCTCGCGAAGCGGTTCGGCGCGACCGACGCCCACAAGTTCGTGAACGCGGTGCTCGATCGCGCCGCGCGCGAGCTGCGTCCGCTGGAATACGGGCGCGAGCGGAGCTGAGCGGCGTGGCGGGCGGCGGCCTCGGCGAATTCGAGATCATCAGCCGCTACTTCGCGCGCGCGGGCGCGCGAGCGGCCGCCGGTACGACGATCCTCGGGATCGGCGATGATGCCGCGGTACTGAGGGTGCCCGCCGGTCACGACCTCGTCGCCGCGGTCGATACGATCGTCGAGGGACGGCACTTCCTGCGCGGCTGCGATCCGCGGTCGATCGGACATCGGGCGCTCGCGGTGAATCTGAGCGACCTGGCGGCGATGGGGGCGATCCCGGCCTGGGCGACGCTCGCGCTGACCTTGCCCGCCGCGGATCCGCAGTGGCTCGAGGGCTTCGCCGCCGGGTTCTTCGAGCTTGCGCGGGAACACGGGGTCGATCTCGTCGGCGGCGATACGACCGCGGGGCCGTTGACGATCAGCGTGCAGATCCTCGGCGTCGTCCCCATCGGGGAGTTCTTGCGGCGCAGCGGCGCCCGCCCGGGCGACCTGATCGCGGTCACCGGTACGCTCGGCGACGCCGGTGCGGGTCTCGGGGTCGCGCGGTCGCCGCAACGAGGGCGTGACCCGCACGCACGGGCGCTGTTGCGACGCTACGAGTTCCCGGTGCCGCGGGTCGCGTTCGGCCGCGCCGCCCGCGGCATCGCGAGCGCGGCGATGGACGTCTCCGACGGCCTCGCCGGGGATCTCGCCAAGCTCGCGGCCGCGAGCGGGGTCGCCGCCGTGGTCGACGTCGACCGGCTGCCGCTGTCGGCGGCGCTGCGCGCCGCCGCTTCCCCCGAGGAGGCGCTCGATCAGGCGCTCGGTGGCGGCGACGACTACGAACTGGTGCTGGCGGTCGCGCCGGCGGCGGCCCCGCGGCTCGCGGCCGCGGGGGCCGAGACCGCAACGCCGGTCACGGTGATCGGGGAGTTTCGCGCCGGCGAGGGGGTGCTGTGGACCCGCGGCGGGCGGGCGTTCGTGCCCGCGAGGGGGGGATTCGACCACTTTGGCGGAGCCTCGACCCAGTTCACGGACTGAAGCCCCGTCGCGCCGGTATCGTGGCCCCCGGTGTCGATTTCCGGCGGAATGACGCGGTTCGTCCTTGAGCAACATCGGTTCCAAAGTGATTCCCCTGTCCTGCGGCGTCCCGGCGTCGCTGCCGGAGAAGATCGGCAAGTACCCGATCATCAAGGAGGTCGGCCGCGGCAGCACCGGCGTCGTGTACCTCTCGCACGACCCGTATTACGGGCGCGACGTCGCGATCAAGGTCTACAACATCGAGGCCGCGGGCGACGAAAGCCGCAAGCGCATCGCCCGCAAGATGTTCCTGTCGGAAGCGCACATGGTCGGGATGCTGCAGCATCCGAACATCCTGCCGATCTACGACGCGGGCGAGGAGGACGGGCACTGCTACATCGTCACCGAGCACGTGCACGGCGCGCGCACCCTCGTCGCCTATTGCCGCCCGGACAACCTGCTGCGGATCGACGACGTCGTCGAGATCGTCTACAAGGCGGCGCGCGCGCTGCACTACGCGCACAGCCGCGGGGTGATCCACCGCGACGTCAAGCCGAGCAACATCATGCTCACGCAGGACTCGGACGTGCGCATCATCGACTTCGGGATCGCGCTGGTCGCGGACTCGGACATCTCGCGGATCGAGGGCATCGCCGGGAGCCCTTCGTACATGTCGCCGGAGCAGGTGCAGTCGATCGAGCTCACCAACCGCTCGGACCTGTATTCGCTCGGCGCCGTGATGTACGAGCTGCTGACCGGCACCCGGCCGTTCCGCGCCGGCAATCTGCAGAAATTGCTCCATCAGATCGTGTTCGCGACGCCGCCGCCGATCCACACGCTGCGGCCGGAGGTACCCGAGGAGCTCGAGAACGTCGCGGCGATGGCGCTCGCGAAGGACCCGGAGAAGCGCTACGGGACCGGCCTCGACTTCGCGGCGGAACTGACCCGGGTCCATCAGAAGCTGCGCGCGCAGTACAACCGCATCGACCAGCAGGAGCAGTTCGGGCTGCTGCGCAAGCTCAAGTTCTTCCATGAGTTCTCGCACGCCGAGATCTGGGAAGTGCTGCGCGCGAGCAGCTGGCAGGACTACGGCGACGGCGAGGAGATCGTCAAGGAAGGCGAGATGGACGATCGCTTCTACATCATCGTCGAGGGCACGGTCGAGGTCGGCCGCAACGGCCGGCGGCTCGGCCGGCTCGACGGCGGTGAGTGCTTCGGCGAGACCAGCTACGTGCGCGGCGCGAAGCGCACCGCGACGATCACCGCGCACGGATCCGTGACCGTGATGAAGGTGAGCTCGACGCTCCTCGAGCAGGTCTCGGCGGAGTGCCAGCTGCGCTTCAACCAGGTGTTCCTGCGCAGTCTGATCGCGCGGCTGCAACGCGCCGAGGCGCAGTCCTGACGGTGGTTTAGCGGTCCGGCTCCGCCCGCGGGATGCGACCCGCCGCGTCGCTCTTGTCGTGCTCGATCATCGCGTACGCCGAGTGATTGTGGATCGACTCGAAGTTCTCCGCCTCGACCACGTACGCGGCGATCCGCGGCTCGCGGTTCAGCGCGACCGCGACGTCGCGGACGATGTCCTCGACGAATTTCGGGTTGTCGTACGCGCGCTCCGTCACGTACTTCTCGTCGACGCGCTTCAGCATCCCGTAGACCTCGCACGAGGCTTCGCGCTCGGCGATGTCGATCAAGTCCTCGAGCCACAGGTGCTCGGTGATCTTCGCGGTGATCGTGATGTGCGAGCGCTGGTTGTGCGCGCCGTAGCTCGATATCGCCTTCGAACACGGGCACAGGCTCGTCGCCGCGACCACGACCTTGAGCCACACCTCGGTCCGGCCGTTGCGGTGCTCGCCGAAGATCGCGGCCTTGTAGTCCATCAGGCTCTCGACGCCCGAGACCGGCGCCTTCTTCATCACGAAGTACGGGAAGCTCATCTCGATGTGGCCCGCGCTCGCGTCGAGGTATTCGGTCATCTCGCCGAGCATCTGCGTGAACGAATCGACCGAGATCTCCCGCTCGTGGCGGTTGAGGATGTCGACGAACCGCGACATGTGCGTGCCCTTGAAGTCGTGCGGGAGGTTCACGTACATGTTGAAGTTCGCGATCGTGCGCTGCTCGCCGCCGGCGCGGTCCTTGACCCGCACCGGATGGTAGATGTCCTTGATCCCGACCTTGTTGATCGGGATGCGGCGGGTGTCGGCGTGCCCCTGCACGTCCTCGATCGCGGTGGGGCTGGCCCCGGGGGCGGGTATCGCGGCGTTCACCGGCTCAGCCCGCCGCGTCGGCCGCGCGGCGCAAGCCCTGCGGCCGTGTCCATGCGAGGATCCGGGTGCGCAGCGTCGCGAGGTCGAGGCCCGCGTCGACGAGATTGTCGTCGCGCGATCCGTGCGCGATCGGTTGGTCCGGGATGCCGATCTGCAGGATCGAGCAGTGGTGGCCGCGCGCGTTCAACACCTCGGCGACCGCACTGCCGGCGCCGCCGGCGACGACGTTCTCCTCGATCGTGACGATCCGGGCGTGCGTCGCCGCGAGCCGGTTGATCAGTTCCTCGTCGATCGGTTTCACGAACCGCATGTTCACCACGGTCGCGTCGAGTTCCTTGCCGATCTCGAGCGCGCTCGCGACCAGGCTGCCGAACGCGAGCAGCGCGATGCCGGTGCGGCCCTCGCGCAGCATCGCCGCGCGGCCGATCGGCAGCGCGCGCATCTCTTCCTGCACCGCGACGCCGGGGCCGGTGCCGCGCGGGTAACGGACCGCCGCGGGCCCCGCGATCGTCGTCGCGGTGTGCAGCATCTGCCGGCACTCGTCCTCGTTCGACGGCGCCATCACCACGATGTTCGGCAGGCAACGCAGGATGTTCAGGTCGTAACTGCCCTGGTGCGTCGCGCCGTCGCCACCGACCAGTCCGGCGCGGTCGATCGCGAACGTGACCGGCAGGTTCTGCAGCGCGACGTCGTGGACCAGCTGGTCGTAGCCGCGCTGCAGGAAGCTCGAATAGATCGCGACCACCGGCCGGATCCCCTCGCACGCGAGCCCCGCCGCGAACGTGATCGCGTGCTGCTCGGCGATGCCGACGTCGAAGTAGCGATCCGGGAAGCGCTTCTCGAACTCGACCATCCCGGAGCCTTCGCGCATCGCGGGGGTGATCCCGACGATGCGCGGGTCGCGTGCGGCCGCGTCGCAGAGCCACTGGCCGAAGATCTGCGAGTAGGTCGGACCGCTCGCCTTGTCCTTGAAGATCGTCGCGCTCGCGGGGTCGAACGGCCCCGGACCGTGCCACTTGATCGGATCGGCCTCGGCCGGCGCGTAGCCCTTGCCCTTGCGCGTCACGACGTGCAGCAGCTGCGGGCCCTTCATGTCGCGCATGTTCTCGAGCGTCGCGAGCAGCGCGTTCAGGTCGTGCCCGTCGATCGGGCCGATGTAGTTCAGGCCGAGCTCCTCGAACACCGTGCCGGGCAGGATCATCCCCTTCACGTGCTCCTCGGAGCGGCGCGCGAGCTCCCAGACGGTCGGCATCTGCCGCAGCACCTTCTTGCCGCCCTCGCGCAGGGTCGCGTAGATCTTCCCGGACAGCATGCGGGCGAAGTAATTCGACATCGCGCCGACGTTGTTCGAGATCGACATGTCGTTGTCGTTCAGCACGACGAGCAGGTCGACGTTCAGGCTGCCCGCGTGGTTCAGCGCCTCGAACGCCATGCCCGCGGTCATCGCGCCGTCGCCGATCACCGCGACGACCCGCCGGCGCTCGCCGCGCGTGGCGGCGCCGATCGCCATGCCGAGCGCCGCGCTGATCGAGGTGCTCGAGTGCCCGACGCCGAAGGTATCGTAGACGCTCTCCGAGCGCGCCGGGAACGGCGCGAGGCCGTGATGCTGCTTGATGGTGCGCAACGCGTCGCGCCGGCCGGTCAGTACTTTGTGCGGATAGGCTTGGTGGCCGACGTCCCAGACCAGCCGATCATCCGGCGTCTGGAACACGTAGTGCAGTGCGACCGTGAGCTCGACGGTGCCGAGCCCGGCGGCGAAGTGGCCACCACGCTGGCTGACCGTGTGGATCAGGTAGCGGCGCAGCTCGTCCGCGACCGGCCCGAGCTCGTTGCGCGGCAAGGCCCGCAGGTCGGCCGGCGAGTCGATCCGGGACAGCAACGGGAAGTCGTCGGAGATGCTCATGTGACGGGTAGTTTACATGCCTCCGCGGGCAAACTCGACGCCGCGGCCGGGCCGGGGAAGGCTCAGGCGCGCCGATCGACGACGTATGCCGCCAATGCCGCGAGGATCTGGGCATTTTCGCCCAACATCGCCACTCGCTCGCTCGCCCGGACCTTCAGCGCCTGGGCGCGTTGCTTCGACGCATCGAGCCCGAGAATGCTCGCGTAGGTGGGTTTCGAACGCGCTGCATCGGCGCCGGCCTGCTTGCCGATGTCCGCGGTGCTGCCCTCGACGTCCAGGATGTCGTCCTGGATCTGGAACGCGAGCCCGACGTCCTTCGCGTAATCATCGAGCGCGGCGTGGTGCGCCTCGGAGAGGTCCGTGGTCGCGGCCGCGGCCATCAGCACGCTTGCACGAATCAGCGCGCCGGTCTTGCGGCGGTGCATTTCCTCGAGGTCGGGTAGATCGAGCCGGCGGCCGACCGCCGCCAGGTCGAGCGCCTGGCCGCCCGCCATCCCGGCGGTGCCGCTCGCCTCGGCGAGGATCCGGATCGTCGCGACGCGCGCTGTCGCGCTGCCGATCGCCGGATCCCGCGCGAGCACCTCGAACGCGAGCACCTGCAGCGCATCGCCGGTGAGGATCGCGGTGGCCTCGTCGAACGCGCGGTGCGTGGTCGGCCGCCCGCGGCGCAGGTCGTCGTCGTCCATCGCCGGCAGATCGTCGTGGACCAGGGAGTATGCGTGGATCAATTCGACCGCGGCCGCGGGCGCATCGAGGCTCCGCGGGTCGATGCCGAGCGCGGCGCCGGTCGCGTACACCAGGATCGGCCGCAGGCGTTTGCCGCCGCCGAGCACCGAGTAGCGCATCGCCTCGTGCAGGCGCGTCGGCACCGATTCCGCGGGCGGCAGGCAGCGCTCCAGCACGCGCTCGACGCGCGCTTGATGTTCGCGGAAGAACACGTCGATCGTCGGGGTCGGCATCGCGGGCAACTCAGTCCTCGCCGGCCGATTCGGCTTCGAACGGCTCGATCGCGGGTTCGCCGGCCTTCTTCAACAAGATCTCGACCTTTTGCTCGGCTTCCTTCAGCGCGGTCTGGCACGCGCGGGTCAGCTGCACGCCCCGCTCGAACGCGGCGAGGGATTCCTCGAGCGGCTGGTCGCCGCGCTCGAGGCGCTCGACGATCGCCTCGAGGTCGCGCATCGCGGCTTCGAAGTCGATCGGCTTGGTGTCCTTGTCGGCCTTTCGGGTTCCCATGGCGCGCCACGGTACACAAGCGGTCCGGGCGAGGTCAAACCGTCCGAGCGCGACGACTTGCCGCGCGCGCCGCGCGGCGCGAGACTGTCGCCCCATGTGGAAATTGCGCCGGTCGATCACGATGCCGAGCCCGGAGGAGGCGTTGCCGGGGCGCGACGCCCCGATGCCGGTGCCGTCACGGCACTTCGTCAACGGCCACCCGCTCGCACCCCCGTTTCCCGGTGGGATGGCGCTCGCGCTGTTCGGGCTCGGGTGCTTCTGGGGTGCCGAGCGGTGCTTCTGGCGGCTTCCGGGGGTGTACTCGACCGCGGTCGGTTACGCGGGCGGAGTCACGCCGAACCCCACCTACGAAGAAGTGTGCACCGGACTCACCGGCCACGCCGAGGTCGTGCGCGTGGTGTTCGATCCCCACCTCGTCGACTACCAGGACCTGCT
>JAJYAM010000017.1 GCA_021779535.1 Pseudomonadota bacterium
CGGCGCCGTCGTCGTGCGCAGCGCCGTCGTCGCGCTCGAGCGCCGCGAGCGCTTCGGTGCGCAGCCGCGCCGCGAGCGCATGCGCCGCGGCGAGCGCCACGGGGTCCAGCGTCCGGCCGAGCGTGGCCTCCCGCGCCGCGCTGCGGTCGGCGAGCCCCATCCCGTACGCGCTCATCACGCCGGCGAGCGGATGGCAGAACACCCGCCGGATCCCGAGCGCGTCGGCCACCTGGCACGCGTGCTGCCCGCCCGCGCCGCCGAAACACTGCAACGTGTAGCGGGTGACGTCGTAGCCGCGCGCGACCGAGATCCGCTTGATCGCGTTCGCCATCGCGCCGACCGCGATCCGGAGCGCGCCGGCGGCGACCTGCTCGGCGCCGGTCGGTGCGCCCGACGTCTCGGACACCCGCGCGGCGAGCGCCGCGAAGCCGCGCTGCGCGGCGTCGCGATCGAGGGCTTGGTCGGCTCCGGGGCCGAACACCCGCGGAAAGAACTCGGCGTCGATCCGGCCGAGCACGAGATTGGCGTCGGTGACCGTGAGCGGGCCGCCGCGCCGATACGATGCCGGTCCGGGCACCGCGCCCGCGGAGTCCGGTCCGACCCGCAGGCGCGAGCCGTCGAAGCGGATCGTCGAGCCGCCGCCGGCCGCGATGGTGTGGATGCTCATCATCGGCGCCGCGACGCGGACCCCGGCCACCTGGGTATCGAACACCCGTTCGAGCTCACCCGCGTAATGACTCACGTCCGTCGACGTACCGCCCATGTCGAAGCCGATCAGGCGCTCGTGGCCCGCCGCGACGCCGGTGCGCACCATCCCGAGGATCCCGCCGGCCGGGCCCGAGAGGATCGCGTCCTTGCCGCGGAAGCGGCGCGCGTCGGTGAGCCCGCCGGAGCTCTGCATGAACCACAACGGCACACCCGGCATTTGCGCGACCAGGCGCTCGACGTATCGCGCGAGGATCGGCGACAGATACGCGTCGACGAGCGTGGTGTCGCCGCGCGGCACGAATTTCGCGAGCCCGCTCACCCGATGCGACACCGACACCTGCTCGAAGCCGGCCGCGCGGGCGAGCGCCTCGGCGGCGAGCTCGTGCACCGGCTGCCGGTACGCGTGCAGGAACACGATCGCGCACGCGCGAACGCCGGCCGCGCGCGCCGCGCGCAGCTCGCGCGCGAGCGCCGGCTGGTCGAGCGGCCGGCGGATCTCGCCGCCGGCGCCGAGGCGTTCATCGGCCTCGACCACGCGTTCATACAAGAGCTCGGGGCGCTCGATCCGGCGCGCGAACACTTGCGGGCGCGCCTGGTTGCCGATCCGCAGCGCGTCGCGGAAGCCGCGCGTGGTCACGAGCACGGTGCGCTCGCCGCGGCGCTCGAGCAGCGCGTTGGTCGCGACGGTCGTCCCCATGCGCACGCCCGCGACCCGGCGTGGCGTGATCGACTCGCCCGGCCGCAACTCGAGCAATCGGCGGATACCCTCGACCGCCGCGTCCTCGTAGTGCGCCGGCGCATCCGAGAGCAGCTTCAGCTCGGCGAGGCGGCCGTCGGGCCGTCGCGCGACGATGTCGGTGAACGTCCCGCCCCGGTCGATCCAGAACTCCCAGCGACTCATCGCCGCGCGCTCGCGCCGGTCCGCGTCATCGTCCCTCGCTTCGGTTCGCTTCGCCGCCCATTTGTTATTGTAGAGGCTCCGGGGCTCCCGACGAGCGGCACGACGCCCACGCGATGGCAACGACAGCACCCCATTCCGAACCCCCGGCGGCCCCGGCGCGTGACCCGCGGACGCCGCGGCGTCGCTGGTCGCTGCGCGCGATCCGGCGACCGGCGCGCCTGCTCGCGTTCGACCGCGGGTTCGAGCGCGCGGCACCCGCGCTCGCCGCGCTGCTGGCGGCGCTGTGTGGCGCCCTCGAGATCCGCCCCTACGCGGCACGGGTGCTCGCCGCGCTCGCGGCCGCCGGGCATCACCGCACGGACTTGATCGACCTGGCGGCCTTTCCGCACGTGGTCCTCGGTACCGCGCTCGCGCTGATGTCGTTCGGCCTGCTGCTGCGCGCGCGCATCGCGTGGGTGATCGCGCTGCTGCTCGGCGCGCTCATCGCCGCGTTGTCCTGGCGGCACGCGCAGGCGCCGACGCTGGCGTTCGGGACCGCCGCCCTGCTCATCGCCGTGCTGCTCGCCGCGACGCGGCGCTTCGATCGCAGCAACCTCGCCGCGAGCTCGCTGTTCGCGCTGCTGAGCGTCGGCACGCTGCTGCTGTACGGGGTGCTCGGCTCGCTGTGGTTCGGCGCGGGCTACGCGCCGGCGATACGCGACCTGCCGACGGCGTTCTACTATACGATCGAGACGATGTCGACGGTCGGTTACGGCGACATCGTGCCGCGCACGACCGAGGCGCGGATGTTCACGGTGTCGATGATCGTGCTCGGCATCACGGTATTCGCGACGACGTTGTCGGTCGTGATCGGACCGCTGGTCGGCGGCAGCATCAAGCGCGCGCTCGAGGGTCGCATGCAGAGCAAGCAACGCACCGGACATTTCGTGATCATCGGCACCTCCGCGCTCGCATATGCGCTCTGGAAGCAGCTGCAGGCGCGCGGTGCGGCGGTGACCGTGATCGCGCCACCCGACCGGCCGTCGCCGTACCCGGCCGAGGCGGACGTGATCACCGGCGACCCGACGCGCAACGAGGTGCTCGAGGAGGCCGGCGTTCCGCACGCCCAGGCGGTGCTCACGCTGCGCGACGACGACGCGGAAAACGCGTTCGTGGTGCTCGCGGTCAAGGAGATCGCGCCGCAGGTGAAGACGATCGCCGGCGTGAACGACGCGCGGCACCTCGCCAAGATCCGGCGGGTGCAGCCGGACATGCTGTTCGCGCCGCAGGTGCTCGGCAGCGACCTGCTGGTGCGGACCTTGTTCAACGAACCGATCGACAAGGACACGGTCGATCAGCTCCTGTTCGCCCGCAATTGACGATTCCGCGGCGCGCGACGGTGACCGACCGTGCGCCGCGCGGACCCTCACGGGGCCCGGGGTGGCTCGGCGCGCGCGGTCGTCGAGCGCAGGATCTCGGCGAGGCGCCGCGCACCGGGCCCCGCGTAATCCGGATCCGGCAGGATCAGGTACAGCTCCACCCGCCGTTCGCCCCCCTCGCGCAGCGGCAGCGGCCGCAACGCGCCGCTCTCGAGCTCGTCGCGGATCATCTCGTCGGGGTACCAGGCAAAGCCGAGCCCGAGCTGCACGGCTCTGATGGCGGTCGCCTTGTGGCTCACCGTCCAGCGCCGCTCGGCGCCGAGCCATCCGGACTCCCGGTGCCGGCGCAGGCCCGAGTCGCGGATCACCATCTGGCGATGCACGCGCAGGTCCTGATGGGTGATCGGCCGGCCGAGCGCGTGCAACGGATGATCGGGCGCCGCAACGGCGACGAAACGCAGCGAAATCAACGGGTCGCCAACGAAGCCGGGCGGGATGATCGACCCGATCGCGAGATCGACCTGGCGCTGCGTCAATGCGTCCTCGGTACCGCCGAGCACCGTCTCGTACAGTTCGATCCGCATCGCCGGCCGCTCGGCCGCGAACACGCGCAAGGCCTCGAGCAACAGCCAGGTCGGGAACACGACGTCGACCGCGAGCCGCAGCTCGGGCTCCCAGCCGGCGGCGAGCGTCCCCGCGGCCGCCTCGAGCGCGAGGGCCTCCTCGGTGAGCGCTCGCGCGCGCCGATAGAGCAACTGACCGGTCGGTGTCAGCACCGCCTTGCGGCCCTGGATCTCGAACGCCTCGATGCCGAGCACCGTCTCGAGTTTCTGGACCGCATAGGTGACCGCGGACTGGCTCTTGTGCAGCCGGGTGGCCGCGGCCGCATAGCCGCCCGCTTCGACCACGGCGATCAAGGCTCGCCATTGTTCGAGCGTGATCCGCGCGACGTTCCCGGAATTCTTCATCTATCTAATATTTTGATAGATCATTGGTAAAAAATCGACTTTTATAACTATTTAATCAATAGTTAAATGATCGGGCCGTCACGATCGACGGCGGCTTCCAGAGGGCCCCGGGCGGGCCAGGAGTAGCGCGATGAATTCATGGCAAAAATCGGCGGACCTCGCGGGCCGCGTGCTGTTGGTGATCCTGTTTCTGCTCGCCGGCATCTCGAAGATCGGCGGGTATGCGGGCACTCAAGCCTATATGCAATCGGCCGGAGTCCCGGGCGCGCTGTTGCCGCTCGTGATCCTCACCGAGATCGGCGGCAGCGTGTTGGTCGTGCTCGGGTTGTGGACGCGGCTGGCGGCGTTCCTGCTCGCCGGGTTCAGTCTGCTCGCCGGCGTGATCTTCCATCACGGGGTCGGCAATGAGATCCAGCAGTTGATGCTGCTGAAGGACATCTCGATCGCCGGTGGATTCCTCGTGCTGGTCGCGCACGGCGCCGGACCGTGGAGCGTCGATGCGCGCCGCGGTCGCTGAGCGCGGCGTCGCACGGATCATCCCGTCGGTCGCCGCGTCCGACGGGGCCGGCGTGAAGCTGCGCCGCAGCCTCGGCAGCGCCCCGACGCTGCGCGTCGATCCGTTCTTGATGCTCGACGAGTTCGGCACCGACAATCCGGACGATTACATCGCTGGATTTCCGCCGCACCCGCACCGCGGCTTCGAGACCGTGACCTACATGATCGACGGCCACATGCAGCACCGCGACCACCTCGGCAACGTCGGCGATCTCGGGCCCGGCGGCGTGCAATGGATGTGCGCCGGGCGCGGCGTGATCCATTCCGAGATGCCGCGCCAGTCCGAAGGCCGGATGCGCGGCTTCCAGCTGTGGATCAACCTGCCGGCGGCGGAGAAGATGAAGCCGGCGAGCTACCGTGACATCCCGTCGTCGGACATCCCGACCGCGGCACTCCCGGACGGCGGGCGCGTGAAGGTGATCGCCGGCGCGATCGTGGTCGCCGGACGGCGCGTCGCCGGGCCGATCAATGCTCCCGGCGCGCCGCTCTCGACCGATCCGCTGTATCTCGACGTCGAACTGCCGCCCGGCGGCGAGTTCGTCCAGCCCCTGCCGCCGGGTCATGCCGCATTCCTCTATCCGTACGAGGGCGACGCCGTGGTGCAGACCGCGGCGGGCCCCACGGCGGTGCCGCTGCAGGCGGCGGCGGTCCTCGACACCGACGGCGAGGGGGTGCGCTGGATCGCGGGTCAGCGCGGCGTGCGGGCGCTGCTGCTCGCCGCGAAGCCGCTCGGCGAGCCGGTCGTGCAGTACGGTCCGTTCGTGATGAACACCCGCGAGGAAATCGAGCGCGCGATCGCCGATTATCAGGCCGGCCGGCTCACCGCCTGACCCTGCGAGGCTCCGCAGCCGGCTACGGGGGATCCCGTATGGGATCCCCCGTTCGCCCGGGGGAACATGAGCCGGCGACGGGATCCCCCGGCATTGCCGGAACCAGCAAGGAAGGGAAACCGGCTATGGCTGTCGGCATCGCGACGACTCGGGTATTGGTACTGGGTCTAGGGAATGTGTTGCTGACCGACGACGGGGTTGGCATCCACGTGATCCGCACGCTCGAGCGGACACTGACCGGGCGGTCGCGGCCACCGGCCGTGAGGCTGTGCGACGGCGGCACCCTCGGTCTCAATCTACTCTTCGAACTCGACTCGGCCGACGCGCTGATCGCGGTCGACGCGATGGATCTCGGCGCCCCACCGGGCACGGTTCGCTCGTTCGACCACGCGGGGCTCGACGCGAGGCTCGCCGGCAAGCGCGGCAGCGTTCATGAGCTCGCGCTCGCCGACCTGCTCGCCGCGGCCGAGTTGACCGGCCGACGGCCGTCGCGGCGGGCCCTCGTCGCGATCCAGCCCGCATCGACGGACTGGGGCCTCGAGCCGACGGCACCGGTCGCCGCCGCGATCCCCGCGGCGTGCCGGATCATCCAGGACTTGCTCGAGGATTGGGGCGATTCCCACAACGGTCCGCGGGATGCGGACTGCGGCGCGCTGCGCGCGGAGGCCTGACGACATGACGGACGAAAGAACGATCGGCGAGCTGCTCGCGCAGCGCGGGATCTCGCGCCGCGCGCTGTTGAAGTACGGCGCCTATCTCGGTGCGTTGATGGCCCTGCCGCCGTGGCAGGCGCGCGCGCTCGCCGAAGGGCTCGCGAACGCGCGGCGCCAGTCGGTGATCTGGTTGAGTTTCCAGGAATGCACCGGGTGCACGGAATCCTTGACGCGTTCGTTCACGCCGACGATCGAGCACCTGATCTTCGATCTGATCTCGCTCGACTATCACGAGACCCTGCAGGCGGCGTCCGGGTTCGCCGCGGAGGCGGCCCGGCTCTCGGCGATGCGTGCGAACGCCGGCAAGTACGTCGTGGTCGTCGACGGCTCGGTCCCGATCAAGGACGGCGGCGTCTACGCGACGATCGCCGGCAAGACCAACCTCGAGATCCTGCGCGAGACCACGGCGCAGGCGCTCGCGGTGATTTCGGTCGGCACCTGCGCCTCGTTCGGCGGGATCCCGCACGCCGATCCGAACCCGACCGGCGCGGTGCCGGTCTCCGAGATCATCACCGACAAGCCGCTGATCAACATCTCCGGCTGCCCGCCGATCCCCGAGGCGATGGCCGGCACGATCGCGTACCTGATCACCTTCGGGAAGCTCCCCGACCTCGACGAGCTGAAGCGCCCGAAGTCGTTCTTCGGCGAGACGATCCATGATCGCTGCTACCGGCGCCCGTTCTACGACAAGGGGCTGTTCGCGAAGAGCTTCGACGACGAGGGTGCACGGCGCGGCTGGTGCCTGTACGAGCTCGGCTGCAAGGGCCCGGTGACCTACAACGCCTGCCCGACGGTGAAGTGGAACGGCGGCGTGTCGTTCCCGATCCAGTCGGGGCACGGATGCCTCGGTTGCTCGGAACCGAATTTCTGGGACAAGGGCGGCTTCTACCATCCGTTGTCGACGAGCACCGGGAGCCTCGGCAAGTCGGTCGGCGCCGCCGCCGCGATCGGCATCGGCACCGGCGTCGCGGCCGCGATGGTCGCACGCCACCGCCGGAACAAGGCGTCACGAGGAGAGTGAAATGGACTTGTTGGACTTCGCGAGGGGACCGGCGCTCACCACCGCGCTCAGCGTGTTCGCGTTCGGCGTCGCGTGGCGGCTCGTGTCGCTGTGGTTGTTGCCGTGGGCGCGCGATCCGTCGGCGCGCCGGGAGGGCGCGCGTCCGGCCTGGATCGGCGCGGTCCGGGGGTTCGCCCGGCACCTGTGGCCGCGCAAGCCGTTCGCGCGCGCCGCGATGGTCACGACCGTGAACGGCTACGTGATGCACTTCGGGCTCGCGATCGTGTTCTTCGGGCTCGCGCAGCACATCCTGTTCCTGCGCGGGCTGTTCGGGCTCGCGTGGCCGAACCTGCCGAGCGGGCTGATCTCGGGAGTCGCGGTCGTCACGCTCGGCTCGCTCGCGCTCGCGCTCGCGCGCCGCCTGACCGACCCGGTGCTGCGGCTGATCTCGACGTTCAACGACTATTTCAGCTGGCTCGTGACGTTCCTGCCGATCGCGACCGGGCTCCTCGCGGTGAGCCACCTCGGCGCGCCGTACCCGACGCTGCTCGCGGTGCACCTGCTGAGCGTGTCGCTGCTGCTGATCTGGTTCCCGTTCGGGAAGTTGATGCACTCGTTCCTCATCTTCGTGACCCGTGGCGAGACCGGCATCACGTATAACCGCAGGGGGGTCGTGCTGTGAACGACGCAGCGAACGCGAAGATCGTCGTCGATCCGATCACGCGCATCGAAGGACATCTGCGCATCGAGGCCGAGACCGATGCGAACGGCGCGATCGTGAACGCCTTGAGCTCCGGCACGATGGTCCGGGGCATCGAGCTGATCCTGCGCGGGCGCGACCCGCGCGACGCCTGGGCGTTCGCCCAGCGCATCTGCGGCGTTTGCACGCTGGTGCACGGGATCGCGTCGGTCCGCGCGGTCGAGTCGGCGCTGAATTATCCGATCCCGCCGAACGCGCAGCTGATCCGCAACCTGATGATCGCCGCCCAGTTCGTGCACGACCACGTGATGCACTTCTACCATCTGCACGCGCTCGACTGGGTCGACGTGGTCTCGGCGTTGAAGGCGGACCCGGCGGCCGCGTCGCGGCTCGCGCAATCGATCTCGCCGTATCCGAAGTCGAGCCCCGGGTACTTCTCGGACACGCAGACGAAGCTGCGAAACTTCGTCGACTCCGGACAGCTCGGGATCTTCGCGAACGGTTTCTGGGGCAACCCCGGCTACAAGCTGCCGCCCGAGGCGAACCTGATGGCGGTCGCGCACTACCTGGACGCGCTCGAATGGCAACGCGAGGTCGTGCAGATCCACACGATCCTCGGCGGCAAGAACCCCCATCCGAACTTCCTCGTCGGGGGCGCACCGTCGCCGATCAGCATCGACACCCCGGGCGCCGGCGGCACCGCGGCGACCGCGCTGGATCTCGCCGGGCTGGAGAGAATCGCGAGCGTGATCGAGCGCATGCGCGCGTTCGTCGATCAGGTGTACCTGCCGGACACCCTCGCGATCGCGTCGTTCTACAAGGATTGGTTCCAGCGCGGCGAAGGCATCGGCAACTTCCTGACCTACGGCGACTTCCCCGAAAAGGGGATGAACGACCCGGCGAGCTGGCTGATCCCGTCCGGCGTGATCCTCGGCCGCGATCTGTCCCGGATCCATCCGATCGACCTCACCGACCCCGCGCAGGTCCAGGAGTTCGTCGCGCATTCCTGGTACGACTATGCCGGAGGGAAACAGGAGGGACTGCACCCTTACCACGGCGAGACGCGGTTGCATTACTCGGGACCGAAGCCGCCGTACGAGCACCTCGACGCCGCGCAGAGCTACTCGTGGCTGAAGTCGCCGCGGTGGAAGGGCAAGGCGATGGAAGTCGGACCGCTCGCGCGCGTGCTGATGCTCTATGCACACGGAAATGAGCCGACCAAGGCGCTCGCCGACAGCGCGCTCAAGCAGCTCGACCTGCCGCTGACCGCGATGTTCTCGACGATGGGCCGCACCGCGGCCCGCACGCTCGAGAGCAAGATCATCGCCGACCAGATGAGCACGTGGCATGCGCATCTGACCGCGAACATCAAGCGCGGCGATCTCGCGGTGCATAATCCCGCGAAGTGGGATCCGTCGACGTGGCCGGCGCAGGCGCGCGGTGTCGGGTTCACCGAAGCCCCGCGCGGCGCGCTCGCGCACTGGATCGTGATCCAGGACGGCAAGATCGACAACTATCAGGCGGTCGTGCCCTCGACCTGGAACGCCGGTCCGCGCGATCCGGCCGGGCAGCCCGGCGCGTACGAAGCGGCCCTGATGGACCGCCACACCGTCTACGATCCGGCGCAGCCGCTCGAGATCCAGCGCACGATCCACAGCTTCGACCCCTGCATCGCGTGCGCGGTGCACGTCGTCGGCGCCGGCGAGCGGCAGTCGTTCGCAATCCGCAGGAGCGCACGTTCATGAGCACCTCGATCGACCTGAAGGCGGCGACCCGGACGTTCCTCGCACAGACCGAGGGACATCTCGCGACCTACCTCGAGGGCTGCGTGCACTGCGGCGCGTGCGCCGATGCCTGCCATTTCTACGTCGCATCCGGCGATCCGCGGCATACACCGGCGTACAAATTGTTCCCGATCGCCAAGGCCCACCGCAGCCACAAGTTCCCGTTCGGCTGGTTCGGCTTCGCACGCCCGATCGGCGAGCGCGACCTGCGGGAGTGGGAGGAGCTCCTGTTCGACACCTGCACGATGTGCGGCCGCTGCACGATGATCTGCCCGATGGCCATCGACATCGCGGCGATCGTCGCGGGCGCGCGGCGGGCGTTCGTCGCGGCGGGGCTCGGCCCGCCGGACCTGCTCGCCGCGGCCGACAGCTCGCGCGACCACGGCAGCCCGCTCGGCGTGACCGCCGACAAGCTGCGCGAACGGATCGAGTGGATCGCCGACGACAACGGCGTGACGATCCCGCTGGATGCGCCGAAGGCGGACGTGCTGCTGACGCTCTCCTCGGTCGAGACGATGAAGTATCCGAAGTCGGTCGCGGCGATGGCGAAGCTCCTGAACCACGCCGGCGTGTCCTGGACGCTGAGCACCAAGGGCTATGAGGCGACGAACTTCGGCTACCTCGCCGGCAAGGGCGATATCGCGAAGACGATGGTCGAGCGCATCGTCACCGCGGCCGGGAGCGTCGGCGCCAAGACGGTCGTGATTCCGGAGTGCGGACACGCCTACGGAGTGCTGCGCTGGTCCGCCGCCGCGATGCTCGGCCGCCCGCTGCCGTTCCAGGTGCTGCACATCTCCGAGTTCCTCGCGCGCTTGAAACGCGACGGGAAGCTGCGACTCACGCCCTTCGACGAGCCGATGACCTATCACGACCCCTGCCAGGTCTCGCGTCGCGGCGGCGCGACCGCGGACGCCCGCGACGTGCTGAGCGGATTCGCGCGGAACTTTCGCGAGATGACGCCGACGGGTGACGAGAACTGGTGCTGCGGCGGCGGCGGCGGCGTCCAGGCGATCGAGCGGGCGGCGCCGCTGCGCCACCAGGTGTTCAAGCTCAAGATGGACCAGGTCGAACGCACGGGTGCGAAGACCATGGTGTCGGCGTGCTCGAACTGCCGGCTGACGATGGACGAGAGCAAGGCGCACTGGCAGTGGCAGGGCGGCATCGACAGCCTGGTCGAGATCGTCGCCGACCATCTGGTCGAGGCGCCGCGCCAGAGCCGCTGACGCGGCGACCGCCGCGGGCGGGGCGCGCGATGCGGAGCGCGGGCTAGACCGAGACGACCTCGCCCGTGAACTCGCGCGCCGCGGCGAGCGAGTTCGCGACCAGGCAATCGCGATCCGCCTTGTCGAGCAAACGGCGCGCCTTCAGCGCGTCCGCGCCGGCCGCGATGGTCAGCGTCGCGGTCGTGCGGATCCGCGAGAACCGCAGCTGGCGGTCGACGCGGTCGAGCACGCCCTCGACGCGGCACTCGAGACGCTGCCAGCCGAACATCGAGGCGGCGCTGACCGCGCGGAACGTGAGCACGAAGCAGTCCGCGAGCGCCGCCGGCAGGAGCGTTTCCGGCGACCATTGCGCGCCGGTGCCCCCGAACTGCGCCGACGGACCGGCGACGATCGTCGCGAGGCCCGGCGAGTTCACCGCGACGTCACCGGTCTGCTGCGCCTCCGCCGACGCGTGATAGACGTGCGGAAACGGTTCGATCATCGATGCCGCTCCGCTAGCGCGGCCAGGCGTACGCGAAATCCAGGATGTACTGGTGCATCCGCAGGAAAATCGTCTGCGTCGGATCGAACGAGTTCGGACCGCTGACCGTCTTCTGCGGCGCGTAGGTGAACGCCATGTCGAACTCGCCGCGATTCGCGAGATGCCGGGTGAACCCGACCGCGATGTGATCCTCGACCACGCCGGGCGCGAGGATGTTGAAGGTCGCCTGGGAATTCGGGATCGGTTGCCGCGCGTGGCTGAAGCCGATCCGGCCGGTCCACTCCTCGTTCAGCTCCCAGCTCACGCCGAGCTTGAACACGGTCATGTCGCGCCAGCCGAATCCGGGGCCGGATTCGCCGCCGAGGCAATCCTGGAGGTTCAGGCCGGGCGCGCCGGTCGTCGGGCAGGAAAACAGGTTCGAGATCGGGTTGCTGACCGCCGGCACGCCGCTGTACCAGATCCTCTGGACGTCGAAGTCGAACGCGACCGGCGGCACCGGCCGGTAGGTCACGCCGAGCGTCGCGTTCGCCGGAATGTCGAACGCGCCGTGCTGCGCGAACAGGTCCGCGTACTTCGTGAGCCGCGACATGTACATCTTGGTCGTGTACGCCGCGGCGGCGCTGAACGCGGGCAACGGCCGCCATTCGACGCCGAGCGACGCGCCGCCGCCGTAGGACATCTCGGCGCCGTTGTTCGTGAGCGCCGTCGGCATCACGGTGCCGCCGCTCGCGGCGAAGGACTCGGTGTACGGCGCGAAGTTTCCGAGGCCGCGCGCGACGAAGCGCTGCATCGCGATGATCGCCGACGCGCCGACCGAGAGCTGCCGGTCGAGCGAGGCGTGCGCGATCGTGAAGTTCAGGAACCCTTGCATCAGGTCGACGCCCGCGGTTCCGCCGCCGTAGGTGCCCGGCAGGGTCACCGGCGCGGCGCCCGGCCCCGGCGCGAACGTCGCCGTGCCGCCTTGCCAGACCGTGTTCATCCCGCCGCGCGCATAGAACGCGACCGCGACGCTGTCGGACGGATCGAGCTGCCAGTTCGCGGCGATGTAGGGGATCGGAAACAGCTTGTTGCCGCTGTCGATCGAGTTCGGCCCGATCGTGAACGCCCCACCGTAGCCGTTCGCGAGGCTCGACGAGGTCGAATAGCTGCGGATCGGGCTGAACAGCGACAGCCCGAGCTCGAGGCGGTCCGGGACGAACGCGAGGCCCGCCGGATTCGTCGCGATGACCAGCACCTCCTGCGGATCGGCACTGCCCGCGCCCGCGAGGCCGTCGCTCTTCACGCCGACACCGTCGGTCAGATAGCCGTTGGTCGCCTGCGCGACGCTGGCCGCCAGCACGGTCATCGATACGAGGGCCTTGAGTATCCAGCTTTTCATCACCGCACCTCCGTGCCGCACCGTTCCACGAACCCGATCGCCAGTCGGCGCACGCCGCGCACCCGGTCAGCCGGTCTTGCGCAACACGAACCGGAAGACGTTCCCCTCGGTGCTCGACTCGACCAGCTCATTGCCGGTCGTGCGGCAAAATGCCTGGAAATCCTTGACCGAGCCCGGATCGGTCGCAAGCACCTCGATCGTTCCGCCGGCGCCGACCGTCTGCAGCGCCTTCTTCGCGCGCAGGATCGGCAATGGGCAGTTCAGGCCTTTCGCATCGACTGTCTGGTCCGCCATCGTGCAATCTCCGCCGCGGCCCCGCGCCGCGGGCCGTCAAATGAACAAATTGATCTCCGATTGAGTCGCGACGTCGATGTAGCTCGCCGCGCCGCCGAGTTCCGGTCCCTCGATCATGTCCTTCAGCGTGTAATCGAACAGGTCCATCGTCATCTGGCACGCGATCATGCGCACGCCGGACTCGACCGCGAGTCCGCGCAGGTCCTCGATGGTCGCGACGCCCTTCTTGCGCATCAGATTGTTCATCATCGCCGACGCGGCCGCATCGACGCCCGGGATCATCGACGCGATGTTCGGCATCCCGAGGTGCATGCCCGCCATCGGCATCTTCATCGCCGGATTGCCGAGCGGCGAGAGCTGCAGATCCAGCTTCTTCAGCAGCAGCGGCAACCCGTAGAAGGTGAAGAACATCGTGACGTCGAGACCCATCGCCGCGGCGGTGGTCGCCAGGATGAACGGCGGATACGCCCAGTCGAGCGTCCCTTTCGTGACGATGATCGACATGCGCTTGGCGCGCCGCTCGGAACCTGTCTCAGCCATCGCTCCCCCCATCAGGCTCGCGTCGTTCTACGGCCGAACATAGCAAATCCGCGGCGAATAGCCAATGGTCCTATTAGATCGCACTCATATGAGAATATGATGATATTCGTTCCGCCTCATCCGCGGTTCCCCGGATCGCGCCGCGCCCGCCGCGAACCGGCGGTCGGCGTGCGCGCTGCACGGCGTCGGAGCGGGCGGGCAGGCGCACGGTCGGGATGGACGATGCGGCGAACGACGATCTTCATCGGCAGCGGTTCGTGGGAGACGCCCGGCTTCGGCGACTCCCATCCGCTCGCGATCCCGCGGGTCGCGAGCGTGGTCCGCTTGTGCGAGGCGCTCGAATGGCTCCCGCCGGAGGAGTTCCGCCAGAGCCCGCGCGCGACGATCGCCGAGCTCGAGCGCTTCCACACGCCGGCGTACGTCGCCGCGCTCGCCGAGGCCGACGCCGCCGGGATCGCGAGCGTCGCGGCCCGCACCCGCTTCGGGATCGGCACGCGTGAGAATCCGCTGTTCCCGGGCGTGTTCGCGCGCGCGGCGGCGGCCGTCGGCGGCTCGCTGCTCGCCGCGGACCTCGCGGTGCGCGGTCACCTCTGCTTCCACCCGGAAGGCGGGACGCACCACGGGCGGCCGGACCGCGCGAGCGGCTTCTGCTACTTCAACGATCCGGTGTTCGCGGTTCGCCGCCTCCTCGAGCGCGGCGTGGACCCGGTGCTCTACGTCGACCTCGATGCGCATCACGGCGACGGCGTGCAGGAGGCGTTTCGCGGCGATCCGCGGGTGCACACGGTCTCGATCCACGAGCGCGGCCGGTGGCCGTACACCGGCGCGGCGGCGGATCGCGGCGGGGGACGCTCCTGGAACTTTCCGGTCCCGGCCGGTTTCGGCGACGGGGATCTGGAGTTCCTGATGCGCGAGGCCGTGCTGCGGATCGCCGCGCGGGTCGCCCCGGCGGGGATCGTGGTCGTCTGCGGTACCGACGGACTCGCGGGCGACCCGCTGTCGGGGCTCGCGCTCGGCAATGCGGCGCTCTGGGACGCGGTCCTCGCGCTGGTCGCCACGGCGCCGGCCGCGGTCGTGCTCGGCGGCGGCGGCTACAATCCGTGGACGCTCGCCCGCGCGTGGACCGGCCTGTGGGCGCGGCTCAGCGGCCGGCCGATCCCGGACACGCTCCCCGAGGCGGCGCGGCGGGTGCTCGCCGGCCTCGCCTGCGATCTGATTGACGAGGATCGGATCGATCCGGCATGGTTGACGACGCTCGCCGATGCGCCGCGGGCCGGCGCGGTGCGGGCCGAGGTCCGCGATCTCGTTCCGGATTGGGAGGTGGTCACCACATGAAGGGCTGGCTCGACGCGCTCGCGAACATCGAGGAACTCGAGGACGCGCCGATCGACGCCGCGCTGGTCGCCGAGCTCGAGGCGGCCGGCGGTGCGGTGCGCGCCCGGCCGATCCGGTTCTCGACGCCGACGTTCAAGGACTACGCGAGCACGGAGCTGCGCGGTTGCGCGAAGAACAGCTTCCCCGCGTTCTCGATCACCGGGGCCGCCTGCGCGCTGGATTGCGAGCACTGCCGCGCGAAGATCCTCGCGCCGATGCTGCCGGCGACCTCGCCGGAGATGCTCGACCGCAAGGTCCGCGAGCTGATCGCGACCCAGGATCTGCGCGGCTTCCTGTTGTCCGGCGGCTCGAACCGGCGCAACGAGATCCCGTATCGACGCTTCTATCCGGTCGTCGAGCGGCTGAAGCGCGATCATCCGGATCTGCAGATCGCGATCCACACCGCGCTCACCGATGCCGCCGGCGCCCGCGCGATGGAGGCGGCGGGCGTCGACGTCGCGATGCTCGACGTGATCGGCGCACAACAGACGATCCGCGACGTCTACCACCTGGACCGCCCGGTCGCGGACTTCGAGGCGACGCTCGCCGCGCTGTGCGCGACCTCGATGACGGTGACCCCGCACGTCGTGATCGGCCTGCATTTCGGCCGCATCCTCGGCGAGCGGACCGCGCTCGACATCGTCGCCCGCCACCCGGCCGCGAACCTGGTGCTGGTCGTCGTGATGCCCTTCTACGCGAAGCCGGGCACGTTCCAGGCACCCCCGGCCGAGGACGTCGGCCGGATCTTCGCCGAGGCGCGGCGCCGGCTGCCGGACCGCAAGGTCCTGCTCGGCTGTGCGCGCCCGCCGGGCATGCACAAGCGCGTGACCGACGCGTACGCGGTGCTCGCCGGCCTCGATGGGATCGCGTTTCCGGCCGACGGCGCGGTCGCGGTCGCCCGGGCGATCGGCCGGCCTTTCGAGCAGCAAAACGCCTGCTGCTCCATCAAGATCGGCGAACCCGCGCGGCGCGCGGGCGCCTGCGGTCCGGTCCGGGCGGCCGCCGCGGCCCCGGACGAAGGAGTCCTCGCATGAGCTGTATCGAACCCTCGCGACCGGCCGCGAACGCCGGCCCCGCCGCCGCCGATCACAACGGCTTCGCCGCCATGCAACCGCGCGCGCCGACGCCGACGCCGCCGGAACGGCGCAACGGCGCGCGCGTGAAGAGCGCCGACGAGCCGCCGAACGGTGTGTACCTGCCGAACAACAACCTGCTCGCGCCGCACATGCGCTCGCCGGAGTACGTGCAGCTGTCGACCGCGGCGGCGATGACGCTCGGGATCATGCCGGGACGGATGCATCGCTGCGGGTGCACGCGCTGCCTGAACCTGCTGCTCACCTATCCGGAAGGCTGCCGGGCGAACTGTGCGTATTGCGGTCTGGCGCGCCATCGCGAGGCGGAGCGGGACTACGCGGACCGCAACTTCATCCGCGTCGACTGGCCGGCCGTGCCGCTCGACCGGGTGATCGACATCGTCGCGCGCGATCCGGCCGCGAGTCCGTTCCACCGGATGTGCATCTCGATGATCACGCACCCGCGCTCCGACGCAGACACCGTCGCGGTGCTCGGCGCGTGGACGCGCCGGATCGACCCGGGCGTGATCCCGGTCTCGATCCTGTCGAACCCGACCACGATGGAGCGCGCGGACGTGGTCCGGCTGAAGGACCTCGGCGCCGAGATCTTCACCGTCGCGCTCGACGCGGCGACGCCGGCGATCTTCGATCGGACCCGCGGCAAGGGCGTGCAGTCCCCGCACCGGTGGGAGCAGTACTGGCAGATCCTGCTCGCGGCCCGCGACGTGTTCGGTCCGCGAAAATTCGGTGCGCACGTGATCATCGGGATGGGCGAGACCGATCACGAGGCGCTCGCGCTGGTGCAGCGCCTCGTCGACCTCGGCGGCCACAGCCACCTGTTCTGCTTCTTTCCGGAGAAGGGCTCGCTGATGGACCATCTGCCGGCGACGCCCCGCGATCAATGGCGGCGCGTGCAGCTCGCGCGCTACCTGATCGATTACGCCGGCGCACGCGTCGAGCGGATGCGCTTCGACGCCCGCGGCCGGGTGGTCGACTACGGGATCCCGGCGGCCGAGCTCGAGCGGGTGATCGGCGCGGGCGTCGCCTTCCGCACGTCCGGCTGCCCGGGCAAGTTCCGCGACGACGTGTCGGCCTGCGACCGGCCCTACGGCGACTCTCCGCCGAGCGACATCGCGAGCTATCCGTTCCAGCCGAACGCGCGCGACCTGAAGCGCATCCGCCGGCAGCTCGGCGTGCGCGCGCGCGACGCCGAGGAGGCATGACCACGCGCTTCCGGGTCGTCGACGCGGGCCTGCAGGAGGGCCGCACCAACATCGCGCTGGACCAGGCGATGCTCGAGCTGCACCAGGCGGGGGCGATCCCCGATACGGTGCGATTCATCCATTTCCGGCCGAGTGCGCTCGTCGGCCGGCACCAGGCGCTGTCCCAGGAAATCGACCTCGAGTACTGCCGGGGGCACGGCATCGGCGTCGGCCGCCGCATCACCGGCGGCGGAGCGATCTATCTCGACGAAGGACAGCTCGGCTGGGAGCTCGTGTTCAACCGCCGCACCCTCGGCGCCGCGCCGCTCACCGAGACCGCGCGCCGGATCTGCGAAGCGGCGGCCCAGGGCCTGAGCCGCCTCGGCGTCGATGCCCGGTTCCGGCCGCGCAACGACATCGAGGTCGAGGGCCGCAAGTTGAGCGGCACCGGCGGATTCTTCGACGGCGACTCGCTGATCTATCAGGGCACGGTGCTCGTCGATCTCGACCCGGCCGCGATGCTCGGCGCGCTGCGGATCCCGCAGGCGAAGCTCGCGAAGCGCGGCCTCGATTCCGCGGCGGCCCGGGTCGTCACGCTGCGCGAGCTGCTCGCGGCCGCGACGCCGACGATCCCCGCGGTCGAGGCGGCCCTGCTCGCCGGGTTCGAAGGCGCGCTCGGCCTCGAGTTCGAGCGGGCCGCGTTGAGCGACGCCGAGCTAGAGCTCGCGCAGCGCCTCTACGCCGAGTCGATCGGGCGCGAGGCGTTCGTCGCCGAGATCGACGCGCCGCCGCAGGGTGACGGCGTGCGCGTGGGGACTCACGCGGCCCCGGGCGGCACGATCAAGGTGTACCTGCGCTGCGAGGGCACGCCGGCGCGCCGGATCGGACACGCGTTGATCACCGGCGACTTCTTCGTCGCGCCGCCGCGGTTGATCTACGATCTCGAAGGACAGTTGCGTGGCGCCCCGATCGAGGCGGCGGCCGCGGCCGTCGACGCGTTCTTCGCGGCCCGCCCCACCGGGACCGCGACGGTCGGCGCGGCGGATTTCCGCCAGGCGATCGAGGCGGCGCTCTGTGCGCCGCCCGCCGGCGGCTGACCGGAGCACGCGACGCATGGCCGACCGGATTCGCGCGCTCGCGGTCATCCAGCACGACTCGGCGGAATATCTCGGCCTGATCGAGGATCACCTCGAAGGCCGGCGGATTCGGTTTCGCTATTTCCGCCCGTTCACCACCGACGGCCGGCTGCCCGGCTCGGCGGAACGCGCGGAGGGACTCGTGCTGCTCGGTGCCGGCCCCTGGGGCGGCGCTCCCGGCCCGCAACGCCTGCCAACCTTCGAGCAGGAGGTCGCCCTCACCGCCGATGCGCTCGTGCACGGCGTGCCGATCCTCGCGATCGGGCTCGGCGCGCTGATCCTGTGCGTCGCCGGCGGCGGCACGATCGAACCGGCGCCGCTGTCGTTCGAGATCGACGTCGCCGAGCGCACCGCGGCCGACGCGCTCGACGGATACCTGCCCGGGCGCTTCCCGTCGGTTCGCTATGGCCGCGACCGGCCGCGGCCACCGCCGGCGGCGCGGGTTCTCGCGGTCGACGCGGCGCAGCGGCCGGCGCTCTTCCAGATCGGCGCGCGCGCGTTCGGGTTCACGGGCCACCCGGGCGTCAAGTCGGCGATGATCGAGGACCTGATCATGGAGTTCCCGGAATCCCCGCCCGATCCCGGGCCCTTGCTCGCGGCACTGCGGACGATGAACGCCGCGATCGAGGACGCGCTGGTACCGATGATGACCGGCCTGGTGCGTTGCATGGGCTGGATGGGGCCGGACGACCCCGCGCGCGCGCCGGGTTGAGCGAAGCCGCGCGGCACCCCCGGCAAGCCCTGGCTTGCGCATGCGAACGAATTACATTAGCCTCGGCTAATACCTCGAGAAGCGGCCCGGCATCCACGGATCCGGGCGGCCGGGTCGACGGACGGGCGAGGGGTCGAAGGGGGGCGCAAGTGGCGACGAAGCTGATCATCGTGATGGCGAACACCGATCCTCGCAACGGCGAGGAGCTCGGCGCGCCGATATTCCAGGCGACCGTCGCCGCGGCGATGGAGTTCGAGGTCGAGGTGATCTGCACCGCGACCGCGGGCCGCCTGCTGATGAAGGGCGTCGCCGAGAAGCTGTTCGTGAAGCCCGGATCCCCGAAATCGGTGCTCGACTTCATCAAGGACGCCCATGAAGCCGGCGTGAAGTTCTACTGCTGCTCGCCGAACCTCGACCTGTTCGGCATGACCGAGGCGGATCTGATCCCCGAGTGCGCAGGGATCATCGGCGGCGCCTACCTGATCGAGCGCGTGATGATGGACGACTACAAGGTGTTGACCTACTGATCCCGTCGACCTGGTGAGGGGACGTTCATGACCGGCGTGACCGCGACGACGCGCGTGCAGGAATTCATCGGCGATCCGCTCGCCGGCACCGCGCCCGTTGCCCGCGAGAAGCTCGAGGAGATCTTCCAGGACATCCAGGCGGACCTGCGCTTCGACCATGAGCTGAACGGCTGCCTGAACTGCGGAATCTGCACCGCGACCTGCCCGTCGGCCCATTACTACGACTACAGCCCGCGCGAGATCGTGCAGCTGTTGTGGACCGAGAATCTCGAGGGCATCTACGACGCGATGCAGGAGAAGATCTGGGCCTGCGCGCAGTGCTACACCTGCGCGGCCCGCTGCCCGTTCGGCAACTCGCCGGGCGGCCTCGTGATGCTGATGCGCGAAACCGCGATCAAGCACGGAATGGAGTCCGCGAAGAACGTGCTGCGGCCGTTCAGCCGGGTGATGCTGAAGCTGATCTCGACCGGCAATCAACTCTCGCCCGACATGATCAGCCGTGACGCGTTCCCCGACTGGGGCCCGAACATCTCGAAGGTCGATGCGCCGCTCGCGGTGCTGCGCAAGGCGATTCCGGTGCCGACGCTGCACACGACCAAGACGGCGTGGGAAGTGAACCTGAAGACCTCGGTCGAGCTGTACACGATCTGGGAAGAGACCGGGGTGTTGACGAGCTTGAAGGTCGTGGATCCGAACCTCTTCGACGTGATCGGCGACATCATGGACGAGAAGCGCGACGAATACGCCGAGTGGCTCGAAGAACAGGAGGAGGAGACGACATGAGCGATCCCAACGAGCGGACTGCGGGCGAACGCTTCACCGGTCACGGGTCCGAATGGAAGAGCGCCGCGCTGAGCGCGAAGGAGGCCCAGGGCGCGACCGCCTGGGTCGAGCAGATCATCGACCGGCGCTCGATGCTCACGAACAAGGATCGCGTCGAGGACGTCCGCGACGCGATGTGGCAGCTCGAGAAGGACGGGGAGATCCTCGTCCACCGGGTCAGCGACGAGCATCGGCCGGTCCACGTGCGCACGCTCTACGGTTGGGACAAGAAGATCCCGACCACGCAGCTCTGGCATCACAAGTCCTGCGGCCAGTGCGGCAACATCCCGGGCTATCCGACCTCGCTGCTCTGGTTGATGAACCAGATGCAGATCGAATACCTCGACGAGACCGATCAGACCTCGTGCACCGCGTGGAACTACCACGGCTCGGGGATCGGCAACGTCGAGAGTCTCGCGGCGGTGTTCCTGCGCAATTTCCACCAGGCCTACGTCGCATCGAAGGCGCAGGGGCTGCCCGAGGGCTACTACTATCCGCTGGTCCACTGCGGAACCTCGTTCGGCAATTACAAGGAGATGCGCTCGTTCCTGATGCACTCGGCGAAGCTGCGCGAACGGATGCGCAAGATCCTCGGCAAGCTCGGACGGCTCGTCGACGGCAAGCTCCTGATCCCGGAAGAGGTCGTGCACTACTCGGAGTGGCTGCACGTGATGCGGGACGAGGTCGCGAAACGCCGCGTGATCGACTGCAGCGCAATTCGCGCGACGATCCACCCCGCCTGCCACGTCTACAAGATGATCCCCGAGGACGCGATCTACGACGAGACGGTGCTCGACGGCAACCGCGTCGCGGTATCGACCGGCATCATGCAGACGCTCGGCACGCAGGTCATCGACTACTCGACCTGGTACGACTGCTGCGGGTTCGGATTCCGGCACATCATCTCGGAGCGGGAATTCACCCGCTCGTTCGCGATCGACCGGAAGATCCGGGTCGCGGTCGAAGAGGCGCACGCCGACGTGATGATCGGCCACGACACCGGCTGCATCACCACGCTCGACAAGAACCAGTGGATCAGCAAGGCGGACGGACGGCCGGTGGGGTTGCCGGTGCTGGCGGACTGCCAGTTCGCCGCGCTGGTCTGCGGGGCGCACCCGTACAAGATCGTGCAATCGCACTGGCATGCCTCCGCGACCGAGACCCTGATGGACAAGCTCGGCATCGACTGGCGCGCGCGCAAGGCGGAGTTCGAGGAATACCTGAAGGACGTCGCCGCCGGGCGCGGCGAGACGCTCTACGACCCACGGCGGATGATCACGTCGGGGCCCGGTTACAAGCGCCTGGGACAACCCGGATGAACGACCCGATCCTGATCGTCGGCGGCGGTCCCGCCGGCCTCGCGGCCGCGCACGCGCTCGCGCGCGTCGGGCGGCGCGGCGTGCTCGTCGACAAGGCGGACCGCCTCGGCGGCGCGCCGATCCTCTCCGGCTATGCGAAGCTCGTGCCGTCCGGCGAATGGGCGAAGGATGCGATCGGCGGAATGGTCGAACGGGTCCGCGCCGACCCGTTGGTCGAGGTCCACACCGGCACCACGGTGCGCGCGTTCGACGGCTCGCCGGGCGATTTCACCGCCCAGCTGTCCGACGGCACGGCGGTGCGCGCCGGGGCGGCGATCCTCGCGACCGGCTTCACCCATTTCGACTCCCTGAACAAGCCCGAGTGGGGATTCGGCACGTTCCCGGACGTCGTGACCACGACCCAGGTCGAGCAGATGATCTCCTCGGGGCGCGGCGTGCGCTGTCCGTCCGACGGCCGCAAGCCGCAGCGCGTCGCGATCCTGCTGTGCGTCGGCTCCCGCGATCGGCAGATCGGCCGGGAATGGTGCTCGAAGATCTGCTGCACGGTGTCGACCAATCTCGCGATGGAGATCCGCGAGGAATTGCCGGACTGTCACGTGTACATCTATTACATGGACATCCGCACGTTCGGCCTGTACGAGACCAAGTACTACTGGCGCAGCCAGGAGGAGTTCAAGGTCAAGTACATCAAGGCGCGCATCGCCGAGGTGACCTCGGACGGCCAGAAGCTGATCGTGAAGGGTGAGGACACCCTCGTGAAGCGGCCGGTGACGATCCCGTTCGACCTGGTCGTGCATGCGATCGGCATGGACCCCAACGTCGACAACAAGACGATCGCATCGACCTTCGGCGTCGCGCTGGAGCCGCATGGCTACCTTGCGCGCGGCAACAGCTACGGCAACATGGCCGAGACCTCGCGCGCCGGGATCTTCGTCGCCGGTGCCGCGACCGGGCCCGAGACGATCGACGACTCGATCGGTCAGGGTCACGCCGCGGCGATCAGCGCCCTCGGGCTCCTCGGCGCCGCACGGGCGATCGCATGAGGCGGGTTCCCGCGGCCGCGCCGCCGGTGTCGCTCGATTTGAGCGGGGAACGCCTGGGATCGAGCCTCGCGCGCCTGGTCGCGGGGGCCGAGCCGCACGGCGGGCTGGAGCGCTACGTCGAAGCGCTGAAACTGAAGTGCGCGACGTTCCGCGACGCCCTGCAAGCGGCGCCGGACCGGCTCGCGACGCTCGAGCCGGCCGCCTTCGGCGCGCTCTGCCCGTTCATGCCGACGGTGCGCCGGCGGATCGCTCGCTGGCTCGCGCGGCCGGCGTACGACACGCTGCGCGAGGAGCTCGCGGCGCTGCTCGCGACCGCCGGCGACACGGCCTCGACCGACGCGCGGCTCGCAGAATTCGGCACCGGCCTCGGCAACGACCGCAGCCAGCGCTGGGTCCGGGACCTCGCGGCGGAGGTGCTGCACAACGTCGATCCGGAGCGTTATCCGTTGATGACGCGCTGGGTCTGGGATGCCGCGGCCAACACCGGGGTGCTGCGCGAGATCTGGTTCGCGGACGGTGCGTTCCCTGATCGGATCGCGGTCGCGGACAGCTACGCGACGTTCCTCGCGCTGCGCGAGGAGCTCAGCGGCTATCTCGCCCGGCAGGGCTTCTTTCGCGACATGCTCCACTACGTCGATCTGCTGTGTGCGCAGGTGTACGCCGAGTACATCTGCGATCAGGGCGGAAGCTACCTGCGCACCGACTTCTCGGCCGAGCCGGACCCGCTCGAGTTCACGCGGCGGCTGCTCGGTCTCGACGGCGTCGGGGCCGGCAGCGGCCGGGCGCGCCTGAACACGATCGAAGGCCGCGCGACGGCCGCCTGAGGCGCCCATGCCGATCCACGAGAAAGAGCTCATTCGGCCGGAGAATCTGCGCACCCACGAACAGTTGACGGTCGACGGCGTCGACGTCTCCGGGCATTGGAGCACCTTCATCCAGTCCCGCGTCGTCACCGACTACAACGAGGCGATGCAGGACGAGATCGCGGCCCTGCCGGGTGGAGAATTCATCCACCGCTGCTGGCAGTGCGGATCCTGCACCAACGCGTGCACCGTGAACGCGGTGAACCCCGACTTCAATCCCCGCTTCTGGATCTACCTCGTGCGGGTGGGCATGGAAGCCGAGCTCCTGCGCGACAAGGACATCGTGTGGCAGTGCGTGAGCTGCAACAAGTGCACGACCATCTGCCCGCGCGACGTGAACCCCGAGGGCGTGATGAAGGCGCTTTCCCACTGGCTCGAGCTCAAGGGGCACACGCCGAAGTCCCCGTCGATGGTGTTCGACGAGGTATTCGCCGATCAGGTGATCCGCCGCGGGAAGATCGAGGACGGCCGGACGATCCGCCGCTTCTTCGAGCGCACCGGCCAGGCGCTCCAGCAGGATTGGCTGATCGAGATGGCGAAGCGGCTCGTCCGCCACCTGCCCGTCGGCTTGCTCGCGCGGCTCGGCTGGAGCGCCGTGATCGCGCCGCGAACCCGCGACTGGTCGCGCGCACGCGCCGCGATCGAGGAATACGTGCACGACCAGCATGCCGCGCAACGGCAGGCGCTCGGCCTCGACGCGGCAGGCGGCGCCTCGACGACTCGCGAAGGAGCCTGACGCCCGATGTCCGAGACCAAGTCCGACAAGTACGCCCGCGTCGCCTATTACCCCGGCTGCGCGCTCGAGGGCACCGGCCATCCCTACAACCGCTCGACGAAGGCGGTCGGCAAGGCGCTCGGCCTCGACCTCGTGGAGGTGGACAACTGGAACTGCTGCGGGGCGATGGAGGTCAAGAACATCGATCCGAAGGTCCAGACCTATCTGTCGTCGCGGGTGATGTCGATCGCCGCGAACCAGATGCGGATGGACGTGGTGATGGCGCCGTGCAACGGCTGCTACCACAACCTGAAGAAGGCGGAGCACGATCTCGCCCACGACCCGGCGAGCGCCGAGGTCGTCGCCCGGTTGTCCGCGAAAGCGGGACACGCGGCGTATCAACCCGGGCAGGTCGAGTCGATCCACGCGCTCGACTGGCTCAAAGGAGCGATCGGCGAGGACGGCTTGCGCGCACGCGTGAAGGGCGGCCTCAAGGGTTTGCGGATCGCGAACTACTACGGCTGCATGTACACCCGCCCACGCAACATCTTCCCGGAGAAGGACGCCGGACCGGGAAGCGAGTCGACCTCGAAGCCGCACTTCATGGACGACCTGCTGGCCGCGGCGGGCGCGGTCAACGTGGACTTCCCGCTGAAGACCGCGTGCTGCGGGGGGGCGCACACGCTCTCCGACAGCGATCTGTCGACGAAGCTCGTGCTCAACATCCTGAACGCCGCCGAAGCGGCCGGCGCCGAGATCATCGCGACCGAGTGCCCGACCTGCCATTCCGGGCTCGAGATGCATCAGATCCGGGCCGAGAAGCGCTTTCAGCGCAAGACCCAGGTCAAGATCGTGTACTTCACCCAGTTGCTCGGTCTCGCGCTCGGGCTGTCGGCGCGCCAGGTCGGCCTCCACGAGAACGTGTCGGAGTCCCGTGAGCTGCTCGCCGCCAAGGGACTCGGATGATCCCGCTCGACGAGGTCGAGTCGCGCCTGGCGACGCTCACCGCCGCCGCCCCGGCGCCGGACGACGCCGCCGAGATCCTCGCGCTCGGCGAAGCGGTCCTCGAGCACTGGGTGCGCGCACGCGGCGAGACGCCGACCACGGACCGGCAGGAAGGCTTCCGGTTGCTGGCGCTGCATCGCCAGGGTGCCCGCGGGATGCCGAGCTTCAATGCCTGTCGCGAGAGTTGCCGCGAGCTCATCTATCACTACAACCTGCTAAAATCGGAGCCTGAACACCCGGACGCCGGCCGGCGCGCGCGGATGATGGCGCTGCTCGCGAATCATCTGTGCTTGTTCGTCGGCGGGAAGCTGCAGACCGAGCGCCTGGGCGAGTTCTGTTGCGCATCGAAACCGGTGCGCGCGCAGTCCGGTTGAACGGGCATCGGCGAGAGGAGTTCGAGTCATGGCCACGGTGCGCGGATGCAATCTGCCCGATGATCTGCTCTACGACGTGCAAAGCCACATCTGGTTCCGCGAGATCGGCGACGGCAACGTCAAGGTCGGAATGACCGCGGTCGCGACCGCGATGGCCGGCCGCCTGGTCGCGTTCACCCCGAAGGGCGTCGGCAAGGAAGTGAAGGCCGGCAAATCCTGCGCGACGGTGGAGTCCGGCAAGTGGGTCGGACCCGCGAAGGTCGCGGCCGGCGGCACGGTCGTCGAGGTCAACGAGACGCTGGTCGCGACGCCGAGCATCGCGAACGAGGATCCGTACGGGCGCGGCTGGCTGCTGGTGCTGAAGCCCGACAACTGGGCGGAAGTGAAGCCGACGCTCGTCCCGGGCACGCAGGTCGCGGGCCCCTACGAGGCGAAGATGACCGCCGACGGCTTCGCCGGTTGCGGCGCATGACACGCACGCCGGTGCGCAAGCGCCCGGGCGGCGCGCCCCGGTCCCGCGCACCGGAAACGCCGCCCACGGCGGCGATCGCCTTGCTGCACCGGCGCGAGCTCGCGGCCCTGCACACGCGGGCGACGCGCGTCTCCGCGGTCCTGAAGGCGATCGCGAACGAGGCGCGGCTGCTCCTCGTCTGTCAGCTCGCCGAGGGCGAGAAGTCGGTCGGCCAGCTGCAATCGTGCGTCGGCCTGAGCCAGTCCGCGGTCTCGCAGCACCTCGCGCTGCTGCGCGAGCACAAGCTGGTGTCGACCCGGCGGCGGGGACAGTCGATCCACTACGCTCTGTCGAGCGGGGAAACCGCGGCGATCATCCGCACGCTCCACGACCAGTTCTGCCGCAAGCGCTGAACGGCGCACGCCCGGCCGACCCGCGCGGGCCCGCCGCGCAATCGGTGCCGGCGGGATCCCGGATCCGGTGCCGCCCTGGTCCGCGCCCGCGCTAAACTCGACGGATGACCGCGACGCCGCGAGATCCGACCTACTCGAAGTTCGCCGAGCGCCTGCTGAATCGCGCCGCCGGCGCACCGCCGATCCCCGGCAACGCGGTCGACTTGCTGACCGATGGTGAGGCGAATTTCGACGCCTGGCTGCGCGCGATCCGCGGCGCGCAACGCCGGATCTTCCTCGAGAATTACATCGTCCGCGACGATTGTGTCGGCGTCGAGTTTCGCGACGCGCTCGCCGAACGCGCCCGCGCCGGCGTCGCCGTCGCGGTGATCGTCGACTGGCTCGGCTGCCTTGGACAGTCGGGAAGACGGTTCTGGACGCCGATCCGGGACGCCGGCGGCGAGGTACGCATCTACAACCCGCCGCGGATGGGTCACTCGTTCGGCTGGGTGAGCCGCGACCACCGCAAACTTCTGGTCGTCGACCGGCGGCACGGCTTCCTGTCCGGCATCTGCATCAGCGCGAAGTGGCTCGGGGACCCGGCCCGCTCGGTGCCGCCGTGGCGGGACACGGGCGTTGCGATCCGCGGCCCCGCCGTCGTCCGGCTGGAGGCCGCGTTCCTCGACAGCTGGAGCAGCCTCGGCACGCCGTTCGCACCGATCGACGACGACGCGGCGACCGAGCCACAGGGCGCGGTCGCGGTCCGCGTGATCGCGACGCAGCCCGCGAGCGCGACGCTGTACCGGCTCGACCTACTGGTCGTCGCGATGGCGCGACGCACGCTGTGGCTCACCGACGCCTACTACCTCGGCGTCGCACCCTACGTGCAGGCGCTGGTCGGCGCCGCGCACGACGGCGTCGACGTGCGGCTCCTCGTGCCCGGCGCGAGCGACGTGCCGGTGGTCGCGGCGATGTCCCGATCGGGCTATCGGCCGCTGCTGCGCGCCGGAATCCGGATCTACGAGTGGAACGGCTCGATGCTGCACGCGAAAACCGCGGTCGTCGACGGCCTGTGGTCGCGCGTGGGATCGTCGAACCTGAACCTGTCGAGCTGGTTCGGCAACCGCGAGATCGACGTCGCGATCGAGGACGAGGGCTTCGCCCGGCGGCTGGCCGCACAGTACCAGGCCGACCTCGCGAACGCGACCGAGATCGTGCTCGCGCCGCGCCGTTTCCGCACCAGCGAGCGGGTGGGCACGAGCGATCCGGCGGCCACGCGGCGCGCGCGGGAACTGCGCCGTGGCGCCGGCAGCTCGAGCCGCGCCGCGGTGGGCGCGCTGCGGATCGCGACGAGCGTCGGGGTCGCATTGCGCGCGCACCGGGTGCTCGGCGACACGAACCGCGGACCCGCGATCACCGCGACCGTCGCGCTCGCGGCGATCGCCGCCGGCGCGGCGTTGTGGCCACGGATCGTCGCCTGGCCGGTCGCCGCGGTATGCGCCTGGTTGGCGCTGAACCTCGCGGTCCGGCAATGGCGCGAACGGCGGCGGCGGCGGCACTGGCAACGCCTCGACGCCGCGCGCGAGGACTCGACGGCGGACGACTAGCGCGATCGCCTCGGCGACGCCGAAGCCGTGCGCCGGATGCGGTCGCGCGGCGCTCACGGCGCCGGTCAGCGATTCTCGTCGAGATGCTGCAATCGAATCGCCTGCAGGCGGTCGATCGTGGCGCGCAGCAATCCTTGCAGCAGGTGATAGCCGATCCGCGGATCGGCGTCGCAGCGCTCGCGTACCCGGCGAGCGTCGATCGCGATCGCATGCACCGGCTCGATCGCGCGGGCATCGAACGCCCATCGATACGGCGGCAGGATCCAGGACAAGCCGACGAGATCGCCGGCGCCGAGCGTCGCGACCAGATTCACGGGCCGCGCCGGCGCGTGCGCCTCGACGGCGACCCGGCCGCGTTCGATCAGGTAGCACTCCTCGGCCGGTGCCCCGACCCGCAGCAGATACTCGCCCGGTGCGAACTCGACCGTCCGGGCACAGCCCGTGACCGCTTCACCGAGATCTTCAAGACGCATGCGCTTCGCTCCCCGCGGCTTCACCGTACGCCGCCGCGATGTCCGCATCCACGAACGCGGATCGGCCCGGCAGGTGCACGGCAGCGACGTCGCGGTCGGGCATGGACCCTCCTTCCGACGAGGCTGGAATCTTCGGCGAATCGCCCCGCAGCGTGCAATACGGGCTTTCCGCGCCCGGCCCGCGACCGCGCGCCAGGCCGGATTCCCTTCGCGGGACGCTGCGATTACCCTGTCGGGCGAAATGGATACCGCCGACGCTCCTCGACCCACGGCCGCCTACCGCCCGCGAATCAACCCGTGGTTGATCGCGCCGATCGTGGCGCTCGCCGCGTTCATGGAAGTGCTCGACATCTCGATCGCGAACGTGTCCTTGCCGCACATCGCCGGCAATCTCGGCGCGAGCCAGGACGAGTCGGCCTGGGTGCTGACCTCGTACCTCGTCACCAACGCGATCTCCATGCCGGTCTCCGGCTGGATTTCGACGACGATCGGCCGGCAGCGCTTCTTCTTGATCTGCATCGTCGGATTCACGATCGCATCGCTCCTGTGCGGCATCGCGCCGAGCCTCGGCGCGCTGGTGTTCTTCCGGGCGCTGCAGGGCGCCGCCGGCGGCGGCTTGCAACCGACGGCTCAAGCGATCCTGACCGACACCTTCCCCCCGAAGCAGCGCGGGATGGCGTTCGCGGTCTACGGCATAGCGGTCGTGTTCGCGCCCGCGCTCGGGCCCACGCTCGGCGGCTGGATCACCGACAACATCTCCTGGCGCTGGGTATTCCTGCTGAACGTCCCGGTCGGCGCGATCCTGGTGTCCTTGATCCTCGCGTTCATCGAGGATCCGCCGCACCTCGTGAGCGCGCGACTCGACGCGCGGCGCCGCGGGGTCCGTTTCGACGTGCTCGGCTTTGGATTCGTCGCGCTCGGACTTGGCGCGCTGCAGGTCGTCCTCGACCGCGGCCAGGTGGACGATTGGCTCGCCTCGCCGTTGATCGCGACGCTGGCGGCGGTCTCGGTGCTGTCGCTGATCGCGCTGGTCGTCCGGGAGTTGCGCGCGCCCGAGCCGATCGTCGATCTGCGCTTGCTCCGCAACCGGACGTTCGCGGCGAGCTCGCTGCTGATGTTCATGCTGGGGTTCGTGTTGCTCGGCAGCACCTTCCTGGTTCCCGCGTTCGTGCAGGAACTGCTCGGCTACACGGCGACCGACGCCGGTCTCGTGATCACCCCCGGCGCGCTGGCGTTGGTCGTGCTGATGCCGTTCGTCGGCCGCGCGATCGGCCGGGTCGACGCGCGCGGGCTGATCGCGTTCGGGCTCACGGTCTGCGGGTTCGCGCTCCTGTGGATGTCGCGCTTCGATCTGACCACCGACTACGACACGGTGATGCTCGCGCGGGTGATGCAGGCCTTGGGGCTCGCGTTCCTGTTCATTCCGATCAACACCGAAGCCTTCGGGTCGGTGCCGGCCACGAAGACCAACAATGCGTCGGCGCTGATCAACGTGTGCCGCAACCTCGGCGGCAGCGTCGGGATCTCGATCGGCTCGACGTTGCTGATCCGGCGCAGCCAGTTCCATCACAGCGTGCTGGTCACGCGCCTGCACGCGGGCGACCCGGCGTATCAATCGATGCTCGCGCGCCTGAGCGCGTATTTCGCGCCGCTCTACGGCAGCGCGAACGCGCCCGCGCACGCGCTCGCGACGATCGGCTTCTTCGTCGACCGGCAAGCCCGCCTGCTCGCGTATCTCGACGCATTCTGGTTCTTCGGTCTGGTGTTCCTCGCGATGGTGCCGATCGTGTTCCTGATGAAGGCCGCGAAGGGCAATCACGCACCGCCCGCCCATTGAACCCGCGACGGCTCGCGCCAGCCGGCCGCGTCGGGCAGCCGGCAGGGCTTCCAGCCGCAGGTCGGGTTCACCTACCGGCTGATCACGGAGCTGGCCGGCGGACGCCCGATCGACCGGTAGAGCCACGCGATCGCCGCGGCGAACACGATGCCGCCGAGCCAGACCGACGCGCTCGCGAAGCCGTCGCCGACGAGCGCGAGCGGCGCGGCACGGCCGGAGAACACGACGAGCGCCGCGAGCAGCACGCCGACGAGGCTCTCGCCGACGATCAGGCCGGACGCGAGCAGCACGCCGCGCCGCCGCGTCGCCTCGGGCTCGGGTCCGCGGTCCGCGCGGCGCTCGAACCAGTGGCCCGCAATCGCGCCGAGCACCACCATCAAGGTCGTCGACGTCGGCAGATAGATCCCGAGCCCGATCGCGAGCGGCGGCAAGCTCACGCGGCGCCAGCGGCGCGTCAGCGCGGCATCGACCGCGATCGCGGCAGCCCCGATCGCGGCGCCATCCACGATCAGGCTCCAGTCGATCTTCCCCTGGAGCACGCCGACCGCGAGCGCCGAGATCAGTCCCGCCTGCGGCGCCGGCAGCGCCCGTGCCGGATCCGCGCCGGGCGCGCCGGCGAACCCGTAGGCCTGGTTCAGGAGTCCGAGCACCGGCGGGATCACCGCCGCGCCCATCACCACGCCGACCACGAGCGCGAGCTGCTGCCGCCACGGCGTCGCATCGACGAGCTGCCCGGTCTTCAGGTCCTGCAGGTTGTTGTTCGCGATCGTCGCGACCGCGAAGATCACCGCGGTCACGAACAGCGCGAACGCGACCAGCGCGCGCCCCGCCTCGGGCGGCAGCCGGGGCTCGAGGCCGAGCGCGAGCAGCACCGCGGCACCGATCACCACCAGGATGCCGACGCCGGACAACGGGCTGTTCGACGCCCCGATGAGACCCGCCATGTAGCCGCACACCGCGGAGACGAAGAAGCTCATCAGGACGATGTACGCGAGCCCCCCGGCGACCAGCACCGGGAGCTCCGCGCCGAGGCCGCTGCTGCGCGCGAACGCACCGAGGATCGCGGCGACCGGGATCAAGCACGCGAGGGTCACGGCGCCGACGATCCCGATCGGGATGTCGCGCTCGACGCGCGCGAGCGCCGCCGCGCCGCGCGCGCGGCGCGCGCGTGACGCGGCCAGCGCCGCGGCCAGGCCGGATGCGACCGGACGCGCGAGCGACAGCAGCGTCCAGACCGCGGCGACACCGATCGTGCCGGCACCGACGAACCTCACGCGCGCGCTCCACGCCGCCTCGGCGGCGGCGGCCGCCCCGCCGGCGAACGGATGGACCGAGGTGAACCAGGGAACGAGGCCGCCCCAGGCGATGCCCGCACCGACGAGCATCGCGAGGCCGACCCAGAGGCCGACCAGATGACCGACGCCGAACAGCGCGAACGACAGGCTGAAGTCGAAGCCGGTCGCGCCGCGCGCGCCGACGCGAAAGTAGCGGACGACGTCGCCGGCGAACAGGCGCGTGCCGATCAGCGCCGCGAACGCCGCCGAAGTCCACGCACCACGCACGACCGCGCGCAGGCCTGCGCGTGCGTCGTCGGCCGCGGCGTCATCGGCCGCGGTGCCGGCGGCGGACGCCGGCGCCGCGGCCGTATCGCGGCTGCCGAGGTTCAGCACCGCCGCGCACGCGACCCCTTCCGGGTATGGGAGCGTCGAGCCCGTGACCAGGGCCCGTCTGAGCGGGATCGAATACATCACCCCGAGCACGCCGCCGAGCGCGCAGATCAGGAACGTCGTCCAGTACGGAAAGGTCCGCCACCAGCCGATCATCACCAGGCCCGGCAGCACGAAGATGATCGCCGAGAGCGTGCCGGCCGCCGACGCGACGGTCTGCACGATGTTGTTCTCCTGGATCGACGCGCCGCGCACCCGCCGCAGCAGCGCCATCGAGATCACCGCGGCCGGGATCGAGGTCGCGAACGTGATGCCGGCCTTCAACCCGAAGTAGACGTTCGCCGCGGTGAACACCACGGTGATCAGCGCGCCGAGCGCCAGGCCGCGGAAGCTGAGCTCGCGGGTCGGCGGTCCGCCGTGGCTCGCGCTCATGGGTTGGCGTCGCGGCGCATCGGGGTCAGCTCGCGCGGGCCCGCGGATCGGCGCCCGCCAAGGGTCCGAGCGCCTCCTCGAGCGGCCCGAGCCAGGGCTCGAAGTGACGCCACTGGTCGAGACCTTCCCGGTTGATCGGCCGGCGAACCTGCTCCGAGCTCACCGTGCGCACCGCGCGCTCGGTCTTGTGGAACTCGAGGCACGCCGGCTCGAACGGCAGCCCGCAGAAGTCGAGCAGGCGATGCACGGTGCCTTCGAAGTCGTTGACCGTGTCCGCATGCCACACGCGCAGCACTTTTCCCGGCAGCACGCGGTCCCAGTGCGCCATCAGCCGCACGTAATGGCGGTAATAGTGGCCGACCTCGCGAAGTCCATAGCTGAACTCCTGGCCGTTGCCGAACAGTTGCTTGAAATTGCTGAAGCAGCAGGCCATCGCATCCCGCCGCGCATCGATGACCTTCGCGTTCGGCAAGATCAGCTGGATGAAGCCGATGTCGAGGAAATTGCCCGGCATCTTGTCGACGAAGAACGGCGCCTTCTCGCGGTAGACCTGGGTCTCCTCGAGGTAGATCTCGCCGAGACGCCGCCACTCGTCGGGACGCAGGTCCGCCAGCAGCTCCGCGTAGCGATCCCGCTCCGCCGGCCCGCGCGGCCGGAACTGCTTCACGAGCCTGGGGATCTCCGGCAGCTCGAGCGTGCCGTCCACCTGCGAGTGCGATGCCAGGATCTGCTCGAGCAGGGTCGATCCCGCGCGGGGCATCCCGACGATGAAGATCGGGTCCGGGCGGAGGCACCCGACGCCGCGCCGGGCGGCGAAGAACTCGGGCGTGAACAACCGCTCCCGTACCTCCACGCTGCGTTCCACGGCCTCCGGGTTGTAGCGCGCCTCGGCGCGCCGCAGCGCGTTGCCGCGCGAATAACAGCGGAACGAGTCCTCGAATTGGCGGCGATCCTCGAGCGCCTTGCCCAGCGCGAAACTCACCGAGATGTGCTGCGGCGCCGACTCCGGATCGGCCGCGATCCGGCGCATCGCGCCGAGGTCCTCGTCGCTGAACCGGTAGGTCTTGAGGTCGGCGAGCGCCGCGTAGGCGGAACCGACGCTGTCCTTCAGCCGCAGCAGGCGTCGAAAGACGTCGATGGATTCCTCGGTCTTGCCCTGGTTGCGCAGCGCGAGCCCGATCGCGAATTGCAGCTCCCGGTCCTCGGGGGTCTCGACCAGCAACTGCCGGTACACCGTCAGGGCTTCGTCGAACCGGCCCAGGCCATCGCAGGCGCCGGCGTACAGCATCCGCAGCTTCCGTTCGGTCGGAAACAGCGCCAGCAGCCGCTGTGCCTGCAGCAACGCGGGATAGAACCGCCGCCGCTGCTTGAAGATCATCCCGAGCTCGTAGCGGGCCTCGTGATACTCCGGATCGCGGTCGAGGATCGCCTCCAGCAACAGCTCGGCGTCGTCGAAGTTCTTGCGGTCCGAGCAGATCTGCGCGAGCAGCCGCATGCCGTCGAGGTGCGGCCCGTGACGGGTGAGGTACCCGCGGATGATCGACTCGGCACCGTCGAGATCGCCCTCGCTCAGCCGGCTCGATCCCTCGACGAGCTCGGGCGGCAGGCCTTGAAGCTTCGCGAGCGCGGCCGCCGCCCGCTCCGCATCCGCGCGCCGGCCGGCCGCTCGCGCGAAACCGGCGAGCGCGCGCCACGCCTCCGGCAACGCATCGTTGAGCTCCACCGCGCGCCGGTACGCCGCCTCGGCACCCGCCCGATCGCCTTTCGCGATCAGGCAGACGGCGCGCTCCTGCCACAGCGAGCCGGATCTCGGATGAGTCGCTTCCAGCTCCTCGAGTTGCCGTAGAGCCGCCGCGTGATCGCCGGACCGACCGAGCGCTCGCACCTGCGTGAGTCCGTCGCGCAAGGCGTCGAAGGTACTCGTCGGACTGGCGCTCGCGACCATGATCGACAGGATAAGCCGCGGCGCCGCCCCGCGCCACGCGCGGATAGAAAAACGCCCCCTCGCAGCTTTCGCTGCGAGGGGGCGCGAGGTCCATCAAAACCCGATGGAAAAGTAACTGCGCTTAGAAGTCCGCCTTCAGGTTCATGAAGATGTACCGGCCGAGCGTGTCGTACACCTGCGGATAGGTGTTGCCGTTGAAGAACGGCGCGGGCAACGAGCTGGTCGGCAGGATCGGCGGATCCTTGTCCAGCACGTTGTTCACGCCGACGAGCACGTGCACGCCCTTGACGAGCTCGTAGCTCGCGACGAGGTCCAGGTAGTCGCGGCTGCCGGTCCACTGAATGGCCTTCTGGAAGCTCGACGCGAGCAACGGCGACGGGCTCGCCGAGTCGATCTCGGTATTCCCGAGGTGCCGCCAGCGCATGGTGAAGTCGAGGCTGCGCACCGGCGTCTCCCAGGTGGCGCTGAACGTGTGCCGCCACTTCGGCATCGGATTGCCACAGGTGCCGCCGAAGTAACCGGCGCAGTTGTAGGTCCCCGAACCCGGGTACGGCTCGGTGATGAACGAGAACACGTAGGTCCCGTTCAACGCGTAGTCGATCGCACCGAAGCGGCCCATGTCCTCGCGGTAATGCGCCGCGAGGTCCACGCCCCGCTCCTGTAGATACCCCAGGTTATTCAGCGGATCGTTCACGTAGCCGCCCTGCGACAGCCAGATCGAGCCCGAACCGTCACGATGCACCAGGTTACAGAAGGTCGGGTTGTTGTTGATGATGCACTGGTTGACGATCAGGTTCGCGCCGTAGCGCCCGATCACGTTGTTGATCTTGATGTCGTAGTAGTCGATGGTCGCGCTGAGCGTCGGCACGAAGGTCGGCGTGAAGACCAGGCCGAACGTGTAGGTATCCGCCTTCTCAGGGCTCAGCTGCGGATTACCGCCGATCATGCCGTTGTACTGGCCCGCCGGGTTGCCCGCGACGCCGGTCGCGCCGAACTGCGCCGGGGTGACGCCGTGCGCGAGGCAGGACGCCTTGCGCGCCGCGAGCGCCGAGCCGGTGAGATAGCTCGGCGGCGAGCCGAACCCGGTGGTCGCGCAGGGATCCTCGCTGCCGTCCAGGCCGACGACACGTTCGGCGAACAGTTCGCCGAGGTTCGGCGCCCGCACCGCGCGGTTGTAACCGCCGCGGAAGCGGAGGTCGGAGTTCGGCGACCAGTCGGCCTCGATCTTGTACGTGCTGGTGGTCGGACCGTAGTCGTACTTCGAGTAGCGATAGCCGGGATTGATCGAGATTTCCTTCGCGAAGCGCTTGTCCTGCACGATCGGCAGCCGCATTTCGACGAAGCCTTCCTTCACGCCGAACCCGGCGCTGAGCGGCGTGATCGCGCCGCCCTGGCCCGCGAGGTCGCCGGTCAGGAACTCGAGATCCGGCCGCAAGGTCACGAACTCCTCGCGATACTCGGCGCCGAAGTTGGTCACGAGGCCGTCATGGGCGCCCGGCATCTTGATGCCGGCGGATGTGCCGTCGTAGGTGAAGTCGGCGTGGTACACGCGCTCTTCGGTCCGGCCCTGCTCCGAGCCCGGGGTGGTGATGTACGCGACCGACGCGGGGGTCGGCCCGCCGGCGGCGTTCGTGTACTGGGCCGAATAAGGGGTGCCGAGACCCCAGATGTCGTACGGCACGCAGCCCGGTGCGCCGTTCGCGCCGTTCGCGTTCGCGGCGCAGACCACCTGTCCGCTCGTCGGGTCGACGACCGCGTTCAATGCATAGGTGATCCGCTGCTTGGAGACGTCGTTCTGGTAGTTCTCCTGCAGCAACGTGACGCCTTCCTGCGCGTACACGTTGTACATCAGATTGTCGGTGAGGTTGCCCTTGCTGCCGATCACCATCCGGAACGAGGTATGGTTCAGGTGGTCCTGGCGGTTGCCGCCCTCGACGTTGCGCCGGCCGAACAGCACCGACGCGTTGCCGGTGGTCGCACCGTTGCACAAGGTCGTCTGTTCCTGGGCCGACAGCAGCGGGTTGTTGCAGTTCACCGTCCAGCCGCCGTCCGGCAAGCCGGTCACCGGATTGACGCCGAGGCCCGAGGTCAGGAACGCACCGCTCGGCGCGATCTGCGCGACCGTGTGGTCGGTCATCATCATCAGCGAGCTGAAGACCTGGTGGTTCTGGTCGATGTTGTAATGCGCGAAATAGCCGCCGTTCCAGCGCTCGTCCGGCCGGATGTAGTAGTTCCAGGTGCCGTAGTTGAAGTGATGGATCCCGGGGACGATCTGCCCGGTCGCCGGAACGACGGTCCCGAAGATCACCGGCGCGGTGAAGTAGCCGTTCACCCCCGGCGGATTGGTGAAGAAGAACCCGCCGGTCGCCGCGGTGCTCGACCCGGAACACACCACGTTGCCGCCGCTGGTCGCGAGCGTGCAGCGGCTGAAGTCGCGCGAGCTCTGCATCACCGGGTTCGTGCGACGGTAGGTGAGGTAGGCCGTCGCGTTGCCCTTGCCGTCGGCGAAGTCGCTGCCGAGGATGAAGCTGACGTCCTTCTCCGCACCGTCCATCACCGAGCTCGGCGCCGAGCCATAACCGGCGGCCGGCGAGACCCCACCGTAACCATCGTGCTGGCTGTGCTGGAACGCCGAGGCGTTCGCGTTGATCTCGAAGCCCTGGAAGTGGTCGTTCATCACGAAGTTGACCACGCCCGCGACGGCGTCCGCGCCGTACACCGACGAGGCACCGCCCGTCAGCACGTCGATGCGCTCGATCAGCGCGGTCGGGATGTTGTTGATGTCGGCGGAGTTGTCGCCGCTGCCCGGGTCGCCCGGCATCAGGCGCTGGCCGTCGATCAGCACCAGGGTGCGCTGCGGTCCGAGACCGCGCAGGTTCACCGTCGCGGTGCCGGTCGCGGCGTTGGATGACATGGCACCTTGATCCGCGGCCACCTGCGGCAGCTGGTTCAGCACGTCTTCCACCGAGGTCGCGCCGAGCTGGGTGATCGCCTTTTGACTCACCGAGATCACCGGGCTGGTCGAGTGCAGGCCCGGGATGCTGATGCGCGATCCGGTGACCACCACTTCTTGGAGCGTATTCGCCGATTCCGCCGATCCGGTCGACGCCGGCGTGCCTTGCGCCGTTCCATTGGCTTGCGCGAGCAGGAGCGGTGCCGGCGGTCCCGCGGAGGCGTCCTTGGACGAATCGGCGTTCGCCGATGCGATTGGCAGTGCGACCGACGCCACTGCAGCATTGGCAAGCGCCAGTCGAATGGCCTGCTGCAAGAAGTGATTTTTTGCCATTGAGTATTCTCCCAAGCAATTTTTGAAGAGCCGCCTTGCCACCACATGGTGCCCAAACGCAACAAGGCTTCTTAAGCCGTGTAAGATAGGTTCTGACGGCGTTGTTGTAAAGGGTCATGGCCGGGTTCCCCGGAATCGCCGCGCAGCACCGGGGCGAGCGCGGACGGGATCCGCGGCACGGGACGGCGCCAGCAGCAACCGCAATGGAATCGAGAATTGTTGCGCTTCAACAACGGACCGCCATGCGGCGGTTCCTGAAATCCGGCCTGCGAAGCCATGAATGACTGACCCGACGGGCCCAGCCGACGTTCCGACCGTCGAACGGGCGATCAGCTTGTTGCGACACGGAAAACCGCTCGCCAGCGCGGCGATCTGCGGCGCGATCCTCGCGCGCGAACCCCGCAACGCGATCGCGGCGCATCTGCTCGGGCTCGCCCTGAAGGACACCGGCGACTGGGAACAGGGGGAGCGCTGGCTGAAGTTCAGCATCACGCTCGAGCCGCAGCGCGGGGAATTCCACGCGAACCTCGGCAACCTGCTGAGCAAAAGCCGCAGATTTGCGGAAGCCGAGGCGGCGTACCGGGAAGCGCTGCGGCGGCTGCCGGGCTTGGTCACCGCGCTCCGCGGGCTCGCGCAGACCCTGGTCGACCTCGGCCGTTGGGCGGAAGCCGAGGCGCAATGCCGCGTCCTGCTCGGCCGCGACTCGAACGATGCGGAAACCTGGGAAACCCTTGCGCTCGCGTTGACCCCGCAAGGCCGCCGCGGCGAGGCCGAGCACGCCCATCGGCGCGCGATCGCGCTCAAGCCGGACTACGCCGTCGCCCATCACAATCTCGGCGAATTGCTGGTCACGCTCGAGCGGCCGGACGCGATCGACGCGCTCGAGCGGGCCCGCAACCTCGGCGCCGACGGCTACGAAGTCGCCTACAACCTCGGCCGCGCCGCGGTCGACGCGGGCGATCTCGAGCGCGCCGAGACGGAATTCGCGCGGGCGGTGGAGCTGCAACCGCTGAACCCCGAGGCACACCGGGCCCTGGCATCGCTGCGGTTCATGCGCGGCGACCCGGCGTTCGTACGATCGCTCAGCACCGCGGTGCGCGCCCATCGCGATCAACTCCCGCTGCAGATCGTGTTGGCCGAGCTGCTGTGGCACTCCGGGGAGCTGCCCGGCGCGGAGACCTTGCTGCGCGACGCGCTCACGCGCAACGGCACCGACCCGACGGTGCGTTCGACGCTCGCAAGGGTGCTGCTGGATCAGGGGCGGCTCGACGAGGCCGAGGCCGAGGCGCTCGAGGCCGCGAGCCTCCGATCGGACGGCCCGGCCGCCGCGCTCCACCTCGTGACGGTGTTGATCGCGCGCGGGCGGCCGGCGGAAGCGCGACCGTTCATCGCGGCTCAGCTCCAGCGGGACCCGCTCGCCCCCGCGTGGCTTGCCTTCGAGTCCACCGCGGCCCGGATGCTCGGCGAGGAGCGCCACCGGGCGCTGTGCGATTACGAACGCTTCGTGCGCGCGTTCGACCTGCCGCCGCCGCCCGGCTTCGGCACGATCGCCGAGTTCAACGCGGCCCTGGCCGCGGTGCTCGAGGACCGGCACCGGTTCAAGCGGCAACCGCTCGACCGGACCCTGCGCAACGGGACGCAAACCTCCCGGAGCCTGCTGAGCGATCCGGAACCGGTGGTCCAGGCCGCGCTCGCGGCGTTCCAAACGGCCGTCCTCGAGTACCGTGCCGGACTCGAGGTACCGCCGGAGCATCCGCTCGCGCGAATCCGCGACGGCGCCGTGGCGTTCGCCGGCGCCTGGTCGGTACGTTTGGAACGCGCCGGCTTCCAGGTCAACCACCACCGCTCCGGCGGACTCGTGAGCGCGGTGTACGACGTCGTCGTACCGGAGGACGTGCGCGATCCCGCGCTGAAGCTCGGCTGGCTCAAGTTCGGCGAGCCGCGCTACCCGCCACCCGGCGTCGGACCGGAGTATTTCGTCGAGCCCCGCGCAGGCCGGCTGGTGCTGTTCCCTTCCTATTTGTGGCACGGCACCAACCCGATCTACAGCCACACGCCCCGGCTCAGCATCGCGTTCGACGCGGGGCCGACGGCCTGACGGCGGATCGGCGCCGCGCGATCAGCGCAAGCGTTGCACCTTGCAGCCGCGGCGGGACGGGGTTTGCATCCAGTACGAATCCAGCCAGCCCCGCGAGATCTCCACGGTGTCGCCCACGTCGACCGGGGGTGCGTTCCCGTCGTTGAGCAACTCTTCCCAGACCTGTCCGTTCGCGAGTTGATAGAGCATGCGTCCGTCCGGCGCCTTCTGCAGGCGGACCACCCGGGTCGTGATGCTGGAGATGGACCGCTGCTTCGGATGGCGCTTGAATTCCTGCGCGAGGATCGCGGCCGACGACATCCCGAAGGTCCGCCGGGGATCCGGGAGCGCCACCGTGGGCTCACGGGATTGCACGGCACGCGGCGTGCTCGAGGTCAGGGTCGCCGCCAGCCGGTCGAAGCACTGCAAGCGCCGGGCATCGGCCGAGACGCCGCGGCAGGCGAGCACCCGTTGGGCGAGACCGGCGGAGGGCGCCGCAGCGGCCAGCGCCGGCCCCACGCTGAGCACCGCGCAGGCCAGCAGGGCCCGGATTTCG
>JAJYAM010000087.1 GCA_021779535.1 Pseudomonadota bacterium
CCACCGTCCCGGCGGCGAACCGGCCGCCGCCGTCGGATACCGCGACGGGCGCGTCGCGGCCGGCGAGCGCGCCCCGACCGCCGGCGGCGCCGGCGGCGAACGGCCACTGGACCATCCAGATCGGCAGCTTCGCGGACCGCGCGAACGCGCTGCGACTCGCGCGGCGCTGGAAGGCGCGCGGCTACGTGGCCTACGTGTCGACCGCGGGCCGCGGCGCCGGAGCGCTGCACCGGGTGCGGATGGGCGCGTTCACCAGCCGGGACGCCGCCGTCGCGTTCGCGCGCAAGTTGCGGGCGCAAGGGCAGCGCTCGAGCGTCGTCCCGCCGGGCCATTGACGGACCGTTCGCGACGCGCGCCGAGCGGGCAAGCGGGAGAAGCCGGGGTCGGTTAAAATGACCTGGCGCGCCGTCCGGGCGCGCGGTTCGAGGTTTCGACCCCTGAGGGCCGCCGCGTGCACGGTGCCGACATTCTGATCTGCGTGGTGATGCTCGTCTCGATCGTGGCGGGGCTTTGGCGTGGCTTCATGCGCGAGGCGATCGCCTTGCTGTTCCTGGTCGGCGGGCTGGTCGCGGCCTGGCAGCTCGCGCCGTTCGTCGAGCCGTACCTCGGCGGCGACCTCGCCGCGCCGTCGATCAGACCCTGGGTCGCGCGCCTCATCGTGTTCATCGTCGCCCAGATCGTCGGCGCGCTCGTCGGCGCGATCGCGAACTACCTCACCCGCCACGCGGGCTTCGGCTTCGTCGATCGCGCGTTCGGCTTCCTGTTCGGGACGCTGCGGGGTGCGATCATGGTCGGGCTCCTGGTGATCTTCGGCGAACTCGTGCACCTGAACCACGAGGCCTGGTGGACGCGCTCACGGCTGATCCCCTACGGCCAGATGGTCGGTGACTGGATGCGCTCGGTGGCCGGCGACGCCGGCCCGCATTGGACGTTCATCGAGCGTGCCGGACACGCATCCACGCCACGGGGCTGAGCGGGAGGTTCCTTCAGATGTGCGGCATCGTCGGTATCGTCGGGGTCGAACCGGCCAATCAGCGCCTCTACGATGCGCTGACGGTCCTGCAGCATCGCGGCCAGGATGCCGCCGGCATCATGACCAGCGAGGCGGGCGCCTTGCACATGCGCAAGGATTCCGGGCTCGTCCGCGACGTGTTCCAGCAGAAGCACATGTTGAAGCTGCGCGGCCGCGTCGGCATCGGCCACGTGCGCTACCCGACCGCGGGCAGCGACGGCGTGCAGGACGCCCAGCCGTTCTACGTGAACTCGCCGTACGGGATCTGCCTCGGCCACAACGGCAACCTGACCAACGCGCGCGAGCTCGCCGAGGTCCTGGTGCGGGAGGATCGCCGGCACCTGAACACGTCGTCGGATTCCGAAGTCCTGCTGAACGTGCTGGCCTCGGAGCTGCAGCGGGTCGGCACGCCGCGCGTGACCGCCGCGGATCTGTTCGCGGCCGTGACCGCGGTGTACCGCCGGTGCCGCGGCGGCTATGCGGTCGTCGCGATGGTGATCGGCCACGGGATCCTCGGCTTTCGCGACCCGAACGGGATCCGGCCGCTGGTCATCGGCTCGCGCGAGACGCCGAAGGGCGTCGAGTGGATGCTCGCATCGGAGAGCGTCGCGCTCGACATGCTCGGCTTCAAGCTCATCCGCGACGTCGCGCCGGGCGAGGCGGTGTTCATCGACGAACAGGGGCGCTTCTACGCGCAGGCTTGCGTCGCGGCGGTGCGCCACACGCCGTGCATCTTCGAATACGTCTATTTCGCCCGGCCCGACTCGATCATCGACAACATCTCGGTCTACAAGGCCCGCCTGCGGATGGGCGATCACCTCGCCGAGAAGATCCGGCGCGAACGGCCGGATCACGACATCGACGTCGTGATCCCGATCCCGGACACCAGCCGCACGAGCGCGGTCCAGGTCGCGCAGCGGCTCGGGGTCAAGTACCGCGAGGGCTTCATCAAGAACCGCTACATCGGCCGCACCTTCATCATGCCGGGTCAGGCGGAGCGCAAGAAATCGGTGCGCAGCAAGTTGAACGCGATCGACCTGGAGTTCCGCGGCAAGAACGTGCTGCTGGTGGACGATTCGATCGTGCGCGGCACGACCTCGGCGCAGATCATCGAGATGGCCCGCGAGGCCGGTGCCCGTCACGTGTACTTCGCGTCCGCGGCGCCGCCGGTCCGGTATCCGAACGTCTACGGGATCGACATGCCGAACGCGGACGAGCTGGTCGCGTCGGGCCACACCGACGAGGAAGTGCGGCGGATCATCGGCGCCGACTGGTTGATCTATCAGAACCTCGCCGATCTCGAGCACGCGGTCCGCCATGACAACGCGAAGATCGAGCGCTTCGACACCTCGTGCTTCTCCGGCGAATACGTCACGGGTGACGTGACGCCGGAGTATCTCGCACGCCTGCAGTACGAGCGCTCGGACACCGCGAAGCAGCACAAGCGCGAAACGGCGGGTGGCGCGCCGAAGCCGGTCCGCGCCGTCTAGCGCGGCCGGCGCCGATGGCCCTGCGGCTCCTGCTGATCGCCGCGCGCGCCGAGCATCGCCTGCTCGTGCGCAAGCACGTCGAGGTCGAATGGCCGGATGCCGCGATCGTCGAGCACGCGCTCGGCCGGGATCCGCCGATCGAGCCCGAGTTCGAGGCGAGCGGCTTCGACGCGGTCGTGATCGTGTCCTCGCGCCCGCTCGCCGGCGCCGCGCATCTCGCGAGCGAACTGCGCGCCCGCCCGGGGTTCGCGCCGATCGTGTTCCTCGCGCTCGCGACCGGCGCGACCGACGGGCCGGCCCCGGCGCCCGGTCTGCAGGTCCTCGGCGGCGGTCGGATCGACCGCGCCGCGCTGCACGAGGCGCTCGGCATCGCGGCGCGCGAGCGCCGCAAGACCCTCGCGAGCTTGCGCGCCCGGCCGGACTACGAGCAACGGCATCGTTTCGGCGGCGTCACGATTCGCGGCCATCGCTTCATCCGGCAGATCGGCACGGGCGGCATGTGCTCGATCTATCTGGCCGAGAGCGAGCGGGCCGGGCGGATCGCGGTGTTGAAGGTGTTCAGCCAGGTGCCGGACGTGTCCGACAAGGTCGCCGGCTTCGACCGGTTCATCCAGGAATACGAGATCGTCGCGGGCCTGCGCCATGGGCACGTCGTGCGGATCTTCGACCTCGGGATCGCCGACGATCACGCGTACATCGCGATGGAGCACTTCCCGTTGGGCGACCTGCGGCGGCGGCTGAAGGCGCCGGTGCCGCCCGCGACCGCGCTCGCTTATCTGGACGAGATCGCGAGCGCGCTCGAGGCGATCCACTCGGTCGGCGTACTGCACCGCGACCTGAAGCCGGCGAACATCATGCTGCGCGCCGACGGCTCGGTGTGCCTGATCGACTTCGGCCTCGCGAAGGCGGACGCGCTCGCCGCCGATCTGACGGGCACCCGCGAGATCTTCGGAACGCCGTACTACATGAGCCCGGAGCAGGGCCACGCCGAACAGATCGACGAGCGCAGCGACCTGTACAGCCTCGGGGTGATCTTCTACGAGATGCTGACCGGGCAGAAGCCGTTCCGGGGATCGAGCGCGATGGAGGTCATCTACAAGCACAAGCGCGCGTCGGTGCCGGCGCTCCCGGCGGAGCTCGCCGCGTACGAACCGATCCTCGCCGGCCTGCTCGCGAAGTCGCCGGCCGACCGCTTCGGGTCCGCCCACGCGCTGCGCCAGGCGATCGCGAGTCTCCGGGACGCCGCGTGAGCGCGCGCGCGCCGGATGCGTTGCTGCGGGTGGCGACGCCGCCGGCGTGGATCGAGGCGGCGGTCGGGTCGCGCGAGCTGCTGCTGCTCGACCATGCCAACTGCGAGAAGAAGGCGGCGTCGACCGCGCTGTCGCTGATGTTCGCGTACGCCGAGGACCTCGACCTCGCGCAGCGCCTGTCGCGGCTCGCGCGCGAGGAATTACGCCACTACGAACAGGTCGCGAAGCTGATCGCCCGGCTCGGCATCGTGCCGCGCCGGCTCGGGCCGGGCCGCTATGCGGAGCGGCTGCGGCGGCTGGTCGCGCGCGCCGAGCCGGCGCGCGAGGTGGACCTGCTGGTCGCCGGTGCGTTCATCGAAGCGCGTTCCTGCGAGCGCTTCGCGGCGCTCGCGCCCGCGATCGGCGCGCCGCTCGACGCGTTCTTCGCCGGCTTGTGCGAGGCCGAATCGCGCCACCACCGCCTGTACCTCGATCTCGCGCGGCGCGCGGGCGCGCGCACCGGGATCGACGTCGACGCGCGGATCGAGGCGTTCGCGGCGCTCGAGGGGGAACTGATCAGCGCGCCGGACGAGCTGTTCCGGTTCCACTCCGGGCCGCCGGCCGTGCGCGGCTCAGCCGACGCGCACTAGCTCGAAGCCGTCGGGGCCCCAGCGCAAAACGCTGCCGGTGTCGTACCAGTCGCCGAGCACGACCCGGGTGCGGGCGATCCCGTCGACGTCGAACCGATGGATCCCCGGCCGATGGGTGTGGCCGTGGATCAAGGTTGCGACGTCCGCCGCGCGCAGCACCGCGGCGACGCTGGCCGCCTCGACGTCGGCGATCGCGGGCGCGAGGGCCGCGTTGTGCGCGCGGCTGCCGGCGCGCGCCGCGCCGGCGAGTGCGCGGCGCGCGGCGACCGGCAGCGCGAGGAAGCGCCGCTGCCAATCGGCGTCACGGACCGTCGCGCGCAGCCGCTGGTAGGCCCGGTCGCCGGTGCAGAGCGCGTCACCGTGCATCACGAGCGCGCGCTCGCCGTACAGCGTCAGCAGCACGGGATCGGCGAGCGGCGTCGCGCCGCTCGCCGCCGCGAACCGCTCGCCGATCAGGAAATCGCGGTTGCCGTGCATCACGAAGCACGGCACGCCGTGGTTCGTGAGATCGCGCAGCGCCGCGATCACCGTGCGCTGGGCGTCGTCCGGGTCGTCGTCGCCGATCCAGGATTCGAACAGGTCGCCGAGCACGTAGAGTGCGGCCGCCTCGCGCGCGTCGCGCCCGAGGAATTCGAGGAATCGCCGCGCGATCGCCGGATGGGCGGCATCGATGTGCAGGTCGGATACGAACAGCGCCGTCGAACGGCGCCCGGGGGACGTCACGGACCGGCGACGCGCACGATCTTCTGGATCACGACCGGGGGGATCGGCGCGTCGCGCTCGAACGGGCCGGCCGCCCCGGTCGGCTGGTTGCCGATCCGGTCGACGACGCTCATGCCGTCGACGACGCGGCCGAAGACCGCGTAGCCCCAGCGTGCCGCACTCGGATCGAGCTCGCTGTTGTCGTTCAGGTTCACGTAGAACTGGCAGTTCCCGCTGTGCGGGGCGGCGCCGCGCGCGAGGCCCACCGTGCCGCGCGCGTTCGACAGCCCGTTGCCCGACTCGTTGACCGTCTGGAACGGCGCGGGTTTCAGCCGGTAATGGGTGTCGTAGCCGCCGCCCTGGATCACGAAGTTCGCAATCACCCGGTGGAACAGCGTGTCGGTGTACTGGCCGCGGTCGACGTAGCGCAGGAAGTTCGCGACCGTGAGCGGCGCACGATCCGGGAACAGCTGGATCACGAAGTCGCCGAGCGAGGTGTAGACCTTGACGAACGCGGTCGCCGGCGCCGGCGCCGGCGCGGCCTGCGCGCCGCCGACGATCATGGCCGAGAGAGCGAGCCCGATGAGAAGCTTCTTCATCCGAATCACCGCCCTAATAGGTACAATTGCTGGTTATGACAACGCCGGCCGTCACACGGTTCGCACCGAGCCCCACCGGGTCCGTCCATCTCGGCAACGCGCGCACCGCATTGTTCAGCTATCTGTGGGCGCGCAAGACCGGCGGGCGCTTCATTTTGCGCATCGAGGATACGGATGTCGAGCGCAGCCAGCGGCGATTTCGCGACGAACTGATCGGCGAGCTCGAGTGGCTGCGCCTCGCCTGGGACGAAGGACCGGACGTCGGCGGTCCGGCGGGACCCTACGTCCAGTCGGAGCGCGGCGAGATCTACGCGGCGCTGTTCGACCGGCTCGAGCGGCAGGGGGATGCCTATCCCTGCTACTGCCGGCCCGAGGAACTCGAGATCGCCCGCAAGCTGCAGCGCATGGCCGGCCGGCCGCCGCGCTACCCCGGCACCTGCCGCGGCCTGAGCGGCGCGGGGCGACGCGAGCGCGCCGCGAGCGGCCTGCGACCGACGTTGCGGTTCGCGGTGCCGTCCGACCGCCTCGTCGAGTTCGGCGATCTCGTGCATGGGCTGCAGCGGCTGCAGACCAACGACATCGGCGATTTCATCATCCGCCGCGAGGACGGTACCGCGTCGTTCTTCTTCTGCAATGCCGTGGACGATGCGCTGATGGGCGTGACCCACGTGCTGCGCGGCGACGATCATCTCGCGAACACTCCGCGCCAGCTCCTGGTGCTCGACGCGCTCGGCCTGCGCCGGCCGGACTACGGCCACGTGGGATTGCTGGTCGGCGCCGACGGCGCGCCGCTGTCCAAGCGGCACGGAAGCACCAGCGTCCAGGAATTCCGCCAGCGCGGATTCCTCGGCGCGGCGCTGCTGAACCACCTGTATCGCCTCGGACACACCGGCGATCTCGACCGGTGGCTCGAGCTCGCGGAAATGCCCGGGCATTTCCGGCCCGAGCATCTCGGCAAGGCGCCGGCGCGCTTCGACGAGGCGCAGCTCGTGCACTGGCAGAAGGAGACGATCGCGCGGCTGTCGCCGGCCGACGTCGGCGCGTGGCTCGGCGCGGGCGACGATCCGCGGGTCGCCGAGCTCCTGCGGCACAACGTCGTGCTGCCGCAGGACGCGGCACCCTGGCTCGCGGTGCTGCGCGGCGAGCTGCCGCCGCTCGACGCGGAGGGGCGGCGGATCGTTGCCGAGGCGGGCCCGGGCTTCTTCGCGGCCGCCGGGGCCGCGCTCGGCGAGAGCGGCGCGGACCTGCCGCGACTCGCGAAGCTCGTCGCCGCGAGGACCGGCCGGCGCGGCGCCGCGCTCTACATGCCGCTGCGGCTCGCGCTCACCGGCCGCACGCACGGCCCGGAACTCGCGCCGCTGCTCGCGCTGCTCGGCGCGGACGCGGCACGGCGGCGATTGGACCAATATGCTCAAGATCCATAATTCGCTGACCGGCCGGAAGGAGCCGTTCCGGCCGATCGTGCCGGGCAAGGTGCGGATGTACGTCTGCGGCGTCACCGTCTACGACCACATCCATCTCGGCCACGCCCGGATGCTGATGGTATTCGACATGGTGCAGCGCTATCTGCGCGCGTCGGGCTTCGACGTCACTTACGTGCGCAACGTGACCGACATCGACGACAAGATCATCGAGCGCGCCGCCGCGAACGGCGAGGAGTGGTCGGCGCTCGCACGGCGCTTCACCGCATCGATGCACGAGGACTGCGCGGCCCTGCGCCTCGATCCGCCGGATCACGAGCCCCGCGCGACCGAGTACATCGGCGCGATCGTCGCGATGATCGAGACGCTGGTCGCGAAGGGCTACGCCTACGTCGCCGACGACGGCGACGTGATGTACGCGGTGCGGCGATTCGCGCCGTACGGGCGCTTGTCCGGCAAGCGGCTCGAGGATCTGCGCGCCGGCGCGCGCGTGCGGGTCGACGACGCGAAACGCGATCCGCTGGATTTCGTGCTGTGGAAGGCCGCGAAGCCGGGCGAGCCGGCCTGGGATTCGCCGTGGGGCCGCGGCCGGCCCGGCTGGCACATCGAGTGCTCGGCGATGTCGACCGCGCTGCTCGGCGGCCACTTCGACCTGCACGGCGGCGGCATGGACCTCAAGTTCCCGCACCATGAAAACGAGATCGCGCAGTCCTGCGCGGCGTGCGGCACCGAGTTCGTGAACGTGTGGATGCACAACGGGTTCGTGCGCATCGACGACCAGAAGATGTCGAAGTCGCTCGGCAATTTCTTCACGGTTCGCGAGGTGCTCGCCGGGCTGCGCGACCCGGAAGTGCTGCGCTTCCTGCTGCTCGGCAGCCACTACCGCGGACCGATCAACTACTCGGCGGAGCAGCTCGCGCAGGCGGACGAGACCTTGCTCGGCCTGTACCGGGCGCTCGAGGGCGCCCCCGACGGCGGGCAGGCCGACCCCGCCGCGCTCGCGCAATGGCGGGACGCGATGGACGACGACTTCAACACGCCCGAGGCGTTCGCGGTCCTGCAGGGAGTCGCGCGGGAATTGAATTCGGCGAAAGCGGCGGGCCGGTCGCGGGACGCGGCCGACCGGGCGGCGACGCTGCGTGCGCTCGGCGGCATGCTCGGCTTCCTGCAGCAGGATCCGGCGGCGTATGCGAAACGCGGCGTCGGCACGCAAGTCCTCGACGACGCGGCGATCGACGCGCTGGTCGCGGCGCGCCGCGCGGCGCGGGCCGCGAAGAACTACGCGGAGGGCGATCGGATCCGCGACCAGCTCGCCGCCGTGGGCGTCGTGATCGAGGACCAGCCGGGGGGCGTCACGCACTGGCGGCGTGCGTGAGGCCGCGACTCAGAGGCCGAGGCGCGCTTCGGCGGATTCCAGGGTGTTCTTCATCAGCATCGCGACCGTCATCGGTCCGACGCCGCCCGGCACCGGCGTGATCCAGCCCGCGCGCTCGTAGGCGCCGTCGAAGTCGACGTCGCCGCAGAGCTTGCCGTCGGCGCCGCGATTCATCCCGACGTCGATCACCACGCTGCCGGGCTTGACCCACTCGCCGCGGACGATCCCCGGGCGGCCGACCGCGACGACCAGGATGTCGGCGCTGCTCACGTAGGGTGCGAGATCGCCGGTGAAGCGATGGCACACGGTCACGGTGCCGCCCATCAACAGCAGCTCGAGCGCCATCGGCCGGCCGACGATGTTCGACGCGCCGATCACGACGCAATGCCGACCCTTCGGCGAGAGCCCGACGTGGTCGATCAGCTTCGTGACGCCGTACGGCGTGCATGGGCGGATCAGCGGGACGCGCAGCGCGAGCCGGCCGACGTTGAACGGGTGGAATCCGTCGACGTCCTTGGCCGGATCGATCTTCTCGATGATCACGCTCTGCTCGATGTGCTGGGGCAGCGGCAGCTGCACCAGGATCCCGTCGATCGAGGGGTCGTGGTTCAGCGCCTCGATCAGCTGGATCAGCTCCTGCTGCGTCGTCGAGTAGGGCAGGTCATGGGCGACGGAGACGATCCCGGATTCCGCGCAGGCCTTGCGCTTGTTGCGGACGTAGACCGCGGAGGCCGGATTGTCGCCGACCATGATCACCGCGAGCCCGGGGCGGCGCATGCCGCGCGCAACCAGGTAGTCGACCTGCTCCCGGATGCTTCGCTTGAATTTCGCGGCAATCGCTTTGCCGTCAATGAGTTGCGCGGGCATGATCGACCTTCGTCAGGCAAATGGCGGCGGCATTCTCGCACACAATCGACGCGAAATTGACGGACGAGCGCGGCGGCCCGTATCATTCGCGTCCCCGAGCCGGCGACACCGTCGGACGGGCGTGCCGGGTAGAGGGTGACCAACGGCGGGGCATGGCGCAGTCTGGTAGCGCATCTGCTTTGGGAGCAGAGGGTCGGGGGTTCGAATCCCTCTGCCCCGACCAAGGCGCCCGTAGCTCAACCGGATAGAGCACCGGCCTTCTAAGCCGGCGGTTGCAGGTTCGACTCCTGCCGGGCGCGCCATCTCGGATCGGGTATGGACGATGGTGGACGTAGCTCAGTTGGTAGAGCCCCGGATTGTGATTCCGGCTGTCGCGGGTTCGAATCCCGTCGTCCACCCCAAACCCGATCGGTACGGATCGGTTAGAATGGTTTCGCAGTGGGCCGTTAGCTCAGCTGGTAGAGCAGTTGACTCTTAATCAATTGGTCGTAGGTTCGATCCCTACACGGCCCACCA
>JAJYAM010000088.1 GCA_021779535.1 Pseudomonadota bacterium
CCGGGCTGCGCGCGGCGGGCGCGGCGCCCGCCGCGGCGCTTGCGGCCGCGACCGTGAGCGACGGCGCGATCGCGAGCGCGACGCGCGTCGGCGTCGCGCCGCCACCGGCTTGGGTCGCGATCACGAGGCCGCGCAAGGGCCCGGAATGCGGCTGGAAACCCGGCTGCATCGAGATCTCGATCGCGCCGCCCTCGCGGCGGACCCGCTGGGGCGCGGCGTACTCGATCATCCCGTCTTCGTACGGCACGAACTGCAGCGAGCGCGCCCCCGCGAGGCTCGGCCGGACGTCGGGCCCGAGCCGGATCACGATCCGGCCGTCGCGCATCGCGGCGTCGATCGTTCCGGTCGCCGGCCGCGGCAATGCGTCGATCGCGCGCGCGAACAAGGAGGCGGCCGCCGGATCCGTCGACCCCGGTGTCGGCCGGGTCGGCAGCGTCAGCGTGAGCTTCGCGCCCTCCGGAATGCACACGTCCGAGCAGACCAGCCAGCTCGCGTCGGCACGCAACGTGACCGGGCCCGCCGCGCGCAGGGTCGCCGGCGCCTGGATGCGGACGAGGTACACCGCGGTATTCGCATATCCGAAGTTCACCAGCGGGGCGAGCAGGAACCGCTGCGGCACCGGCCACTCGATCGGGTCCGCCCGGAACCCCGCCGGCAGCGTCCACGCGATGCGCGTCGCCCGGCCGGAATCGCCCGGATTGCGCCAGTAGGTATGCCAGCCCGCGGCGAGATCGAGCACGAGCGCGACGCGGAACGACTGGCCGGGGCCGACGCCGCGCACCGCGCTCTCCAGCCGCGCACGCACGTTCGGCGCGCCGACGACGTTCCCGGACAGCGCGAGCGCCGGCGCGGTGGCGCCGGCGACGAGCAGCGCCAGAAGCAGTACGACGGACTTGGGCATGGTTCCGCGGCTCCGAGAGCGGCCTTACGATACACCTCGAGCCGCGCATCGGCTAATGTAGCCGATCCTCCAGACACGAAACAGTGATGCAAGAGAACTACGTCGAGAAAATCCTGAAGGCGAAGGTCTACGACGTGGCGATCGAATCGCCGCTCGACGCCGCGCCGCGCCTGTCCCGCCGGCTGCACAACCACGTGTTCCTCAAGCGCGAGGATCTGCAGCCGGTGTTCTCGTTCAAGATCCGCGGCGCGTACAACAAGATCGCGCAATTGTCCCCGATCACCGCCGCGCGCGGCGTGATCTGCGCGTCCGCCGGCAACCACGCCCAGGGCGTCGCCCTCGGCGCGCGCACCCGCGGGATCAAGGCGGTGATCGTGATGCCGGTGACCACGCCGCAGATCAAAGTACAGGCGGTCGCCGATCTCGGCGGCGAAATCGTCCTGCACGGCGAGGACTACGATCACGCGTACGATCACGCGGTGGAGCTCGCGCGCGAGCGCGGGCTCGTGTTCGTGCACCCGTTCGACGATCCGGACGTGATCGCCGGACAGGGCACGATCGCGATGGAAATCCTCCGGCAACGGCACGGCGACGCGATCGACGTGATCTTCGTGCCGATCGGCGGGGGCGGGTTGATCGCCGGCATCGCGGCGTACGTGAAGGCGCTGTACCCGCGCATCCGGATCGTCGGGGTGCAGCCGGAGGACTCGCCGGGAATGCACGATTCGCTGCGCGCGGGGCGGCGGGTCGCGATGGAGCGCGTCGGGATCTTCGCCGACGGCGTGGCCGTGCGCCGCGTCGGCGAGGAGACGTTCCGGCTCGCGCAGCAGTACGTCGACGAAGTGGTGCTGGTGTCGACCGACCAGATCTGCGCGGCGATCCAGGACATCTTCGAGGACACCCGTTCGATCGCGGAGCCGTCGGGGGCGCTCGCGGTCGCCGGGCTCAAACGCTACGTCGCGCGCGAGACTTGCGTCGACCGCAACCTGATCGCGATCAACGGCGGCGCGAACATGAATTTCGACCGGCTGCGCTACGTCGCGGAGCGCGCCGATTTCGGCGCGCAGCGCGAAGCCTTGTTCGCGGTCGAGATTCCCGAGGCGCAGGGCTCGTTCCTGCGTTTCTGCGAGACGCTCGGCCGGCGCAACGTCACCGAGTTCAATTATCGCTACGGCGACGCGAGCGCCGCCCAGCTGTTCGTCGGGCTCGCGACGACGCGGGGCAAAGTCGAGCGCGACGCGACGCTCGAGGCGATCGCCGGCGCCGGATTCCCGGTGCGGGACATGACCGACGACGAAATGGCGAAGCTGCACGTGCGTCACATGGTCGGCGGCCAGGCGCACGGCCTGGAGCACGAGCGGCTGTTCCGCTTCGAGTTTCCCGAGCATCCGGGCGCGCTGCTGAAATTCCTGCGGGCGATCGGCAGTGAGTGGAACATCACGCTGTTCCACTACCGCAATCACGGCTCCGACTACGGGCGCGTGCTCGCGGGGATCCAGGTGCCGCCGGCGACGAGCGAGGAGTTCGTCGCCCACCTCACGGAACTGCACTATCCGTACACCGAGGAGACCGACAACCCCGCCTATCGGATCTTCCTCGGCGGATGAGCGGCGCCGCGCTCGAGCGCCGCGCGCCGCTGCGCGACGCGGATTTCCGGCGCTACGTGACCGCACGCTTCTTCTCGGGCATCGCGGCGCAGATGCTCGTGATCGGGGTCGGCTGGCAGGTCTATCGGATGACCGGACGGCTGCTCGACCTCGGCTTGATCGGGTTGTCGCAATTCCTGCCGTTCCTCGCGTTCGCGCTGTTCGCCGGGCACGCGGCCGACCGGCTCGACCGGCGCCTGATCCTGTGCGCGTGCGCGATCGTGCAGGCGGGCTGCGCGATCGCGCTCGGCGCGGCGTCCGTCGCGCGGATCGCGGGCACCGGGCCGATCTTCGCGATCCTCGCGCTGCTCGGCGTCGCGAGGGCGTTTCAGATGCCGGCGGCGCAGTCGTTCCTGCCGAACCTGGTGTCGGCCGAGGCGCTGCCGGCCGCGGTCGCGATCGGCTCCTCGACCTCGCAGGTCGCGACGATCGCGGGTCCGAGTCTCGGCGGTGCGGTCTATGCGTTCGCGCAGACGCGGCTCGGCGCGACCGGCGGCGCGGGCGCGGTTTACCTCGGTGCCGCGGGATTGCTGGTGGTCGCGCTCGCGCTGCTGCTGCGGGTTCGACGGCGGGTCGCGCCCCCGCCGCGCAGTGCGGTGGCGGCCCGCGACCTGCTCCAGGGCCTGCGGTTCGTCTGGCGGCGCAAGCCGGTGCTCGGCGCGCTGTCGCTGGATTTGTTCGCGGTGCTGTTCGGCGGAGCGACCGCGTTGCTGCCGGCGTTCACCCGCGACGTGCTGCACGCCGGACCCGCGCAGTTCGGCTTGCTGCGCGCCGCGCCCGGCCTCGGTGCGGGACTCACCGCGCTGTGGCTCGCGGTCGCGCCGATACGGCGACGGGTCGGCCCGACGATGTTCGCCGGCGTCGCCGTGTTCGGCGTCGCGACCGTCGTGTTCGGACTCACCCGTCGATTCGCGATCGCGATGATCGCGCTCGCGGTCCTCGGCGCGAGCGACATGATCAGCGTGTTCATCCGGCACGTGCTCGTGCAGCTCGCGACGCCGGACGAGATCCGCGGCCGGGTGAGCGCGGTGAACTCGATGTTCATCGGCGCGTCGAACGAGCTCGGCGAGTTCGAATCCGGCCTGACCGCGGCCTGGCTCGGTCTCGTGCCGGCGATCGTCGCCGGCGGCGTCGCGACGCTGGTCGTCGGCGCGCTGTGGAGCGCGTGGTTGTTCCCGTCGCTGCGGCGGCTGCGCTCGTTCGACGAAATCCGCGGCTGGCGCTGAACCGGTCCGCCGCCGCGGTCAGGATCCGCGACCCTCGCGCGAATCCGGGCACGCGCGGCCGAGGCACGCGTGGATCTCGGCGGCGATCGACAGGGCGATGCCGGCGGGCGTGGTCGCGCCGATCGCGAGACCGGTCGGCGCGTGCAAGCGGTCCTTCAATCGGTGCGCGTCCCCGCCGAGGCCCGCGAGGATCTTGTCGCGCCGGGCCGCCGGGCCGAGCAGGCCGAGGTACGGGATCGCGGTCGCCGCGAGCGCGCGCAGGTACTCGCGATCCGTGTCGAGATGATGGGACATCACCACCGCGGCATCGAACGGCGGCGCGGCGGCGTCCGTACGCCGACCGGCGAGGAAATCCGCGATCGAGCGCACGTCGGCCGTACGGACTTCGCGCGCTTGCGGAAAGAAATCGCACTGCGCGTAGTGCTCGCGGTGATCGCAGACGGTGACGTCCCAATCGAGGAACGCGAACAGCTCCGCGACCGGACGCGCATCGGGACCCGCGCCGAGCAGCAGGATCTGCGGCGGCGGCTCGACCGGCAGACGCAACGCGTCGACGCCCGGCAGGGCCTCGCGATGCAGCTGCGGCGTCGCGTGCGGGCCGGGCACGGCCTCGCGGACGGCACCGAGCGCGAGGGCAATCCGCGCGTCGCCGCCCGGGCCGGCGCCGAAGCCGGCGCCGGTACCCGCGAACCGCCCCGAGCCGAGCGGGATTCCCGGATCGCTCGACTGCACGACGAGCAGCACCGATTCGGTGCGGCGCGCACGAAAGGCCTCGAGCATGCCGGCGAGCGGCTCCCAGCGGCCGGTCGGGTCGAGGCGCTGGAGCAGGATGTCCATCGTGCCTTCGCATCCGGATCCCAGACCGAGGAGCTGTGCGTCGGGATCGGTCTGGTCGTAGCGGACGCGTCGCGGCTCGCCGGTGATCGCGACCGTGCGGGCGTGACCGGCGAGATCCGCCTCGAGGCAGCCGCCCGAGAGCATCCCCGAGTAGCGCTCGTCGCGGGTGAAGAGCATCTGGGCGCCGCGCTTGGTGTAGGTCGATCCGACGGTATCGACGACCGTGGCCAGCACGAGCGCTTCGGATCGGTCGCGCGCGCGATCGAACAGCGGGATCAAATGTCGGATGTGCATCGCGAACCGGAGGATACACCGGTCGCGCCGATCGGTGATCCGGCGCGGGATCCGCGGCCGCCCGATCGGTTGCGCGCGCGTGGCGTTCTTCGTACAGTCGGACGATGTCCTCGACGCGCGAATCCCGTCATCCGCTCGCGGCGATCGGCATCGCCGTGCTGCTGGCGGCGGGCCGCGGCGCGGTCGGCGCCACGCTGCCGCCGGCGCGCGCCCTCGGAATCCCGTTCTACGGCACGCCCGGCCGCTACGACGCGATCACCGACGTCCCCGGGGTCGAAGTCGGCCAGGTGACGAAGATCCGCGGTTCGGGCGCATTGAAGGTCGGCGTCGGCCCGGTGCGCACCGGCGTCACCGTCGTACTGCCCCGGGGCGGGCGCAGCGATGCGCCGGTGAAGGCGGGGTTCTTCGATCTGAACGGCAACGGCGAGATGACCGGGCAGTCCTATCTGCAGGACTTCGGCGTCGCGTACGGGCCGATCGGGATCTCCAACACCAACGCGATCGGCCAGGTGTATGCGGGCATCATGCGGTGGACTTCGCACCGCTTCGGCAGCGCGATCTGGCCGGTGGTCACGGAAACCTGGGACGGCTATCTGAACGACATCGAAGGGTTTCACGTTCACCCGCGTGACGCGATCGCCGCGATCGAGCGCGCTCACGGCGGGGTCGTCGCGCAAGGCGACGTCGGCGGCGGCACGGGGATGATCTGCTTCGGCTTCAAGGGCGGGATCGGCACCGCGTCACGGCTCGTCACGCTGCACGGACGCCGCTACGTCGTGGGTGTGCTCGTCCAGTGCAACACCGGCTTGCGCGATACGCTGCGAATCGCGGGAGCACCGGTGGGCCACGTGCTCGCGAACCGTTGGCTGCCCTGCTACGACCCCGCGCTCGCGCCGCCCGGCAAGCGTCCGCGCTGCGATTCCACCCGCACCGGGGGCCTGCATCGGCCGGATCAAGGCTCGATCGTGATCGTCGTCGGTACCGACGTCCCGCTGTCGTCGACGCAATTGAATCGGGTCGCACGGCGTGCGTCCATGGGCCTCGCGCGGCTCGGCTCCTTCTCCGGGAACGGCTCCGGCGACTTGATCGTGTCGTTCTCGACGGCCGGCGTGGCGAACGATCCTGACCGGACGCGGCCGGTCGTCGAGACCGAGATCGCGAACGGCGACATCGACGGCGTGTTCCAGGCGACCGTCCAGGCGACCGAAGAAGCCATCACCAATGCGCTGGTCGCCGCGCGGACGATGACCGGGATCGACGGTTACACCGTGTACGGCCTGCCGCACGCCGAACTCACCCGCATCCTCGGCGAGTACCACCGCCTCGCCCCGTGAGCGTCGCGCGCGGTGCCGGGAGCGACGCACCCTCAACGCGCGGGCGGCACCAATACGATCTTGCCGACGTGGCGCTTCTCGAGGAACGCGCGCTGCGCATCGACGATCTGCGTCAGCGGATAACGGGCCGCGACGAGCGGGCGGATCTCGCCGCGCTCGATCGCTGCGACGAGGTTCGGGAACACCCCGGGCTCCAGCACCGTGCAGCCGAGCAATCGCAGGTCCTTCAGATACAGCGTACGCAGGTCGAGCTCGACGACCGGCCCGGCGATCGCGCCCGCGGTCGCGTACCGTCCGCCGCGCACGAGCACCTCGAGGAGCGCCGCGAACAGTCGGCCTCCGACGACGTCGACGACCACGTCGACGGACTCCGGTCCGAGCGCGTCGACCGGGTTCGCGTCGCGCGCGAGGGTGCGCGCCGCGCCGAGCGCCGCGAGATCGCCGGCCTTGGCGGGATCGGCGACCGCGATCACGGTCGCACCCCGCCGCCGCGCGAGCTGCACGGCGGCGCTGCCCACGCCGCCCGACGCCCCGGTGACCAGCACGGTGTCCTCGGCGCAGACCCCGGCGCGGGTCAGCATGTTCTCGGCCGCGGAGTACGCGCACGGGAACGACGCGAGCTCGGCGTCGTCGAGCGGGCTGTCGATCCGATGGGCGTGCCGGGAGGGGACCCGGGCGAACTCGGCGAACGCGCCATCGCACTCCGAGCCGAAATAGATCGCGCCGCGCGGATCGCGCGCCGAGCCCGTTCGAAACACCGGCTCGACGAGCACGCGCTCGCCGATCCGCGATCCGGCGACGCCGTTCCCGACCGCGACGATTCGACCGCACGCATCCGCACCCTGGATCCGCGGGAACTCGAGCGGCGTGCCGGTCCATCCCGAATCCGCCGCGCGCGCGGCGTCGAGGCCGCGCGCGGCCGCCGCCGCCGTCGTTCCTTCGGTGACCGCCCGCGAGTACCACGCGGTCCGGGTGTTGATGTCGGTGTTGTTCACGCCGGCGGCGCCGACGCGGATCAGCACCTCGCCGTCACGCGGGGCGGGCACCGGCACGTCCTCACGCCACTCGAGCCGGTCGTATCCACCGTGGCCCGTCAACAGCACCGCAAACATCGTCGCCGCTGTCATCGGCGCATCATGCCATTCTTTGCGCGAGCGCGCGCACGAAAACCGGCGTCAACAGCTTGTACAGCGCGAACACCGCCAGCGGCGCGACCACGAGCCACGCGAGTCCCGCCTGCAAGGTCGCGAAGCCGAGCGCGGCCGTCGCATGACCCGGACCGGCCGCGAGCAACGCGCGTCCGGTGCGCACCGTCAGCGGCACGCGCGGCGACCGGGTCAGCCACTCGCCGAGCCGCAGGAACGGCAGCAGCAGCAGCCATTGGGTCGGCGCCATCGCGGCCTGCGCGAGCTGGATCGCCGCGAGATTGAGCCGGAACCGCACCGCGATCGCGACGCACAGCACGGTCGACACGCCGAGCACCGGGATGTTGCCGATGACCAGCCCGAGTGCGGCGCTGAGCGCGAGTTCCTCCGCGCTCGCGCCCTGCCGGAGCAGCCGGCGCAGCGGATCGAGGAGCCGGTCGCGGATCATCCGTCGCATCGTCGATCCTCCGCCGCCGGCGGACCGCCCCCGGCATCGCCGCCGTCGGCGTACGCTTGATGGCGCCGCGCCGCGGTGAATGCGATCAGCAGCGCGACGACGAGCAGCGGGTTGGTGATCTCCGCCCGATGCGGCGGGGTCCACAGCCGCGCGAGTTCGACCGCGACGCTCGCGAGGAACGCGACCCAGAACGCGGCCGACGGTCGCCGCAGCGCGATCGTGAGCGACCAGAGCAGCGCACCCTCGAGGAACAGCGTGTCGAGCAACGGCCGGTAGTCCCGCGACGCCAGCAAGGTGCCCGAGAACGGGACCCAGTGGAACGCGCCGAGCTGCGCGGTGCGCGGCGTCGGCCACGCGTTCGTCGTGACCATCACCGCGACGCACGCGGCGACCGTGACCCAGGCGCGCACGCGGCCCGGCCATCGCATCGTCACCAGCGTGAGCGCCGGCACGATGCACCACGCGAGCAGCTCCTCGAGGCTGCGACGTTCGTCGCCCACGAGGGTTTGATCGAGCGCGGTCAGGCCGATCAACGCGGCGAGCACCGGCAGCACCCAGGGGCGGCGCCAGATCTGCCGGATGCATTCGGCGATGATCCACCAGGCACCGAGCGCGGCGCATGCGCCCGCCGCGCGCACCGCGTGCGACGTCTGCAGCGCCGCGATCAGGCGTCCGAGCGACGCCGCGCGATGGACGGGGACGTAGGGGGCGAAGGCGCCGATCAGCCAGATCGCGAGCAAGCTCGCCGGCACCAGCGGCGGACGCCGGTGCCGGAGCCCGCGCAGGGTCCAGCGCTCGCCGATGCGCAGGTACAGCGCGGTCGCGAGCGCGCCCGCCGCCGCACCGGCGGTGTTCCAGATCCAGTCGTACAGGTTCGTCACGCGATGCGGCGTCGCCGATTGCGCGAGTTCGAGCAGCATCGACAGCGCCGATGCGAGCACCACCGCGAGCACGGTTCGGCGCTCGCGGCCCGCGCCGCCGAGGCTCAAGCGGCAGAGGGCACCGAACGGCAAATACAGCAGGAAATTCGCGATCAGGTCGGCCCGATAATGGATGTGGGCGGTCACGAGCGCGAGCCGGCGATGCCACTCGAGCGATGTCGGGATCCGGAACTCGAGCGGGTACAGCGAACCCCACGCGATCAGCAATGCGACGCCGAGCGCGAGCCAGCGCGCGGTCGCGCGCGGGTCCGACGCCGCGGGCGGGCGATGCGCGACGGGATCGCTCATCGCGGACGGACCCGTCGCGTCGGTTCGGCGCGGTACGGATCGTCGGGCCAGTAGTGCTTCGGGTAGCGCCCCTTCAAGTCCTTCTTGACCTCGTGGTAGGTGTTCTTCCAGAAGTTCTGCAGGTCGCGGGTCACCTGGACGGGGCGCCCCGCCGGGGAGAGCAGCTTGAGCAGCAAGGGCATGCGTCCGCCGGCGATGCTCGGTGTCACGCCGAGACCGAACAGCTCCTGCAGCCGCACCGAGACCGCCGGGACCTCGCCGTCCTGATAGTCGATCGGTATGCTCGATCCGCTCGGAACGCGCAGATGCGTCGGCGCCTCGCGGCCGAGCACGGTCCGCTGCGCGTGCGTCAGCCGGCTCTCGAGCGCGCCTGCCCAGTCGACGCGCGCCAGATGCTCGCGGCGCGTGCATCCCTCGATCCATCGCGTCACCCACGCCTCGAGGCTCGCCTCGAGCGCCGCGTCGCCGAGATCGGGCCAGGGTTCGGGCGCCGGAACGCCCAGTCGGCCGAGCAGTGCGACCCGTGCTTGCCATTGCCGCAGGTCGCGGGTCCACGGGAGTGCGCCGACGCCGAGGTCGCGGATGCCCGCGATCATCGCCGCGCCGACGGCCTGCGGATCGGCGTCGGCGAGGTCCGCGCTCGCCAGCAGGATCGCGCCGAGGCGCCGATCGCGGCGGGCGCGGACCGCCTGCTGGCGCCGGTCCCAGACCACCTCGGATCGCTCCTCGATCTGCGCGGCGAACAGCCGTTCGAGGTCCTCCCGCTCGATCGGCGCGGCCAGCTGTATCCG
>JAJYAM010000018.1 GCA_021779535.1 Pseudomonadota bacterium
GGCTTCGCGGCGGGAGCCGCAGGCGCGGCGGCCACGCTCGCCGCCGACGCCCCCGCGGAGGTCGAGGCCGGTGCCGCCGCCACGGATGCCGCGCTCGCCGCCGGCGTCGATGCCGCCGTCGATGCCGCCATCGACGCCGCCGTCGACGCCGGTGCCGTCACGGAACGTACCGGCAGGCCGAGCTTCGCCTGTAGCGACGCAAGCTCCTGATTCTGGACCGTCACCAGACGCTGCTCGCCCGCGAGCTGCGTTTGCAGCGTCTGCACCTGCGCGCGCAGGGACGCATTCTGTGCGCGGACGCCCGCCGCGGCGCCCGTGCCGGACGCACCGGTGCCGGACGCACCGGATCCCGCGGCGGCGATCGCCGGAGGAACCAGCCGCAAATGCCCGCCCGACGCCCCGCCGCGCGCGCGCCAGGCACTCATTTGTTGATCGATCTGCGCGATCGCTTCGTGCTCGCTCAGCGCGGCGATGCGATCGGCACTCGGCACGCGCAGGATCGCCCCGCGATGCAACAGATTGACGTTGCCGTCGAACGCGCTCGGGTTTTCGCGAAACAGCGCGAGCATCGTTCGATCGACCGAAGCGGTGCTCTGGGCGCCCAATCGGCGGGCGATCATCGACAGCGTATCGCCGGCGGCGACGTGCACGCTCTGCGGCAGCGATCCCGCGGCCGCGGTCGCCGGAGCGACCGACTCGCTCGCCGCAGGTGCGGGCGCGGCCTCGGCCGGCGGCGTTGCCTGCGTCGGCGCCGTCGATTGCGGCACCGCGACCGGCGCCGGCGATTCCGCACTCTGCCCCGAGGCATAGACCGGCGGATCGAGCAGCACGGTGTATTCGCGCAACAGCCGTCCGCGGGCCCAGTCGACCTCGACCAGGAAGGTCACGAACGGGTCCGGAATCGAATCGGTCGAGGTCACGTGCAGGACCGGCTGTCCGGTCGCGCTCTTGGCGATCGAGAAATGGAAGGTGCCGAGATAGGGAGGATGGCTGATTCCGTAGCGCTGATACTCATCGATCGGCGCGAGTTCAGCGTGCAAGTCCTTGATATCCCGGGGCGTCGCCGCGATCAGGTCGATGTCGGCACTGAGGGGTTCGCCAAGCGCCGAGTGCAGGTGAATCTCGCCGAGTCCGAGCGCCCACGTCATCGACGGGCAAACGACGCATGCCAGAAGCAAGAGACGGGGCATCTTCGTGGACATTGCTACTCCAAGAATACCGGCACTTATTTATAAGAAGTTCACCGAGTTACGCAAACTTGTGAACTCAACACGCCCGGTTTTACATAACCGGTGAACTATAGCTCACCGCGCCTTATTTACCAAAATCTGGGCGACCGAAACTGCGTTATGCGCCGCACATTTACGCACATTGTCGGCAACGACCCAAAAATTTAGAGATCGATCACGACTCGCGTCGATCCTCACCCGACCGACCTCCACGTGATCGGGCTCGAGCGCGGTCGAGGCCGGCGTCGGTCCAGGTTCGCCGGCGGTGGAGTCGACCCAGCGCAACCCGGGGCCACGCTTCAGCGCCTCGATCGCGTCGGCGAGCTCGAACGCCCGCGCGAGCTGCAGGTGCACCGCGAGGCCATGCCCGAAGAACACCGGCACGCGCACCGCGGTCGCGTTGATTGCGAGCCCGGGCGCGCCGAGCAGGCGGCGGGTCTCGTCCGCAAGCCGCCGCTCTTCGTCGCTGACCCCGTGCTCATCCAGCGCGCCGACGAGCGGCAGCACGTTGAAGGCGATCTGCGCGCCGAACGGGCGCTTGCGCGCGGACTTGCCCGAGAGCAACGCGATCGTGTCCGCGGCGAGGCCGTCGATGCCGGCCCGACCGGCGCCCGAGACCGCGTGGTAGGTCGCGACGTCGACGCGCTCGAGACCCGCGAGCCCATGAAGCGGCGCCAGCGCGGTCGCGAGCGCCGCGCTCGCGCTGCCCGGCAAGGCCACGAGGCCGTGCGACTTGATCCCATCGAGCGCGTGCGGGTTCACGTCGGCGGCGACGAGCGCGACGTCCGCACGGTCCCGATGCGCGTGCGTGCCGTCGATCACCCAGGCGGTCTGCGCCGCGGCCGCCGCATACCGGGTCGCGGTCGCGGCGTGCGCACAGAAGAACACGAGATCGCTTTCGCCGAAGTCGTACCCATCGACGTCGCCGATCGACGCCTCGGGGGCGGCCGCGTCCCGGCCCGGATCGTCGTCGCGGGCCGCGACCCGGCCGGGCGATCCCGCGGCCTCGAGCAGCACGAGGCTCGTGCAGGGCAGCGCCCCCGCCTCGATGCGCTCGCGGACGACCTCGCCGATCAGGCTGCCCGCACCGACGATCGCGATCCGGGGCGGCGTCGCGCGCGCGTTCACGGGCCCGCCGTGACCACCGGCGTCGGCGACACGACGTCGCCGCATTGCGCCCGGTGGCGAAGATAATGGTCGATCAACACCAGCGCGAGCATCGCCTCGGCGATCGGCGTCGCGCGCAGCCCGACGCAAGGGTCGTGCCGCCCGGTCGTCGAGACCGTCGTCGCGCGGCCGGCGACGTCGATCGTGCGCGCGGGCCGCGTGATGCTCGACGTCGGCTTCAATGCGATGCTCACCACGATCGGCTGGCCCGAGGAGATCCCGCCGAGCACCCCGCCCGCGTGGTTCGACTCGAAACCCTGCGGCGTGATCTCGTCGCGGTGCTCGGATCCGCGCTGCCGCACCGACTCGAAGCCCGCGCCGATCTCGACGCCCTTGACCGCGTTGATGCCCATCATCGCGCTCGCGATGTCGGCGTCGAGCCGGTCGAACACCGGCGCGCCCCAGCCGGGAGGCACGCCCTCGGCGGTCACGGTCACGCGCGCGCCGATCGAATCGCCCTCCTCGCGCAGCTTCCAGATCAGCTGTTCCAGCTCGCCGAGGCGCGACGGGTCCGGGCAGAAGAACGGGTTCGAGCGCGCGCTCGCGAGATCGACCGGGTCGAGCGCGATCGGCCCCATCTGCGCGAGGTACCCGAGGATCCGCACGCCGAGCCGCTCGGCGAGGAACTTGCGCGCGATCGCGCCCGCGGCGACCCGCACCACCGTCTCGCGCGCGGAGGAGCGCCCGCCGCCGCGGTAGTCGCGGAATCCGTACTTCTGCTGATAGGTGTAATCGGCGTGACCCGGCCGGAACCGGTCCTTGATCTTCTCGTAGTCCCGGGCGCGCTGATCCTCGTTCTCGACCAGCAGGCCGATCGGCGTGCCGGTCGTCCTGCCTTCGAACACCCCCGAGAGGATCCGGACCCGGTCCGACTCGCGCCGCTGGGTCGTGAATTGCGAGGCGCCCGGACGGCGGCGGTCCACGTCCGCCTGCAGGTCGGCCTCGCCGAGCTCGAGCCCCGGCGGGCAACCGTCGACCACGCCGCCGAGCGCGGGCCCGTGACTCTCGCCAAAGGTCGTGACCGTGAAGAGCTTGCCGAAGGTATTGCCTGCCACGCCGTCGTTACCCGTCAGATGTCCTGGTCTCTCAACAAGAATACGCCGCCGCCGCCGATCGTGAACGCCGGCCAGATGAAGCCGGTGCGCGGAAATGCGCGCAGCAGCGCCGACTCGCTGTTGCCGACCTCGACGACCAGGATGCCCCGCTCGGCCAGGTGCGTGCGCGCCCCCGCCAGGATCCGGCGCACCAGCGCGAGGCCGTCCGCGCCCGCGGCGAGCCCGACCCGCGGCTCGTGCCGGTACTCCGGCGGGAGCCCGCGCAGCTCGCGGGCGCCGACGTAGGGCGGATTGCTGACGATGATATCGTAACGGCGCCCCTCGATCGCGGCGTACAGGTCCGATCGCAGCGCCTCGACCCGCCGCTGCAGGCCGAGCGCCCGCAGGTTGCGGCGGCAGACCGCGAGCGCGCCGGTCGAGACGTCGACCGCGTCGACGTGCGCGCGCGGGAACGCGCGCGCGCAGGCGAGCGCGATCGCGCCGGACCCCGTGCCGAGGTCGAGGATCCGCCGCACGCGGCGCGGCTCGATCCACGGCGCGAAGCGCTGCTGGACGAGCTCCGCGATCGGCGAGCGCGGCACGAGCACGCGCCGGTCGACGTAGAGCTCGAGACCGGCGAAGAACGCGCGGTGCGTGAGGTACGGCAGCGGCATGCGCTCCTCGATGCGCCGGCGCAGCAGCCGCGCGATGCGCCGGCGCGCCGGCGGCGCGAGTGCGCGGCCGTACGCGCGCGCGCCGCGCGCGTGCGGGATCCCGGCCGCGAAGAACACGATCTCGGCGGCCTCGTCGCGCGCGTTGTCGGTCCCGTGCCCGAAGTGAACGCGGGCGGCGCCGAGGGCCGCGGCGCAACGGTCGATCGCCTCGCCGACCGTCGGGTCGGCACGGCGTCCCGCCGGCCTGTGCGATAATTCTTCCATGCCGATTCGATCCCGATGCTTGCGCGCGCCGGAGGATTGTAGCCTGCCCGCCGCCGGTCGCGCATGAACGCGCGCGCGTTCGCGGCCCTGCAGTACCTGCTGCCGAAGCGGGCGTTGTCGGCGCTGGTGCGCACCGCGACCCGCGCGCGCACCCGCTGGTTCAAGGATCTGCTGATCCGCTCGTTCCTCGCTCGCTACGCGGTCGATCTCGCCGACGCCGCCGAACCCGACCCGTTCGCGTACGCGAGCTTCAACGAGTTCTTCACCCGGGCGCTGCGCCCCGGCGCGCGCCCGGTCGCGCCCGGGCCGGACGAACTCGCGTGCCCGGTCGACGGCACGGTGAGCGAGTGCGGGCCGATCGACGGCGATCGCCTGCTGCAGGCGAAGGGCCACCGCTATGCACTGCGCGAACTGCTCGCCGATCGCGATTGGAGCAAGGATTTCGAGCACGGCACGTTCCTGACGATCTACCTCGCGCCGCGCGACTACCATCGGATCCACATGCCCTGCGACGGACGGCTGCAAGAAACCGTGTTCGTGCCCGGCCGGTTGTTCAGCGTGAACGCGGCGACCGCGCGCCACGTGCCCCGGCTGTTCGCGCGCAACGAGCGCGTGCTCACGCGGTTCGACGGGGCGGCGGCCGGCTCGTTCGCGCTCGTGCTGGTCGGTGCGCTGAACGTCGCCAGCATGGAGACGGTCTGGGCCGGCGAGATCGCGCCCGGCGGCCGGCGCGGCGCGGTGCGCCTCCCGGACGCCCCGGTCGCGCTGCGCAAGGGCGCGGAATGCGGCCGGTTCAACATGGGTTCCACCGTGATCCTGCTGTTCCAATCCGGGCGCATCGCGCTCGCGCCCGCGATCGCCGCCGGCGCGCCGGTGCGGATGGGTCAGCCGATCGGCCGGCTCGCCCGATGAGCGCGGACTGGCGGCCGGCGGCGACGCGCCGCACGCTCGAGGCGCGCGCGGCGATGCTCGCGCGGGCGCGCGCGTTCTTCGCCGCGCGCGGGGTCCTCGAGGTGGACACGCCGATCCTCGGCGCGGGCGGCACGACCGACCCGCAGATCGAGTCGCTGGCGACGCGGGTGCGCGGGATCGACGCCCCGCTGTACCTCGCGACTTCGCCGGAATTCGCGATGAAACGCCTGCTGGCCGCGGGCAGCGGCGCGATCTACCAGATCGGCAAGGTGTTCCGCGACGAGGAAACCGGCCGGTGGCACAACCCCGAGTTCACGATGATCGAGTGGTATCGGCCGGGGCTCACCGACGCGGCGCTGATGAGCGAGGTCGAGGCGCTGGTCGGCGACCTGCTCGCGCCGCATCGGGCGATCCGCGCCGCCCTGCGGCTGACCTACGCCGAGGCGCTCGAGCGCCATGCCGGCGTCGACTGCGCGAGCGCGGGCGTTGCGGACCTGCGGCACGCCGTCGCCGCGCACGGCATCGTCTGCGAGACGGCGCTCGACCGGGATGCCACGCTCGATCTGCTGATGGGCCTGGTCGTCGGCCCCCGGCTCGGGCGCGACGCACCCTGCTTCGTGACCGACTATCCCGCCTCGCAGGCTTCGCTCGCGCGGCTGCGGCCCGGCGACCCGTCGGTCGCGGCGCGTTTCGAGCTCTATCTCGACGGCATCGAGCTCGCGAACGGGTTTCACGAGCTCAGCGATGCGCGGGAGCAGCGCGCGCGCTTCGAGTCGGACCTGCGGACCCGGCGCGAGCGCGGCCAGCCGCTGCCGGCGATCGACCGGCGGCTGTTGGACGCATTGGCGGCGGGCTTGCCGGATTGCGCCGGCGTCGCGCTCGGGTTCGACCGGCTGGTCGCGCTCGCGATCGGCGCCGATGCGCTAGGCGACGCGCTCGCGTTTCCGATCGATCGGGCTTGACCGGATCGCTCAGCCCTTGCCGCGCGAGAGGTACTCGCCGGTGCGGGTGTCGATCCGGATCGTCTCGCCCTCGTTGATGAACAACGGGACGCGCACGCTCGCGCCGGTCTCGAGCTTCGCGGGCTTCGAGCCGCCGGTCGCGGTATCCCCCCGGACTCCGGGGTCCGTCTCGACGATCTTGAGTTCCATGTGCGCGGGCGGGGTCACCTGCAGCGGCACGCCGTTCCACAAGGTGACGACGCACACGGTGCCGTCCTTCAGCCACTGCGCGGCGTCGCCGACGGCCTCCTTCGAGGCGGTGGTCTGTTCGAAGGTGTCCGGCACCATGAAGTGGTAGAAGTCGCCGTCCGAGTACAGGTACTGCATGTCGGTGTCGACCACGTCGGCCGCCTCGACCGAATCGCCGGACTTCCAGGTCCGCTCGATCGTCCGGCCGGTCTTCAGATTGCGGATCCGAACCCGGTTGAACGCCTGGCCCTTGCCGGGCTTGACCATCTCGTTCTCGACGATCACGAACGGATCGCCGTCGATCAGGATCTTCAGTCCGGACTTGAACTCGTTGGTGCTGTAACTGGCCATCGTTTGCCTCGGGCTTGCCCGCCGCCGATCCGGGGCGGGGTCGAAGGGCGCGTATCATAGCCGCATCCGCCGGCCGGGGCCACCCGCGCCGGGTCTCCGTCGCGAGACGCCGTTCGCGCATTCGCGGGCATGGCCGATGCTAGACTCGGCGGACATGAACGACGAGGAGCGCCGGCCGTGAGCGACTTGGGAGCCGTCCCGTTGATCGTGATCTCGCGATCCCAGGACCACGTCGAAGCGATCAACAGTTCCCTGCGCAACGCCGGCCACCCGGTGCACTGCACCGGCTTGGCGGACACGGCCGATCTCGCCGACGCGTTGACGCAGCTGGATCCGGAGCTGGTCGTGATCTTCATCGAGGACCCGGCGTTCGATCTCGCGGGGACGATGCGGCTCCTGACCGAGGGCGCGCCGACGCTGCCCGTGCTGATCGTCCGCGACCAGGTCGACGAAGCGCAGATCGCCGCGGCGATGGCGCTCGGTGCGCGCGACGTCGTCTCGCTGCAGAACCGCGAGCGCCTGCAGGCGGTCGCGAGCCGCGAGCTGCACGCGCACCGCCTCGAGCGGGCGCTCGACAAGACGCTGTCGACCACGCGCGAGTACCGCGAGCAGCTGCAGAACTTCCTGGAAGGCTCCGCGGACGCGATCTGCCTCGTGCAGGAGGGCATCGTGATCGAGGCGAACCGCGCCTGGCTCGAGCTGTTCGGCTACTCGGGTGAGGACGCGTTGGCCGGCCAGCCGCTGATGGATCTGTTCGAGCAGGAAACGCACGTCGCGCTGAAGGGCGCGCTGGTCGCCTGCCTCCAGGGCAAGTGGTCGGGCCACGCGCTCAAGGTTCAGGCGCTGCTGTCCGACGGCTCCGCGTTGCCGCTCGAAATCGTCCTGACCCGGGTCGAGCAGGACGGCGAACCGGCGATCCGCCTGTGCATCCCGGCGCGGCGCAACGAGGCGACGGGGTTCGAGAACCAGCTGCAGGACGCGGTCAAGAACGACGCGGCGACCGGCTTCCTGCAGTTGCGCCACTTCGTCGCGGCGCTGCGCGAGCGCTGCGCGCAACCGGTCAAGGGCGGCGTCCGCGAGATCGCGCTCATCGAGTTCGACCGCTTCGACGCGCTGCAGGAGGCGATCGGCGTCCTCTCCGGCGAGGACCTCGTCGCGCAGCTCGCCGACGTGCTGCGCGCGCAGCTGACCACGACCGACCTGTGCGGGCGCTTCGGTGTCGACGGGGTGCTGGTGCTGCTCGAGCGCGGCACCCCGCGCGACGTCGAAGCCTGGGCCGACCACCTCGTGAAGCGCGTGAGCCAGCAGACGTTCTCGAGCGGCGACAAGACGCTCTCGGCGACGATCTCGGTCGGCATCGGCGCGGTGTCGGGCACCAAGCCGGATCTGAACGGCTCGGTCGCCGATGCGCTCGCCGCGGTGCGCCAAGGCTGGGAGAAAGGCGGCAACCAGGTCGTCGAGAGCCGCCGCTCCGACACCGACAACCGCGTCCAGGCGTACGACGCGATCTGGGTCAAGCACATCAAGACCGCGCTGATGGAGAACCGCTTCCGGCTGGTCCAGCAGCCGATCGCGAGCCTGCTCGGCGAGGACAAGGGCATGTTCGACGTGCTCGTGCGGATGCTCGACGAGCAGGGCAGCGAGGTGCTGCCCGCGGAATTCATCGCCGCCGCCGAGCGCAACGAGCTGATGAAGAACATCGACCGCTGGGTGATCGGCGCGTCGATGTCGTTCAGCGCGAACCGCAAGGCCGAGTGCATCTTCCTGCGGATCTCGAAGGACACCATGCTCGACAAGACGCTCCCGGCGTGGCTGGAGACGCAGTTGCGCGCGATCCGGGTGGAACCGCGGCGGCTGTGCTTCCAGGTCTCCGAGGAGCTCGCGAATCGATACCTGCGCCAGACGGCCGATCTCGCGCGCACGCTCGGCGGGCTCGGCTTCCGCTTCGCGCTCGAGCACTTCGGCGCGGGCCGCGACCCGGCGAAGCTGCTCGCCGAGATCGACGCGCACTTCATCAAGATCGACGGTTCCCTGATGCAGGGGCTCTCGACGAACCAGCTGCAGCAGCAGCGCGTGAAGTCGCTGGTCGACGCGGCGAAACGCAAGCACGTCGAGACGATCGCCGAGCGCGTCGAGGACGCGAACACGATGGCCGTGCTGTGGCAGCTGGGGATAGAGTTCATCCAGGGCTTCTTCGTGAACGCGCCGGAAGACGTGACGATGTCCGGCGACCGCTGAGCCCGCGGCGCGCCGCGGGCCCGGCGCCGCGCGCGCTCAGGCCGGGCCGACCTCGAGCCGGTCGACCTGCTTGTAGGCGCGCGAGAAGCGCTGGCGGCGCTGCCCCTTGCGGTCCTCGAACGCCTTGAGCGCCTCGTACGAAAGCTTCATCGGCGCGCTGTTCCCGCTGTACACGGTGAGTTGCTCGCCCGGCGCGACGACCGCGATCGCGACCAGGTACTCCTCGCGCGCGGCCGACTTGCGGCCCGGGATCCCGTAGAGGTTCTGCCCCTTGCCGGACGCCATCTCCTCGATCCGCGCGCATTTCAACGCGAGCACCTCGCCCTCGTCGTTCACGAGGACCGCGAGCGCGTCGGCGCTCCTGATCGGCTGCGCCGGCAGCACGTGGGCGTTCTCGGGCACCTTCAACACCGCCTTGCCCTTGCGGTTGCGCGCGTACAGGTCCGCGAGCCTCGCGCGGAAGCCGTAGCCGGCGTCGCTCGCGATCAGCCAGCGGTCCTCGGGCTCGCCGATCAGCGCCGCGGCGAACGTGGCGCCGTCCGGCGGGTCGATCGACCCGGACAGGGGCTCGCCGTAGCCGCGCGCGGCGGGCAGCGCGTGCGCATCCAGGCTGTACGCGCGGCCGGTCGAATCGATGAACACCGCCTGCTGCAGGTTGCGCCCGTGCACGGCCGCCTGGAATTCGTCGCCGCCCTTGTAGGCGAGCGAGCGGGGATCGATGTCGTGCCCCTTCGCCGCACGCACCCAGCCGAGCCGCGACAGCACGACCGTGACCGGTTCGCTCGCGATCAGGTCCGTCGCCGCGATCGCCTGCGCCGCGGCGCGCTCGACGATCCGCGTGCGTCGCGGATCGCCGTATTCCTCGGCGTCGCTCTCGAGCTCCTCCCGGACGAGCTTCTCGAGCCGCGCCTTGCTCTTCAGGGTCTTGTCGATCTCGGCGCGCTCCTCCTCGAGCTCGCCCTGCTCGCCCTTGATCTTCATCTCCTCGAGGCGCGCGAGATGGCGCAGCTTCGTCTCGAGGATCGACTCGGCCTGCAGGTCGTCGAGCCCGAAGCGCTGCATCAGCACCGGCTTCGGATGGTCCTCGGTGCGCACGATCCGGATCACCTCGTCGAGGTTCAGGTAGGCGACCAGCAGGCCCGCGAGCACGTGCAGCCGCGCGGCGACCTTCTCGAGCCGGTGGCGCAGCCGGCGCGTGACCGTCGCCTTGCGGAACTCGAGCCACTCGAGCAACAGCGCCTTCAGGCCGAGGACCCGCGGCCGGCCGTCGCCGGCGATCACGTTCAGGTTCACCCGGTAGTTGCGCTCGAGGTCGGACGTCGCGAACAGGTGCGCCATCAGCGCCTCCACGTCGACGCGGTTCGTCTTCGGCACGATCACCAGCCGGGTCGGCTTCTCGTGGTCGGATTCGTCGCGCAGGTCCTCGACCATCGGCAGCTTCTTCGCGCGCATCTGGTTCGCGATCTGCTCGAGGACCTTCGCGCCGGAGACCTGGAACGGCAGCGCGTCGACGACGATCTCGCCGTCCTCGACCGTGTAGGTCGCGCGCGCGCGGAAGCTCCCGGCGCCGGTCTCGTACATCTGCGCGAGCTCGGCGCGCGGCGTCACGATCTCGGCGCCGGTCGGCAGGTCCGGCCCCCGCACGTGGCTCATCAGCCGGCGCGTCGACAGTTCCGGGTCGTCGAGCAGCGCGATGCAGGCCGCGACGACCTCGCGCAGGTTGTGCGGCGGGATGTCGGTCGCCATCCCGACCGCGATCCCCGAGGCCCCGTTCAGCAGGAGGTTGGGCACGCGCGCCGGCAACAGCACCGGCTCCTCGAGCGATCCGTCGAAGTTCGGCGTCCAGTCGACCGTGCCGGCGCCGAGCTCCCGCAACAGCAGCGCCGCGTACCGCGTGAGGCGCGACTCGGTGTAGCGCATCGCCGCGAACGACTTCGGATCGTCGGCCGATCCCCAGTTCCCCTGCCCGTCGACGATCGGATAGCGGTAGGCGAAGTCCTGCGCCATGTGCACCATCGCCTCGTAGCATGCCGAGTCGCCGTGCGGGTGGAACTTGCCGATCACGTCGCCGACCGTGCGCGCCGACTTCTTGTGCTTCGCGCCGGCGGCGAGTGCGAGCTCGCTCATCGCGTAGACGATGCGCCGCTGCACGGGCTTCAGTCCGTCGCCGACGTGCGGCAGCGCGCGATCGAGGATCACGTACATCGAATAGTCGAGGTACGCGCGCTCCGCGAAGTGCTTCAGCGGCTCGGTTTCGACGCCCTCGAAATTGAGCTCCTGGTCCTTCATATCCGCGCGAGATTCCCCTTCTGCTCCAGCCATTCGCGGCGGTCGCCGGCCCGTTTCTTCGCGAGCAGCAGGTCGAGCGTCGGCTCGGGATTGTCGGCGCCGTCGATCGTCAGGCGCACGAGCCGCCGGGTCGCCGGCGCCATCGTCGTCTCGCGCAGCTGGGCGGGGCTCATTTCGCCGAGCCCCTTGAACCGCGTGACGACCGGCTTCACGCGCGCGTTCTCGGCGGCGAATCGCGCGAGCGCGGCGTCGCGCTCGGCGTCGGTGAGCGCGTAGGCGACCTGCTTGCCGGCGTCGATCCGGTACAGCGGCGGCACGCAGACGTGCACGTGGCCGGCGGTCACCAGCGGCCGGAAGTGCCGCAGGAACAGCGCGCACAGCAGCGTCGCGATGTGCTGGCCGTCACTGTCGGCGTCGGCGAGGATGCAGACCTTGTGGTACCGCAGCCCGGACACGTCGCTCGAACCCGGCTCGACGCCGATCGCGACGCTGATGTCGTGCACTTCCTGCGACGCGAGCACCTCGCGCACGTCCGCCTCCCAGGTGTTCAGGATCTTGCCGCGCAACGGCATGATCGCCTGGGTCACGCGGTCGCGGGCCTGCTTCGCCGAGCCGCCCGCCGAATCGCCCTCGACCAGGAAGATCTCGCCGCGCTCGGGATCCTGGCTCACGCAGTCGGCGAGCTTGCCCGGCAGCGCGGGGCCGGCGACGACCCGCTTGCGGGCGATCTTCTGGCTGTCGCGCAGCCGCTGCTGCGCGTTCGCGATGCAGCGCTGGGCGATCTCGCCGCCCTGGTCGGGATGCTGGTTGAGCCACAGCGCGAACGCGTCCTGGACGACGCCCTGCACCTGCGCCGCGGACTCGCGCGAGGACAGCTTCTCCTTCGTCTGTCCGGCGAATTGCGGGTCGCGCATCCGCAGCGACAGCACGAAGGCCACCCCGTCCCAGACGTCCTCCGGCGAGAGCTTCACGCCGCGCGGCAGGAGGTTGCGGAATTCGCAGAATTCACGCACCGCGTCGCAGGCGCCGGCGCGCAGGCCGTTCACGTGCGTGCCGCCCTCGGTGGTCGGGATCAGGTTCACGTAGCTCTCGGCGACCGGCTGCGCGCCCTCGACGACCCAGGCGAACGCCCATTCGATCGTGCCGCCGTCGACGTCGCGCTTGCCGTAGAACGTCTCGGCCGGCAGCCATTGGCCCCGGCCGAGCTGCTCGGCGAGGTACTCGTGCAGCCCGCCGGTGTAGACCCACTCGTCGGTCTCGCCGGTCGCCTCCTGATAGAGACTCACGCGCAGCCGGGGACACAGCACCGCTTTCGCGCGCAGCACCTGCTTGAGCTTCGGGATCGCGTACTTGTCGGTGTCGAAGTACTGGGGGTCCGGCCAGAATCGCACCGTCGTTCCGGTGCGCGACTTCGGCACCTCGCCGACGACCTCGAGTTTCGAGACGATCCGGCCGCTCTCGAAGCCGACGTTGTACTCCTTGCCGCCGCGGCGGACCCAGCACTCGAGGTGCTTCGACAGCGCGTTCACGACCGACACGCCGACCCCGTGCAGACCCCCGGAGTGCTGGTAGGTGCGATCGTTGAACTTGCCGCCCGCGTGCAGCCGGGTGAGGATCAGCTCGACGCCGCTGATCTTCTCCTTCGGATGGATGTCGACCGGCATGCCGCGGCCGTCGTCCTCGACTTCCAGCGAGCCGTCCTTGTAGACGCTCACGCGGATGTTCTCGCAGTGGCCGGCGAGCGCCTCGTCGACGCTGTTGTCGATGACTTCGTGCGCCAGATGGTTGGGCCGGGTCGTGTCGGTGTACATGCCGGGCCGGCGGCGCACCGGATCGAGCCCGCTCAGCACTTCGATATCGGATGCCGTGTACGACGATGCCATCGACTGCCTCTCCTGCGATCGGGCGCGGAGTCTAGCACGGGCGGTCGCGGGTCCGGCCGGGTGGCGGAGGCGCGGCGCTTGCGCTATCTTTCGCGCACGATGGGAATCGCGAACGAACACAACCTGGCCGTTCCGATCGCCGACCGGCGTCCGTACGGCGTCGCCGTCCGGTTGCGGCGGGGCGATCCGTTCCGCACGCTGCTCGGCGACGACTGGTCGCGCGTGCATTGGTACGCGACCGCGGCCGAGCGCGATCGGGCGTACACGGAGATGGTGCGCAAGCACGAGTACTCGCGTGCCGGCGACGCGCCCGCGCTGATCGTCGAGAAGACCGAGCGCTCCGCGGACAGCCGCGGCGCCTGATCGGCCGCGCGGTGCGCGCGGCGCGCGGCCCGCGGCCGACGCGCTAGAACGTCCGACCCAGGAACAGATAATACGCGCTGTTGCCGGTCGTGTCGTATCCGCCGCCGACGTAGAGCGGCCCGAGGAACGTGTCGAGCCCGAGGAACACCGACACGTCCTTGTGCGCGGTGCCCCAGTCGATCTGACCGCGGTGCTGCCAGACGTTGCCGGCCTCGAACGAGACCCCGAGGTAGGCGGGAAATTGCAGCAGGCCCGCGCCGCCGCGGCCGACCTGGCGGAAGTACACGCCGCGGCCGATCGCGTAGTTCGGTCCCTCGAGCGACTGGGCCGCGAGTCCGGAGAGGTTCAGGAAGCCGCCGAGCGTGTAGAAGTCCTGCACCGCGGTCGGCCGGATCGCGCCGCGCACCGTCGTGCCCGCGGACGTCCACAGCACGAAGGTATTGCGTCCGCGCGAGCGCGCGACGAGCCAGTCGGCGCTCGCCCGGTCGAACGCGACGTCGGACCCGAGGCCGGTCCGGTTGGCATCCCACTGCAACGAGAACGTGTCCCCGTAACGGGGGAAGTCGACGCTGTTCAGCTGGTCGTAGCTGAACTTGAAGAACAGCTCGCCGTTGTTGAAGCGCGGATCGACGAGCCGCGGATCCCCGAGCCTCGGGTGCGTGTTGCCGTTGATCCGATGCACGCCGAAACGCACCTCGCCCCAGGTGCCGAGCTCGCGGCCGACGTCGAGATCCGCTTCGGCCTCGCGCTCGCGGAAGTCCGCGATCTCGACGTCGCGGGAGTAGATCCGCAGGTCGCGCTGCTCCACGCGCAGGCTCGGTGCGACGAACCAGCGGCGGCGCGGCGACAGCGGTTGATAGAATTCGGTGACCGCCTTCGGGTTGCTGCCGATCTGCAGGTCCGTGCGCCACTCGGCGCCGAGACCGTCGATCTCGGTCACGAGGAAACGCGCCGCCGCGTTGTACTCGCTGTTGCCCTGGAAATCGTCCTGCAGCTTCAAGCCGAATCGCAGGTAGTTCGGTCCCCAGGACTTGCGTCGCGCACGCACCACGAGGCCTTGCCGGCGCTGCGCGCCCTGTCCTTCGGTGACGACGCGGTAGTCGACCGTCTCGAACAGTCCGAGCCCGTAGATCTCGTCGATCCGCGCCGCGACCGCCCTCGGGTCGAGCGGTGCGCCGACCAGCGAAGCGAGCGTCGCCCGGATCGTGCGCCGGTCGGCTTTCGAGGCACCCTCGACGTGGACGAACCGGATCGTCGGCTCGCCGGCGGCCCGCGCGGTGCGCCGCGCCAGATAGCGCGCATACGCCGCCCGGCTCACCCGGTAGCGCGACAGCTGCGCGCGTGCGGCGAGCGCCGCCCGCTCGCCGAGCCGGATCGTCTGCCCGACCACGCCGAAGTCGGCGGAGCCGGTCAGGCCGAGCGCGGGCTCGATCAACACGTCGCTCGGCCCGAGCGTCGCCTTCTGCCGGTCGGAGTTGTGATGCACGAGGATCGCGAGCATCTGATTCGAGATCGCGAGCGCCGAGTCGAGCCGGCGCCGCGGCACCAGCGGAAACTCGACGTCGACGACGATCAGCACCTGCGCGCCCATCGCGCGCGCGACCGAGATCGGCAGGTTCTCCGCGAGCCCGCCGTCGACCAGCAACCGGCCCCCGTAGTCGACCGGCGCGAACAAGCCGGGAGCGGACATGCTCGCGCGCATCGCCCGGGCGAGGTCGCCGCGGTCGAGGACCACCGCGCGGCCGGTCACGAGGTCGGTCGCGACCGCGCGGAACGGCGTCGGCAGCGCATCGAAGCTCGCGACGTCGGCGTCGCGCAGCGTGAGCCGGCGCAGCGTCTCCTGCAGCTGCTGCCCCTGGATCAGCCCCCTCGGCAACAGGAACTGCCGGTGCTTCAGGCCGATCGGGAAGCGCACCAGGAAATTCCGCTCGTCCTGCTTGCGCCGGAACGCGAGCGCCGCGCGGGGTGGCCGGTCCTCGAACGCCTGCTGCCAGTGGACCGAACGCATCATCGCGGCGATCTGCTGCGGCGTCATCCCGCTCGCATACAGACCGCCGACGATCGCGCCCATGCTCGTCCCGGCGATGCAGTCGACCGGCACGCGCAAGCGTTCGAGGACTTCGAGCACGCCGATGTGCGCGAGTCCGCGCGCGCCGCCGCCGGACAGCACGACACAGATCTTCGGCCGGCGAGCGCCGGAGGCTGGCGCCGCGGCCGGGCGCGCCGGCGTGGCGGCCGTCGCAGCGGTTGCGGCGGTTGCGGCGGTCGTCGCAGCGGTTGCGGCGGTTGCGGCGGTCGTCGCGGGCGCCGCGCCCGCGACCGCCGCGATCCACAGGACGCTTGCCGCGAGCCGTCTCATCGGGGTCCCGCGACCGCGGGCGCTACAGCACCAGGTCGACCGTGTCGGCGGTGAACGTGTTCGTCGATCGGTCGTACACGCCACGCGCCTGCAGCGAGATCGCGGGCGTCGTCGCGCTCACACCCGAGTTCAGCGCGGTCACGAAGCTCGCGAACGAATTGAATCCGCTGATCCCACCGCTCGCGTTGCCGAGCGCGAACAGCGGCGCGAACGAATTGCTCGCGGCGGTCGCGGTCGGCACCACCTGGGGCGAGGCCGGGAGCGAGTGCAGGTCGATCGACTCGCCCTCGATCTGGATCGTCGCGCTCGCGAGCGCGGCATTCGCCAGGTCGACCGCGAAACCGCCGCTCGACACGCCGGTGAACGGTGTCGTCGTGCCCGCGGTGCCCCAGCTCACCTGCAGGCTCGCGGGCACCTGCGTCTCGGTTTGCGTGGTCGATGCGTTGAAATCCGGCGGCGCGCTGCCATAGCCGTTCACCAGGCCGTCGAACCACAGCGGCGTTCCGCCCGCGGTGCCCGACAGGTCGGTCGAGCCGGTGTTCACGTGATAGCTCGCGGCGCTCGTGTCCTGCGCCGCGGTCACGCCGGTGCCGGTGAAGGAGAACGCGCTCGCGGGCCAGCGGTCGAGGCTCTGCAGGCCGATCGTCGCGCTGCCGGCCGAGGCCGTGACCAGCGGGCCGTAGGCCTCGGTCGACAACAGCCGCACGGCGCCCGAGTTCGCGGCCGACGCGTTCATCGTGACGACGCCGGTGCTCGACACCGAGTAGGTTCCGATCGCGTCGATCCGCTGGCCGACGCTGATCGACTGGGCGCTGAGGCCGGTCGCCGACGGATCGTCGTCGGCGGTCACGACCGTGCTCGGCCCGACCAGCACCGTCGAGTCGGTGTTCTCGTACTGCACGTAGCCGGTCTTGAAGCTGAGCGTCGATCCCCAGACCAGGCCGCCGCGCACCGTCAAGGTGTCGCCGCTGCGCGCGATCACCGTGCCGACGAGATTCTGCGTGTAGAAGGTCTCGACGCTCGTGCCGGCGAGCACGTACACCGAGTTGAATATGCCGGCCGTCCCGGTCGGCGTCGTCGTCGGCTGGAAGGTCGTGTAGGCCGTGGTCATGGTCGTGCCGGCGGAGGTCTGCGACAGCGCGTCGATCCCCGGGGCGCCGACGTAGTTGGTGCCGTTGATCGTGTAGACGGTGTTCGGGCCGTTGAAGATCGTCAACGAACCGATGTTGCTCGCCTCGTCGGTGAACGGCCGCTCGTAGACGGTGTAGGTCCCGAGACCGACGCTCGAGTTGATCAGCGGGCCGCGGATGCGGATCAGCTTGGTGTCGGCCGGCGCGATGCCCGCGGTCATGAACGGGTCGACCGTCACCGTCGCCGGCGACGTCGCGGTGTTGATCTGGTTCGAGGCCGGCAGGTCGAAGTTCAGCGCGAGCCGCTCGGCGTTGCTGGTCGCGTAGCTCGACGTGAGCACCAGCGGCGTGTTCGGATCGAATTTCACGGTGAAGCTCACCGACTTCACCGCCGAGCCGTTCGTGCCGACGACCTTCGCCGCCTGCGGCGCGCCGTTCTGCACGACCGAGACCGCCGCATTGGTGTAGTCCAGCGTGATCGTCGCGGAGACGTACGTGTCGATCGGCACCGTGCCGCTGCCCCAGAGCTCGGCGACGTGACCGAGGCGCGCGAAGTCGACCGGCTCGACGGTCGCGAGCGCGGTATAGCTGTTGCCCTTGTTGTCCTTCAGGACGACCGAATCGAGGTTCACGAGATAGCTCGCGAACGCACCGGGCTCGGCGGTCACGGTCACCCAGACGACGCCGTAACCGCTGTTGTAGTTGTGGCTGCTGCAGGCGACCAGGCCGGCGGCGGTCGCGAGGATCGCGGCGGTGCGGCGGCCGAAGAGCCGGGCGGCGGCCCGCAAGGGATGGCGTAGCGTTGGGTGCACGAGGAGTTCCAGTGGTTCGGTCGTAGAGGGATGGGTGGATCCCGGGGTCGGCCTAGGATAAAGCCTTTCGCGGGCGCGCGGGAGTCGAGGTCGCGCGCCGGGGGCGGGCCCCGGCCCGCGGTATCTGCTGGGTGATGCAATGGATGTTGCCGCCGCCGAGCAGCACCTCGCGGCTGTCCACGCCGACGATCCGGCGCGTCGGGAACAGCCGCGCGAGCACGCGGCGTGCGGCCGCGTCGCGCGGATCGCCGAACTGGGGCACGACGACGCAGCGGTTGCCGGCGTAGAAGTTCACGTACGAGGCCGCCAGGCGGTCACCGCCGCGGCGCGGCCGGCTGCCCGGGCGCGCGTCGAGCGACGCGGCTTCCGCGTCGCGCAGATGGAGCGGTGCCGGCTGGTGCAGCTTGTGCACGGTGAGCCGCCGGCCGCGCGCGTCCCGCGCCGCGCGCAGCCGCCGCTCGGCGTCGCGGCTGATCTCGTATTGCGGATCGCGACGGTCGTCGGTCCAGGTGAGCACGACGTGGCCCGGGCGCGCGAAGCACGCGAGATTGTCGACGTGCCCGCTGGTCTCGTCGCGGGCCACGCCGCGCCCGAGCCAGATCACGGTCCGTGCGCCGAGGTACTCGGCCAACGAGGCCTCGAGCTGCGCTCTCGAGAGCCGCGGATTGCGGTTCGGGTTCAACAGGCATTCTTCTGTCACGAGACAGGTGCCCTGCCCATCCACGTGAATCGATCCGCCCTCGAGCACGAACGGCGCCCGATAGCGGTCGAATCCCTCGATCTGCAGGATCTTGGCCGCGACCTGGTCGTCGAGGTCCCACGGAAAGTAGGCGCCGCCGTCGAGACCGCCCCATGCGTTGAACGTCCAGTCGACGCCGCGGCGGCGTCCGCCCGCGTCGCGGACGATCGTCGGTCCGGTATCGCGGACCCAGGCGTCGTTCGCGGAGATCTCGACGAGGCGCACGCCCGGCGGCAACCGCTCGCTCGCATTCGGGTATTGCGCCGCCGACACGCCGACGCTGACCGGCTCGCTCGCGAGGATCGCGGCGGCGATCGCGGTGAACGCCGCCTGCGCGGGTTTCGCGCCTTCGCGCCACACGTCGGGCCGCTCGGGCCAGAGCATCCAGCAACCGGCGTGCGCGTCGAATTCCGCCGGCATTCGAAAGCCGTCGCGCGCCGGTGTCGACTTCAATGTACGCAATGCGTGCCCCTGCGGCCGCGTGCTAGCATTGCGCACCCCGCGCGTCTCGAAGGGAGCGACTCGAATGCCAGAGGCCAAGCCGATCAATCTGAAGCCGCCCGCAGGCGGCGAAAAAATCGAAATCTCGAACGGCAGGCTCAAGGTGCCGGATCGGCCCATTATACCGTTCATCGAGGGCGACGGCACCGGCCGGGACATCTGGCGCGCGAGCGTTCGCGTGTTCGACGCCGCGGTCGCGAAGGCCTACGGCGGCGCGCGCAAGATCCACTGGATGGAGGTCTACGCGGGCGAGAAGGCGAACACGCTCTATCATTCGTGGTTGCCGGACGAGACCGTCGCGGCCTGCCGCGAGTACCTGATCTCGATCAAGGGTCCGTTGACGACGCCGGTCGGCGGCGGGATCCGCTCGCTGAACGTCGCGCTGCGTCAGCTGCTCGACCTGTACGTGTGCCTGCGACCGGTCCGGTGGTTCAAGGGCGTGCCCTCGCCGGTGCGCTTCCCCGAGAAGGTCGACATGGTGATCTTCCGCGAGAACACCGAGGACATCTACGCGGGCATCGAATTCGAGGCCGGGACGCCCGAGTGCCAGAAGCTCCTCGGGATCTTCAAGGACCAATTCCCGAAGCAGTACGACAAGATCCGCTTCCCCGGAACCTCGGGGATCGGGATCAAGGCGGTTTCCCGCGAAGGCACCGAACGCCTGTTCCGCGCGGCCGTCGAGTACGCGATCGCGAACCGCCGCAAGAGCGTGACGATCGTGCACAAGGGCAACATCATGAAATTCACCGAGGGCGCGTTCCGGAACTGGTCGTACCAGCTCGCCGAGCGGGAGTTCGGCGACCGGGTGTTCACCTGGGAGCAGTGGGAGCGGATCAAGGCCGCGAGCGGCGAGCAGGCCGCGAACGCCGCGATGCAGGAGGCCACGCGGGCCGGCAAGACCGTGATCAAGGATGCGATCGCGGACATCACGCTGCAGCAGGTGCTCACGCGGCCGGACGAGTTCGACGTGATCGCGACCTTGAACCTGAACGGCGACTACCTGTCCGATGCGCTCGCGGCGCAGGTCGGCGGGATCGGGATCGCGCCGGGCGGCAACATCAATTATGCGACCGGGCACGCGGTGTTCGAGGCGACCCACGGCACCGCGCCGAAGTACGCCGACCTCGACAAGGTGAATCCGGGATCGGTGATCCTGTCCGGCGAGATGATGCTGCGCTACATGGGCTGGGCCGAGGCGGCCGACGCGATCATCACCGCGATGGACCGCACGATCGAGCGCAAGACCGTGACCTACGACTTCGCGCGCCTGATGGCCGGTGCGACCGAGGTGAAGTGCAGCGAGTTCGCGGACCAGATGATCCGCAACCTGTAGGGCGGCCGGCCGGCGGCGCGCTACGCGGGGAACGCCGCGTCGAGTGCGCCGCCGAGGTCCTCGATCAGGTCGCGCGGATCCTCGACGCCGATCGACAAGCGCACCGTCCCCGGCTCGATCGCGGTGGCCGCGGCGAGCGGCCCGGCGACGCGGAAGCCGCCGAGCAGCCGCGGCGGCATCACCAGCGACTCGGTCGAGCCGATGCTCGCCGAGATCGAGAAATAGCGCAGCGCGTTCGCGAACCGGTCCCCTTCGGGGATCCCGCCGTCGAGGTCGAACGACACGACCGCGCCGAAATCGCGCATCTGCCGGCGCGCGAGCTCGTGCCCCGGATGGTCCGGCAGACCCGGATGGTGGACCCGGCGAACCCGCGGGTGCGCCGCGAGGAAGCGCGCGACCGCGAGCGCGGTCGCGCACTGGCGCTCGTACCGCAGGAAATAGGTGCGCATGCCCCGCTGGATCAGGAACGCCGCGTGCGGGTCGAGGGTCGGGCCGAGCATCGTGACGTCGCGGCGCATCGCCGCGATCAGGCGCTCCTCCGCGATGATCGCGCCGCCCATCACGTCGCCGTGCCCCGACGCGTACTTCGTCAAGCTGTGCAGGAACACGTCGACGGGCTGCTCGCCGTGGTTGTGGAAGCCGGCGAAGGTGTTGTCGAGCACGGTCAGGGCGCCGTGGCGCCGCGCCGATTCGGTGATGCGGCGCAGGTCCGCGACCTTGGTGACCGGGTTCGTCGGGCTCTCGAACACCACCAGCCGGGTCGGCTGTCCGGCGAGCGCGCGCTCGACGCCGTCGAGATCGTCGATCGACAGGAGCAGGTGCCGCACGCCATAGCGGCCGAGCAGGTTCTGCACGAGGTAGCGCGTCGGTCCGTACGATTCCGCGAACAGCAGCACGTGGTCGCCCGCCTTGCACAGCGCGAGCAGGCAGGCCGAGATCGCCGCGACGCCCGATCCGGTCAGCAGGCAGTCCCCCCGGCCCTGGAGCTCGGCGAGCAGCCGCTCGAGCTGCCGCAGCGTCGGATTCGAAGAGCGGCTGTAGAAGAATCCCTCGCGCTCGCCGTGCAGGTACCGCTCCGTCTCGACCGAGTCGTCGAACGAGAACTTCACCGATTGGTAGATCGGCCCGACCAGCGGCCGGTTGTCCGGCGCGAGTTCGACTTCCGGCGGGTGGTTCACGCGGGTGCTCTGCTCCATCCGGTCACGATAAACGAGCGCGCCACGCAGGGAAAGCGGTGCGCGCCCGGAAACGCATAGAATCCGCTCCATGCACGCCGTGAACCCGATCGCGCCGCCGGCGCCGCCCGAGCTTCCGGAGACGGAGCCGCGGCTGCGCGAGATCCCCTACAACTACACGTCGTTCGCGGATCGCGAGATCGTGATCCGCCTGCTCGGGGACGAGGGCTGGCGCATGCTCGAGGAGCTGCGGGCCGAGCGGCGCACCGGCCGTTCGGCGCGGATGCTCTACGAGGTGCTCGGCGACATCTGGGTGGTGGACCGCAACCCGTTCCTGCAGGACGATCTGCTCGGGACGCCGCGGCGGCGGCGGCTGCTGATCGAGGCGCTGCATCACCGGCTGGGCGAGGTCGAGAAGCGCCGGCGCAGCGCCGCGGACCCGCACGACGCGAAGGTCGCCCGCCTGCTCGCGCTCGCCCGCGACGCGGTCGAGCGCTTCGACCGCCACTTCGACGAGCTCGCGTCGATGCGCCGCCGCGCGCGCCGGCTCCTGTGCCGGCACACGCGCGGCGACAACGTGCGCTTCGACGCGGTCGCGCGCATCTCGCACGTGACCGACGCGACCGACTGGCGCGTCGAGCTGCCGTTCCTGGTGCTCGCGCCCGACCGTGAAGCCGAGATCCCGCAGCTGGTCCGCGACTGCGCCGCGCTCGGCCTCACGGTGATCCCGCGCGGCGGCGGGACCGGGTACACCGGCGGCGCGGTGCCGCTGACGCCGTGGTCCGCGGTGCTGAATACCGAGAAGCTCGAGGCGATCGGCGACGTCGAGATGCGCACGCTCCCGGGCCGTGACGCGCCGACGCCGTGCGTGCTGACCGGGGCGGGCGTCGTGACCCGGCGCGTCGCCGAGGTCGCCGAGCACGCCGGTCTCGTGTTCGCGGTGGACCCGACCTCGGCCGACGCAGCCTGCGTCGGCGGCAACATCGCGATGAACGCCGGCGGCAAGAAGGCCGTGTTGTGGGGCACCGCGCTCGACAATCTGGCCTGGTGGCGGATGATCGACCCGAACGGCGACTGGCTCGAAGTGACCCGCGTCGGCCACAACCTCGGCAAGATCCACGACGTGCCGCGCGCGGTGTTCGATCTCGTCTGGAAGGACGGACGGGAGGGCGCGGACCACGCCCGCGAGCTGCGCCGCGAGCGGCTCGAGATCGACGGCGCGGCGTTCCGCAAGACCGGGCTCGGCAAGGACGTGACCGACAAGTTCCTCGGCGGCCTGCCGGGGGTGCAGAAGGAGGGCTGCGACGGCCTGATCACCGCGGCGCGATGGGTGCTGCACCGCCTGCCCGCCTGCGCGCGCACCGTCTGCCTCGAGTTCTTCGGCCCGGTCCGCGAGGCGATCCCGACGATCGTCGAGATCAGGGACCTCCTCGCCGGCGGTGGCCGCGCCGGCGGCGCGGTGCTCGCGGGTCTCGAGCACCTCGACGAGCGCTACCTGCGCGCGGTCGGCTATGCGACCAAGTCGAAACGCGGCGCGCTGCCGAAGATGGTGCTGCTCGGCGACCTCGTCGGCGACGACGACGCCCGGGTCGCGGCCGCCGCGTCCGAGGTCGTGCGGCTCGCGAACGCGCACGGCGGCGAGGGCTTCATCGCCGCGAGCGCCGAGGCCCGGCGCACGTTCTGGCTGGACCGCGCCCGGACCGCGGCGATCGCGAAGCACACCAACGCGTTCAAGATCAACGAGGACGTCGTGATCCCGCTGGAAAAGCTCGGCGCGTACACCGACGCGATCGAGCGGATCAACGTCGAGCTGTCGATCGCGAACAAGCTCGCGCTGCTCGACGCGCTCGACGGATACCTCGCGGACGCGCCGCGGACCGGCAAGTCCGGCGACCCGGAGGTCGATCGCGCGGCGCCGCGTGAGAACCTGGCCGACCGGGTCGGGCAGGCCCGCGCGTTGCTCGAGCGGGTCCGCCGCCGCTGGGCCTACCTGCTCGAGAACCTGGACGCCCCGCTCGCCGGCGCGGACCCCGAGTGGACCGCGGCGGCGGAGCCGGCCGGCGATGCGCGGGTGTTCGACCGGTTGCAGGACCGCACGCTGCGCGTGAGCTGGAAGCGCGAGGTCCGCGCCGAGCTCGAGCGCATCTTCACCGGCGCGCAGTACGCGCCGGTGATCGCCGATTGCGACTCGCTGCACCGCCGCGTGCGGCACGGCCGGGTGTTCGTCGCGCTGCACATGCACGCCGGCGACGGCAACGTGCACACCAACATCCCGGTGAACTCCGACGACTACGCGATGCTGAGGACCGCCAACGCGGTCGTCGCGCGCATCATGCGGATCGCGCGCGAGCTCGGCGGGGTGATCTCGGGGGAGCACGGGATCGGCATCACGAAGCTCGAGTTCCTGAGCGAGCCGGAGATCGCCGGGTTCCGCGCCTACAAGCGGCGCGTCGATCCGCACGGTCGTTTCAACGACGGCAAGCTGATGCCCGGCGGCGATCTGCGCCGGGCGTACACGCCGAGCTTCAACCTGCTGAATCACGAGTCGCTGCTCATGCAGCAGTACGACATCGGGTCGATCTCGGACGCGATCAAGGACTGCCTGCGCTGCGGCAAGTGCAAGCCGGTCTGCGCGACCCACGTGCCGCGCGCGAACCTGCTGTATTCGCCGCGCAACAAGATCCTCGCGACCTCGCTGCTGATCGAGGCGTTCCTGTACGAGGAGCAGACCCGGCGTGGCGTGTCGAGCCAGCACTGGGACGAGCTCGGCGACGTCGCCGATCACTGCACCGTGTGCCACCGGTGCGCCGCGCCCTGCCCCGTCGACATCGACTTCGGCGACGTGTCGATGGCGATGCGCGACCTGCTGCGGCGGATGGGCCGGCGGCGCTTCAATCCCGGCACCGCGGCGGCGATGGCGCTGCTGAACGCGACCCGGCCGCGCGCAGTCCGGGCGACGCGCGCACTGATGGTCGCGCTCGGCTATCGCGCGCAGCGCGCCGCGCACCACGCGCTCGGCCGCTGGGGGCGCGCGCAGACGCGCGCGCCGCCGGCGACGACCGGCCGGCCCACGCTGATCGAGCAGGTCGTGCACTTCGTGAACAAGCCGCTGCCGGCCGGCGTCCCGTCCCGGACCGCGCGCGCGCTCCTCGACGTCGAGGACCGCCGTTACGTGCCGATCGTCCGCGACCCGGCGCGCACCAGCAGCGACACCGAGGCGGTGTTCTACTTCCCGGGATGCGGCTCGGAGCGCCTGTTCTCGCAGGTCGGGCTCGCCACGCAGGCGATGCTCTGGCACGTCGGCGTGCAGACGGTGCTGCCGCCCGGCTACCTGTGCTGCGGCTACCCGCAGCGCGGCGCGGGCGAGTTCGCGAAGGCCGAGCAGATCGTGACCGACAACCGCGTGCTCTTCCACCGGGTCGCGAACACGCTGAACTACCTCGACATCCGCACCGTGATCGTCAGCTGCGGCACCTGCTTCGACCAGCTGCAAGGCTATGAATTCGGCCAGATCTTCCCCGGCAGCCGCATCCTCGACGTGCACGAGTACTTGATGGAGAAGGGCGTGCGCGTCGAGCGGGTGACCGGCGCACGCTACCTGTACCACGATCCCTGCCACTCGCCGATCAAGCGGCATGCCCCGCTCGCGGTGGTCGATGCGCTGATGAACGCCGGGCGCAACGGGCCGGCGCAGCTCAGCGCCCGCTGTTGCGGCGAGTCCGGCACGCTCGCGCTGTCGCGCCCGGACGTGTCGACCCAGGTCCGCTTCCGCAAGGAAGCCGAATTGCGCGGCGCCGAGGCGCGGCTCCGCGCCGGCGGACACCCGGGCGAGGTGAAGATCCTCACCTCGTGCCCGTCGTGCCTGCAGGGGCTCGCCCGCTATCGCGGCGACGCCGCCATCGACGCCGACTACCTCGTCGTCGAGCTCGCGAAGCACGTGCTCGGGCCGGACTGGCTCGTCGATTACGTGCGCCGCGCGAACACCGGCGGGATCGAGCGCGTGCTCGTCTGAGGCTCAGGCCGCGGCCGACGCCGCGTGCCGGCGCGCGCGCGCCGTGAGCCAGGTCGCGCCGACGGCGAGGATCGTGACCGCGGTGATCGTCAAGGTCGCGAGTGCGTTGATCTCGGGGTTCACGCCGAGACGCACCATCGAGAACACGACCATCGGCAGCGTGTTGCTGCCCGGGCCGGCGGTGAAGCTCGAGATCACCAGGTCGTCCCAGGACAGCGTGAACGCGAGCAGCCAGCCGGCCAGGACCGCCGGGAAGATGATCGGCAGGGTGATCACGAAGAACACCTTCACCGGGCGCGCGCCGAGGTCCATCGCGGCCTCCTCGACCGACCGGTCGAAGGTCGCGAGGCGCGACTGCACGACCACGGTCACGTAGGCCATCGAGAAGGTCATGTGGCCGATGATCATCGTGCCGATCCCGCGGCCCGCGGGCCAGCCGATCGTCTGTTCGAGCGTGACGAACAGCAGCAGCAGCGACAGCCCGGTGATCACCTCGGGCATCACCAGCGGCGCGGTCGTCATCGCGGTGAACGCGAAGCGACCCCGGAACCGCGGGAAGCGCGCCAGTCCGTAACCCGCGAGCGTACCGAGGATCACCGACCCGGTCGCGTTCGCGACCGCCACCTTGAGCGATATCCACGCGGCCCCGAGGATCTCCTGGTCGTGCAGCAGCGCGCCGAACCACTTCAGCGTCGGCGAGTGCGCATGATCCCAGACGGTGACGAGCTGCGAGGCGTTGAACGAGTAGACGACCATCGACGCGATCGGCACGTACAGGAACGCGTAGCCGAACGCGAGGCAGGTGATCACGAACGCCGAACGGCGGCTCACGAGTCGCTCCCGCGCGACTGGATGCGCAGGTACGCCATCATGCACGGCACCAGCACCAGCAGCATCACGATCGCGATCGCGCTCGCGACCGGCCAGTCCCGGTTGCTGAAGAACTCGTCCCAGAGGATCCGCCCCATCATCAGGGAATTCGGGCCGCCGAGCAGCGTCGGGATCACGAACTCCCCGGTCGCCGGGATGAACACCAGCATCGACGCGGCGACGATGCCGTTGCGCGACAACGGCAGCGTGACCTTGTAGAACGCCTGCCACGGGCGGCAGCCGAGGTCCTGCGCGGCCTCGACGAGCTGCCAGTCGAGCTTCTCGAGGTTCGCGTACAGCGGCAGGATCACGTACGGCAGGTACGAGTAGACGATGCCGACGTACATCGCGAACGGGGTGAACAGCAGGGTGAGCGGCTGGTGGATCACGCCGAGCGAGATCAGCGTCTCGTTGATCAGGCCGTTCGCCTTGAACAGGCCGACCCAGGCGTAGATCCGCAGCAACTGCGAGGTCCAGAACGGCAGCACGACGAGCAGCAGCAGGATGTTCCGCGCGCGCGCGCCGGCGCGGGCGATCCCGTAGGCCATCGGGTAGCCGATCGCGAGGCTGAAGACCGTCGACAGGAACGCGACCTTCAACGAGTTCAGGAACGCGTCGCCGTAGAGCCGGTGCGCGAACATCGCGAGGTAGTTGCGCAGGTCGAGCCGGATCTCCAGCACCGACCGCGAGGTCCACACGACCAGCGGCTTGTACGGCGGAATCGCGAGCGCCGCGTGCGAGAACGAGATCTTCAGCACGATCAGGAACGGCGCGACGAAGAACGCGATCAACCACAGGTACGGCAGCGCGACGACCAGGCCGCGGCTCGAGACCCGGGTTCCCTCCAGCCGGCGCAGCAGCCGTCGCATCGCTCAGCGCGTCACGACGACCGGGCTCGCCGCGTCCCAGCTGAGGTACACCTCGCCATCCCGCTCGACCGGCTCGGCGTGCCGCGCGGTGTTCGGGCGCGTGACCCGGACGAGCTTGCCGGTCGCGAGGCGCACGACGTAGATCGACAGGTCGCCGAGATAGGCGACGTCCTGCACGATCCCGCGCGTGACGTTGTCGGTCTGCGGCGGGGCGCCGCGGCTCATCGTGATCTTCTCCGGGCGCAGCGCCGCCCACAGCGCCGCCTCCGGCGCGGAGCTGATCCCGTGGCCGACGAGGATCGTCCCGCCGAGCTCCGCCGAGTCGATCCGCACGAACTCGGGCTCGTCCTCGACGAGCCGGCCTTCGAACAGGTTCACCGAGCCGATGAAATCGGCGACGAACCGGCTGTTCGGGAACTCGTAGATCTCGGCCGGCGTGCCCGCCTGCGCGATCGTCCCGCGATCCATCACGCCGATCCGGCTCGCGAGCGTCATCGCCTCCTCCTGGTCGTGGGTCACGACGAGGAAGGTCACGCCGAGCTTGTCCTGCAGGCCGATCAGCTCGAACTGCGTGCGCTCGCGCAGCTTCTTGTCGAGCGCGCCGAGCGGCTCGTCGAGCAGCAGCACCTTCGGGCGCTTCACCAGCGCGCGCGCGAGCGCCACGCGCTGGCGCTGGCCGCCGGACAGCTGCCCCACCTTGCGCTTCGCGTACTCGCCGAGCTGGACCATCTCGAGCATCGCGGCGACGCGTTCGCGGATCACGGCCTTCGGCAGGCGGTCCTGCTTCAGGCCGAACGCGACGTTCTGCTCGACGTTCATGTGGGGGAACAGCGCGTACGACTGGAACATCATGTTCACCGGACGCTCGTACGGGGGCACGTCGGTCACGTCCTCGCCGTCGATCAGGATCCGGCCCGCGGTCGGGCTCTCGAAGCCGCCGAGCATCCGCAGCAGCGTGGTCTTGCCGCAGCCCGACGCCCCGAGCAGGCAGAAGACCTCGCGCTCGTAGATCTTCAGGCTGACGTCGTCGACCGCGGTGAACTCACCGAACTTCTTGGTCACCCGGCGCAGCTCGACGTACGGTCTCGCGTCCGGATCGTTCCAGGGTTCGCCGGCCGCCCGGCGCCCGATCGCGGTCACCATCGCTCAGCGGCCCGTCTTGAACCGTTCCCACATGCGCGTCAACGCGCGCGTGTGCGCCGAGGTGTCGGCGAGCTGCACCGCGAGATCGTGGATCTGCTCGGCGGTCGGGTAGATCGCCGGGTTCGACTTCACGTCCGCATGCACGTACGGTTGCGCGGCCGCGTTCGCGTTCGCGTAACGCTTGTAGTTCGACACCTCCGCGATCACCTTCGGATCCATCATGTAGTTGATGAACGCGTAGGCGCTCGCGGGATGCGGCGCGTCCTTCGGGATCGCGAGCATGTCGAACCAGAGCACCGAGCCCTCCTTCGGGACGACGTAGCGGACGTCGATCCCGTTCCCCGCCTCGCGCGCGCGGTCGCGCGCCTGCATCACGTCGCCGTTGTAGCCGAGCGCGACGCACAGGTCGCCGTTCGCGAGCGCCTGGATGTACTCGGAGGAGTTGATGTTGCGGATGTAGGGCCGGACCTTCATCAGCACCGCTTGCGCCGCGTCGAGGTCGGCCGGGCTCTGCGAGTTCGGGTTGCGGCCGAGGTAGCTCAGCACCGCCCGCACGACGTCCGCGGGCGTGTCCAGCACGCTGATCCCGCACTTCGAGAGCTTCGCGGCGACGGCCGGATCGAAGATCATCCGCCAGCTGTCGACCGGCGCGTCGGGCATCAGCGCGCCGACCATCTTCGGGTTGTAGCCGATCCCGTCGGTCCCCCACATGTAGATCACGCCGTGCGCGTTGCCGGGATCGAATTCCTGCACGCGCGCCATCAGCCGCGGATCCAGGTTCTTCAGGTTCGGCAGCTTCGACTTGTCGAGCCGCAGGTACACGCCCGCCTTGATCTGCCGCGCGAAGTAGGACGAGGTCGGCACGACGACGTCGTAGCCGCTGTGCCCGGCGAGCAGTTTCGTCTCCAGCGTCTCGTTGGTGTCGTAGTACGAGACGTTGACCTTGATGCCGGTGCGCTGCTCGAAGTTCGACAGCGTGTCGGGCGCGAGGTAGTCCGACCAGATGTAGAGGTTCAGGACCTTCGCCGAGCCCGCATCGCCCGACCCCTGCGTGCCGCAGGCGGCGAGCAGCGCGGCCGCGAATGCCACAATCGTCGCTCGAACGAAGGTCCGCATCTCGACTCCACTCCCCCGGCCGGCGCGCGGCCTCGTCCTCAAACGTTCAGCAGAAGGTGCTCGCGTTCCCAGGAGCTGATCACCTGCGCGAAGGTCTCGTACTCGGCGTCCTTGACCGCGGTGTACGCGAGCACGAAGCGGTCGCCGAACACGTCGACCAGCGCCTTCGACTCGCGCAGCAGGCGCAGGCTCTCGGCGAGCGAGCGCGGCAGCGCGATCGCCAGGTCGTAGGCGCTGCCGGTGATCGGCTCGCTCGGTTTCAGGCCCTCGACCATCCCGAGGTAGCCGCACGCGAGCGACGCGGCGATCGCGAGGTACGGGTTCGCGTCCGCGCCGCCGACGCGGTTCTCGACGCGCCGCGCATCCGGTCCGGACATCGGCACGCGCAGCCCGGCGGTGCGGTTGTCGTACCCCCAGTGCACGTTGATCGGCGCGGCCGAGTAGCGGCTGATCCGCCGGTAGCTGTTCACGTTCGGCGCGAACAGCGACATCGCCGCCGGCAGGTAGCGCTGCAGCCCGGCGATGTGGCCGAAGAACAGCGCCGACGGCGAGCCGTCGGGGTTGCTGAAGATGTTCTTGCGGGTCTTCGCGTCGACGATGCTCTGGTGCAGGTGCATCGCGCTGCCGGGCTCCTTCGCCATCGGCTTCGCCATGAACGTCGCGTACATCTTGTGGCGCATCGCCGCTTCGCGCGCGGTCCGCTTGAACAGGAACGCCTGGTCGGCGAGGCTCATCGGGTACCCGTGCAGCAGGTTGATCTCCATCTGCGCGGCGCCGGCCTCGTGGATCAGCGTGTCGATCTCGATCTCCTGCGCCTCGCAGAACGAGTACATGTCGTCGAACAGCGGATCGAATTCGTTGACCGCCGCGATGCTGTAGGCCTGGCGGCCGATCTCGGGCCGGCCCGACCGGCCGACCGGGGGCTTCAACGGATAGTCCGAATCGGTGTTCGGCTCGACCAGGAAGAACTCGAGTTCCGGCGCGACCACCGGCTCCCAGCCGTGCGCCTCGTACAGGTCGAGCACGCGCCGCAGCACGTAGCGCGGCGCCATCGTGACCGGCCGGCCGTCGCCGTAGAAGCAGTCGTGGATCACCTGCGCCGTCGGCTCGGCGGCCCAGGGCACGACGCGCACGGTCTTCGGATCGGCCTTCAGCACGATGTCGATGTCGGACGGGTTCATCGCGCTCTGGTCGTCCGGGAAATCGCCGGTCACGGTCTGCAGGAATATCGCCTCGGGCAGCCGCATGCCCTCTTCCTCGGCGAACTTCTGGGCCGGCATGAGCTTGCCACGCGCGACGCCCGCCATGTCCGGGATGATCGCCTCGACCTCCGAGATGCCATGTTCTTTGAGGAACTGCTGAATGATGCTCATCGGTTCACCTTGCCCTGCGCGTACTGCCGGGTTGCCTCGCCGAGCGCCGCGAACAGCGCGCGCGAGAATGGATTGCTCGCGAAGCGCCATTCCGGGTGCCATTGCACCCCGAACGCGAAGCCCCGGGCCTGCTCGACCCGGAACGCCTCGATCACGCCGTCCGGCGCGCGCGCTTCGACCGCGAGACCGCGGCCGAGCTCCTGGATGCCCTGCGAATGCAGGGAATTCACCTGGAGCCGGTCGCGGTCCGACATCCGGCGCAGCGCTCCCCCAGGATCGAGCAGCACCTCGTGCGCGGGTCCGTACTGCTCGTCGAGCGGCAACGCGGTGTCGTCACGGTGGTCGAGGTGCCCCGGCACCTCGTGCAGGCGTTGCCAGAGCGTCCCGCCGTAAGCGACGTTCATCTCCTGGAATCCGCGGCAGATCGCGAGCACCGGCAGCCCGACCGCGACCGCGCGCGGAATCAGCGGCAGCGTCGTCGCATCGCGCTGCGGATCGTGCAGCGTGCCCGGCGCGCTCGCCGGTCCGCCGTAGCGGTGCGGCTCCACGTTCGTCTCGCTGCCGGTGAACAGCAGTCCGTCGCACAGCCCGAGCAAGTCCTCGAGCGTGATCCCGGCACCGAGCGCCGGAATGAGCACGGGAATCGCGTCCGCGCCGTCCGCGACGGCGGCGATGTACTTCTCGCCGACCATGTGGAAATAGTGCTTTCCAAACAGCCGGCGATCGGCCGGTATTCCGATGATCGGCTTGCGAGACATGTTTAATATATTGAACGCGCTGGAAGACGCCCAGCCCTGTATTACCGGGTTATTAGAGCATACTCCCGCGAACCCGTCCCATCCCCCGAGCGCCAACTGCTCAAGATTCAAGCGTTTCCGAGACTTAGCAACCGATATTGCATCGCGTCAAGCGGAAGCAATGGCGGCGGTTCGCGATGGGCCATAAGCCGCGTCGGGTGTCAAGCGAGACAAGATCTTAAACGTTTGGCTCCGTGCCCGGCCTGCGCCGGCGGATCAGGAACGTCCGGTGGACCCGCGGGTGGCGCGCGAAATCGCGGGGAATGGTCCGCGCGCTGATGTCCTCGACCTCGCAGTCCGGCAGGGCCGCGGTGTCGATCGCGAAGCGGCTGAAATTGGTCGAGAACACCAGGCGTCCGCCGGCACGCAGCAGCGCGACCGCGGTGCGGATCAGCGCGGGATGGTCACGCTGCACGTCGAGCACGCCCTGCATCCGCTTCGAGTTCGAGAACGTCGGCGGGTCCAGGAATATCAGGTCGAACGCGGCGCCGGCGGCGGCCGCGCTCGCCAGCCATTCGAGGCAGTCGGCCCGGACGAAGCGGTGCCGCGGGCTCGCGAGTCCGTTCAGCGCCAGGTTGTCCTGGGCCCAGGCGAGGTAGGTGTTCGACAGATCGACGCTGACGCTCGAGCGGGCGCCGCCCGCGGCCGCGTACGCCGTCGCGGTCCCGGTGTAGCAGAACAGGTTCAGGAAATCCGCGTCCTTCGCCCACTCGCGCAGCAGCGCCCGGGTCGGGCGATGATCGAGGAACAGGCCGGTGTCGAGATAGTCGCGGAAGTTGACCCAGAACCGCAGCCCCGCCTCGTTCACCGTGTGCCGCTCGTCGGTCGCCGCGCGCCTTTGGTACTGCGCGCTGCCCTTCTGCGGCCGGCGGGTCCGCGAGTGCACCTGCGCGAGCGGCAGGCCGAGCACCTCCGGCAGCGCCGCGAGCACTTCGCGCCGCCGTTCGCGCGCCTTGTCCGGATCGACGGTCGCCGGCGGCGCGTACTCCTGCACGAACGCGTGCCGCGGCTCGCTGCCGTACAGGTCGACCGCGAACGCGTATTCCGGCATGTCCGCGTCGTACACGCGGTAGCACTCGATCCCGGCCGCGCGCGCCCACGGCTCGAGCTTCTCGAGATTCTTGCGCAGCCGGTTCGCGAACATCTGCGCACCGGGACGTGCGGCCCAGCGGCCCTGCGTGACCGCCGCCGGCTCCGGCACCGCCGCCGGGCCGACGTCGAAACGCAGCAGGCGGCATTCGATCGTGCCGTTGAACATCCGATGGCTGCGCTTCGCGAAGATCCCGAGGTGGCGGGCGAGCGGCGGGTTGCCGGTCAGGATCGCCGCCTGCCAGCCGGTGAACTCCTCGCGCAGCACGCGGCCGAGCTCGGCATACAGCGCCGGCAGCGTCGCGTCGCTGCCGAGCCGCTCCCCGTACGGGGGATTGCACACCAGCAGTCCCGGCGTGCCCGGCGGCCGGCGCTGCGCGGCGAGCTCGCGCCGTTCGACGTGCAGCCACGGCTCGCAGCCGGCCGCGGCGGCGTTCGCGAGCGTCGCACGCACCGCGTCCGCGTCCGCGTCGAAGCCGAGGATCACGCGGCGCGGCGCGCGCGCGGCGCGCCGCTCGAGGGCTTCGCGCCGCAACCGCTCCCACAGCGCCGGCGCGTGGCCGCGCCAGCCGGTGAACCCGAAATACTCGCGCTCGAGCCCCGGCGCCGCGTCGGCGGCGATCGCCGCGGCCTCGAGCAGGAAGGTGCCGGTCCCGCACATCGGATCGACGAGCGGTCCGCCGGCCGCGCAGATCGCGGGCCAGCCGGCCCGCAGCAGCACCGCGGCGGCGACGTTCTCCTTCAGCGGCGCGCGCCCGCCCGCGACGCGATAGCCGCGCCGGTGCAGGCTCTCGCCGGAGAAGTCGAGCGACAGCTCGGCGCTCGCGGCCCCGACGTGCAGGTGCAGCAGCACGTCGGGCCGTTGCGGACGGACGTCGGGACGCGCGCCGGTGGTCGCGCGCAGGCCGTCGCAGACCGCGTCCTTCAGCCGCTGCGCCGCATACAGCGTGTGCCGGAGCGCCGCGTTGCCGCCGCTCGCCGAACACGCGAGCGTCGCGCCCGGACCGAGATGCTCGCGCCAGTCGATGCGTTCGAGCGCGGCGTGCAGGCTCGTCGACGACTGCGCGTCGACGCTGCCGAGCACGAGGTAGACCCGGGTCGCCGTGCGCGACCACAGGCAGGCCCGATAGCCGACCTCGAGCGGGCCGTCGAAGCGCACGTCGCTGCTGCGCTCGCGCACCGCGGTCGCGCCGAACTGCGCGAGCTCCTCGGCGAGCACCGAGGCCGCCCCGACCGGGGCGGTCGCGATCCACGCGTGGATCTCGGTGCTCACGCGCGGCGCTGCGCCGGCGCCGTGCGCAAGGCGAGCCAGTCGAGCCGCGGCGCGCGCTCGAAGTGCTTCGCGAGGATCCGGTAGACGTCGAGGTCGAACGGCGGCCGCGGGACCGCCGCGACGATCGCCGCGAGGTCCTCGTCCGTCCGTGCGGTGCCGAGGTGGATCCAACGATCGACGACGTGCAGGTCGACCGCGCCGGCGGCATCGCGTTCGCGCAACGCGACCGGTCCGCAGAACGGCCAGTCCTTGAGCCGGATCGACCCGAGCGCGAGCTGCACCCGCACGCCGTGCAGCGCGGCGCTCTCGCGTCCGACGCAGGCGCCGCGGCAACGGCCGAGCGCGTGACCGACGCACGAACCGTCGCCGGATTCGAGCCCCATCGCCTTCAGGCACAGCTGGTGTGCGCGCGCGATCTCGGTCAACACCCGCACCGCCTCGCGCCGCGTCCGGTACAGTCCGTGGCACCGCGACGACACGCCGTCGTCGAGATCCTCGAGCGCGAGGATCTCGATCCGATCGGGGCGGTCGGCCGCGATCCGGCAGGTCAGCGCCTCGCCGCCGCCGCGCAGGCGGCGGTTGTACACCGGCCGCTGCGCCTTGATCCACGCCGCCTCGGTGAGCAGCGCACCGAGCTCGCCGGCGGTCTCCCGCCAGTCGATCCGGCGCACCTGCTGCGCGAGCCGCTGCTCCTTCGTGTCGCGAGGCGCGGCGGCGAAGTGCGCGAGGATCCGGGCGCGCAGGCCGCGGCTCCGGCCGATGTAGAGCGGCACGTCCGCTTCGCCGAGGAAGCGATAGACGCCGGCGCCCTCGGGCAGCTCGTCGGCGAGCCCCTCGGGCAGCTGCGCGGGCAACGCGGGCGCGGCGAGCACCGCGTCGATCGCCGCCGCGAGCTCGGCGGCGGGCCGCTCGCGGCGCAGCCGCAGCCACCAGTCGGCGAGCACCCGCGCGTCGCCGAGCGCGCGGTGCCGCGCATGGCAGTCGAGGCCATGCCGCTCGATCAGCGCGTCGAGGTTGTGCCGGCGTTCCTGCGGCGCGAGCCGCCGCGACAGCTTGACGGTGCACAGCGCCTTGCCGGCGAACGGCCGCTCCAGGCGGCGCAGCTCGCTGCGCAGGAACGAGGCGTCGAAGCGCGCGTTGTGCGCGGCGAACAGCGCGCCGGAGAGCTTCTCCTGCACGGTGCCGGCGAGCGCTGCGAACGGCGGCGCCGCGGCGACCATCGCGTCGCTGATCCCGGTGAACGCCTGGATCGAGGGCGGGATCCGGCACTCGGGATCGACGAGACAGCTCCACTCGTCGACGATCGCGTCGTCGACGACCCGGACGATCCCGATCTCGATGACCCGGTGATGCGCCGCGTTGCCGCCGGTCGTTTCGAGGTCGACGAACGCGATCGTGCGCGGCAGCGCCGCCTCGTCAGGATCGCCCATCGTAGGACAGCAGCGACCGGTAGAGCTCGGGGCGCCGGTCGCGGAACACGCCCCAGGCCTCCCGGGTCCGGCGCACCTCGTCGAGGTCGAAGCTCGCGACGAGCACGGTCTCGGTCCGGCGGTCGGCTTCGGCGAGTTTCTCGCCGGTCGGCGACGCGATGAACGAGGAGCCGTAGAACTCGAGCTCGCATTTCGCGCCACGCTCGGCGCCGATGCGGTTCGACGCGACGACCGGGAGCACGTTCGCGGCCGCGTGGCCCTGCATCACCCGCTGCCAGTGGCCGCTCGAGTCGAGCGCGGGCGCCTGCGGCTCCGAGCCGATCGCGGTCGGGTAGAGCAGGAACTCGGCGCCCTGCAGCGCCATCGCGCGCGCCGCCTCGGGAAACCATTGGTCCCAGCAGATCGCGACGCCGGCGCGGCCGAACGCGGTCGGGAACACCCGAAACCCCGTGTCGCCGGGCGAGAAATAGAACTTCTCGTGATAGCCCGGTCCCTCCGGGATGTGGGACTTGCGGTAATGGCCGCACACGCTGCCGTCGGCATCGACGACGACGACGGTGTTGAAGAACGCGGTTCCGGCGCGCTCGAACACGCTGACCGGCAGCACGACGCCGAGCTCGCGCGCGACGCCGCGGAAGTGCTCGACCGCGGGGTGCGCGTCGAGCGGGTGCGCGAGGTCGAAGTGCCGCGGGTCGTGGTCCTTGCAGAAGTACGGCGTCTCGAACAGCTCCTGCAGCAGCACGACGTTCGCGCCGCGGCCCGCCGCGACCCGGACCAGCCGCTCCGCGCGCTCGACGTTCGCGTCGCGGTTCCATTCGCAGGCCATCTGCGTCGCGGCCAGGGTCACGCTGCTCATTGCCGCCCCATGGTAGCCGAATTGCGGTTTCCGGATCGCTAGAACGTCGGCGGCGCGCTCGCGCTCACGATCTCGCAGTCCTCGCGCGAGACGTTGCGGAAGCGATGCGGGAGATTGCTGCGGAAATAGTAGCCATCGCCCGCGCTCAGGCTGCGCGTCTCGCCGCCGACCGAGAGCTCGATGCGTCCGCGGACGACGACGCCGCCCTCCTCCCCGGCGTGGGTCAGCATCTCCTCGCCGGTATCCGCACCGGGCGCATAGAACTCGTGCAGGATCGCCATGCTGCGCTTCGCGAGGCTGCCGCCGACCAGGTGCAGTGCGACCCGGCCCGCGCCGATGTCCGGCAGTTCCGCCTTCGGAAAGAACACCTGCGGCTTGTGCGCCAGGTCGAGGGTGAAGAAGTCCGCGAGCGCCATCGGCACCCCGTCGAGCACGCGCTTCAAGCTGCTGATCGACGGGCTCACGCGGTTCTGCTCGATCAGCGAGATCAAGCCGTTGGTGACGCCGGCCCGCTTCGCGAGCTCGCGCTGGCTGAGGCCGTACATTTGCCGCACGGCTCTGAGGTGGGCGCCGACGTCCAGGGTCATGGTGTCTAAGATATTAAACGCTATCGGCCTCATTTCGCTCCGGTTTGAGCATTCTGTCAATTTTTCTTATCATCTGGCCGGTTCACTCCGCCAGCACCCGAGGGATCCCCGAGACCATGAATGCCAAACCGTCCGCAACGCCCGCCCCGAGCGAACTGCAGTCTTTCTGGATGCCGTTCACCGCGAACCGGCAGTTCAAGGCGAACCCGCGCCTGCTCACGCGCGCGCAAGGCATGCATTACTGGACCGCCGACGGCCGCGAGATCCTCGACGCCGTCGCCGGCCTGTGGTGCGTGAACGCGGGACACGGCCGCCGCGAGATCACCGAGGCGGTCGCGGCGCAGGCGGCCACGATGGAGTTCGCGCCGACCTTCCAGATGGGCCACCCGAGCGCGTTCGAGCTCGCGAACCGGCTCGCGGCGATCGCGCCGCCGGGGCTCGACCGGCTGTTCTTCACGAACTCCGGCTCCGAGTCCGTCGACACCGCGCTCAAGATCGCGCTCGCGTATCAGCGCGCGCGCGGCCAGGCGTCGCGGACCCGGCTGATCGGCCGCGAGCGCGGCTACCACGGCGTCGGCTTCGGCGGCATCTCGGTCGGCGGGATCGCGAACAACCGCAAGTTCTTCGCCGCGTCGATGCTGCCCGGCGTCGACCACCTGCCGCACACGCTGTCGATCGAGCACAACGCGTTCTCCCGCGGGCTGCCCGCGTGGGGCGCGCACCTCGCGAACGATCTCGAACGCTTGATCGCGCTGCACGACGCATCGACGATCGCCGCGGTGATCGTCGAGCCGGTCTCCGGGTCCGCGGGCGTGCTGCTGCCGCCGGTCGGCTATCTGAAGCGGCTGCGCGAGATCTGCGACAAGCACGACATCCTGCTGATCTTCGACGAGGTGATCACCGGATTCGGCCGCATCGGCCGGCCGTTCGCCGCGCAGGCCTTCGAGGTCACGCCGGATCTGATCACCACCGCGAAGGGGCTGACCAACGGCGCGGTGCCGATGGGCGCCGTGTTCGCGTCGCGCAAGATCTACGACGCGTTCATGCAGGGACCGGAGAACACGATCGAGCTGTTCCACGGATACACCTATTCCGGGCACCCGCTCGCCTGCGCGGCCGCGCTCGCGACGCTCGACGTCTACGCACGCGAAGGCCTGCTGACCCGCGCCGCCGATCTCGCGCCGGTGCTGGAAAGCGCGGTCCACGGGATGAAGGGCCTGCCGCACGTGATCGACGTGCGCAACTTGGGCCTGATCGGCGCGGTCGAGCTCGAACCGCGGCCGAACCGCCCCGGGGCGCGCGGCTACGAGGTGTTCGTGAAGTGCTTCGAGCGCGGCGTGCTGGTGCGCCAGACCGGCGACATCATCGCGCTGTCGCCGCCGCTGATCGTGCAGCCGGCGGATCTGGCGCGCATCGCCGAGGTGCTCGGCGGAGCGATCCGCGAAACGGCCTGAGCGCCCGCTCAGCCCGCCCGCTCGTACACCGCGTACCACTTGCGGCACGGCGCGAGCACTTCCCAGGTCCCCTCGAATCCGGCCGGGACGACGAACGCGTCGCCCGGCCCGAATTCCCGGGACTCTCCGGCCGAGGACTCGATCCGCACGCGGCCCGCGAGGATCACGCAGAACTCGTGCTCGGTGTAGCGGATCCGCCAGCGGCCGGCGGTGCAGCTCCACACCCCGCAGAAGAACTCGCCGCGCTCGTCCGCGTACTGGTTCGCCGCCTGCGCGCGCGGCGCGCCCGCCAGGATCGTCTCCGGGCGCGGACCGGCCGCCTCGCCGGCGGCCGCGGGATCGAGCACGATCAACGAACGCGGTGAATCCATCGGTTCAAGCCTCGAGCGAGAATGGCGTGAAGTCGGTGCCGATGTCGTAGTAGTCCTCGTTCTCGGCGCGTTTCAGGAACGCGACCACGCGATAGGTCAGCGGCGCGACGAGGATCTCCCAGCCGCTCTTCAGGAAGTACTGCGTGAACAGCAGTCCCTGCAGGTGCGGCCACGGGATCCGTCCGTAGAACGCGATCGTGTAGAACAACGCCGAATCGACCAGCTCGCCGCACAGCGTCGAGCCGACGAGCCGCGTCCACAACCAGCGCCCGCGCGTCCAGATCTTCATCTTCGCGAGCACGTAGCTGTTCACGAACGTGCCGCACAGGAATGCGACGACCGACGCGGCGACGATCCGCGGCGTGTTGCCGAAGATGATGACCAGCGCCGCCTGGTTCGCCCGGCCCGCCGCGGACGGCGGCAGGTGCACGACGACCGTCGCCATCAGCGATGCGAACGCGAGCGCGCCGAAGCCCGCCCAGACGACGCGCCGGTCGCGCGCGTACCCGTACACCTCGGTCAGGATGTCGCCGAAGATGTAGGAGATCGGGAAGAACAGCACGCCGGCGAGGAACGTCACGGTGCCGAAGACCGGCACGTGCACCGAGGTCTCCTTGGCCGGCCCGATCAGGTTCGAGCACAGCAGCACGCACACGTAGGCCGCCATCACGAAGTCGTAGTAGCGATACGCTCGGGTCTCGGTGGTCGCAACGCTCATGGCCGGCCATGTTACCGTAAGGCCCCGTGGGCAAGACGACACCGCGGCTCATGACCGAGCGCTTGCGCCGCTGGCGCATGCCGCTCGTGCTCGCCGCGGCGCTCGCGGCGTTCCAGGCCGCCGGCTGGACCCCGGCGTTGGAATATCGGCGCGCGGCGGTGCTGCACGGCGAGGTGTGGCGGCTGCTGACCGGCAGTTTCGTGCACCTCGGCTGGGTCCATCTCGGGCGCGATGCGCTCGGCCTGCTGCTGATCTGGGGACTGTTTTCGGAAGCACTGGACGAGCGTGCCTGGCTCGGGGTGCTGCTGCTGAGCGCGCTCGCGGTCGGCCTGGGGCTCCTCGCGTTCAGCCCGCAGATCGCCTGGTACGTCGGCATCTCCGGGTCGCTGTTCGGCCTGTACTGCGCCGGTGCGTTGCTCGAGTTTCCAAAGCGCCCGGGTTATTCGGCCGCGCTGCTGCTCGGGATGGCCGCGGTGATCGGCTGGACCTTGCATGCCGGCGCGCTCCCCGGGGAGACCCGCGGACTCGGCGGCAAGGTCGTGCCCCAGGCGCATCTGTACGGTGCGATCGGCGGTGCGGTGTTCGTGCTGATCCGGTCGCG
>JAJYAM010000089.1 GCA_021779535.1 Pseudomonadota bacterium
TTCCGAACGCCGCCGGACTCGCCGCGGCCGGCGCCGCGCTCGAGCAACGCCTGCTCGCGCGCGCACGCACCGCGGCGCTCGCCGGGAAATCCGACGCGCGCGATCTCGCCGCCGCGCGGACGCTCGGCGCCGACCCGCAGGCGCTCGCGTCGGTCGACGCGCTGCTCGCCTCGCATCGAGGCGCGGCGGCGCGGGCCGCCGCCGTGCCGGCGCTGCGCCTGGTGCGCAACTACACGCCCCGTTATCCCTACGATGAGATCGATCGTCACATGGCCGGGTCCGTCGTGGTCGCGTTCGTCGTCGACCCGCGCGGCCGGACGCGCGACGTGCACGTGCTCGCCTCGTCGCCCCGCGGCGCGTTCGACCACGCGGCGACCGACGCGGTCGAGCGCTGGCGCTACGCACCGCCGACCCTCGACGGCAAGCCCGTGTCCGTGCCCGCGAAGATCGAGATTCGGTTCGCACCGCCCCGCTGACCTTCCGGAGCCCCGCGCATGTCACCTGCAGTTCCTCTCGACCGCCGCACCGCCCTGCTGATCGCGATCGGCGTCCTGCTCGCCGCGGCGCTCGGGACCGCCTTGGGTACCGGCTTTCGCCTCGCGACCCGGCTGCGCGAGGACATCGCCGCGGTGCAGACCGCGAGCACGCTGCAAGCGTACCCTCGCGAGCTGCTCCGCGAGGTGAGCGGGTTGCGCGAGCGGCTCGAAGTGCGCGCCTACGTGGGCCGATCGCTCGCGACGCTGCGCGGTTCGACGCACGACTTCGGCGTGCGGCTGCGGGCACTCGCCGCGATCGACCACGACCCGGCGCAGCTCGCGAGCGTGCAGCGGCGTTGGCGCGGCTACCGTGACGAGCTCGCGCCGGTGCTCGGGTTCCGCGGCGAACCCTACGTCGATTCGGATGCGGCCGCGACCCGCCTGTCCGGCGACGGACACCGGCTGTACGCGCGCATCGAGCGCGCGCGGCTGTACGCGCTCGCGAACGCACGCGGCTTCGACGCCGATCTCGCCACGGTCACCCGCGGCCTGCAGTCCTCGGCGTCCGCCGCGGCCACGCGGTTGCGGCTGCTGCTGCTCGGCGGCGTCCTCGCCGCGCTGGTGCTCGCCGCGATCGCCGCCTGGCTGCTCTTGTCGCGCGCCCGCCATGCCCGCGCCGCGCAGGAGGCCCGCGAGCGGACGCGCGACATTCTGCGCACCGTGCGCGAGGGGTTCTTCCTGCTCGACGCGGACCACCGGATCGGGCCGGTGTGGTCCGACGCGCTGGGGCGGATGTTCGGGCGCGAGGACTTCGCCGGCCTCGACTTCCGGAACCTGCTCGCCGGCCTCGTGCCGGAGCCGACGATCGCGACCGCGCTCAAGTACGTCGACCTGCTCTGGGGCGAGCGGGCCAACGAGAACCTGATGAAGACGATCAATCCGTTGTCCCAGGTCGAGGTGAAGAGCACCGATCCGCTGAACCCGGAACCCCGGTACCTGCAGTTCGACTTCCATCGGGTGACCGGCGCGCACGGCGTGAAGTACGTGCTGTGCTCCGTCGTCGACGTCACCTCGAACGTGGCGCTCGCGCGCGAGCTCCAGGAGTCGCAGGTCGGCGCGAACGCGCAGCTCGACATGCTGATCGGGATGACCCGCACCGATCCGCTGCAGCTCGCGTCGTTCCTCGACACCGCGGATGCCGGCCTGAAGCTGGTCAACGCGATCCTGAGGGAGCCCGCGCGCAGCGACGCCGATTTCCGCCGCAAGCTCGGCGGCCTGATGCGCGAACTGCACACGCTGAAGGGCGAGGCGGGCGCGCTCGAGCTGCGCGGTGTCGCCGACCGCCTGCACGCGCTCGAGAGCCGGGTCAGCGCCTGCGAGTCCCGCCCCGCGCTGAGCGGCGACGACTTCCTGCCGATCGTCGCGAAACTCGACGAGCTGGTCGAATACCTGCGCGGGATCCGCGAGATCGGCGCGCGCCTCGCGCGCACCGACGCCGAGCCCGCCGCGAGCCCGGCCGACGCGATCGCGCCGATCCTCGAAGCGGCGGCGGCGCGCCTCGCGCAGGACCATCACAAGGCGCTGCGGGTCGAGTGCAGCGGTTTCGACGCGATCCCGCGGCCGCTCGCGAAGCCGCTGAAGGATTGTCTCGTGCACCTCGTGCGCAACGCCGCGGTGCACGGGATCGAGGACCCCGACCTGCGCCGCACGCGTTCGAAGAGCGACGTGGGGCTCGTGCGCACCCGCTTCGCCCGGACGGCCGACGGCTACGAACTGACCGTCGAGGACGACGGCGCCGGCATCGCGCCGGACGCGGTCAAGGCCGCCGCGGTCCGCGCCGGACTGATCACCGAGGCCGAGGCGGCGGCGATGGACACGCGCGCGGCGATCGCGCTGATCTTCCGCGCCGGGTTCTCGACGATGAGCGAGGTGTCCCTCGGCGCCGGACGCGGCGTCGGCATGGACGTGGTCGCGCGCACGATCCACGCGCTCGGCGGGCGGATCGGCGTCGCGACGAGCCCCGGCAAGTACACCCGCTTCAAGATCCACCTGCCGGCGGCCGCGGACGCCGCCGCGGCGGTCGCCTGAGACGCGCCGAAGCGCCGATGAACGCCGCGATCGACCCGACCCTGAAGCTCCTGATCGTCGACGATTCGAACATCGTCCGGCGCCGGGTCGAGCGCTCGCAGCGCTTCGACCGGCTGCGCCTGGTCGGCAGCGCGGCGAACGGCGTCGAGGCCCTGGCGTTGTTCTCGCGCACCGATCCGGACGTCGTCACGATGGACCTGACGATGCCGCAGATGGACGGAATCGAATGCATCCGGCGGATGGTCGCGGTGAAGCCGTCGGTGCGCATCCTGGTGATCTCGGCGCTCGCGGACAAGGCGACCGCGATCGAGGCGATGGCGTGCGGCGCGAACGGCTTCCTGAACAAGCCGTTCACCGAGCGGCAGCTCAACGAAGCGCTCGCCGAACTGCTGCGCTGATCGGAACCGGCGCGGAGCAACGAAGAATGCTGCACGAAAGGGAACTGAAGGTCTTCGTCGATGGAACGACGCACTTCTTCGAGGTCGCCGCGGAGCAGCCGGCGTCGATCGGCTCCCCGTACCTGATGGGAGAGCCGCTCGCATTGCACGAGTATTCCGGCGTGATCGAAGTGTCGGGAAGGCGCGAGGGCGTCGTCTGCTTCACCGCGCCGAAGACGATGCTCGCGGTGATGCTGATGAAGATGCACGAGACCGACTTCGGGCACGAGACGATGCGCGACCTGGTCGGCGAGGTCGCGAACACGATCTCCGGCAACGCGCGCCGCAACTTCGGCAACGATTTTCGGATCTCGCCGCCGCACGTGCTCTGCGGCGACACGCCGCCGATCGAACCGCGTCCGGGCGCGCGCACCTTCGTGATCCCGATCCACTGGCGCAGCCACAGCGCGAAGCTCGTCGTCGCGCTGAGCTGAGCGCGCCCGACCGGGCCGCCCCGCCCCGGGCCCCGCTCCCGTCCCCGCCCCCGTCCCAATCTGCAATCACAGATTCTTGACGCACGCTCCGCGGCGGGGTAGCTTGGCGGCTGCCCGCGGGGGCCGCTCGTAACGACAGGAACGCTCCAATGACCGCACCGATGCCATCACAGAAAATCGCGGAATTGCGCCGGCTGGACCTCGATCACCACCTCCCGGCGCAGAGCGACTACAAGGTCCAGCAGGAGCTCGGCGGCAGCCGGATCATCGTGCGCGCCGAGGGCTGCACGATCGAGGACGCGGAAGGCACCCGCCTGCTCGACGGGATGGCCGGGTTGTGGTGCGTGAACGTCGGCTACGGGCGCAAGGAGCTCGCCGAGGTCGCCTATGAGCAGATGCTCCAGCTGCCGTTCTACAACACGTTCTTCAAGACGGCGAACGAGCCCGCGATCCGGCTCGCCGCGGAAGTCTCCGCGCGACTCGGCAACGACTTGACCCACGTGTTCTTCAACAGCTCGGGCTCGGAGTCGAACGACACCGTGCTGCGCCTCGTACGGCATTACTGGACGCTGCGCGGCGAGCCGCAGCGGCGGATCTTCATCAGCCGCTGGAATGCCTACCACGGCTCGACCGTCGCCGGCGCGAGCCTCGGCGGCATGAAGGCGATGCACGCGCAGGGCGGCCTGCCGATCCCCGGGATCGAGCACGTGATGCAACCCTATGCGTTCGGCGAGGGCTTCGGCGAGGATCCGGAGATTTTCGGCGCGCGCGCCGCCGCGGCGATCGAGACGCGCATCCTCGAGGTCGGGCCGGAGAACGTCGCCGCGTTCATCGGCGAGCCCGTGCAGGGCGCCGGGGGCGTGATCATCCCGCCGCCGGGCTACTGGAAGCGGGTCGAGGCGATCTGCCGCAAGTACGGCATCCTGCTCGTCGCCGACGAGGTGATCTGCGGCTTCGGGCGGCTCGGACGCTGGTTCGGCTTCCAGCATTTCGGGATCAAGCCCGACATCGTCTCGATGGCGAAGGGCCTGTCCTCGGGTTACCTGCCGATCTCGGCGACCGCGGTCGCCGCGCCGATCGTGCGGGTGCTGAAGGAGAAGGGCGGCGAGTTCATCCACGGCTACACTTATTCCGGGCACCCGGTGTCGGCCGCGGTCGCGCTGCGGAACCTGCAGATCATCGCGCGCGAGCGGCTCGTCGAGCGGGTCGCCGAAGACGTCGGACCGTACCTCGCGAACGCATTGAAGCGGCTCGCCGCGAACCCCGCGGTGGGCGAGGCACGCTCGCTCGGCTTGATCGGCGCCGTCGAGATCGTCTCCCGGCCGGGCACGAACCGGCGCTTCGGCGGCAAGGAAGGCAACGCCGGCCCGATCGTGCGCGACGCGTGCATCCGCAACGGACTGATGGTCCGGGCGATCCGCGACACCATCGTGATGTGCCCGCCGCTGATCGTCTCGCACGCCGAGATCGACCGATTGGTCGACACGATCGATCGGTCGCTGCGCGAGGCGGAGCCGCTCCTGCGTGGCCTCGACACCGCGGCTTAACCCACGGGCCGCACGGGCCGCACGGGCGCCGGCGCGCCGGGCGGCGCCGCGCCCGCCGGTGCGCGGCGCCGACGGCGCCGACGGCGCGGTCGTACCGCTCCACCACAACGTGCACACCGAGCTCGCGCGGCGGTTCATCACCGGCGGCATGGTGCCCGGCGCCCGGCTCTCGACGCGCCGGCTCGCCGAGGAGCTCGGGGTCAGCCAGACCCCGGTGCGCGAAGCGCTCAGCCGGCTCGCGGCCGAGGGCGCGGTGCAGATCCGCTCGAAACGCCGGGTGATCGTGCCGGCGATGACCGAGGGCCGGTTCCGCGAGCTGTGGCGCTGCCGGGAGCTCCTCGAGCCCGAGGCCGCGGTCGAGGCGCTGCCCTACATCGACGCGAAACGCCTGAAGCAGCTGCGGCAGATCGACGATGCGATCGGCGCCGCGATCGGCGGGGGCGACCTGCCGGCCTACATGCAAGGCAACTTCGACTTTCACTTCTCGATCTACGACGCGCGGCCGCGCGGGATCCTGAACCGTTTGATCGAGACCCTGTGGCTGCAGTTCGGGCCGTACATGCGGATCGTCTACGGCCGCGTCGGCACCGCGAACCTGGTCGATCAGCACGCGCTCGCGCTGCGGGCGATCGCGGCTCGCGACGCCGCGGGGCTCGGCCAGGCGATCCGCGCCGACATCCGCGACGGAATGGGTTTGATCGGCGAAAGCGGCTTCGTGTATGCTGATGCCAACGATCTGTGATCACAAATGCTGACGTTCCGCCGCCAATCCGCGCTCGCGCCGAGCACCGTGCACGCGCCCTCCTATTACGCGGCGACGGTGAACGAGCGCGTCGACGCGCCGCCGCTCGCGGGTGACCGCAGCGCGCACGTCTGCGTGATCGGCGGCGGTTTCACCGGGATCGGCGCGGCGCTGCATCTCGCCGAGCGGGGCCTCGACGTGGTGCTGCTCGAACAGTCGCTCCTCGCCTGGGGCGCGACGGGCCGCAACGGCGGCCAGGCGCACGTCGGCTTGCGCCGCGATCAAGCCTGGCTCGAGAAGCGGCTCGGCGCGGCGGACGCGCGCCGGCTGTGGGAACTCGCGCTCGATGCGCGCGGCCATCTCGACCGCCTGATCGACAGCTACGGGATCCGCTGCGACTACCGCCCCGGCGTGCTGTACGCCGACCACAAAGCATCCCATACGGACGCGACCCGCCGCTTCGTCGATCACCTGCGCGAGCGTTACGACTATCCGCACATCCGCTTCGTCGACCGCGACGAGGTCCGTGCGACGGTCGCGACCGAGGACTACCACAGCGGCGCGTTCGACGGCCGCAGCGGTCACCTGCATCCGATGAACCTCGCGCTCGGGATGGCGCGCGCGGCCGCGAGCCGCGGCGCGCACCTGCACGAGGACACGCGCGTGCTCGGGATCCGCCGCGCCGGCAGCGACTGGCGGGTGCACACGGCCCGCGGCGACGTGCGGGCCCCGCACGTGATCCTCGCGTGCAACGGCTACCTGCGCGGGATCTCGCCGGCCGTCGAGCGGCACGTGATGCCGATCAACAATTTCGTCGCGGTGACCGAGCCGCTCGGCGCCGAGCGCGCCGAGGCGCTGATCCGCGGCGGCATCGCGGTGTCCGATTCGCGCTTCGTGGTGAACTACTTCCGCACGACCGTCGACCACCGGCTGCTGTTCGGCGGCGGCGAGACCTACGGTTACCGGTTCCCGCGCGACATCGCCGCGTTCGTGCGGCCGCACGCGCTGCGGCTGTTCCCGCAGCTCGAGGGCACGCGGTTCGACTACGGCTGGGGCGGCACCCTCGCGATCACGCCGACGCGGATGCCGTTCGTCCGCGAGCTCGAGCCCGGCTGGTACAACGCGAGCGGCTTCTCCGGGCTCGGCGTGCTGCTCGCCCCGTACTGCGGGAAGCTCCTCGCCGACGCGATCGCCGGCGAGCGCGGCGGATTCGAACGGTTCGCGCGGGTCCCGGTGCCGGCGTTCCCGGGCGGCCCCGCGCTGCGCTGGCCGACCCTGGTCGCCGCGATGTCGTGGTACGCGCTGCGCGACCGGCTGTGACGCCGGGGCGCGCGTCAATGGGAGTTTCGACGATGCAGGAAGGACGACCGATCACGGAACGGACGACCGACGCGGCGGATCCGACCGAGGAATGGAAGGAGTTCGCGCGGGCACACCCGCAGGTGACCGCGCTCGATGCGTTCGTGATCGACGTGAACGGCAACACGCTCGGCAAGCGCGTCGCGCTCGAAGACGCCGCGAAGGTGTTCGTCGAGGGCGTGCAGTTCTCGGCGTCGGCGCTGATCGCCGACAGCCGCGGGCTCGGGCACGACGTGCACGGCATGGGAACCTCGGACGGCGATCCCGACGGAACGGCCGTGCCGGTGCCCGGCACCGTCTGCCTCGCGCCCTGGACCCGGATGCCGACCGCCCAGGTGGTCTGCGAGATGCGCGACATGCGGTCGCGCGAACGCTACTGGTTCGATCCGCGGATGATCCTCTCCCAGGTCGCCGACCGCTGCCGCGCTGCGGGTCTGCATCCGGTCGTCGCCTGCGAGCTCGAGTTCTACCTGATCGATCCGCGGCGCCGCGCCGACGGGACGATCGCGCTCGCGGCCTGCGGTCCGAACGCCGATCCGCCGCGGCGCGCCCAGAACCTGTCGATGGACGCGATCGAGTCGAACGCGGCATTCCTCGAGCGGGTCGAGGCCGCCGCGGCCGCGCAGCGCGTGCCGGTCTGCGGCGCGGTCGCCGAGTACGGCATCGGCCAGTTCGAGATCAACCTCCGGCACGTCGCCGACCCGCTGCTCGCGGCCGATCACGCGGTGCTGCTGAAACGCATCGTCAAGGGCGTCGCCCAGGCCGCCGGCGCGCAGGCGACGTTCATGGCGAAGCCGTTCCTCGATCAGCCCGGCAACGGCCTGCACCTGCACGTCAGCATCACCGACGAGAACGGCGTGAACCGCTTCGGCACGGCCGGCGGCGAGACGCTGCTGCGGCAGGCGGTCGCCGGGATGCAGGCGTTGATGTACGACTCGGTCGGACTGTTCGCGCCGAACCTGAACTCGCACCGGCGGTTCCTCGGACAGTTCGTGCCCCGCAGCCGCGACTGGGGCGAGAACAATCGCAGCGTCGCGTTCCGGATCCCCGCGTCGAATCCCGAGGGGCGCCGCATCGAACACCGGGTCGCCGGCGCGGACGCGAGCCCGCACCTCGCGCTCGCGGCGGTCCTCGCGGCGATCCTGCATGGCGTCGAGAACGGACTGGAGCCCACCGCGCCGGCGCAGGGCCGGGCGGTCGGCGGGGGGGCGGATGAGTTTCCGGACGACCTGTTCGCCGCGCTCGACCGGATGCGCGACTCGCCGGCGCTCGGGCGTTACCTGTCGCCGCGGTTCCTCGACGCCTATCGGGAGCTGAAGCGCAGGGAACACGCCGCCCTGCTCCGCGATGTCCTGCCACGCGAATATGATTTCTACCTGTAGGATCCAGACGCGAGCCGTCCGGCGCGCGGCGGCGCGCGGGGCGGCTCCGGAGCGCGCATGAGCGACCAGCTGAAGGCCAACTCACTCTCGTTCTTCGAATCGATCATCATGGGCGTCGCCGGCAGCGCGCCCGGCTTCTCGATCGCGGTCGCGATCTCGAGCCTGCTCGTGACCGCCGGGATGTTCTCGCCGAACGCGATACTGGTGTTCGCGTTGCCGATGCTGGGGATCGCGACCGCGTACAAGGGGCTGAATCAACGGATCGCGAACGCGGGCGCCGCCTACGAGTGGACCAAGATCGGCTTCGGCAAGCTGTTCGGTTACTTCTCGGGCTGGGCGCTGCTGATCGCGTCGATGGTGTTCATGGTCACCGGCAGCGTTCCGCTCGGCACCGCGACGATCGACCTGATCGACCCGGCGCTCGCGGATCACGTGCTGCTCACGACCAGCATCGGCGCGGTCTGGTTCGTCGTGATCGGCCTCGTGCTGATCTCCGGGATCGAGATCACGAGCAAGGTCCAGGTCGTGATGAGCACGATCGAGCTCGTGATCCTGTTCGGGATCTCGATCGCCGCGTTCGTCGCGACCCAGACCGGCCACGTCGTGAACCCGTTCTCCTGGTCCTGGTTCGGCTTCCACTACACGGGCGCGACCTTCGCCTCGTCCGCGCTGATCGTGGTGTTCCTGTACTGGGGATGGGACGTCACCGCGAACCTGTCCGAGGAAACGCGCAACGACCGGCCGAACGCCGCCGGCAACGGCGGCTTCCTCAGCGTGTTCGTGACGATCGCCTCGTTCGCGGCGTTCACCGCCGCGACGCTGATGCTGTTCTCGCTGCGCGATGCCAGCGGATTCTCCGACAACCTGATCTATCACGTCGCGATCGCGGCCGGGCTCGGCCGGACCGGCGGCTACGCGGCCGCGCTCGCGCTGATCCTCTCGAGCATCGCGACGCTCGAGACCACGATGCTGCAGTTCTCGCGCACGCTGTTCGCGATGGGACGCGACCGGGCGCTGCCCGCGTACTTCGGCGAAGTCCACGAGCGCACGGTCACGCCGGTGCGCACGATGTACCTGCTGCTCGCGATCGGCCTCGTCGTGATCTTCGCGTCGAGCTTCATGCCGTCGATCGCGTCGATCCTCGCCGACTCGGTGAATGCGATCGCGGTGCAGGTGTCCTACTACTACGGCCTCGCGGGACTCGTCTGCGCGTGGCTGTACCGGGACAGCTACAAGCAGTCGCTCGGCACGTTCCTGCACTACGCGGTCGTGCCCGCGCTGAGCGCGGTCGCGCTGAT
>JAJYAM010000019.1 GCA_021779535.1 Pseudomonadota bacterium
TACAACGTCCCGGCGATGTTGCCGGCGATCGCACCGGTGCTGTCGCTATCGCCCGAATGATTCACCGCCAGGATCACTGCTTCCTCGAAGTTTCGCGTCGCGAGCACACCGTAGAGAGCGATCGCGACCGCCTCCTCGGCGACCCAGCCGCCGCCGAGCGATTCGACCGTCGCGCGGTCCGGTCGACCGCCAGCGGCGAGCGATCGGGCGCGCTCGATCGCCCGTAACGTTTCGGCGTGTTCCGGTTCGAGCACGAGCCGCCGCGTCGCCTCGTCGATCGCCAAGTCGATCGGTTGTCCTCGATGGAGATCGCCGATCAGCGTCGCCAGGAAGCCGCTCGCGAGCGCCGCGGTCGGATGCCCGTGCGTCAGTGCGGCGATTTCCGCAGCGAACTCGAACACCCTCGTTCGGTCGACGGCCAGGCCGACCGGTGCGATCCGCATCGGCGCGCCGCAGCCCTTGCTGTCGTTGACCGCGGGTGCGCCGAACGCGGTCGCGTCCTGCAGCGCCATGAGGCAGGTGGCGCCGGGTTCACGGCGGGACCACAGCGCGCGCACGCTGATGAGCCAGCCGTCGGAGTCGATGCGGGCGTTGGGAGTGAGTCCCTGCGTGACCGCCCAGCGCAGGTACGCATGGTGTACGACGGCTGGCGGGTGGCAGATTCCACGCGCTTGATACCGCACCATCGCGCGAATCAGTCCCTCCGCGGTGAACAGGGTCATTTGCGTGTCGTCGGTGATCGCCCCGATCCGACCGAACGCCTCGACGTAGTCCCGAATGCCGCCCTCGCCGTGGCGCGCGACGATCTCGGCCACATTGCAAAACTCGACCGGCGCGCCCAGTGCGTCGCCGACGGCCCCACCGAGCAGGCAGCCGCGGACGCGCGATTCCTCCGACCGCACCCGAATCATCGGGCCGCCGATCGGGCGGCCGCTCTCGCGCCGCCGTGTAGATACACGTTCGCGCACGCCCGCAGGGTGTTGTGGTGGATGTCGAGCACCTTGCGCAGCGGCGTCTGGTAGCCACCCGCGAGGTTCCACGCGATCGGCACGCCGGCGGTCGCGGCTGCCTCGAAGACCCGCTGGTCCCGTTCCGCGAGATCTCTCGTGGTCATCCAGCCCCCGAGCGGGTCGTCGATGTGCGGGTCGGCGCCGGCTTGATAGAGCACCACGTCGCAATCGCGCATCGCACCGACCAACGCCGGGATGCGCGCCAGAAATGCCTCGACCTGCGTCGGATCGCCGTATTCGGCACCGGCCGTGTAGTGACGGATCCAGTCGAGTCCGTGCCGCCCGATCAGCGCGTCGGTGCCGTCGCCGTAATGCTGATCGAAATCGAGGATCCCGACCCGCGCCACGTCGCCCGCAGCCCGCAGCGCCTGTGCGGCGACGATCAGGCCGTTGAACGTACAGTAGCCGCCGGCGCGCGCGTGGCGCGCATGATGAAAGCCCGAGCACGGCGCGACCGCGACCCGACCGTTGCGCAGCGCCGCGCGCGCGGCACACCACATCGCCCCGCACGTGAAAGGCAACGACGCCGCAACACCCGCATCGGTGGTGCCGAAACCGTTCGGCAGATCGCCCCGCAGGACCCCGTCGACGTACGCCGGATCGTGAGTTCGCTTCAGATCCTCGACCGCGACGGGCGTTGGGGCAATCACCTCGATCGGCTCGCCGCGCTCGCGCCAGTCCGCGACGACCGCACGCGGCTTCGCCGCGCTCGGCGAGAAGCTGTCGACCGACGCGTTCATCGCCTCGCCGTAGAAAACCGGAATGAGAGCGAGTTCGTGCATCCGGATCCTCAACGTGCGCACAGCGCCTGCAGGCATCGGAACCAGTCGTCGAGGCGGCTGCGGATCGCGCGCAGCGTGACGCCGCCCGCCAACGGCAGCGGCAGCGTGAAACAAACCCCGGCCCGTTGCCCGGCATCGGCCGAGATCGGCCAGGCCCGAAACGCATAGCGGACCGTATTGACCTTGGTCACGATCTCGCGGGCCCGATTCTCGTCCATCCGCACGATGCACATCGCGTGCACCTCCTCGAACTCGCCCGCGTGATCACGGCACTCGTCGAAGAAGTAGAACCGGACGTCGAAGCCATGCGCACTGGCCTCGAGTTCGTCTGCGACGTTGGCCGGCGCGCCCGCGCGAATGTCCCATTCGAGCAGGATGCGCTGCAAGACTTCCGGTGTCAGCCGTTGGACGACCCGGTCGAGACGCAGGTGGCTGCTCTGGCAGAATCGATACTGCAAATCGACCGTACCGTCGAAGCCCAGCACCTCGGTGACCACGGCAAGCATCTCCGCCGCGACGAGCGCCGGTTCGTCGGCGAGCGGCGCAGGGAAGCGCTTACCGTAATTGCGCGCGGATCCGCCGATCGCGAACCCGCGCCCGGTGAGCGGGCCTGCGATCCGTGACGCGATCGCCTGCAGTGCCGGGTCCTCTCGCTCGCCCGGCCCCACTTCGATCAGCACGGGCGAGAACGGCTCCGACCAGAGTTGCACGTAGAGCGGCCCGGACGGGTCGGCGAACTCGACGATCAGGAACCGAAAAGTTCCGGTCCAGGTTTCCCCAGCCGGGTCCGGGGCCGGCCAGAGAATGGCTTGGCGCACCAGGTCGCAGAGCGGCTCCTGGCAGTAGCGGATCATCTCCTCGCCCGCCCGCCCACCGGCCTGCGCGGTCAACAACGTGCCCTCGATGTCGACTTGCCGCTGCGGTCGGAACGGCGGATCCTGATGGCGCAGATCCGGCGGCGCGGGACTCGCGCCGACCGACGATTCCGACGACACCCAGTTCGCGTTCGTACTCATGCCAGGCCCTCCCAGTGCGTTCCCGGTCGCCGCCGACCGGTACGCAGTATCACGCGCGATCGCGACAGAACGCGTCGCACGCCGGCACGGTCAAGCGTACTGGCCGGCCGCCGCGGCGGTGCGCCGCGCGATCAGCTCGCGCAGCGCGATCGGCTGCAGCACGCGGATGTTCTCGCCGTGCCCGAGCAACCAGCTGTGCAGCGCCCAGGTATCGCGCACCGTCGCCGTCAACACCCACTCCGAGCCGCGCGCGACGAGCGTCATGTCCTCGCTCAACGGCGTATCCCGCAGGATCCGATAGAGCGGCGTGCTGACGACCGCCTTCAACGCGATCTCACCGCCGGCACCGAACTGGTTCGTGCCCTCGGCCATGAACGCATCCAGCGAGAACGGTGCGCGCGACCACGGCTCGAGCTCGAGGAGCCGCACCGAGGTGAAGCGTTGCAGCGCGTAGTGGTGCGGCGGGTCGAGGCTCCCCTTCTGATCCGCGACCAGATAGAGCGCCGAGCCGCGCAGTAACAGTGCCCGTGGATACAAGACCCGCCGTCGCGGCGCGGGATCACTCAGCGACTGGTAAGCCGCGTCGATCGCGACATCGCGCAGCAACGCCTGCTGCAGCGTCTGCACGATCCGCGCCGACACCCGCGGAGGCTTCAGGACCTGGTTCGAGGGCACGATGCGCACGCGGTCGGACCAACGAACGCCGCCCGCGCGCGCGAGTGTCGCGAGCACCTTGTCCGCCTCGACGAAACGGCTTTGGATCGCTTCGCGGAAGCAGCTCGGCAGATGCGCATCGATCGCATTACGCATCATGAAGAGCGCCATCGCCTCGGCGACTTCCATGCCGGGAATGTCGAGGTGGCGTTTTTTTTGCCACCGCCAGCGCGCGGGACGCACGCGCGTGTCCGTCTGCAGCGGCAGGCAGCGCGCGAGCGCGTCGAGGTCGCGCTCGACGGTGCGCCGCGTGACGCGGTAGCCGCGGCTCTCGAGCGCCGCCACGAGCTCCGGGGCGCTGCGGCCCGGCTGATCGTGCGGCGGCACGAGCCGCAGCATCTCCCACTGGCGGATGATCACGTCACCCTTCGCGTGCTCGGGCATGGCGATCTCCTGATGCGACACATCCTGTCAGCCGCATGGTATAAGTTCAGGAGTTCCAAGGACAGGACCACCCCGGGACGACGTGCTTCGACTGCGATTCGGACTTCGGTTGGACGGCGAGCGCGGGACGCACCGACGCAACGCGCTCGGCGAGGCGACGGTCGGCCCCTTGGGGCTGCTCACGTTCCTCGAGACGCAGCTCGGCCTCCTCGCCCCGGCGGCCTCTGCGGCCGAGCGCGTGGTCGCGTACCGGCGCTGCCTCGCGGCGTATCTCGAGCCCTCGCGCTTCTACGCCCGGAGTTTCGCCGTCGACGAGCTCGGTACCGCGGCCACGCTCCTCGGATGGCGCGATCGGTGGTATCTCGACGGCTGGACCGGCGCTCCGGCCCCCGTCGGCGCGCCGAGGCTCGACGATCTCGCGACGGTCGAACGGAGCGCTGCGGCTGAGGTTCCCCCCGGGATTGGCCAGCGGCTCACCGCCGTCCTCGACCGGCTCGAGCGCCGGCGGCTCGCGATCGACGAGATCCAATTACTCGATTCGCGCGAGCGCTTCCCGCGGCGCTGGCGCGCGGTGCTCGAGCGGCTGCCGTGCCGCGAGGCCGAAACGCCCGCCCCTCGAGGCCGTGGGTTCTTGCGGGAGCTGCAGACGCAATTGCTGGCAACCCTCGGCTCGCGGACACCGACCCGGATTCCGTGGCGCGACGACGGCACGGTGCGCATCGCACGGGCCGACACCCGACTCGTCGCCGCACACTGGCTTGCCGCGACGCTGCGCGAGGAGCCGCGCGACACGCTGCTCGTCGCCGCCGATTCGACGACGCTGCTCGATGGGGTGCTGTCGGGGAGCGGACTCGCCGCCCAAGGCTTCGGCGAGCTGAGCCCGTTCCGGCCGGCGTTGCAGGTGCTGCGGCTTGCGCTGCGCACGCTGTGGACTCCGCTCGATTTCCAGGCGCTGCTGCAATTGCTGACCGCGCCGATCGGGCCGTTGCCCCCGGCGGTGCGCCGACGCCTCGCCGAGACGCTCGCCGAACGCCCGGGGCTCGGCGGCGAGCGATGGCACAAGGCGCTCGTCGACCTCGAGACCCGGGCCGGCGCGCGCGGCGCCGAGGAGCGCGCGGCGATCGCCGCTTGGATCGAGCCCGAGCGCCACGACCGACGCGAAGGCGCGCCGGTCACCGCGGTCGCGGCGCGCGCGCGAATGGTCGAGGAATTCTTCCAAGGCCGGCTCGGCGAGGAAGACCCGGTGCTTCGGGACGCGTATCAGGCGGGGTTCTCGCAAGCGGCGACCGCGGTGCGTGCGTTCCGTGAACTCGAGGCGCAAGGAGCAACGCGGCTCAAGCCCGCCCAGGTCGATGCGGTCCTCGATCGCGTGACCGGTGACGGGAACGCCGACCCGCTGCGAGCGGCCGAGGTCGGCGCTTGCGCCGCCGTTGCGGAACCCGGTGCGGTCGTCGAACCGTTCGACCGGGTCGCCTGGTGGAGCCCGACCCTACCGCCGGTACCGCGTCGGGATCCGTGGTCGGCGCACGAGATCGAGGCGCTCGCCGCAGCGGGCGTGCACGTGGCGCCGCCCGCCGAACGGCTCGCCGCGGACACGACGGACGGCATGAAGCCGGTGCTCGCGGCACGTGACGAGCTCGTGATCGTGCTGCCGCCGCCGGTCGTCGACGTGCATCCGATCTGGCTGTGGATCGACTCCCTGGTCGACGGCCTGCCCGTGCGACGGATCGAGTCCGTGCTCGAGGCTCGCGCCACCGGCACGGCCATCGAGACCCTGCCGGTCCGAAGGCTGCCGATGCGTCGGCGCTGGTGGCGGCTCGCCGACCCCGCGCTGATCCGCCGACCCGAACACACATCGTACTCCGGCCTCGAACGCTTGCTGTCGCATCCTGCGCAGTGGTTGCTCGGCGACGTCGCACGGTTCAGGCGATCGCGGATCCTCGAGCTGCCAGACCCGTTCCAGCTCAAGGGAATCCTCGCGCACGCGCTGGTCGAACGGCTGTACCGTGACGCCGGCGCACCCGCGCTCAGCAACGCCCGGATTGCGCCGTGGTTCGACCGCCACTTTGACCGGCTGATCGGCGAGGAAGGCGCGCTGCTCACGGTGCCGGGTCGACGCGCCGAGCTCGAGCGCTTTCGCTTCACGCTGCGCTCGGCGTTGGCGCGTCTGCATCGGCAATTGCGCGCCGCCCGGGTCGATGCAGTGACGCCCGAACAGCCGCTCGACGGCCATTTCGACGGCGGTGCGCTGCGCGGCGTCGCCGACCTCGTGGTGCGCCGGTCCGACGCGGCAACGGGTCTCGTCGACCTGAAGTGGTCCGGTGGCAGGAAATACCGCGAGAAGCTCGGGAACAACGAACACTTGCAGCTCGGCGTCTACGGCGAGCTGCTCCGCCAGCAGATTCACGCGTGGCCGGCAGTCGCGTATTTCGTGGTCGACGCCGGTCTCCTGTATGCCCAGAACTCGCACTACTTTCCCGACGCCGATACCGTGCGAACGCGAACCCCCGAAGACACGTCGGACGTCTGGCGACGCGCGCTCGTCTCGTGGCAGTGGCGCATCGGGCAGATCGAGCGCGGCGCGATCGAGGTGCCGGTCGACGGCACCGAGGCGACGGCGGAGTCCGAACCGCCGGCCGAGGGATTGCCGGGCCTCGCGCCCGACGAGCGCTACGACGAGTTCCGCTACCTCTACGGCTGGAGCGCGCAGCGGTGAGCGCGCGGATTCGCTTCGTCAGCGCCGGTGCCGGCAGCGGCAAGACCTACCGCCTGACCGAGATCCTCGCGGATGAGCTGATCGCGAACCGCGTTCGGCCGGCCGGCGTGATCGCGACCACGTTCACCAACAAGGCCGCGGCGGAGCTGCGCGAGCGGATCTGGCGACGGCTGCTCGAGGCTCGGCGCTTCGATCTTGCGATCGCGATCGGCGAGGCACGGATCGGCACCGTGAACAGCGTCTGTGGCGCGCTGGTCGAACGATTCGCGTTCGAGACCGGACTTGCGACCGAGCTCACGGTCCTCGACGAGGAACCGGCGCGGACGCTCGTCCGCGAGGCGATCGACGAGGTCGCCGACGGCGCGACGATAGCCCGGCTCGACGACATCGCGAGGCGGCTCGCCGTCGAGGACTGGCAGGCGGAACTCCAGGCGCTCGTCGATCTGGCGCGCGCGAACGACGTCCCGGTCGCGACCTTGCGCGGCTTCGGCCGTGAGAACGCCGATGCGTTGCTCGCACAGCTGCCGAAAGCGACCCGTCAGGATCTCACGGTGAAACTCCGGCACGCGATCGCCGAGGCACTGCCGGAACTCGCTGCGGGGTCGACGAAGAAGACGGCCGAATACCGCGCACTCGTGCAATCCCTGTCGCGGAACCTCGCAGAAGGCCGTACGCCCTGGGCCGACTGGGTCAAGCTCGCGAATACGGCACCGGAGAAGAAGCTCCTCGAAGTGGCAAAGCCGCTCGCCGAGATTGCGGCCCGGTATGCGCGGCACCCGCGGCTGCACGCCGATCTGCGCGAGTATCTCGAGTCGATGTTCACGCTCTGTGCGGCGACGCTCGAGGTCTACGAGGCCCGCAAACGGGAGCTTCGCGCGATCGATTTCACCGATCAAGAGCACCTGCTGTTGCGGGCGCTCGCGCTGCCGGCGGTCGAAGCGCCGCTGCGCGAGGACCTCGAGTTGTTGCTGGTCGATGAGTTCCAGGACACGAGTCCGATCCAGCTTGCGCTGTTCGGCAAGCTCGCCGCGCTCGCGCGGCAGGTCTACTGGGTCGGAGACGTGAAACAAGCGATCTACGGTTTCCGCGGAAGCGACACCGCGCTGATGGAAGCGGTGCTGAGCGCGCTGCCGGCGATGGGCGGCGACACCGAAACGCTCGGTCGTTCGTTCCGCTCGCGCCCTGCGCTCGTCCGGCTGTCGAACGCCGTGTTCGTGCCCGCGTTCGCGCCCGCGCTTCGCGCCGAAGCCGTACGACTCACGCCGGCGCGCGAGGAGCGGCACGAGGAGCCGGCGTTCGCGAACTGGATCCTCGGCGGGTGCAACAAGGGCGAGGATTTACGGGCGCTGGCCGCCGGAATTCGCCGGCTGGTCGCGCGGGGCGTGCGCATCGAGGACCCCACGACGAAAGCGCTTCGGCCGGTCCGCTACGCAGACATCGCGATCCTCGTGCGCTCGAACGAGACCGTGAGCGCCGCCGCGACCGCGCTTGGCAGCGCACGCATCCCCGCGGCGACCGGGGAACCGGGGCTCCTCGAGACCCCGGAGGCGGTGCTCGCGCTCGCGTGCCTGCGACGGCTGAACGACCCCGCCGACACGCTCGCGACCGCCGAAATCCTCTCGCTGGCCGACGGCGCGCCCGCGGAGGATTGGATCACGGCGCGGTTGCGATATCTCGACGGCGGCGGCGACTCGGCCCGCTGGCGCGAGACCGGACCCGACGCCCATCCGATCCTGCAGCGACTCGCGGAGCTGCGACCGCGGCTCGAGCGCCTCGCGCCGCGCGAGGCGCTCGAAATAGTGCTGACCGAGTGCCGGCTCACCCACCGGATCGTGCGGTGGGAGTCGGACTCCTCCGCCGCGCAGCGCCGGCTTGCGAACCTGGACGCCCTCGTGGCGCTCGCCCACCAGTACGAGGATCAGTGCCGCAACCGCCAGGAAGCCGCAACCGTCGCGGGGCTGCTCTTGTGGCTCGGCGAACAACGCACCCGCGCGCTCGATGCCCTCGCGGCGACCGCGGTCGATGCGGTTCAGGTGCTGACCCACCACGGCGCCAAAGGCCTCGAATGGCCGGTCGTGATCCTCTTCGACCTCCATGCCGATCTCAAGGATCGACTCTGGGGCGTGAGCGCCGAGTCCCGTGGCAAGGTGGACCTCGCCGATCCACTGCGAAACCGGTTCATCCGCTACTGGCCCTGGCCGTTCGGCAAGCTCAAGAAGGTCGATCTCGCCGACGAGATCGCCGCGGCACCGGACGCACAGCGCTTTCGCACCGCGGCGATCGACGAGAACCGCCGGCTGCTCTACGTCAGCATGACCCGGGCACGGGACCTGCTGGTGCTGGCGCGCTCGTCGCGATCGCCGACCGGTGAGTGGATCGACTCGCTCGACGCCCCCTGGCTCATGTCCGCGGCCGACGCGACCCAGCTGACGCTCCCCGACGGCACGGCGATCCCGTGTGCGCACTGGATACTGTCGCCCGAGGATGCACCGGAGCCCGACGACGCAGGAGCGGACGAGACATGGTGGTTCCGGATGCCGGCGCGGGTCGAGCGGCGCCCACCCTTGCTGGTCACGCCTTCGGCGCTATCGGCATCGGCGGCGACGGTGGTCGAGCGCGTTCGGATCGGCGAGCGCATCGAACTCGGTCGGCGGATGGACATGGCCGCGGTCGGCAACGCGCTGCACGGGTGTATCGCCGCGAGCCTGACGGATCCGGCGGCACCGCTCGATGAATCCGAGGTCGGACGAATCCTTGCCGCATTCCGCGTCGCCGACGGCATCTCCGCCCCGCCGGTCGTCCGGCAGATCGCGGCGCTGCGCGCGTGGATCGGCGCGCGCTGGCCGGCGGCGGAGGCGTTCGCCGAGGTGCCGGTCGAGGCGATACTGCCGAGCGGGCAGGTCCTCGCCGGTCGGATCGACCTGTTGCTGCGCGTCGGCGACGGCTGGGTCGTCCTCGATCACAAATCGAACCCCAAGGGCACCCGCCACTGGGATGAGGTCGCGCTGTCGTACGCCGGTCAACTGCGCGGCTATGCGGAAGCGGTCGAGCGCGTCAGCGCGGTCGCGGTTCGCGAGACCTGGGTATACTTCCCCGTGTCGGGTGGCGCGGTGCGAGTGGGCTGGACTTGACGTCGCAGTCCGCAGTCTCGCGTGTCGAGGCCACCCCGGTGCGACCATGAACCATGCCACGTTAAAGGCCCGCCAGCGCGCTGAACGGCACAACCACCCGCCGAACCTCGCGTTGCGGGTGCACCGGGCCTTGAGCTGGCTGCAGCGCGCCGAACAGCTCGCCGACGACCCGGACGGCCGGTTCATATTCCTGTGGATCGCGTTCAACGCCGCCTACGCCACCCACATCGACGACACCGCCGGGATCTCGGAGCGGACGCTGTTCCGCGAATTTCTCGCGAAGCTGTGCCGCCTCGATGCAGCGCACCGCATCGAGGCACTCGTATGGGACGAGTTCGCCGGCAACATCCGGGTGCTGCTCGACAATCCGTACATCTTCCGCGACTTCTGGCTGCACCAGACGGGGAGCCTTTCCGAGACGGAGTGGAAGAAGAACTTCGCCGGCGCGAAAGCCGCCGCCCATCGCGCACTCTCGCGCCGTGAGACCGCGACCGTGCTCAGCGCCGTGTTGAGCCGGATCTACACACTGCGAAACCAGCTCGTTCACGGCGGCGCGACCTGGAGCAGCTCGGTGAACCGGGATCAGGTGCGCGACGGCGGCAATCTTTTGGCCAAGCTCGTCCCGCTGGTGATCGAGATCATGATGGACAACGTCACCGAAGCGTGGCCGGCGGCGTGCTATCCGGTGGTGGCGTGAGACACACGGGTAGCGCCGGCGGCACGAAGGGTCGGGATTCACGCTGCTCGGAGGATGGCCGGTTCGCCGAGGTGGACGTGCTGAACGGAGTTTGACCCTCGCCGCGTCTCGCGCGGGTCCAGGCGTATTCCTGGACGCCGGCGATCTGCAAGATGGCCCGCCTCTAGTACGGGTGCCCGTGCATGCGCGGCGACGACCAGATGCCCATCAGCAGGGTAATCACCATCAGGATCACAAACAGGTAGGTGGACCAGGTCCATCGCCGCCCCGTGCCAGGCTCGATCCGATGCAACTTGCCGTCCGGACCGTAGTCCGCCTGTTCCCAATGGCTGCCGAAGACCTTGTTCCAGGACTGCGGATGGCCCTGGCCCCAGAGCGCCACCACCAGCCAGAGGCCGGAAGCGTAGAGGAGCAAAACGAGCATGTAATAGCCCACCACGAAGAAGGCGATGAACGCACCGCGGATCGGCCACGGCAGCATGTTCACCAACTCGTTCGTGACGAGGTCCTGATACCAGGCCGATGATCGCAATCCCATCGAATCCACATGGCATCGACCGCGCGAATATCAAGGTTGCACGGCGTGCGTCCGTTCGCTCGCAGTGCAGCGTAAAAGTCGCGAGCACTGAACCCGGTCGACACAAGCGGCGCGCGAACGGCCATCGGCCTGTCCTCACCGAGGCGGTTGGTCGGTCGCGCCGTGCGGTTCGGCGACACGCAGGGTAAACAGTCCCGCCAGCAGCAGGCTGATGCCCCCCAGCACCAGTCCGTACACCGGCCGGTCGGCGAAGAACACGTGCAGCAGCGCACCGAGCACGCTGGCCGCGGCCAGCTGCGGGATGACGATGAAGAAATTGAAGATGCCCATGTACACGCCCATCTTCTCGGCCGGCAGACTGTCCGCGAGCAGCGTGTAGGGCAACGACAGGATCGAGGCCCAGCCGAAGCCGATGCCGATCATCGCGAGCAGCAACCAATGCGGATCGCGGATCCAGACGAAGGAGATCAGTCCGAGGGCCGCGCCCGCGAGATTGATGACGTGACTCCAGCGCAATCCCACCAGGCGCACCATCAGCGGAATGAGCACCGCGGCGAGCACCGCGAAGCCGTTGTAGGCACCGAACAGCACGCCCACCCAGTTCGCGCCGGCGTTGTAGGCCTTCGAGAGCGGGTCGCTGCTGCCGAACTGCACCGAGGTCACCGCGGGTGTCGTGTAGATCCACATCGCGAACATCGCGAACCATGAAAAGCATTGGACCCACGCGAGGCGCCGCATGGGGCCGGGCATGCCGTACAGGTCTGCGATCACCTGGCGCGCGACGCCACGGCTGGGCGTGGCGCTGAGCCACACGAGCAGCGCCCCCGCGACGACCAGGGTGCCGGCGAGCAGGTAGAGCTGCCGGTCGAGACCGAAGCGGCCGATCACGATCGCGCCCGCCGCGCCGATCGCCAGCATCGCCGCGCCGGGCCGCCACGCGCGCGAGAGATCCGTATCGGGACGCGGCGGCGGCAGATCGCTGAAACTCAGCAGCCGCTCCGGTGGGTATTCGCGGGTGGTGAGCACGGTCCACGTCACCGCGCCGAGCAGCACCGCGCCGCCGGTATAGAAGGCGATGCGCACGGTCGCCGGGATCTGGCCGGCCGGCGCCACGTTGGCGAACCCGAAGCGGCCGAGGATCCATGGCAACAGCGAGGACAGCACCGCGCCGATGCCGATGAAGAAACTCTGCAGCGCGAAGCCGAGCGGTCGCTGCGAATTCGGCAGCTGATCGGCCACCAGCGCCCGGAAGGGCTCCATCGAGACGTTCACCGCCGCGTCCATCATCCACAGCATGACCGCCGCGATCCACAGCGTCGGCGAGTCGGGCATCGCCAGCAGCGCCACCGTGGTCACGACCGCGCCGGCGAGGAAGTACGGCCGCCGCCGCCCGAAGCGTCCCCAGGTGTGGTCCGAGGCATAGCCGATCACGGGCTGCACCAACAACCCGGTGATCGGCGCGGCCACCCACAGGATCGGGATCTCCTGCAACCGGGCGCCGAGCGTCTGGAAGATGCGGCTGACGTTGGCGTTTTGCAGTCCGAAGGCGAACTGGATGCCGAGAAAACCCACCGACATGTTCACGATCTGCCGCCAGGACAGCTCCGGCTTGGCGCTCACCGCGGCCTGCCCCCGCGACGCGCGGTGCGCACGCCACTCGTCACGATGCCTGTCACGCGCATGTCACTGCTCCAGCACCGCTCCATACTCGGCGGCGACGGTGAGCGTGACGTTACCACCGTTGACGGCATACGTATTGCCCGTCAGCAAATCGGTCACGGTCGATCCGTCCACCATGCTCAGCTTCGATGCGGGTACCGTGACGGTTTGCGCGGCCGCACCGTCGTTGAGCACGACGGCGATGCGGTGGCTGGCGTCGAAGCGTCCGAACGCGTAGATGCGGTTGGCGTCGTCCGTGAGCAGCGTGATGAACGAGCCCGTGCGCAGCGCCGCGTACTGCTGGCGGATCGCGATCAGCTTTTGGGTCAGGGCGACGCCGGCGTTGGCGGTGGTGGCCTGAGTCCAGTCGAACGTACGCCGGTCGTCCGGATCGGCGCCGCCCTGCATGCCGTACTCGTCGCCGTAGTAGATGGCCGGCGTGCCGACGTACGTGAACTGGAAGATCAACGCCAGTTCCGTCTTGCCGGGATCCGCGCCGCAGCGGGTGGCGAAGCGCGGCGTGTCGTGGGTGCCGAGTTCATTGGTCATCGTCTCTTGGACGTCGACGGGCAAATCCGCGCGCGTGCCGTGCAGCCACGCGTCGAATTGCGTCACGTCGAGGGACGCACTGTTGCCGCTCTCGTCCTGTCCACAGATCCATTCCGAGACCGGCTCGGTGAACCCGTTGTAGTTCATCGCCCCGTCCCACTCGAGGCCGTCGTCGAGCCACGGCGCGGCATCGCCCCAGTACTCGCCGAGGATCTCGGCGTTGGGGTTGATCGACTTCACGGCGGCACGCAGCTCCTGCATGATCTGGTGATTGGTCGCGTCGCTGCCGTCGTTGCCGGACGCATCGATGTACTGCGCCGAGTCGAGCCGCCAGCCGTCGATGGCGTACGGCGCCCAGAGGTAGGTTTGCACCACCGAGTTGGCGCTGCCGTAGACCTGCTGCCGCACCGCCGAGCCGGTTGCGCCGTAGTCGAGCTTCGGCATCGTGCCGAAGCCGAGGAAGGAGGAGTAGGTGTTCGGCCACGACTGGAAGGTGTAGTAACCGTAATAGGGGCTCGACTGCGACTGGTAGGCGCCCGGGTAGGAGCAAGTGAGGGTGCCGTAGAGCTGCTTGCCGAACCAGCAGTTGGTATCGCCGGTGTGGTTGAACACGCCGTCGAGAATGAGATAGCCCGCCGGCCCATTGCCCGCGCTGTGCACGTCCTGAATGAGGCTTTCGAGATCGCTCGCGGTCCCGAAGGCCGGATCGACCGTGTAGTAATCGGCGGTATCGTACTTGTGGTTGGTCGGCGACTCGAAGATCGGGGTGAGATAGAGGATGTCGGCCCCGAGGGTCGTCTTGATGTAGCTCAGCTTCTGGTCGATGCCGGCGAGGTCGCCGCCGAAGAACACCTCGCTGTTGCAGCCGTTGACCGCCGCATACACGCTCGTGCCCCAGGCGTGCTGCTCGGTGGCACAGCCGGCATAGGTGTACTGGTCGTTGGTGACGTCGTTGGCGACGTTGCCGTCGTAGAACCGGTCGACGAAGATCTCGTACATGACGCCGTTCTTCATCCAGTCCGGCGTCTTGAATCCCGGGATCACGAAGAAATCGCCCGCCGAGGGCTCCGTGAGGCTCACGCCCGAGGCGTTGTACCAGACCGTCTCACCGCCGTTCATGACCTCGAAGCGATAGTATTTCTCCGAGTCGCTGGCGGGAATCGTCGCGGACCAGTAGTCGTACGCACCGGTCGGATCGGCCGAGGTCAGGGTCATCGGCAGGTAATGGAAATTGCCGTCGGCGGAGTCGAAGTACTTGACGTCCGCGGCCGTGACGTTGCCATGCCCCGTGCGCAGCATCACGGTGACCGACTGCGTCGAGCTGGGTTCGGTCGCGCTGTCGAACATCGATCCCTGATCCGAGAACAGCGCGGTCGTGTCGATGACGGGCGGCGCACTCGCGGCGCCGGCGGAACCACCGGCGCCGCCGGAACCGGCGCAAGCCGACAGCAATCCGCTCAGCACCAGGGCCGCCAGGGCGGCCGGCCGCACGAGCCGGCGATCGGCATCGGCAGGCGGCCTCGCGTCCGATCGCCGGATGCGGTCCCTCATGCCGGTGTTCATCCTTGCGGTTGGCGTGGCGCGCCGGCACCGGTGTCCTCGATCCGCACCCGCACGGCCTTGCCGGCCGGCAGATCGACGTAGGTGGCGTCGCCGAAGCGGGTATGGCCGCGAACCCAGCAGACGGTGGTACAGGCGCCGAGGGCGGCGAGATCTGCCGCGGACCGCACGGCGTGCCCGTCGACGCTGAGACCGTCGGCGCGCACGCCTTGGACGACGAAGCGCAACCGGCGCAGCGCGGGCGCGTAACTGCCCTGTGGCGCGGCGGTGCGAAGGCGGACGGCGTGGGCGGCGGCCTGCACGGTGAATCGCTGCCGGAAGTAGATGCCGCGCTGGTAGGCGTAGCTCTCGCCGTCGTCGTCGTAGTAGTCGAAGTGGGTCGCGTGATGCGCCGGGAAGACCTGCACGGTGAGCGTGGTCACGGGGTGCTCGCCGACGTACTCCATCGGGGGCTGGGTCGGGATGATGGCACCCTGCCGGATGAACAGCGGGATGTCGCTCCAGGTATGGCTGTCGAGCGGTAGCGTGATGGTGGTGCCGCCGCGATAGCGGGTACCGGTGAAGAACTCGGTCCAGGTTCCCTGCGGCAGGTACAGGCGTTTTTCGCGCTGATGGCGGTGTACCACCGGGGAGACGAGCAGCCAGCGACCGAACAGCCACGCGCGGTAGTCGTTGCGCAGCTGCGGGTCGTTCGGCCAGGCGACCATCAAAGGCCGGACCAGCCCGAGCCCCGTGAGGTGTTCCTGCCACGCATACGAGTAAATGTAGGGCAGCAGCCGATAGCGCAGGTCGAGCGCGGCGACGGCGGCGTGCTCGGCGGTGGTGCCGTAGATCCACGGTTGGCGGCGTTGCAGGTAGCTGCCGTGCACGCGGCAGATCGGGACGAAGGCGGCGAACTCGATCCAGCGGGCGTAGTTTTCCGAGGAAGGATGGAGGTGGAAGCCCCCGCCGTCCATCCCCCACCACATCTCCCCGACGTCGATGGCGCTCAGCATGCGCTGGCGCTGGGCCGCCATGCTGGCGAAGCCGCTTTGGATGTCGCCCGACCAGAGGCCGTAGGCGTAGCGCTGCGCGCCGAGCCAGAAATTGCGGTTCAGCGACCAGACCCGCTGCTGGGGAAAATAGCGGCGCTGCCCGTCGTAGAGCGCACGCTGCATGTTGAGGAACTGCGTGTCATCGCCCGTCTCGTCGGCCTCATCGTTCCACCAGCCGGCGATGCCGGTCGCAAAACTGTGGCGCAGCACCGGATTGAAGAACCATTGGCGGGTGGCGGGCTTGTCGAAATTGAGCTCGCGCACCGGCTGGTGCGAGAAGTAGTCGAGGCTCGGCTTTTCGCCCGCGATCCACAGGTGGTGCGCGCTCGCGTAGCGGCCCTCGACGGTATCGACATGGATCCGCGGCTTCATGATCCCGATCAGGTGCACGCCGAGGGCGGCGAGTCGGCTCGCGAGCTTCCCGTTCGGGCCGTCGGGGAACTTTTGGGTGTTCCAGCGGAACTCCCCGTAGTGGTCCTCACCCCAGGCCTTCCAGTCGAAGTCCAGCGAGAAGGCGTCGAGAGGAATGTGCAGCGTCCGGTAGCGCTGCACGATGCGCAACAGCTCTCCCTGGTCGATCCCCCACTGGCTGTTGATGAACCCGAAGGACCACTTCGGAAACAGCGGGGCGTGGCCGCTCAGCGCGGCCACGCTGGCGAAGATCGTCCGCGGGCTGCCCAGGATCAAGTAGACATCGGGGTCCGGGCGGGTCTGCCGGATGACTCGCAGGGTGTCGGTCGACAGATCGAAGCGGGTCTTCTGGCTGTCCAGCAGCACCGCGAAGCCGGCCGTGCTCCACACCAGCGGTGCGCCGGCATCGCCTTGAGAACCGGCGGTCGCGAGTTGCGCGCCCTCGCGCACGAGCCCCGCGCGCGCCGGCCCGAAGGCGTCGAAACCATGGATGCCATAGAGCGGCGCGCCCGCCGGGAAGCGCAGCGCCAGGGTGCCGTGCGCGAGGCTCGCCAGTTGCGGCGCGGTCAGCAGCGCCTGCGTGCCATGCGGGCCGAACACCGTCAACGTCCCGGTATCGCGCGCGAACACCGCCCGCAGCGCCGTCCCGCGCAACACGACGCGCTCGCCCCGCAGCCGCGCACTCACCGCGCCGCCGGGCGCTCCCGGCGCGCCGGGAGCCATCACCAGCGCCGGGCGCGTGGCCCGCCCGCCGGGCAGGTAATGCACGCGCAGCACATTGCCGCGCACGACGCTGAGCGCCAGCACCCCGCCCGGCAGCGCAACGTCGGCGCCGCCGGCATGCACCTCGACCGCGGGCTCCGCGACGGTTGCGGCACTCGCCAACCGCATCGCGACCAGTCCGGCGGCGAGCGCGAGACTCGGACCCAAGGCTCTGATGATCAGCGTTCGATGTCCCGTTAGCATGCGATTCACACTCCCCAGGAAGGCGCCTGCAACCGTCGCTTGCAACATGACGGTGGAACGCGGTGCCCGTCAGGTCGCGGTCGCCGTCGGCGAACGCGCGGACGAAGATCTCGCAATACACGTCGGAGGGTGCCTGCGCGCCCCGTGATCACCCCGTGGGCAGAGAATGCGACGCGGCCGCGCGCCTTGGCAACGGCACACATACGTATTCAGCGGCGCTCGTATTCAGCGGCGCTGGAGCGGTCGGCGCCCGCAGCGGCGATATGGCAATATCGGTCGTCCCGCGGCACCATCGCCGGCGGCGCCGTGCGGCGCTCCAGCCCGCCCCGGGACGAGATCGATGAATTGCAATCGGCACACGTGAGCACTCCCCCGATGCCGTGGACGACTCGCGGATGAAACACGAGATCTTCGCCCTCTCCGAACGGCGCAGCACCCGAGCCTTCTGGTTGGGCTCGGTGCTGGTCAGCATTGGAGTTCTTCTGCACCTGCCCATGTTCTGGATGGGCCGCAACACGGGTTTCATGCTGGCGGGCATGCCCATGGACCCGAGCATGCGGTGGGGGATGGCGCTGATCGTGCTCGGCATCCTGGCCACCGGCTACGGCTTGCTGCCGGCCTCGCGGGCCAACGGCACGGCGAACGACGTGGTGTCGCTACTCGAGGATGCGCCGCTCTCATCCGCCCACTGGACGCTGATGGCGGTGCTGTCGGTTGCTCTGGTCATCGATGTCATGAAGCCGGCCAGTCTCGGCTTCGTCACGCCCGGCATGCGCGTCGAGTATGGTTTGAACGCGGCGACGGTCGCACTCCTGCCGCTGTCGGCCTTGATCGGCACCGCGGTCGGCTCTTTCGCGTGGGGCACGTTGGCCGACCGTTATGGGCGCCGTGGCTCGATCCTGCTGTCCTCGGTGATGTTCGTCGGCACCTCGATCTGCGGCGCGATGCCGTCGTTCGGGTGGAACGTCGCGATGTGTTTTCTGATGGGCGCGGCGGCCGGTGGAATGCTGCCGATCGCCTATGCGCTGCTGGCCGAGATCATGCCGACCAAGCACCGGGGCTGGAGCCTGGTCCTCGTGGGCGGCATCGGCACGATGGGTGGATATTATGCGGCCAGTGAGTCGTCGGCACTGCTGCAACCGTTCTTCGGCTGGCGGATCATGTGGTTTCTCAACCTGCCCACCGGGCTGATCCTCATCGCGTTGAGTCCGCTCATCCCCGAGTCCGCACGCTTTCTGCAGCACATGGGCCGGTTCGACGAAGCGCGCGCGACTCTGGCGCGCTTCGGTGCCGTCATCCGGCCCGGCCCGGCCGACGAAGCGCCCGCGAAGGCCGACGCCCATGAGACCGGCGTGGAAACGACGCGGCACGGATCGCTCGGCACCACGATCGCGCTGGCGCTCGCAGCGCTGGCCTGGGGCTTCGTCAATTTCGGCATTCTCTTGTGGCTGCCCGGCTCGTTGGTGGCCGAAGGCAGGAGCGTGGGACTCGCGAGCGCCCTGATCGCGCGGTCGACGCTGATCGCGGCACCCACGGTCCTCGTCACCGCGTTCATGTACACGACCTGGAGCACCAAGTACTCCCTGCTGACCGCCATCGGCATCACGACTCTGGGATTGTTGGCCGTGCTGCTGCGAAGTCTCGGCGCCGTCGGCTTCCTCGACGATCCCGTCGTGCCGCTCTCGCTGCTGATCGTCGGATCGACGGCGTTGATCTCGATCTTGCTGCCGTACGCGACCGAGAACTATCCCGTCCGCGTCCGCGGTCGGGCCACCGGCTGGGTCGCCGGCTGGAGCAAGATCGCCGGCATGCTCGCGCAAGGGTTCAGCGCGCTCGCCCTGGTTCCCGCGCTGGGTCTGGCCGCCGCCGTGGTCGCTGTCCCGGCACTGGTGTCGCTGGTGCTGGTGGCGTTGATCGGGCGCGAAACGCGCGGGCGCGATCTTCGGGACCTCGAGTTGGGCACGGTCGAACCGGCGATCCGCGAGAGTTGATCGGCCATGAATGACCCGAGCGAACGCCGCATACGCCGCATCGTGATCGTCGGAGGCGGATCCGCCGGCTGGATGAGCGCCGCGGCGCTCGCCAACGCGACCAACGGCAACTGCCGCATCGAGCTGGTCGAGTCCGCGACGATCGGCACCGTGGGCGTCGGCGAAGCGACCATTCCGCCGATCAAGCAATTCAACCAGCAGCTCGGCCTGGATGAGAACGCGTTCGCGGCGGGCACCGGCGGCACGTTCAAGCTCGGCATCGAATTCGTCGACTGGACGCGGCCCGGCCAGCGTTATTTCCACCCGTTCGGGCAGTTCGCGCCCGACTTCGACACCCTCCCGTTCCATCAATACTGGTTGCGCGAGCGCAGCCGGGGCAGCACGGTGCCGCTGCAGGAGTACGCGATGGCCTGGGCGGCGGCGCGTGCCGGGCGCTTCGACCGGCCGCTCCCCGACCGGCGGCTGGTGTTGTCGAGTTTCGACTACGCCTATCACTTCGACGCCGCGCTGTACGCCCGGCATCTGCGCGGCTACGCGGAACAGCGCGGCGTGGTACGCACCGAGGGCGAGGTCGTGCAGGTGAAGCGGCGCGGCGAGGACGGCTTCATCGAGTCGCTCGTGCTCAAGGACGATCGGCGGATCGACGGCGACCTGTTCATCGACTGCTCCGGCTTTCGCGGCCTGCTCATCGAGGGCGCGCTCGAGGTGGGCCTCGACGACTGGCGCGAGTGGCTGCCTTGCGACCGGGCGGTCACCGTCGGCTGCGCCGTCGGCACCGAGCTGTCCCCGTACACGCGTTCCACCGCCCGCCCGGCCGGCTGGCAATGGCGCATTCCGCTGCAGCATCGCACCGGCAACGGCCACGTGTATTGCAGCGAGTTCATGAGCGGGGACGAGGCGGCCCGCTTGCTGCTCGCCAACCTCGACGGCGAGCCGCTCGGCGAGCCGCGGCTGATCAAGTTCACCGCCGGCGCGCGGCGCCAGTTCTGGTCGCGCAACTGCGTGGCCATCGGTCTCGCGGCGGGCTTTCTCGAACCGCTGGAATCGACGGCGCTGCACATGGTCCAGTCGGGAATCACCCGGCTGCTCGCGCTGTTCCCGGATCGCCACTGCGATCCGCTGCTGGCGCGCGAGTACAACCGCATCACCCGCGCCGAGTATGAGCGGATCCGGGATTTCCTGATCCTGCATTACCACGCCCAGCGGCGCGAGGAGCCCCTGTGGCGCCACACGCGCGAGATGCGGATCCCGCCGGAGCTGCAGTACAAGATCGATCATTTTCGCTGCCACGGCGGGATCGTCGCCGAGCCGTTCGAGCTGTTCCAGAACTCGAATTGGCTGGCGGTGCTCGTCGGTCAGGAGGTCTGGCCCGAGCGTCAGCATGCGCTGCTCGAGCTGCGTGGCGTCGTCGATGCGGCGCGCCGCCTGGCCGGCATCCGCGAGGTATTGGAGAAGGCTGCGCGGTCGCTGCCGACGCACCGCCAGTACATCGAGCAACACTGCCGCGCGAAGATCCTCTAGGCCGCTCGGCCGTCACTGCGCCTCGGCCGTCAATGCGCCGCGGCGGCGCAGTGCTCGGCGATGAACCGTTCGTGGCTGCCCATGCGCTCGACCGCCCCGTGCACCAGCGCGCGGATGCTGCCCAGAAACTCATCGAGCTTTTGCTTCGACAGCTCCTCGGCGAGCGGATGATGGCGCCGCGGCTGGATCCCCTGCCCGACCATCACCTGCAGCCAGGATTGCTCGGTGAAGAGCTCCTCGCCCTCGCGGAAGATCTGGCCGGTCGCCTGGAACATCTCGAGCTTCCGATGGAGCGCCTGCGGCGCCGTCAGCGCGGCGCACCGCCGCCAGAACGGCGTATCCCGCCGCTCGGTGGCCCGGTAGTGCAAGACCAGAAAATCCCGCACCTGCTCGTACTCCTCGCGCACCTTGCGGTTGTATTCTTCGATGATCACGGGATCGAAGCCGCGGTCCGGAAAGAGCGCCAGCAGCCGGCTGACGCCGGACTGCACCAGATGGATCGCGGTCGACTCCAGCGGCTCGAGAAAGCCCGCCGCGAGACCGATGGCCACGCAGTTGCGCGACCAGACCCGGCGGCGCACGCCGGCGGTGAAGCGGATCGACCGCGGTTCGGCCAGCGCGGCGCCGTCCAGATTCGCGAGCAGGATCGCCGTCGCCTCGTCCTCGCTCATGAACTCGCTGCAATACACGTGGCCGTTGCCGGTGCGATGCTGCAGCGGGATGCGCCATTGCCAGCCGGCCGGGCGGGCGTTCGACTGGGTGTAGGGACGCAGGGGCGCCGCGGGCGCGCTCGGCACCGCGAGCGCCCGATCGCAGGGCAGCCACTCGCGCCAGTCCTCGAGGCCCACCTCGAGCGCGCCCTCGATGAGCAGGCCGCGAAAGCCGGAGCAGTCGACGAACAGGTCGCCCTCGATGCGCTCGCCGCTCTCGAGCGTCACCGCCGCGATGAAGCCGTCCTCGCCGCGCAGCGGCACCTCGACGATCCGGCCCTCCGTCCGCCGCACGCCGCGCTGCTCCGCGTAGGTTCGCAGCATGCGGCCATAGAGCGACGCATCGAAATGAAACGCGTACTTGATGCCGGCGATCGGGCTGCTGCCCACCTGCTCGAGGCGCGCCATGCGTCCGGCCGTGGCCGCCGCGGCGTTGAGTGAATAGCGCCGCAGGTCCCCGGCGGCCGCGCCGCCGCGCAGCCAGTAGTGCTGGAACGGCAGCGGGCCGAGCGGCAGGCCGACGTCGCCGAAGGCGTGCAGGTAGGAATGTCCGATGCGCAGCCAGTCGTTGAATTGAATGGCGAGCTTGAACGTCCCGCCGGTCGCGCGCAGCATCGCGTCCTCGTCGATGTCGAGGAAGCGGTTGACGTTGCGGATCTGCGGGATGGTCGCTTCGCCGACGCCGACGATGCCGATCGCGTCGGACTCCACGACGCGAATGTCGAGGCTCTTGCCCATCGCGCGGCTCAACACGGCCGCGGTCAACCAGCCGGCGGTACCGCCGCCCACGATCACCACACGTCTGACGGGTAACTCGGTCACGCGTGCCCGGTGGCGTCTCGCCTACTGCTCCAGGATCGCGCCGTACTCGCCGTCGACCCTCACCGTCAGCTTGCCGCCGATCACCTCGTAGCTCGCGCCGCTGAGCAGATCCCTGACCCGGGTGTGGTTCGGCATGCAGAGCTGCCAGGCGGGCACCGTCACCGTCTGGGCGCGGGCGGAGTCGTTCAGCACCACGGCGATCCGGTGCCTGGCGTCGAAGCGCCCGAACGCGTAGAGGTGGCGCGCGTCATCCGCCAGCAAGGTCAGGTACGAGCCCGTGCGCAGCGCCGCGTACCGCTTGCGGATCGAGATCAGCCGGTGCGTCAGGGCCACGGCCGGATCGTGCAAAGTCGCCCGCGACCAGTCGAAGGTGCGGCGGTCGTCCGGGTCCCCGCCGCCCTGCATGCCGTACTCGTCGCCGTAGTAGATCCCCGGCGTGCCGACGTAGGTGAACTGGAAGATCAAGCCGAGATAGGTCTTGCGGATGTCCCCGCCGCAACGCGTGGCGAAGCGCGGCGTGTCATGGGTCCCGAGCTCGTTGGTCATCGCCTCCTGGACATCGACGGGCAGCTCGGCCCGCGTGCGATGCAGCCAGCCGTCCAGCGTCGTCTCGTCGATCGAGCCGCCGTGGCCGCTCTCGTCCTCGCCGCAGAGCCACTCGGACACCGGTTGGGTGAATCCATTGTAGTTCATCGCGCCGTCCCACTGCTTGCCGTCGGCGAGCCACGGCGAGGCATCGCCCCAGTACTCACCCAGGATCTCGGCATTCGGATTGACGGACGTCACCGCGGTGCGCAGTTCCCGCATGATCTGGTGATTGGTGGCGTCGCTGCCGTCATGGCCGCCGGCGTCGATCAGCTGGGCGGAATCCAGACGCCAGCCGTCGATGCGGTATGGCGCCCTGAGGTAGGTCTGCACGACCGAATCCTTGCCGCCGTAGATCTGCTCGCGCACCGCGGAACCGCTCGCGCCGTAGTCGAGCTTGGGCATCACGGGGACGTTGAAGAACATCGAGTAGCGGTTCGGCCAGGACTGGAACGTGTAGTAATCGTAGTAGGGGCTCGACTGCGACTGGAACGCGCCCGGCCGTGCGCACGAGATCGAATCATAGGTCGTCTTGCCGAACCAGCAGTTGCTGTCACCGCTGTGATTGAACACGCCGTCGAGGATCACGTAGCCCTTCGGCGCGCCGGCCGTGCCGTGGACGTCGGCGATCAACCGCTCGAGCGTCGCGTTGCTGCCGAACGCGGGATCGACCCGGTAGTAGTCCTGGGTGTCGTACTTGTGATTGCTGGGAGCCCTGAAGATCGGCGTCAGGTAGACGATATCCGCCCCGAGCGTGCGCTTGATGTACGCGAGCTTCTGGTCGATGCCGGCGAGATCTCCGCCGAAGAACACCTCGCCGTTGCAGCGCCTGGTCTTGGCGTACACGCTCGTGCCCCAGGCGTGCCGCTCGGTAGGGCAGCCCTCGTACGTATACTGTCCGCTGGACACGTCATTGCCGCGGTCGCCGTCGAAGAACCGGTCCACGAAGATCTGGTACAGAACCCCGTTCTTCATCCAACCGGGCACCTTGAAACCCGGGATGATCAGGAAGTCGCCCGAGGTCGGTGCCTTCGAACTCGTGCCGGCGGCGTTCAACCACAGCGTGGCAGCGCCGTCGTCGATCTGAAAGCGGTAGTGCTTGCGCGAGTCGCCGGCCGGAACGGTACCCTGCCAGTACTCGAACACACCGCTCAGATCAGCCGACACCCGATGCATCGGTATCCGGTGCAACGGGCCGCCGGCCGTGTCGCCGTACTGGATGGTGGCGCTCGTCACGCCGGTCTTGAAGGTGCGCAGCGTCAGCGTGACCGGATCCGAGGCGGTGGGCTCGGGATTGCTGTCGTACATCGACCCCTGGTCGGCGAACAGACCGGCGCGCGCCACTCTATCGTTGTCGTGACCCGCCGCCCGCGCGATGCCGCCACCCAAGGGCTGCAGCAGCAGTAATCCGAGAGTGAGTGCCCATGCACTGCGGCCGGCGCCGCGGGGATGGGGACCGGAATGCCGTCCAGCCGATTCAATGACGGCCCCGCCGGCTTGCGCCGGCGGGGCGGGTTCCCTCGATCGAACTTCGGTCACTGCAGTCGGTAAGAGAACCCGACCTGGTAGGTGCGGCCAAATTGATCCCAGCGGATGACCTGCCGCGGGTCGCCGTTCTGGTAGGTCTCCTGAACCTCGTTCCCCAGGTTGTAGCCCGAGGCGATCAGCGTCAGCCCCTTGAACGCACCACGAGAGAAGTAGTAGCTGACCTGGGCGTTGATGTAGTGCTGGCCCTTGATCATGTCTTCCTGGCGGGTCTCGCTCAGGCCGAAGATGCGGCCCAGGAACTTGGTGCGGGAGTCGAAGCCCACGTTCGCCTCGAAGCCGCGGTAGCCATAGTACATTCCGTAGTGCTCGACCCACTTGGACAGGCCGTCGATCGCAACCGGCGCCAGATTGCCCGGATAGTAGATCGCGCTCTTCGACAGGTTGGCGCTCGCTTGTATGCCGAAGCCGTCCAGCCAGTGGGTGAGGTCCCCGAGCGGCACGTTGGTGGCGATCTGCGCGCCATAGAGGTGGCCGTTGCCCTGGTTGGTGGGCTCGGTGAACGTGCCCAACGGCGTGCCGAGCAGCGCCTGTTGCGCCGGAGTGAGATACGAACCCACGTACGGCGAGAAGTTCTCGAGTGTCGCCGCCGAGTCGTTGATGTAATCCGACAGCTTCAGGTAATAGACCGACAACTGCACCATGCCGGTCGAGCCGCCCTGGCACAGCGCCCCCTGGTTGTTGGTGCACCGATACCCCGACGCCCTTCCGGTGAAGTAGTGCTCCAGGCTCAAATTGTAGTTCGTGGCCATGGTCGGCAACAGCGCCGGGTTGCCGCCCGAGCCGCTGAAGTACGACTGGTTCGGATTGGTGCTGGTCAGATACTGCGGACTGGTGCCGATGTTCGCGCCCGCACTCATTTCGCTCATCCGCGGCCGCGCCATGGAGCGCGATATGCCGAGGCGCGCGTCGTAGTTGTCCGGGAACGAGAACACCAGGTTCAGGCTCGGCAGATAGCGCGTGAAGTTCGTGCCGCCCGCCAAGGGCAGCAGCACGACCTTCGACGAGCCGCCCGCCGAGGACCCCGGCGCGACCCGCGAACCCTCGGAGCTCTGCGTCGTGTGCGCGACCTGCAAGCCGAAATTGCCGCGCAACCCGATGTTCTCCGTGATCGAGGTCTGGACGTTGAACTGCAGGAAGGCGTAGGTATCGTTCTCCTTCACCGTCCACTGCGGCGGTCCCAGCGGGCCGGTGTTCGATCCCGTGGTCGGGAAGAACACGTCGGCGCCGCTCGCCAGCAGCGCATTCGGGTCATAGGTGATCTGCGGGCCGATGCCCATGAAACCCAGGGCGTCGGTCGAACCCACGCCCGCGGGAAGGGGCGCGGTCTGGGTCGGCGTGCAGGTCGGGGTGATCACGTACCCGCACGCGGCACCCGGCAGCACCACGAACGCCTGGAAGATGTTGAAGTTCTTGTGATGACGCGCGCCGTCCACGCCGAACTCCATGCTGGAGATCGGACCGTTCTCGAAGAAGTGCTCGGCGTGCAGATTCAGATGCTCGATGTATTCCTCGTTGTGCAGCTGGTTGAGGAAGCCCTGCTGCACCAGGCCCGAGCCGGCACCCCAGCCCTGCGGATCCGTGAGGACGATGGAGTTCGAAGCGAAGTTCGTCGGCGACGTCAACAGCAGCTGGCCGTCCGGCGCATAGCTGAAGTTGACCGTGGCCGCGGGAACGGCGCCGTTGCTCGCCGGCCCGTCGTAGCCGAACCCGGCATAGGACTCCAGTTTTCCATAATCGCGCCGGGCATCGCTCAGGCTCGCGTCGAGACCGGCGGTCCAGTGATCCGCGAGCTTGACCGTGTTCTTCCAGACCGCGTTGTAAACGCGGTCCTTGTGGCGGTTGTAGTCGTTGCGGATCACCGGGTAGACGCCGGTGTACGTGCCGCTCTCCACGAACCCGTTGCTGGCCGGTCCCACCGCGGCCAGCGTCGCGCTGGACCAGAACAGCGGGAACTCGATGCCCTTGCGCTGGGTGGTTTTGTTGTAGTCCTCGTATGTCAGGTCCAGGGTGGTGGTGTACGCGCTGGACGGCCGATACTCGAAGGTCGCGAAATACGACTCGCGGTTACGGAGGCTCGAGTAGTTGTAGTTCTTCGAGCCGCCGATCACGAGGTTGCCGGCGGCATCGGTCGGGTATCCCCACGGCGCCTCGTGCAGATCCTTGGTCGGCAGGGCGTCGATGTCCGCACCCACGGAAATGCCGATCGTGTGGTCGGCGAACTGGTCGATGTAGATTCCGTCGAAGTTGTAACCCTTGTCACTGACGCCGGGACCGGGCATCGGATCCCCGGGGCTGACCCAGCGATAACTCGCGTTGATCGAAGCCTCGCGGTGTGACACCTCGAGCGGGCGCCAGGTTTCCATGTCGACGGTGCCGGCGAGGCCCTGACCGATCAGGTCGGCCCGCGGATTCAAGTACACCTTGATGGTCTTGAACATGCCGGGCGGATACTGGCTCCAATGGATGCCCCGGTCTTCGGAGGTGGTCGCCTGCTCGGCGCCGTCCAGCAGGCCGGTGCTGAAATCCTCGCCCAGTCCGTGAATCGCGACTTCCTGCGGGCGTCCCGAGACCATCTGCATCGCGAGGCCCGGCAGGCGGCCGAGGGCGCTCGCGATGCTGGTGCCGGGCAGCTTGCCGATGTCCTCGGCGGAGACCGCCTCGACGATGGAGTCGGCGTTCTTCTGGATGGCGATCGAGTTCTGGATGCTGCTGATGTAGCCGTTGACGACCACCTCCTGCAGCACGTTCTCGTTGGCGACCCTCTTGCGCTCGTTGACGGCGTGCTTCTTGGTTTTCTTCTGCTGGGTCGAGGCGGGCGCGGCATCGCTCTGCGCGGCCGCGAAGGTCGCGATCGGCATCGCGGCGGCGGCGCCGAAGCAGGCGGTCGCGACCGCCATCTCGAGAATAGTGCGCTTGCGTCTGTTGATCACGAGAACTCTCCCCCAGGCTGACGAATTGTTCTGACCGGCCGTCGATCGGATCCGGGTTTGCGCCAGAGGCCGGGTACGCGGATTGGACCGCGGCCGCCGGCGCAAAAAATCTCCGATCAATGATTCGTAACGCACCGAATGAAAGCAAGCTCTCACATACGTATTCATGCATATACGCGGCGCACCGAGGCGCGCCGATCGCGAGTCCGCGCGATCGCGCCGACATAAATACGTATGCGGCGGCGCGCCGGTCGTGCGAACCGGCGTCGGGCTGTGTCACAGTAGGCTGAAAGACACTACAAGCACGACCATGACCGACAATCCGTGGTGGCGGGGGGCGGTGATCTACCAGATCTACCCGCTGAGTTTTCAGGACAGCAACGGCGATGGCATCGGCGACCTGCCGGGCATCATCGAGCGGCTGGATTACCTCGCCGAGTTGGGCGTGGACGGCATTTGGGTGTCACCGATCTTCAAGTCGCCGATGGCCGATTTCGGCTACGACGTGTCGGATTTTCAGGCGATCGATCCGTTGTTCGGGCAGGTCGGCGATTTCGACCGGTTGGTGACCGAGACGCATCGGCGCGGTCTGAAACTGGTCATCGACCAGCTGTTGAGCCACTCCTCCGCGCAGCATCCGTGGTTCCGCGAGAGCCGCGAGAGCCGCGACAATCCGAAGGCGGATTGGTACGTGTGGGCCGACCCGCGACCCGACGGCTCGCCGCCGAACAACTGGCAGTCGCTGTTCGGTGGTTCGGCGTGGCGCTGGGAGCCGCGCCGCCGCCAATACTACCTGCACAACTTTCTCGAGTCGCAGCCGGACCTGAATTTCCACAATCCTCAGGTGCCGGCCGCCATGCTCGAGAACCTGAAGTTCTGGCTGGACCGGGGCATCGACGGGGTGCGCCTCGATGCGATCAACTTCTGCTATCACGATCGACTGCTGCGTGACAATCCCGCCAAGCCCGAAGCCGAGCGCACCGGGCGCGGCTTCAGTCCGGAAAATCCGTACGCCTACCAATACCACTGGTACAACAACACCCAGCCCGAGAATCTGGTGTTTCTCGAGCGGCTGCGCCGGTTGTTCGACGCTTATCCGGGGGTGGTCGCGCTCGGCGAGATTTCCTCCGAGGACTCGCTCGCGACGATGACCGAGTACGTCAGCGACACGCGCTTGCACATGGCGTACTCGTTCGAGCTGCTGACCGAGGAATACCACGCCGCGCACATCCGCGACACGGTCGACACGCTGGAGCGGAAGATGCGCGACGGCTGGCCGTGCTGGACCGTCTCCAACCACGACGTGACCCGGGTGATCACCCGCTGGGGCGGCGCGAAGGCCTCGCCGCGCATGGCCACGATGTTGCACGCGATGGTCTGCTCGCTGCGCGGATCGGTATGCATCTATCAGGGCGAGGAACTCGGCCTGCCCGAGGCCGGCGTGCCGTTCGAAGCGTTGCGCGACCCGTACGGCATCGCCTTCTGGCCCAACTTCAAAGGCCGCGACGGTTGCCGCACGCCGATGCCCTGGCAGGATGCGCCGAACGGCGGATTCAGCACGGGCACTCCCTGGCTGCCGATACCGCCGGAACATCTGCCGCTCGCGGTCTCCCGGCAGGAGGCGGATCCGAATTCACCGTTGCACCACTTGCGGCGTTTCCTGCGCTGGCGCCACGATCAGCCGACGCTGCGCTGGGGCGAGATTCGATTCATCGCCTTGCCCGAACCGTTGCTGGCCTTCACGCGGAGCCTGAACGGCGACACGGCGCTCGCCGTGTTCAACCTGGGGAGCGACGCGGTGCAGGCGGAGGTCCCGCTCGACGGTCGGTTGCGAGCGCTCGACGGGCATGGCCTGCCGGCGGGACGGATCGCGGGTCGCGCAATGCACCTGCCGGGCCACGGTGTACTTTTCGCTACGCTCGAGTGACGCCTTCCCGCTGCGCAGGACGATTGACCGGGTAATTCGTTGCGCACAGGCAACAAATTGGGCTTTGAGCAACAGATGCTCATGACTTAGACTAGCCTGCGACGACTAAATAAGAATTGACGGGAGGGGACGCCAAGGCGGCCGTCGATACGGGGTGTCAGCAGCTAAACCGACGGATTCGATTTCCTGGGGCACGACCGCGCCGCCCGAGGGATTGGCCCTGCGCATCACGCGCCGGACCGCCAATTCCTTGGACATCGCGCACCTGGCCGGGGTATCGCAATCGACGGTGTCCCGGGCGCTGCGCGGGGACCCGATGGTCTCCGCCGAGACGCGCGAGCGCGTCCTCGAAGTCGCCCGCCAGCTCAACTACCACGTCGACAAGAACGCCTCGAGCCTTCGGCGCAAGCATTCCGGCACGCTGGCCTTGCTGTTCTTCGAGGATCCGACCACGGATGATTCGGCCATCAATCCGTTCTTCCACTCCATGCTGGGTTCGATCATCCGCAGCTGTTCCAGGCAAGGCTACGACCTGCTGGTGTCCTTCCAGGATCTGTTGCGCGATTGGCTGGCCGACTACGAGTACAGCCACAAGGCCGACGGCATCATCCTGCTCGGCTATGGCGACTACCTCGCGTACCGCGGCCGACTGGAGGCGTTGATCGAGCGTGGCGCCCACCTGGTGCGCTGGGGCCAGGTACTACCCGATCATCCGGGCGTATCGATCGGCTGCGATAACTTCGCCGGTGGGCGGCTCGCCGCCGAGCACCTGTTGAAGCTGGGCCGACGGCGCATCGCCTTCCTCGGTGAGATCGCGCCATCGGCCCCGGAGATGGCGGAGCGCTACCGGGGCTATCGCGCCGCGCTGCTCGATGCCGGGTTGACACCGGACCCGCAACTGCAAGCGGGTGCGGTATCGACGGAATTTTCCGGCGCCGAAGGCCTGCGTGCGCTGCTCGCGCGGGGCCTGGATTTCGATGCCGTGTTCGCCGCCAGCGATCTGATCGCGATCGGCGCATTGCGGGCGTTGGCCGCCGCCGGCCGGCGGGTGGCCGACGACGTGGCCGTGGTGGGTTTCGACGGCATCCCGATGGGCGCGGTCGCCCGTCCCGCGCTGACCACCATCTCCCAGGAAACGCAACGCGCCGGCGAGGCGCTGGTGCAGAGCCTGATCAATCAGATCGGCGGCCACCCGGCGGAAAGCATGATCCTCGCACCTCGCCTGGTGGTGCGCGATTCGTGCGGCGGCGCCTCGAGCGTCGACTCGAGCGTGATCTCGAACATCGATTGACCGGCGCCCTGCTACGGCGGCGGGCCGATCCGCCGCTTGGAGTCAACGAATCCAGAGCACCGGAATCCACAGCGAAACCGCGATCGCCAGCAGTCCTGCGCCGACCCGGATCCCGTACCGGACGCCGCCGGTGGTGAACGCCGCGATCAACTTGCTGCAGGTATTGGTCGAGAAAGCGACGAGAACGGGTACCAGCACGCCCGATGGCGGAAGCGCGCCGCTCGCGGCCAGTGACAAGGACGATGTCGCGCTGGCGTGCGCGTCGAACAGGCCGGCCGCCGCGGCGGCGACGCCGGTGCCGGCGTAGCCGTAGCGGGCGTTCACCCACTCCATCCCGGCCGTGACCGCGACGAGCACCGCCGCAAATCCGAGCGCGTACAGGAGATTGAAGGGTCGACCCGATATCGGACGCGACTCGGACGAGACCGGCGGTTGCCAGAGGGTAACGGCGGCTGCCGCCACCGCCGCGAGCAAGGCGAGACCCAGGGAAAACCCCAGGAGCGAAAATGCCGGGGGATAGATCGCCGCCACCACGACGGCGAGCAGCACGACCGTCGCCACGCACGAGAACAATGCGCCCGAGACGCAGGCGCCGAGCAATCTCGCGTCGCTCCGCGCTCGCGTGCCGAGGGCGGCAATGGTGCCGGTGCTCGACACGAATCCGGACGCGAGACCCGAGAGGGCCAGACCGAGGCGAGGCCCGGCAACGCGCAATGCGATGTAGCCCGCCGCCTGCAACCCCATGAAGGTGACCACCAGCGCGAACATGTGCCGGGGGCTGGCCCCGAGCCAGGCAATCGACGCCTCCGGCAACAGCGGCAGGACGATCAGCGCGAACGCGGCGAACAGGAGTCCGTCACGCAGTTCGGTGTCGGTGAGCACGTCCACCGAGAATCGGTGCAGGGTGCCGCGCCCGGCGAGCAGGCCGGCGATCAGAACGGCACCACCGGCGGCGAGCCCCGGTTGCCGCACCGCCAACAAGCCGATGAGATACGTCGTAAACAAGGCGAGCTCGGTGGTGATCCCGGGATCACGGGTGCGTTCCCGCCAGCGCCCGATCGCCGCGAGCACGACGACCAGCGCGCCGCCGGCGAATTCGAGCAGCGGCGATCCGAGAAGTCCCGCGGCCGCGCCAGCCAACGAGGCCAGCGTGAACGTCCGCACACCCGCGAGCGACCGGTGCTGCCCGAATCCTTTGCGCCGCTCCCGCTCGATGCCGATCAGCAGGCCTCCGCCGAGCGCGGCGGCCAAGCCGTACAGCAGATTTTCGTCGACGTTCACGCGGCGAGATCGCTGGGTATTTCGACGATGGCGTCCGAGGTATCCAATGGGTCGTGACCGAACGGCGCGCAGTGTCATGCGCCGGTTGGGATGATACCCAACCCCGCCACCGAGAGGTGTTTCGGCACGGCAACGCTGGGTGCCGTGCCATCGTGCTCGCGGGCTCGGTCACGGCGATGCCGCCCGTGATCGCCTCCGAGGTTGCACGACGCCAGTTTGGCCGCGATCATAGGGCGCCGGGGGCGCGCTGCACGTGCCGTTTCGCGGCCGAATAGCCGCGAGCGCCCACCTCATGCGGAGTCCGCCCGCGCCGTCAACCCTCGTGCCGATCCGGTCGGGCGCACCCTCCGGCAAGCACTCATCGAGAGTCCGCCGACAATGCTGCGATGGTTCGTCCCGTATGACTTCTCGCCGTCGTTGCTGGCCGCCTGGCTGATCGCGGCGCTGCTGTACGCGCGGGGTGCCCGCAAACGCCGCGTCGCGCCGGCGCGGCTATGGTCCTTCTGGACCGGCATGGCGCTGCTCTACGCGACCCTGCTGACGCGCTTCGACTTTTACGCGCTGCATCAGTTCTTCATCGACCGCATCCAGCAGGTCGTGATGCACCACCTCGCGCCGCTGCTGATCATGCTCGCATTCCCGGTGTCGACCTGGCGCGCCGCCCTGCCGGTGCGATGGCGGCGACATTGCGCGGCCGTCACGCGATCGCCGCCCGCGCGCATCCTGCTCTCGGTATTGCTCAACCCGACGTTGGCGACGATCGCATTCGTCGCGGTGGTCCTCGTATGGTTGATTCCGCGCGCGATGACGCTCGCGATGTTGGACTGGCGGCTCTACTGGTTGATGAATGGTTCGATGCTGCTCAGCGGCCTGATCTACTGGGGCTTGGTGCTGGACCATCGTCCGCGGCCGCCGGCGCGAATGGGCTCCGGAATGCGCGTGCTCTCGCCGGTGCTCAGCATGACGCCGCAGATCGTCGCCGGTGCGGTGATCACCTTCTACCGGACCGACTTGTATCCGATTTTCGCGATCTGCGGACGCGCGTTCGCGATCGACGTGATGACGGATCAACAGATCGGCGGTCTGATCACCTGGGTACCGGCTTCGATGATCGAAAGCGTCGCCGCGCTGCTCGCGTTGCGCACCTGGGCACGGATTTCGCAGCGGCGGAGCCGGGGGACGCGCTGAAGCGCGGCCTCAACCCCGGGATGCGGCACCGAGCGCGCGCAGCGCATCCAGCAGCTTCGCTTCCCGCGCGCGGGCGTCGTCGAGCAGCGCCTCGGTGACTTGCGCCTGCGCGCGCGCCTGATCCAACCGGTCCGCGCTCGCTTCGATCTCCACGCGCGCGGACGCCAACTGCTGTTCCGTGACCAGCGCCTTCAGCGCGAACAGCGACGCCGCGACCGCATGCGCGACGAGCGCGATCAACTCGCGCTCCTCCGCCGCGTAGTGCTCGCCCGGTCGCGGCCCGACCACCAGCACCCCGAGCAGATCGCCGCGCGCCCGCAACGGGAACGCGTAGCCGTCCCGCCCCAGGCCGCTCGGCGCGTCATGGAGGTCCACGTCCCGATCGTGCGCGCGCAGCTTCACCAGCCCGAGATCGTCGGTCGCGACGAGTTGCGGCAGCTCCTGCCCGCCACGTTGACGCACCCGTGCATAGCCCGCGGGCGTGTACTCGTAGAACGCCACCCAGGGCGCGCCGACGTGCAGCAGGATCTGATCCACGGTCAGATCGAGCAGCGTCTCCGGTCGGGTCACGAACGCGCTCTCGCTCGCGAAGCGGCGCAGCGCCACCTCCTCGCGGTACTGGCGCCGGAAGATCAGCCGGTCGACCGTGCCGTCGATGCGACGGTGCACCGCGCTGAGCGACACCCCGAGGCCGAGCGGCACCGCGAGCTCGAGCGCAAGGCTCGCGCCGTGACCGAGCGCGGCGCGCTCGATCAGGCTCTCGAACAACGCGAACAGGCCCAGCATCAAGCTCGTGGTCATCGCGTACACCAGCGTCCGGCTGACGACCACCCGCAGGTCGACGACCCGGTGGCGCAGGATCGCGTACAGGAAGCCGGCCAGCGCGCAGAGCTCGAGGATTTGCTCCGCATACGACGAATACACGGGACCCGGAATCGACACGTTGCCGAGGGCGATGCTTGCGACGAACACGCCGCCGCTCAGCGACATCCAGCGCAGCCGCAACCGCTCGGCGGCTGCCGCACGGTGATAGCTGACGAACAGCAGCACGACCGGGACGAGATAGCTCGCGGTCATCACCAGCCCGTACCGCGGGCGCATCAGTTCCGCCCAGCCCGTGGTGACGTAGAGCACCGGCCCGCCCACCGCGACCGCTTCCCCGGCACCGAGCAGCAGCACGAATCCCGCGCGCCACCATGACCGGCTCCGTGCGCCGAGCGCGGTGCCGGCCATGGTCTCCGCCATCAGGTAGAAACCGACCCGCGCCAGCATGTAGAGCGTCCAAGCACTCGCCACTGCGGCAAGGCCCGCCGTTCCTTCGCAGGGAACCGATTTGACGGCTGCACCGGCGAGTAACGCGGTCGCGAACAGCGCAAGACCCCTCGCCGCGCGGTCCCGACCGCGCCAGACCAGGGCCAGCGCAATCACGCCGCTGACGATCGACTCGACCAGGTCCAGCCAACCCTCGACGCGCTGGCTCGCGACCGATTCCAGGCTGGTGCTCCGGACGACCACGGCGGCGGCCGCGGCGCCCGGATGCGTCACGAAGCGGTAGGCCGTCCCCGGCGGCAACTGCTGGCCGTTGGAGTTCAGCTGCACGATCGCGATGCGCGTCGCCTGCGGCTGCGCCGCGAGATCCATGCGCTCGCCCGCGCGCAGCTCGTCGGGCAGCACCAGGCCGCGCACCGGGACGACGACACCGGTATCGGCGCCCACGACCCGCACGCCGAACGGCAGACCGGCGGCGTTGAATGCCATGGTGCCGAAATAAACGCTGGAAAGCCCGATCACGGCCGTCAGCAATATCAACGGCCCGTAACGGCGAGGCATCGCGGATCCCCCGATTCGCCGCCCGGCACGGCGTGCGCGGATTCTAGCTCAAGGAGTCCCGCCAACGCGTCGGAGGTCGTCTCGCGCGATCCGGCCGCAATTCAGCTCACCGGCGTCGATCCCGCGGTCATCGCCCGCACCCGGTCGAGCCGGCGCCGCAACCCGGGCACGGCGTTGGCCGTCGCCGGGTTTTGCGCGAGGGTGTTCAGCGCCTTCTGCACGCTGTCGAGGCCGAGCGTGAGCCCGAAGCGGGTGGTCGTCTGGCGCAAGGCGCTCTGGAAACCCGGGTCGGCCTGCAGTTCGGTCTCCCCGAGCGCCTGCGCCTTGCCGAGCAGGTCGCTGATCACCGCGACCGCGTGCGCGGCATTTTGCGGCGAGCTCAGGTTCCCCGCACGGGAGATCTGCTCCACTTCCGGCAGGCTCGTCGCGAACCGGCGCATCGCGGCGGCCTGCGCCGCGTTGCGCGGATGCTCCTGGTGCATCATCGCCTGCGCAGCGCCCATGATCGCGAACGGCGCGAGCGCGGCGTGCGTGAGGACGTGCCCGCCCGAGAACGCGCCGCCGAAGGAGAGTCCGACGAACGCGAGGCTCCCGACGCCGTGCGCGAGGTGCATGAACTTCGCCTCGATCGCGAACAGCCCGCCGATCAGCGACCTCAGCGGCACGAGCGCGAGCGCCGCGGCGCCGACGAGGCAGCCGAGCGCCGGTGTCGATTGACCGTGAACCGCGTAATGCGCGTGCGCGACGTAGAGTCCCACCGCGCCCGCGATCGACCCGACGTAGAGCGCCGCCCGAGCGAGGATGCCGCCGGCACTCAGGCCGCTCGCGGATCGTTCATCGACCATGGCTGCAGTCCCTCGAGATTTCCACCCGCCGGTTGTGCGCGCGCCCCACGTACGTCGCGTTGGTGTCCACCGGACGGGTGAATCCAAATCCCTTCGCCGCGAGGCGCGACGCGGTGACGCCGTACCGGGTGATCAGCGCGGTCCGCACCGCCTCGGCGCGGCGCGTCGACAAATCCAGGTTGTACGCCGCGGAACCGATGTTGTCCGTATGCCCTTCGACCGTGAGTTGCTTGGCCGGACTCGCCTCGATCATCGCGGCGATCTGCCGGAGCATCGGTTCCGATTCCTCGAGCAGCACCGCGCTGCCGGAATTGAAATAGATTCCGTGCAGCTCGACGCGGCACTGCCGGCTCGCGAGCTGCCGGCCCAACCCGGCCGCACCGCCGCCGCCGCCTCCGCCGCCGCCGCCGCCTCCGCCCCCGCCGCCGCCGTTGCCCACGGGAAGATCGATTCGCACGATCAAAGAGCTCGCCGGCCCGAATATCCATTCGAGATTCAACGGATACTGCGGATTGTCCAGGAACCAGAGCTGCACCGGCGCGGGGTCTTCGCCGGGAAAGCGGAAGGTGCCCGCCGCATGCACGGCGGGCAGGTCTTCGCGCACGCCATTCACCAGCACGGGAAACGCCACGTCATGGGCTTCCACGCGATGCAAGGTGCCTCGGTAGTAGTGTCGCGCCGAGCTGAACAACTGGGACATGAGCGACGCAAGGTTCGGCATCACCGGGATGCCCGTCTTCGCGTTCGACGCCGCGGTCTTCGGCGGTTTGGACAGCGCCTCGAACGCGGCCGGCATGCCGTCGTAAGGCCCCAGCACGAAAGGGACCCCACCGCCCGTCTTCAATGCCTCGAGCACCTTCCTCGAAGTCTCCATGAACGTCTGGCCACCGTAATATTCGGGGTCACGACCGCTGTAGAGCAGCGTCATCCGCGACGAATCGACGAGGTCCTGACGGCGCACCTTGCGCACGATCTGGTACTTTCTCAGTTCATTCTCGGCGAGTCGGTTCGCCGGCGCGCTCAGTTGCAGACGATACGTCAGGGTCTGCGGGTCCACCGCGACGAGCGAGACCAGGTCCTCTTGATCCACGTATCCGAAGCTGCGCAGGTTGGCGACCACGACCGAATGCACGTTGGTGGTGAGCACCAAGCCGGGAACCGGCGCGATCGGCGGCACGGCGGCCGCGGCCGTTCCCATGCACGCGATCGACAGCCACGGCACCCACGGATGAGTCGTTCTCATGAAACTTCCCGAGCGGGACCCGCCGCTCCCGGATCAGATCTTGCGCATCGCCGCCGCGACCAGCCGGCGCGCGCTGGCCTGATCGACCCCTCGCAAATCGACCGTCACCATCACGTCCTTCTTGACGGCTGCGAACGACATCCCCTGGGTTTCGGCTTGTTCCCACGCATCGCTCGGCGCCGCGGTCTCGGTCAGGATCGATGGCGCGGCCATCGCGACCACGCGATCCGTAGGGGCCGCCTGGCTCGATTGCCCGGCCTGGGCGTGGGCGCTCACCCACGCTTTGGCTTGCTCGCCGGTCAGCGCGTGGGCGTGCTTGCCGTTCGCGTCGGTCGTCACCATGGCCTTCCCGGCCATGTCCGCCAGCATCCCGCCGGTCGCCGCGGCGACGTGGCCGTTGGAGCGGTATTGGTAATAGCCGTTGCGCCAGGTGAAATTGAGCTGATAGATGCGAGGTATTCCCGGCGCCGGCACTCGATAGGTGCAGGAGTCCGTGCCCGAAGGCGTCGGATTCGCGGCCAACCGGCCGATGATCGCCTCGACCTCGGCGCGCGTCAGCAGCGTGCACGGATCGACCGGCTTGATCCGGTGCGCGAGATACGCATGCGCGGCCGCGACCCCCGCATTGCCGTCGATTTGCAGGGGCTTGTCGATGCGCTTGAACGCATCGTCGATCAGCGTCGCGGCCTGCGGGATCGTTGCACGCGTCGCCGTGAAGTCCACGGTGATCATCTGGTCGGCGCGCAGCGCGTTGAAGATGCAGCAGTTCATCGGCGTGAGCGTCGCCTCGTCCCATTCGCCCGACAGCTCGGTGCCGTCGTCGAGCTTGAACGCGTGCTTGATGCTCGTCGCGGTGTTTGCGTCCGGGTTGGAATTCATCAGGCCTTTCACGAAGTTCACCATCGAATAGCTTTGGGCGCCGTCGGTGAAATCGACGGCCAACGTGAGATACCGGAAGTCGCCGGTCTCGTACACGCAGTTGTCGCCGTTGGCGCTGGCGCCGTCGGGGCCGCCCATCGAGCGGAACGGCGGCACCGCGAGCGGTGCCCCGAGGACCGCTTCGGCTTCCTTCGGCAGCAGCAGCGAACACGGGTCGTTCGCGGCGTCACCCGAATCCCCCGATGCCTGGGTGGACGTGGCCGAGACGGTCGCGTTCGGCGGCGCCTTCCCGTGACAACCCGCGAGAATCGCGACCAGGACCACCGGCCACAGTCGCTGCCAGCCGCAAAGAGGGTTGCAGTTCATCATCCGTCTCCCTGGCGTCCAGCAATCGCGGTTTGCGACCGACCGACACGTTCCTCGCGACGGCTCAGGTCCCGACCGTCGGACAGGAGAACTGCGACGGACTCTTCACCGCTTTCGGAACGTGCCGGGTCCAACCGGCGGGAACCTCGAATTCGTCGCTCGCGATCGGAGCGCTTTGGATGTCCGTCGTCTCGGTCGTGATCGAGAACACGGTGACCATCGGGACGGCCCCGGAAGCCGGCGCGGCGGCCGGCGGACTGGCGGGCGTCGACTTCTTCGCGAACAAGCCGCCGAGCAACGAGTGTCCGAACGCGCCCGCGGCGGACCCGGCGATCGAGCCGAGCAACGAGCCGCCGGTCGAACGGGTGACCGCCTGCTCGGCGGCTGCACCGCCGGCGGCGGACGTCGAGTTCTCGGCCGCCGCCGCCGCGGCGCCGCCGGCGTTCGCGGTGACGCCGCCGCCGGCATTCTCGTGCTGCTTCGCGGCCCCGCACCGCGTACCGCCGAATGAGATGCTGATCGTGGTCTTCAGCGGGGTTCCCCGCAGGTCCTTCGCCTTTTCGCCGGCTTGTTTCAGTGCGCTCGCGTATTGAGCCGTGAACTGTTGCATCTGCGGCGCGAGCGAGGTCATCGTGGCCGGATCCAGGCCCATCTTGCGATCGTAGGCTTCGCGGAACGTGCGTTGGTCGGACGCGCCCGGAATCCGATCCTCCGTCATCCAGGCGTCGATCCGGACCACGTACTCGCAGGCGTCACCGGTGTCCTTCTTGGTGCACGTCTGCTTCATGGTGACCACGGAATGCCGCGCCACATGGCCCGCGATCGTCGCGGTCTCGCCGGTGTTCTGGATGTCGAACTGAGGCGGCGACATGTCGCATTGGCTCGTATTGGGCGACGCATGCCCGGCCGGTCGCGGACAGTTGGCGAGCTTCTTCAGGATCTCGTCCCGTCGCTTCTGGATCTCGGCGATCTGCTCGGGTGTCGGAAACGAGGTCTCCAGGTAGCTCCGGTGCTTCGGATCGAGCCGCCAACGGACGTTCTTGTCGAGCCGGATGATCTCCCCGCTGGCCATGTGGCGGCAGAACATCGACAACAGGAACCCTTCGCAATGCGAGGTGGAGTCGGTGCGTTTCTTGTCACCGGAGATCCGTTCCGTCGTCGTGCTGTCGACCTTGCCGAAACCGAGGTCCATGCTCATCGTCCTGGTTTCGGTCACGTCCGCCCGCGCGACGGTGGCGATCCATGCGAGCGCGGTGATGGCGAACGCGGTGCGCCGTAGCGCAATCATGCCCGGAGTGTTCATCCCGACCCCTCGTCGTTCGATATCTAATGATTCGACTGCTGGTCATCCTGACCGACGTTTTCGGTGCCAGGCGACCGGGGGACTTAATTCTTCGCTGGTCCAAGCTAGCCCCGATCCGCTCGGCGCGTCAATGCCGAACGATTCCGCAGGCGCTCGCGCTGCGTACGCCGTCGTGAGCTATAATTGACGATTGCCGATCGCCCTGATCGGCGCGCGCGGCGGCGACCGGCACCCGCTAGCCGCGAGCTCCCGGCGGCGGCCGCAACCCGGGCTGCAGTGGGTGCTCGGGATAGAAGAATCGGTAATACCACGCGAAGTTGCCCTCGATCTGCGCCTGGATCCGGCCCGGAATCGTGTGACGCTCCGGTTTCCCG
>JAJYAM010000020.1 GCA_021779535.1 Pseudomonadota bacterium
AAGCGGAATCCGATGGGAAAACCGTGCGATTTCTGAGCGAAAGCCGGCGGATAGAGGCGACATTGATGGTCGCGGCTGGCGGCTCGGCGACCTTACAGACAAATGTGGTAGCGGGGGCAGGATTTGAACCTGCGACCTTCGGGTTATGAGCCCGACGAGCTGCCAGACTGCTCCACCCCGCACCGGAGTAGCCCGCTATTCTACCGTAGCGCCATCCGAATACAAGCACCCCCGCTCAGGCCGCGTCGCGGCGCCGGAACCGGGGCGGCTCGCACGCGCCCGCCGCAAAACGGTCGCCTACGGCAGCGCGTGCGCGCAGACGACGAGCAACGCGCCCGGCGCGATACCGAGCAGCAGCACGAGCAGCGCGTTCGCGCTCAGCACGGCGCGCATCAGCGGCGAGCCGTCGATCCGCGCGGCATCCACCGGCTCGTCGAAATACATCATCTTCACGACCCGCAGGTAGTAGAACGCGCCGACCACCGAGAACAGCACCGCGACGACCGCGAGCCAGACGGCGTTGATCCCGAGCACCGCCTGGATCACGCCGAGCTTCGCCCAGAACCCGATGAACGGCGGGAGTCCCGCCAGGCTGAACATGAAGATCGCCATCATCCCGGCGAACCAGGGGCTGCGTGCGTTCAGGCCCTTGAAGTCCTCGATCCGATCCGCCTCGAACCCGTGGCGCGACAGCAGCAGGATCATCCCGAACGAGCCCGCGGCGACGATCACGTAGGTGATCGTGTAGAACATGGCGGACTGGTATCCCTGCGACGTCCCGGCGAGTATCCCGAGCAGGATGTACCCGACGTGCGAGATCGTCGAGTATCCGAGCATCCGTTTGAGGTTGGTCTGCGCGATCGCGACGACGTTGCCGACCGCCATCGACAACACCGACAGCACCACCAGCATCTGGCCCCAGTCCACGTGCGCGCCGCCGAGACCGTCGACGAGCAGGCGCATCGCGAGCGCGAACGCCGCGATCTTCGGTGCACTGCCGACGAACAGCGTGACGCAGGTCGGCGAGCCCTCGTACACGTCCGGAATCCACATGTGGAACGGCACCGCGCCGAACTTGAAGCCGATCGCGACGATCAGGAACGCGATCCCGAACAGCAGGCCGATGTTCGTCGCGAGCCCCCCCTGCACCGCGGCCGCGATCGTGCCGAGTTCCAGGCTCCCGGTCACGCCGTAGATGATCGACATCCCGTACAGCAGCGTCCCCGACGCGAGCGATCCGAGCACGAAGAACTTGATCGCCGACTCGGCCGCACGGCCGGAATCGCGGTCGAACGCGACCATCGCGTACAGGCACAGCGACAGCAGCTCGAGCCCCAGGTACACGGTGACGAGGCTCGCCGCGGAGATCAGCACCAGGATACCGAGCGTCGCGAACAGCCCCAGCACGAAGTACTCGCCCTTGAGGATCCCCCGGTGGCGCATGTATTCGATCGAATACACGAACACGACCGCGACGATCACGAGCGCCACCACTTTCAGCGCCTGCGACATCGCATCGACGAGGAACATCCCGCCGAGCGCGGTCACCGGACCGCTCACCTCGACCCCGGCCGCGAGCACCGCGGTGATCAGCAACGCCGCGATCGACAGCGCCGCCGTCCAGTGCCGGCGCTCGTCGCCGATCAGCAGGTCGAGGAGCAGGATCCCGCAACCGGCGAGCCCGAGGAAGATCTCCGGCGTCGCGAGCGTCAGGCCGGAATTGAAGGCGGCGACACTGAAAGCGTTCATGGGTGAACCCTAGGGCACAAGCTTCGAGACCAGCAGTTGCTGGGTCAGGTGCTGCGTCGACGCGTGCATCGCGTCGAGCAGCGGCGCCGGCCAGAGGCCGACGAGCAACACCGCGACCGCGAGCAACCCGAGCACCAGGAATTCCCGTCCATCGACGTCCTTCAGCGCCGCGACCTTGTCGTTCGCGATCGGCCCGAAGATCACCCGCTTGACGAGCCATAGCGTGTACGCCGCGCCGAGGATCAGGGTGACCGCCGCGAAGAACGCATACCAGACGTTCCCCTTGAACGAGGCGAGGATCACGAGGAATTCACCGACGAAGCCGGACGTCCCCGGCAGTCCGGCGTTCGCGAGCGCGAACAGCACCATGAACGACGCGAAGATCGGCATCGTGTTGACGACGCCCCCGTACGCATCGATGTCCCGGCTGTGGACGCGGTCGTACATCACCCCGACGCACAGGAACAGCGCGCCCGAGATCAAGCCGTGCGAGATCATCTGCACCATCGATCCGTCGAGCGCCATCCCGATCCCGGTCTGACTGCCGGTGTGCGCGAAGATCTTGTAGCCGACGAACGCGCCGAGGGTCACGAAGCCCATGTGCGCGATCGAGGAGTACGCGATCAGCTTCTTCATGTCCTTCTGCGCGAGCGCGACGAAGCCGATGTAGACCACGGCGATCAGCGACAACGCGATGATCAACCAGCTGAGCTCCCGGCTCGCGTCCGGCGCGATCGGCAGCGACAGCCGCAGGAAGCCGTAGCCGCCCATCTTCAGCATGATCGCCGCGAGGATCACCGAACCGCCGGTCGGGGCCTCGACGTGCGCGTCGGGCAGCCAGGTGTGCACCGGCCACATCGGCACCTTGACCGCGAACGCCGCGAAGAACGCGAGGAAGATCATCGTCTGCGCGGTCAGGCTGAGCGGCAGGCGCTGGAAGTCGCCGAGATCGTAGCTGCCGGACTTCAAGTGCAGGTAGATCAGCGCGACCAGCATCAGGAGCGAGCCGAGGAACGTGTACAGGAAGAACTTGATCGTCGCGTAGACGCGCCGCGGCCCGCCCCAGACGCCGATGATGATGAACATCGGGATCAGCATCACTTCCCAGAACACGTAGAACAGCAACGCGTCGAGTGCGCAGAACACCCCGATCATCGCGCCCTCGAGGATCAGGAATGCGCCGAAGTACTGCGCGACGCGCTTGTGCACGCTCCCCCATCCGGCGATCACCACCAGCACCGTCGTGAAGGTCGTCAGCAGGATCAGCGGCATCGCGATCCCGTCGATTCCGAGCGCGAAATGCGCGTTCACGCTCGGAATCCACGCGGCCCGCTCGACGAACTGCATCGCGGCGGTGTGCGGGTCGAACTCGGTGTACAGCGGCACGCTCGCGGCGAAGGTCGCGATCGAGACCAGGAGCGACGCCCACCGCGCCGTCGACGGACTGTCGTTGCCGACCGCGAGCACCGCGAAGCCGCCGAGGATCGGCAGCCAGATCAATACCGACAGAAGGTGTCCGGAAAACATCATGTCCGCCATAGGAGCCACATGAGCAGGGACGCGAGTCCGAGGATCATCGCGAACGCATAGTGATACAGGTAGCCGGACTGCACCGTGCGCAGGACCGAGGAGAACCAGCCGACCGTGCGCGCGCTGCCGTCGACCATCACCCCGTCGATCAGGTCCTGGTCACCGAAGCGCCACAGCCCGCCGCCGAGGCGCCGCGCCCCCGCGGCGAGCACGTTCTCGTTGAACCAGTCGAAGCCGTACTTCGCGACCAGGATGCGGTACAGCCCGTGGAATCGGCGCTCCGCCGCGTCCGCGAGCTGCGGGCGCTTCAGGAAGAACAGCCACGCGCAGGCGACGCCGGCCACCGCGAGCCAGACCGGCAATCCGGCGATTGCGCCCAGCAGGAACGCGCCCGGCCCATGGAACTCCGAGGCCATCGCGCCGAGCACGTCGTGGGTCGGCGCGACCTGGATCGCACCCGCGAAGAAGCCGCCGAACAGGAGCGGCCGGATCGTGAACCAGCCGACCACGGCCGACGGGATCGCGAGCAGCACGAGCGGCAGCGTGACGACCCACGGGCTCTCGTGCAGGTGCTCGCGCGTGTGGTGGTCCATGCGCTCTTCGCCGTGGAAGGTCATGAAGAACATCCGGAACGTGTACAGCGCGGTCACGAACGCGCCGGCGGTCAGGCACACGGTCGCGTAACCCGCGCCCGGCAGATGCGACCGGCCGACCGCGTCGATCAACGCGTCCTTCGAGAAGAACCCGGCCGTCCCGGGGAATCCGATCAGCGCGAGCGACCCGATCAGGAAGGTCCAATAGGTGATCGGCAGGTATTTGCGCAGCCCCCCCATCTTGCGCATGTCCTGCTCGTGATGCATCGCGATGATCACCGAACCCGCCGCGAGGAACAGCAGCGCCTTGAAGAACGCGTGCGTCATCAGGTGGAAGATCGCCGACGCATAGGCCGACGCACCGAGCGCGGCGGTCATGTAGCCGAGCTGGGACAGCGTCGAGTACGCGATCACCCGTTTGATGTCGTTCGCGACGACCCCGAGCAGGCCCATGAAGAACGCGGTCGTCGCGCCGATCACCAGCACCGTCGACAGCGCGGTGTTCGACAGCTCGAACAACGGCGACATCCGCGCGACCATGAAGATGCCGGCGGTGACCATCGTGGCCGCGTGGATCAACGCGGAGATCGGCGTCGGGCCTTCCATCGAATCCGGCAGCCACACGTGCAGGGGCATCTGCGCGGATTTGCCCATCGCGCCGATGAACAGGCAGATGCAGGTGAAGCTGATCGCGGACCAGCTGATCGTCGGCGTGATCTGCAGCCGCGCGGCCGCGATCGCCTGCGCGTGCGCGAACACCGTCGAATAGTCCAGCGAGCCGCTGTAATAGAGCACGGCCGCGATCCCGAGCACGAACCCGAAGTCGCCGACCCGGTTCACGAGGAACGCCTTCATGCTCGCGAAGTTCGCGGTCGGGCGCGTGTACCAGAAGCCGATCAACAGGTACGAGACCACGCCGACCGCCTCCCATCCGAAGAACAGCTGCATGAAGTTGTTCGCCATCACGAGCATCAGCATCGAGAACGTGAACAACGAGATGTAGCTGAAGAAGCGCTGGTAGCCCGGGTCGTCGCGCATGTAGCCGATCGTGTAGATGTGCACCATCAGCGACACGAACGTGACCACCACCATCATCAGCGCGCTCAGGTGGTCGATCAGGAAGCCGACCTGCATCGTCACGCCGTCGCTCACGAGCCAGGTGTACACGGAGCCGTCGAAGCTGGGCGCGCCGTCGAAGACCATGCGCTTCAGGACGAGGGCCGACAGCGCGAACGAGGTCGCGACCCCGAGTATCGTCACGCTCTGGGCGCCGACCCGGCCGATCGCGCGGCCGCCGATCCCCGCCAGGATCGCCGCGACGAGCGGCGCAAGCACGATCGTGAGGTAGATGGACTCCATGATCTTTCGCCGCCCCTCAGCCCTGCAGACTGTCCAGGTCTTCGACGTCGATGCTGCGTCGCTCCCTGAACAGTACGACCAGGATCGCCAGTCCGATCGCGGCCTCGGCGGCCGCGACCGTGAGGATGAAGAACACGAAGATCTGGCCGTTGATGTCGCCGAGGAACCGCGAGAACGCGACGAAGTTGAAGTTCACCGCCAGCAGCATCAGCTCGATGCACATCAGCAGGAGGATCACGTTCTTGCGGTTCAGGAACACTCCCGCGACCGCGATCGAGAACAGCAATCCCGACAAGGTCAGCACCTCGGTCAATGTGATCACGGGCGTTTCTCCGGAGCCATCTTCACCAGCCGCACCCGATCCTTCGCGGACACCCGCACCTGCTCGCCGACGTTCTGCGGCTTCACGCCGGGGCGATGCCGCAGCGTGAGCACGATCGCCGCGATGCTCGCGACCAGCAGGATCACCGCCGCGATCTGCGCCGGGTACGCGTACCGCGTGAACAGCGCCTCGCCGAGCACGCGCGTGTTCGAGTAGTCGGCCGGCAGGGGCGGCGCGGCGCCGAGCGAGACTCCGCCGAGGTGCTTCACGACGACGACGTCCAGGATCGCGAACACCATCAGGCCGGCGACGACCGCGGCGATCGGCCAGTAGCCCGCGAGACCCTTGCGCAGTTCCTCGAGGTTCACGTCGAGCATCATCACGACGAACAGGAACAGCACCATCACCGCGCCGACGTAGACCAGCACCAGCACGATCCCGAGGAACTCCGCGTCGAGCATCAGCCAGATCACCGCGCTGTTGAAGAAGCACAGCACCAGGAGCAGCGCCGAGTACACGGGATTGCGCGCGAGGATCACGCCGAACGCGGCGCCGACCAGCACCGCCGAGAACGCGAAGAACAGCAGCGTCTCGAACATCATCGGTACCGCGCGTCGGCGGCCCGGTCGGCCGCGATGACGGGTTCGAAGCGCTCGCCGACCGCCAGCAACTTGTCCTTCGTCATGATGTTCTCGCCACGATGTTCCATGTGGTACTCGAGGACGCGGGTCTCGACGATCGCGTCCACCGGACAGGCTTCCTCGCAGAAACCGCAATAGATGCACTTGAACAGGTCGATGTCGTAGCGGGTCGTGCGCCGCGTGCCGTCCGCGCCGACCCCCGAGTCGATCGTGATCGCGAGCGCCGGGCAGACGGCCTCGCAGAGCTTGCAGGCGATGCAGCGCTCCTCGCCGTTCGGGTAGCGCCGCAACGCGTGGAGACCGCGAAAGCGCGGACTCTGCGGCGTCTTCTCCTCGGGGTAGTTGAGCGTCGTCTTGGGCCTGAACAGGTTCTTCAGGGTCACCCAGAGGCCCTGCAACAGCTCCCAGAGGAGGAACGTCTTGATGAAACTGCGGATGCCTTGCATCTTCAGATATGTCCCTTCCACGGACCCACGTGGCAGTAGATCAGCACGCCTTCCACGAACAACCACACCAGCGTGACCGGGATCAGCGCCTTCCAGCCGAGACGCATGATCTGGTCGTAGCGGTACCTCGGGAAGGTCGCGCGCAGCCACAGGAAACCGAACATCGGCACCAGCGTCTTCAACCCGAACCAGAAGAAGCCCGGTTGCGCGAGCAGCGAGGACGCCGGCAAGTAGCCGTCGAACGGCGACAGCCACCCGCCGAAGAAGAAGATCACGGTCAGCGCCGAGATCAGGATCATGTTCACGTACTCGGCGATGAAGAACAGCGCGAACGCCATTCCCGAGTAATCGACGTGGAACCCGGCGACGATCTCGGATTCGCCCTCGGCGACGTCGAACGGCGCGCGATTGGTCTCGGCGACGCCGGCGATGTAATAGACGACGAACAGCGGGAACAGCCAGAACCAGTTCCAGCTGAGCGGACCGCCGTGCTGGGATTCGATGATCCGGCCGATGTTGAGGCTCCCGGCCGCCATCAGCACGCCGACCATCGCGAATCCCATCGCGATCTCGTACGCGACGATCTGCGCGGCGGAGCGCATCGCGCCGAGGAACGCGTACTTGGAGTTCGCCGCCCAGCCGGCGAGGATCACGCCGTAGACGCCGAGCGAGGCCATCGCGAGGATGAACAGCAAGCCCGCGTCGATGTTCGCGAACGCCTTTTGCGGCGCGAACGGGATCACCGACCAGATCGCGAGCGCCGGGATCATCGTGAGGAACGGCGCGACGCGGAACAGCACCTTGTTCGCGTCCCCCGGGACCAGGATCTCCTTGAACAGCAGCTTCACGACGTCCGCGAACGGCTGGCCGAGTCCGGGCACCCAGAACAGGTTCACGCGGTTCGGGCCCCGCCGGGACTGCATCCATCCGATGATCTTGCGCTCGGCGAGCGTGTAGAACGCCATCACCAGGATCACGCCGATCATCACCATCAGGATCTGCACCGCGGTCAGCACGGGATCCGCCCAGTAGGCCGTGATCAGGCTCGAGAGCCGGACGCGAATCGGTTCCCAGGTCCACATGGTCAGATCACGACGCGGGCGAGCTGCCCGTCCTTCGTCTTCGCGAGCGCGCCGGAACCGCGCACGAGCGCATCGCCCTGGTAGGGAGGAATCAGCACCCACGGTGCGGGCGCGCCGCGCGCCGGCAGCGCGGCGGCCGCGAGGCGGCCGAGGGTCTGCGGCTCGACGTTCAGGCCGCAGATCGCGCGCAATGCGTCGCGAACCTCCTCCGAGCTCTCGTAGTCGAACCCCGGCAGGTCGAGGAGATTGCCGAGCACCCGCAGGATCTTCCAGCCCGGCCGGCTCTCTCCCAAGAGCCGCGCCGCGCCGGCCCAGCTCTGCCACCGGCCTTCGAGGTTCACGTAGGTGCCCGAGGTCTCGGCGAAGCTGCCGGCCGGCAACACGACGTGCGCGTGCGCGGCGAGCGATTCCGGCAGATGCGAGGTGATCGCGATCACGCGTTCGGCGCGCGCGAGCGCGTCGGCGCCGCCGGCGAGGTCCGCCTGGGGATCGATCGGGCCGAGGAGCACGTACGCCCGCAGGGACGCTTCGAGCATCGCGCGCGCGTTTGCCCCCGGCGCGGGAGCCTCGGCCCCGCCGGGCAGCCGGTGCGGCACCGCGCCGGCGAGATAGGCGCCGGCGGCGTTCGGGCCTTCGGCGAGGAATCCAAGACTCGCGCCCGCGATCTCGGCGAGCGCCGCGGCGAGCGTGCGCAGCTCCGCGTACGCCGGGTGGCGCTGCGCGAGGGTGCCGAGGATCAGCGCGCGCCGCTCGCCCTGCAGCAGGGCGCGTGCGAGCGCCTCGTGGGCTTCGCCGGGCGTCGCGGCCGCCGCCGCCGGCGGCACCGGTAAGCCGGCGAGCGTCGCGGCCGCGTGCAGCGTCGCCGCGAGATCCGCGACCAGGTCGCGCTCGGACACCGCGTAGGCGGCGACCGGGAACAGGTACTCGAACCGGCGCGGATTCAAGAAAGCCACCTTCGCGCCGCCTTGGACCGCCGCCTTGCGGATCCGGTGCGCGAGCAGCGGCATTTCCTGCCGCAGGTGGCAGCCGACGATCAGCGCGGCGTCGAGCCGCTCGATCTCGGCGATCGGCCGCCCGAGCGCCGGGAAACGTCCCTCGCGATCGTCGGCGCGAAAATCGAGCTGTCGCAGCCGATGGTCCACGTGGTGCGACCCGAATCCGCGCGCGATCTGCGCGAACAGCGACAGCTCTTCCAGCGTCGCGATCGGCGAGGCGAGGAAACCCGCGGCGGCCGCGCCGTGCGCGGTCCGCGTCGCGAGCAGCCCTTCGGCCGCCGCGGTCAGCGCGACTTCCCAGTCGACCGGCCGCAGCGTCCCGTCGATGCGCAGCATCGGGCGCGTCACGCGCTGATCGGAATAGATGCCCTCGAACCCGAACCGGTCGCGGTCCGCGATCCAGGCTTCGTTGACCTCCTCGTTGTCGCGCGGAACGATCCGCATCAGCCTGCCGCGCAGCACGTGGCCGAAGAGGTTGGATCCGAAGCCGTCGTGAGCCGACACCAGTGCGTGCTGGGTCATCTCCCAGGACCGGCCGTGATAACGGAACGGCTTGTTGTTGAGCGCGCCGACCGGGCACAGGTCGATGATGTTCGCGGACAGCTCATGATCGATGCCGCGCTCGACGTAGGTCGTGATGTGCATCTGCTCGCCGCGGCCGAGCGCGCCGAGCTCTGGAAACCCTTGGATTTCCTGGCCGAAGCGCACGCAGCGCGTGCAGTGGATGCAGCGGGTCATGTCGGTCGAGACCAGCGGCCCGAGGCTCTGGTCCTTCACGACGCGCTTGCGCTCGGTGAAGCGCGAGACGTCGCGGCCGTACCCGACCGCGAGGTCCTGCAACTCGCACTCGCCGCCCTGATCGCAGATCGGGCAGTCGAGCGGATGGTTGATCAGCAGGAACTCCATCGTCGCGCGCTGCGCGGCGACCGCCTTCGGGGATTTCGTGAAGACCTTCATGCCCTCGGTCACGGGCGTCGCGCAGGCCGGCAAGGGCTTCGGCGCCTTCTCGACCTCGACCAGGCACATGCGGCAGTTCGCCGCGACCGACAGCTTCTCGTGATAGCAGAACCGCGGGATGTAGATGCTCGCCGAATCCGTGACCTGGATGATCATCTGGCCCTTGCGGGCCTTGAGCGGAACGCCGTTGACTTCGATGTTGACCAGATCTTCGCTCATCGCTCGCTCTGCTTCACGCCGCCGCCGCGGCTTGCGCCTCGACGATCGAGCGACCCTTGTGCTCGACCATGTACTCGAATTCCTGCTTGAAATGCCGCATGAAGCTCTGCACCGGCCACGCGGCGGCATCGCCGAGCGCGCAGATCGTGTGCCCCTCGATGCGGTTCGCGACGTCGACCAGCAGGCCGAGGTCCTCGTGCCGCCCTTCGCCGGCGAGAATCCGCTTCAGCACCCGGTCGAGCCAGCCGGTGCCCTCGCGGCACGGCGTGCACTGGCCGCAGGACTCCGACATGTAGAACCGCGACAGCCGCTCCAGCGCGCGCACCATGCAGGTCGACTCGTCCATCACGATCACCGCGCCGGTGCCGAGCGAGGTCCCCGCCTTCTTCAGCGAATCGTAGTCCATCGTCGCCGGCAGGATCGCGTCCGCCGGCACGACCGGCACGGACGAGCCGCCCGGGATCACCGCCTTCAGGCGCCGCCCCTTCCAGACGCCGCCCGCGAGCGCGAGCAGGTCCTTGAACGGGATGCCGAGCGGCAGCTCGAAATTGCCGGGCTTCGCGACGTGGCCGGACACCGAGAAGATCAGCGTACCGCCGGAGTTCACCGGGCCGAGGCCGGCGAACCACGCCGCGCCCTTGCGCATGATCGTCGGGACGGACGCGAAGCTCTGCGTGTTGTTGATCGTCGTCGGCTTGCCGAACAGGCCGAAATTCGCCGGGAACGGCGGCTTGAAGCGCGGCCGGCCGGCCTTGCCCTCGAGCGACTCGAGCAGCGCGGTCTCCTCGCCGCAGATGTACGCGCCGGCACCGACGAACAGGTGCAGGTCGAAATCGATCCCCGTCCCCCGCACGTTCTTGCCGAGCAGCCCCGCCGCATAGGCCTCCTCGAGCGCGGCCTGGAATCGCGGGATCGGCTCGCCGAGGAATTCGCCGCGGATGTAGTTGTACCCGACGGTCGCGTTCATCGCGTAACCGCCGATCGCCATCCCCTCGATCACCGAATGCGGGTTGTACCGCAGGATGTCGCGGTCGTGGCAGGTTCCGGGCTCGGATTCGTCGGAGTTGCAAACCACGTACTTCTGCGCCGGCGACTGGCGCGGCATGAAGCTCCACTTCACGCCGGTCGGAAAGCCCGCGCCGCCGCGGCCCCGCAAGCCCGACGCCTTGACCGTCTCGATCACCTGCTCGCGCGGCGGCTGCTCGCGCAGGATCCGCTCCCAGGCTTCGTAGCCGCCGGTCTTGCGGTAGCCGTCGAGGGTCCAGGAGCGCTCCTGGCCCAGCGCCTCGAAGATCACCAGATTCTGCTCATGGGGCATCGGTTAGGCTCCGGCGCTCACTTCAACGCGTCCAGCACCGTGTCGACCTTCTCGGGCGTCAGGTCCTCGTGGTACACGTGGTCGACCATCATCATCGGCGCGCCCGTGCAGGCCGCGAGGCACTCTTCCTCGCGCTTGAGGAATATCCGGCCGTCCGGCGTGCTCTCGCCGACCTGGATCCCCAGCTTCTTCTCGATGTGCGCGAGCAGCGTCTCTCCGCCCCGCAGCATGCAGGAGATGTTCGTGCAAACCGACACGTGGTGGCGGCCGACCGGATGGGTCTCGAACATGGAGTAGAACGCGGCGACTTCGTAGACCTGGATCGGCGGCAGGCCGAGGTATGCGGCGATCGCGTCCATCAACGGCGTCGTCAGGTGACCGCCGTTCTCGTGTTGCGCGGCGTGCAACGCCGAGATCACCGCGGATCGCCTGCGCTCGGGCGGAAACTTCGCCGTCCACCGGTCGATTTCCTCGCGAAGATGCTTCGACAGTTCCACGCTCATCGGTCGATCTCGCCGAATACGATGTCCTGGCTGCCGATCACCGCGACCACGTCGGCCAGCATGTGTCCTTGAACCATCTCCTGCATCGACGCGAGGTGCGCGAACCCCGGCGCGCGGACCTTCATCCGGTACGGCTTGTTCGCGCCGTCGGAGACGAGGTAGACGCCGAGTTCGCCCTTCGGCGCCTCGATCGCCGCGTACGTCTCGCCTTCCGGCACGCAATAGCCCTCGGTCATGAATTTGAAGTGATGGATCAGCGATTCCATGTCGCCCTTCATCTGTTCCCGGGGCGGCGGCCGGAGCTTGCGGTCGTCGATCATCACCGGTCCCGGATTCGACCTCAGCCAGTCGACGCACTGGGCGACGATCCGATTGGATTGCCGCAGCTCTTCCATGCGCACCAGATAGCGGTCGTAGCAGTCGCCGTTCGTGCCGACCGGCACGTCGAAATCGACGCGGTCGTAGGCCTCGTACGGCTGCTTCTTGCGCAAATCCCACTCGACCCCGGAACCGCGCAGCATCGGTCCCGTGAAGCCGAGCTGCAGCGCGCGCTCCGGGCTCACGACCGCGATGTTCACCGTGCGCTGCTTCCAGATGCGGTTGTCCGTCAGCAGCGTCTCGTACTCGTCGATGCACGCCGGGAAGCGGCGGGTGAAATCCTCGATGAAGTCGAGCATGCTGCCGCTGCGCCGCTCATTGAGACGGTCCACGTCCTTCTTGCTGCGCCACTTCGAGTACTGGTGCTTCGGCATCGAATCCGGCAGGTCGCGATAGACGCCGCCCGGACGGTAGTAGGTCGCGTGCATCCGCGTTCCCGACACCGCCTCGTAACAGTCCATCAAGTCCTCCCGCTCGCGGAAGGCATAGAGGAACACCGTCATCGCGCCGATGTCGAGGCCGTGGGCGCCGAGCCACATCAGGTGATTCAGGATCCGGGTGATCTCGTCGAACAGCACCCGCACGTACTGCGCGCGCAGCGGCGCCTCGATGCCGAGCAGCCGCTCGATCGCCATCACGTAGGCGTGCTCGTTGCACATCATCGAGACGTAGTCCAGGCGATCCATGTACCCGATCGACTGGTTGAACACCTTGCTCTCGGCGAGCTTTTCCGTGCCCCGGTGCAGGAGCCCGACGTGCGGATCCGCCTTCTGGATCACCTCGCCGTCCATCTCGAGCACCAGCCGCAGCACGCCGTGCGCCGCCGGATGCTGCGGCCCGAAATTCATCGTGAAATTGCGGATCTCAGCCATTCGGTTTCGCGTTCGTCAGTTGCGGGTCGTAGCGGTTGTCGTGTCGAATGACCCGGGGCACCAGGACCCGCGGTTCGATGCTGACGGGTTCGTAGACGATGCGTCCCTTCTCCGGGTCGTAGCGCACTTCGACGTTGCCGATCAGCGGAAAATCCTTGCGGAACGGATGACCGATGAAGCCGTAGTCGGTCAGGATCCGCCGCAGGTCCGGATGACCCCGGAACAAGATCCCGAACAGGTCGAACGCCTCGCGCTCGAACCAGTTCGCCGACGCCCAGATTCCGGTCACCGAATCGACCATCGGCTGCGCATCGTCCGGGCAGTACACGCGCACCCGCAAGCGGTGATTCAACGAGACCGACAGCAGTTGATAGACCACCGCGAAGCGCCGGCCGGGCGGCTCCACGGCTTCCTCCGGGCGCGCCGCGCCGCGGGCGACGCCGCGGCTGAAGCCGGTCGCGGTGGCGTCGGCGGTCTTCCACTCGGCGCGGCCGTAGTCGAGGAAATCGACGCCACTGACGTCGATGCAGGTCTCGAAGCGCAGCGCCGGGTCGTCGCGCAAGGTCTTCGCGAACTCCAGCAGCCGGTCCGCGGGCAGCGCGCAGGCGAGCTCCCCGGGGCGGCAATCGAGCGGGATCGCCGCGTCGCCGAACGCCCGCGCGACCGCTCCGGCGAGCGTCGCGAGCCGGCTCCCGTCCGCGCCGCCGTGTTCGGCGCCTGCCGGCGCCGTCATCGCCCCGACCTCGTCATCCTATGATCGCCTTGTTGCGTCTGATCTTGTTCTGCAGCTGCAGGAGCCCGTAGATCAAGGCCTCCGCCGTCGGCGGACAGCCCGGGACGTAGACGTCGACCGGCACGACCCGATCGCAGCCGCGCACGACCGAGTAGGAATAATGGTAGTAACCGCCGCCGTTCGCGCAGGAGCCCATCGACACCACCCAGCGCGGCTCGGTCATCTGGTCGTAGACCTTGCGCAGCGCCGGCGCCATCTTGTTGACCAGCGTTCCGGCGACGATCATCACGTCGGACTGGCGCGGCGACGGACGGAACACGATACCGAAGCGGTCGAGGTCGTAACGGGCCGCGCCGGCCTGCATCATCTCGACCGCGCAGCACGCGAGACCGAAGGTCATCGGCCACAACGATCCGGTCCGCGCCCAGTTGATGAGCTTGTCGACGGTCGTGACCTGGTAGCCGGGGGCGGCATCCGCGGAGTCGGCGGCGGTCAATCCCATTCGAGGGCCCCTTTGCGATAGTCGTAGACCAGCGCGACGACCAGCAGCAGCGCGAAAACCAGCATCGCGAGCAACCCGAAGGTGCCGGTCTCACGCAGGGAAACCGCCCAGGGGAAGAAGAACGCGATCTCGAGGTCGAACACGACGAAGATGATCGCGACGAGGTAGTAGCGGACGTCGAAGCGCATGCGCGCATCCTCGAACGCCTCGAAGCCGCACTCGTACGGCGACAGCTTCTGCGCGTCCGGCCGGCGGGGACCCGCGAACCATCCGATCGTGAACAACGCGAGACCGAGCACCGCGGCCAGTCCCATGAAGATCAGAATGGGCAGATACTGGTCGAGCATCTTTGCGTGACGTGCAACTATCCGGCGTCGGTAAAACTCAATCCGAAATTCTAGCAGGAGATGCGCAGGTAATTAATAGGCCGGTGAAGAAAAGATCTTGACGAAAGCGCACTCAAACCCGTCGATACGAATCACTGTCATCTCGATGCCGCAATGGATCCGCGGGATCGGTGATTCGACGATGGTGCCGACGGCCGGACTCGAACCGGCACAGGTTGCCCCACTAGCCCCTCAAACTAGCGCGTCTACCAATTCCGCCACGTCGGCGCGGACTTCACATCATCTCACATTACGGTCAGGGTTTCTTCGGCCTGGTGGTCGCCGCAGCCGGCGAAGCGGGCATCGACGCCGCCGCGCCCGGCGCGGCCGACGAGGCCGGCAGTGACGGCACCGCGGGCGACGGGACCATCGCCGGCGGTGCGCCGGAGGTCGTCGTCGTGACGTCGGTCCGCGCCGCGCGCTCGAGCACGCTCGTCGGCGCACTCGGGGCCTTCGCGCCGAAGTACGCGAGCGTGAGGCTGGTCGCGAAGAACAACGCGGCGAACACCGCGGTCAACTTGGAGAACAGCGTCGACGTGCCGCGTGCGCCGAACACGGTGCCCGAAGCGCCCGAGCCGAAACCCGCGCCGGCCTCCGCGCCCTTGCCTCGTTGCAACAGCACGAGGGTCACGATCAGCGCCGCGAGCAACACGTGAACAGCGAGCAGGAAACCACGCAACATAGGCAAATATCTCAATGACGAGCGGCTGCCGCCGCGCAAATTTCGTAAAACTCGTCCGCCACCAACGACGCGCCGCCGACCAGTCCGCCGTCGACGTCGGGCATCGAGAAGAGTTCGGCCGCATTCGCGGCCTTGACGCTGCCCCCGTACAGGATCCGCGTCGCCGCGGCGATTCTAGCATCTTGCTCCGCGAGGCGGCGCCGGACGAAGTCGTGGACCGCCTGCGCCTGCTCGGGCGATGCGGTGCGGCCGGTGCCGATCGCCCATACCGGCTCGTAAGCGACGATCGCCCGCGCGAACGAGGCGACACCGTGCATCGCGACGACCGCATCGAGCTGCCGGGCGACGACCTCTTCGGTCCGGCTCGACTCGCGCTCCTCGAGGGTCTCGCCGACGCACAGCACCGGCGTCAGGTCGCCGGCGAGCGCCGCGCCGAACTTGCGCGCGACGAGCGCATCGTCCTCGTGATACCAGCGCCGCCGCTCCGAATGCCCGACGATCACCAGGGCGCACCCGACGTCCTTCAGCATCGTCGCCGCCACCTCGCCGGTGAACGCGCCGCCCGGCTCCGCGCACACGTCCTGCGCACCGACCGCGATCGAGGTCCCGCGCAGGCGGCGCGCGACCTCGGCGACGTACACGAACGGCGGGAACACCGCGACGTCGATCGGCCATTCCGGCTGCAAACGCAACTCGAACTCGGCCAGCAGGGACGCATTCGCGGCTTCGCTGCCGTGCATTTTCCAGTTGCCCGCGACCATTGGACGACGCATACGCACACACCTCGGCGCTGTTGCCGGCGGGAAAGGCGGCGAAGATTAGCTTCGCGGACCGCGAACTGCAAGCCGCACGGCGGTTCCGGGGACGAATCGAGCCCCGCGCGTCAACTCGCGCGCGCCGCCCGTTCGACCGCCGCCGCGATCTCCTGCGCCGCCCGCTTCACCATCGCCGCATCGTGACCCTCGACCATCACCCGAATCACGGGCTCGGTCCCCGACGCCCGCAGGACCACGCGTCCGCGCCCGTCGAAGTCGCGCTGCGCCCGCTCGGTGACCAGGCGCACCGCATCGTCGGCGGTCGGGTCGAACCGGCGTTCGACCTTGACGTTCAGCATCACCTGCGGATATTTCGGCATCGGCGCCGCGAGCTCGGCGAGCCCCGCGCCGGCGCGCTTCATCGCCGCGAGCACCTGCAGCGCGCTGATCAGGCCGTCGCCGGTGGTCGTCTTGTCGAGACACAGGATGTGCCCCGAGGTCTCGCCGCCGAGCGTGCCACCGGTCTCCTGCAGCGCCGCGAGCACGTAGCGATCCCCGACCGCGGTCCGTCGAAAATCGATGCCGCGCTCCCCGAGCGCCTGTTCGAGACCGAGGTTGCTCATCACCGTGCCGACGACGGGTCCCCGCAGGTCGCCCGCGGCCTGCCGGGCCGACGCGAGTATGAACAGCAGTTGGTCCCCGTCGACCACACGGCCCAGCGCATCGATCATCACCACGCGATCGCCGTCGCCGTCGAGCGCGATCCCGACGTCGGCCCGCACCCCGGGGACGGTGAGCTGCAGCAGCTCCGGCGAGGTCGATCCGCAGGCGTCGTTGATGTTGCGGCCGTTCGGCGAGCAGCCGATCGGGACGATCTCCGCGCCGAGGGCCGAGAGCACCCGGGGCGCGACCTTGTAGGCCGCGCCGTTCGCGCAGTCGATCACGACCTTGAATCCGCCGAGATCCATGCCCGCGGGGACCGTCGAGGCGCAGAAGTCCTGGTATTGCTGGCGGCGGTCGTCGATCCGCGTCGCGCGGCCGAGGTTCTGCGACGGCCGCGTGACCACGGGCTCATCGAGCAACGCCTCGATCCGCCGCTCCACTTCGTCGGACAGTTTGGTGCCCGCCGCGTCGAAGAACTTGATGCCGTTGTCGTGGTACGGATTGTGCGACGCGCTGATCACGACGCCGAACCGGCAACCGATCCGCTGCGTCATGTACGCGATTCCGGGGGTCGGCAGCGGTCCGATCAGCTGCACGTCCACTCCCGCGGCGACGAAGCCCGCCTCGAGCGCGGACTCGAACAGGTACCCCGACAGGCGCGTGTCCTTGCCGATCAGCACGCGACCGCCGGCCGGCGCGAGCACGCGGGCCGCCGCGCTCGCGAGCCGCAGCGCGAAATCCACGGTCATCGGACTCTCGCCGACGACGCCGCGAACGCCGTCCGTGCCGAAGTATCGGTTACCCATGCCTGCGTCCCCTCCTCATTCTCCCTGCAACACGGCATCCACCATGCGGATCGCATCGAGCGTCGGCGCGACGTCGTGCGTGCGCACGATCCGCGCGCCGCCGGCGACCGCGAGCGCCGCGAGACCGAGCCCGCCGTACAGGCGTTCGTCGACGGCGCGGCCGAGCACCCGGCCGATGAAGCTCTTGCGCGACACTCCGACGAGCACCGGGGACCCGAGCGCCGCCAGCGACCCGATCCCGCGCAACAGCGCGAAATTGTGCTCGATGCGCTTGCCGAACCCGATCCCGGGGTCCAGCACGATCGCGTCCGGCGCGATCCCCGCGTCGAGGCAGGCGCCGCGCTGGGCTCCGAGGAACCCACCGACCTCGGCGACCACGTCGTCGTAGCGCGGTTCGTCCTGCATCGTGCGCGGCTCGCCACGCATGTGCATCAGGCACACGCCGACGCCGGCGTCCGCCGTGAAGTCTCGCGCACCGGGCGCCCGCAGTGCGTTGACGTCGTTCACGATGCACGCGCCCGCGCCGACCGCGGCGGCCATGACCTCGGGCTTGCTGGTGTCGATCGACACCGCGACCTCGAATCGCGCGACGATCGCCTCGATCACCGGCACGACGCGCGCGATCTCCTCGCCCGCGCCGACCGGCTGCGCGCCGGGCCGGGTCGACTCGCCGCCGACGTCGATGATCGCCGCGCCTTCGGCGACGATGCTCGCGGCCCGGTCGAGCGCGGCCGCCGTGCTCGCGTAGCGGCCTCCGTCGGAGAAGGAGTCCGGCGTCACGTTCAGGACCGCCATGACCGCCGGCCGCCGTAGATCGATGAGTCGTTGTCGGCAGCGCCAGTGCATGATCGCTCGCTAGCGTTCGCGGCTGCGCGCGGACCGGTTCGGTCCGCGCGCCCGCGAGGGATGGTGCCGGGATGCGCTCAGTGCTGCCCGGCGGGACTCACGATCGGCGTCGTCGGATTCTCCGCCGAGGGCCCGCGAGGGGTCGGCGTCGGCGTATCGTCCCAATCGTGCGGCGGACGGGGCTCGCGCCCCGCCATGATGTCCTTGATCTGCTCCTCGTCGATGGTCTCGTACTTCATGAGCGCCGCCGCCATCGCGTGAAGCTTGTCCATGTAGGTCTGCAGGATCTTGTAGGCGCGCTGGTAATTGCCGTCGATGACGCGCCGTACCTCCTCGTCGATCACGTGGGCGGTCTCGTCGGAGACCTGCTTGTGCTGGGTGACGCTGCGCCCCAGGAACACCTCGCCGGACTCCTCGCTGTAGGTTTGCGGCCCCAGGCGATCCGACAGGCCCCAGCGCGTGACCATGTTGCGCGCGAGCTCGGTCGCACGCTCGATGTCGTTCGACGCGCCGGTCGTGACCGCGTCCCGCCCGAACACCAGTTCCTCGGCCACCCGGCCGCCGAAGAGCGTCGCGATCTTGCTGTCGATCTGCCGCTTGCTGGTGCTGTAGCGGTCGGTCTCCGGCAGGAACATCGTGACGCCGAGCGCGCGGCCGCGCGGAATGATCGTGACCTTGTACACCGGATCGTGCTCGGGAACGCTCAGGCCGACGATCGCATGGCCGGCCTCGTGGTAGGCGGTGTTGCGCTTCTCGTCCTCGGTCATCACCATCGAGCGCCGTTCCGCGCCCATCATGATCTTGTCCTTCGCGCGCTCGAACTCCTCCATCGTGACCGCGCGCTTGTTGCTGCGCGCGGCGAACAACGCCGCCTCATTCACGAGGTTCGCGAGATCCGCGCCGGAGAAGCCCGGCGTGCCGCGCGCGATCACCATCGGTTTCACGTTGTCGCCGAGCGGCACTTTGCGCATGTGCACCTTCAGGATCTGTTCCCGGCCGCGCACGTCGGGCAGCGGGACCACGACCTGCCGGTCGAAACGTCCCGGCCGCAGCAGTGCCGGATCGAGCACGTCCGGCCGGTTCGTCGCGGCGATCACGATGATCCCCTCGTTGCCCTCGAACCCGTCCATTTCGACCAGCAGCTGATTCAGCGTCTGTTCGCGCTCGTCGTGGCCGCCGCCGAGGCCCGCGCCCCGATGCCGGCCCACCGCGTCGATCTCGTCGATGAATATGATGCACGGCGCGTGCTTCTTGGCCTGCTCGAACATGTCGCGCACTCGGGATGCGCCGACGCCGACGAACATCTCGACGAAGTCCGACCCCGAGATCGTGAAGAACGGGACCTTGGCCTCGCCGGCGATCGCGCGCGCGAGCAGGGTCTTGCCGGTGCCCGGCGACCCGACCATCAGCACGCCTTTCGGAATCTTGCCGCCAAGCTTCTGGAACTTGCCGGGATCCTTCAGGAAATCGACGATTTCGACGACCTCCTGCTTGGCCTCCTCGACGCCCGCGACGTCCGCGAAGGTCACGTTGACCTGGTCCTCCCCGAGCAGCCGCGCGCGACTCTTGCCGAAGGACATCGCCCCGCGCCCGCCGGAGGCGCCCTGCATCTGGCGCATGAAATACGCCCAGAAACCGATCAGCAGCAGGATCGGGAACGCGGAGATCGCGAGTTGCGCGAGCATGGATTGCTGTTTCGGCGGCTGGCCGCGGAATTTCACGCCCTGGGACTCGAGCAGGCCGAGGAGCGCTGCGTTGTTGGTCGCCGGATCGTAGGTCACGAACGGCTCGCCGGAACGGCGCTTGCCCTCGATCACCTCGCCGCGGATCGTGACCGACTGCACGTTGTTGCTCTTCACGTCGGAGAGGAACTGCGAATAATCGATCGTCGCCGGCGCCCCCGAGTGCACCCCGAACTGGCTGAAGATCACCAGCAGGATGACGGCGAGGAATACCCAGAGCAGAATCTGTTTGGTCAAATCGTTCAAGTGTCACCCTCGCGACGCGGTACCCGGTACGACCCCGCGGCCGTCCGAACGTTCAGAAAACGACGTTACACCATCCGAAACTGGCGCGCCAATAAGTAGATCTCGGAACTGCGGGCGCGCGAGGCCTTCGGTTTCAACGTACCCACCCGCTCGAAATGCCGCCGCAGCTCTCGCAGCAGCGCCTCGAACCCTTCCCCTTGGAAGGCCTTCACCAGCAAGGCGCCTCCCGGCGCCAGCACCCGTTGCGCGAAGTCCAGCGCCAATTCCGCCAAGGCGATCGAGCGCGGCTGGTCGACGGCGTCGATTCCCGACATGTTGGGGGCCATGTCGGACAAAACAAGGTCCACCCGGGGGGTTCCGAGATGCTCGAGGATCCCCCGCAACACCGCCTCCTCGCGAAAATCCCCCTGGATGAATTCGACCCCGGGAATCGCGTCCATCGGCAGGATGTCGGTCGCGACCAGGCGCCCGGAGGGACCGAGGATCCTGGCGGCGTACTGGCTCCAGCCCCCGGGCGCCGCGCCGAGATCGACGCAGTGCATCCCCGGCCGCAACAGCCGTTCGCGGCGCTGGATCTCCTCGAGCTTGTACACCGCGCGCGATCGCCAGCCCTCGCGCTGGGCGCGTTTCACGAACTCATCGCTCGCGTGCTCGGCCAGCCAGCGGGCGCTGCTCTTGGTCCGTTTCACCATCGATCTCGTCCTGGATGTCCTTATACTGCGCGAATGAGCCTCACCGAACGCCAACGCAAACACTTGCGCCGTCTCGCGCATCCGCTCGCGCCGATCGTGATCGTGGGCAACGCGGGCCCGAGCGACGCGGTCGCGAAGGAACTCGATCGCGCGCTCACCGACCACGAGCTCGTCAAGGTCAGCGCGCGGCTCGGCGAGCGAACCCGCCGCGACGCGGCGCTGCAGGATCTCGCGGCGCGGACCGCGAGCGAGCTGGTGCAGCGCATCGGCAACGTCGGCGTGTTCTATCGACGCCGCGCGGGCCTAGCGAAAATCGTCGTTCCAGACGAGTAGCAGACCGGCCGCGCAGGCCGCGGCGTAGACGATCGCCGCGATGCCATGCCACGCGCCGAAGGTGAGGCCGTACGCGAGATGGTGCACCCGCGCCGCTTCCATTCGCGGGCGCAGCACCCATTCGTTGACGCACAGGAGCGCCGCGGCCAGATACAGCCAGTGGAAGCGCGCGCGCCCGGGCAACGCGAGCGCGAAACCGGCGACCGCAACGCACAAATAGGTCTCGATCCGGAACATGCGGCCCGCGAGCAACCCGGCCAGCGCACGGTTCGGCTGGGTGAAGAACAGCGTGGGCGCGACCCAGGCGGCGAGCGACCACATCCCGCCGAGCGTGAAGACCAGCAACACCCGCAGCAGGTTGCGCGACCGGCTCACACGTAGCGCACCGACACGATCTCGTAGCTGCGCGTTCCGCCCGGGGTCGTCACGTCCACCACGTCGCCCTCGGTCTTGCCGATCAAGGCGCGCGCGATCGGCGAAGACACCGAGAGCAGCCCCTGCTTGATGTCCGCCTCGTCGTCGCCGACCAGCTGATAGCGCACCGTCGCGCCGCCGCTCTGGTCCTCGAGCTCGACCGTCGCGCCGAACACCACGCGCCCGGACGCCGGGAGCGCGGTCACGTCGATGATCTCGGCATTCGAGAGCCGATGCTCGATCTCCTGGATCCGTCCTTCGATGAAGCTCTGTTGTTCGCGCGCCGCGTGATATTCGGCGTTCTCGCTGAGGTCGCCGTGCGAACGCGCCTCCGCGATCGCCTTGATCACGGCCGGCCGGTCCCCGGTCTTCAGCCGCTTGAGCTCCTCGCGCAGCCGGTTCGCGCCGCGCGACGTCATCGGAGTTCGCTTCACGCGCGCAATTCCTTGTGCAGATCCTGCAGCCGGTGCACCGCGATGTCGCCGAGGTGGTCGAGCGCGTCGCAGGTCGCACGGCCCGCGGCGACGGTCGTGTAGTAGGTCACCCGCCGCGCGACCGCCTCGCGCCGGATCGAGCGCGACTCGCGCACGGCCTGCTTGCCCTCGGTGGTGTTCACGATCAACGCGATCTCGTCGTTCTTGATCATGTCGACGACGTGCGGGCGGCCTTCGCGGACCTTGTTGACCCGCCGGCACATGATGCCAGAGTCGAGCAAGGCCTGCGCGGTCCCGCCGGTCGCGGCGATCTCGAAGCCCCGGTCGATCAGCATGCGCGCGAGCTCGACCGCCGCCGGCTTGTCGCGGTCGCGCACGCTGATGAAACACAGGCCGCGCGTCGGCAGCACGACGCCGGAGGCGGCCTGGGCCTTCGCGTAGGCCTCGCCGAACGAGTGTCCGGTCCCCATGACCTCGCCGGTCGACTTCATTTCCGGACCGAGGATCGGGTCGGCGTCCGGGAACTTCACGAACGGGAACACCGATTCCTTGACCGAGAAGAAGCCGGGGATGCGCTCCTCGGTGCGCCCCTGCTCGAGCAGCGATCGCCCGGTCATCACCCGCGCCGCGATCTTCGCGAGCGGCACGCCGGTCGCCTTCGACACGAACGGCACCGTGCGCGAGGCGCGCGGATTGACCTCGAGGATGTAGATCACTCCGCCCTGGATCGCGAACTGGATGTTCATCAGCCCGATCACGCCCAGCGCCTTCGCGAGCTTGCGGGTCTGGTCGCGCAACTCCGCCTGGATCTCGGCGGACAGGCCGTTCGGCGGCAGCGAGCAACTCGAGTCGCCGGAGTGGACCCCGGCCTGCTCGATGTGTTCCATGATCCCGCCGATCAGCACGGTCTCCCCGTCGCTGACCGCGTCGACGTCGACCTCGACCGCGAGGTCGAGGAAGCGGTCGATCAACACCGGGCTGGAGTTGGAGACCTTCACCGCGTCGGTGATGTACTGGCGCAGATCGTCCTCGTTGAACACGATCTCCATCGCGCGCCCGCCGAGCACGTAGCTCGGCCGCACGACCAGCGGGAATCCGACCTCGCGGGCCATCTGCACCGCCTGCTCCTCGTTGCGCGCGGTCGCATTGGCCGGTTGCTTCAGCTTGAGCTGCGTGACGAGCTTCTGGAACCGTTCGCGGTCCTCGGCGACGTCGATGCTGTCGGGGCTCGTGCCGATGATCGGCCCGCCGGCCGCGGCGATCGCGCGCGACAGCTTCAGCGGGGTCTGGCCGCCGTACTGCACGATCACGCCCTCCGGTTTCTCCTTCTCGATGATCTCCATCACGTCTTCGAAGGTCACCGGCTCGAAGTACAGGCGATCCGAGGTGTCGTAGTCCGTCGACACGGTCTCGGGGTTGCAGTTGACCATGATCGTCTCGAAACCGTCCTCGCGCAGCGCGATCGCGGCGTGCACGCAGCAGTAGTCGAACTCGATGCCCTGGCCGATGCGGTTCGGTCCGCCGCCGAGGATCACGATCTTGCGCCGGCCGGTCGGATTCGCCTCGCACTCCTCTTCATAGGTCGAGTAGAGATACGCGGTGGACGTCGCGAACTCGGCCGCGCAGGTGTCCACCCGCTTGTAGACCGGATGGATCCCGAGCTTGCGCCGCCGGCCACGCACCGCGGCGGCGTCGCGATCGACCAACGCCGCGATCCTCGCGTCGGCGAAACCCTTGCGCTTCAGCGCCCTGAGCCGGACGGCGTCGAGCGAGTCGAAGCCTTCCTCGCGCAGCCGCGTCTCCTCGCGCAGCAGGTCCTCGATCTGGGCGAGGAACCACGGATCGATCCCGGTCGTTTCGTACACCTGGGCCCGCGACCAGCCCGCGCGGAACGCGTCGGCGACGTACAGGAGCCGGCTCGGGCCGGGCCAGCGCAGCTCATAGGCGAGCTGCGTCGCGGCTTCCTCCGACAGCGGTTGCCGGACCTGCTCGTCGAATCCGTCGTGCCCGGTCTCGAGGCTGCGCAGCGCCTTCTGGATCGACTCCTGGAAGGTCCGGCCGATCGCCATCGCCTCGCCGACCGACTTCATCTGCGTCGTCAGGCGGGTGTTCGAGCCCGGAAATTTCTCGAACGTGAACCGCGGGACCTTGGTGACGACGTAATCGATCGCGGGCTCGAACGACGCCGGCGTCGCGCCGCCGGTGATCTCGTTGCGCAATTCGTCGAGCGTGTAGCCGACCGCGAGCTTCGCGGCGATCTTCGCGATCGGAAAGCCGGTCGCCTTCGACGCGAGCGCCGAGGACCGCGACACCCGCGGATTCATCTCGATCACGAGGACCCGCCCGTCGTCCGGGTTGACCGCGAACTGGACGTTCGAGCCGCCCGTGTCGACGCCGATCTTGCGCAGCACCGCGATCGACGCGTCGCGCAGCCGTTGCGCCTCCTTGTCGGTGAGGGTCTGCGCGGGTGCGACCGTGATCGAGTCCCCGGTATGCACGCCCATCGGGTCGAGATTCTCGATCGAGCAGACGATGATGCAATTGTCGTTGCGGTCGCGGACGACCTCCATCTCGTACTCTTTCCAGCCGAGCACCGATTCCTCGAGGAGCACCTCGTTGGTCGGCGAGGCGTCGAGCCCGCGCGCGACGATCGTCTCGAACTCCTCGCGGTTGTACGCGATCCCGCCGCCGCTGCCGCCGAGGGTGAACGACGGGCGGATCACGGTCGGATAGCCGATCTCGGCCTGCACCGCGAGCGCCTCCTCCATGCTGTGCGCGATCCGCGCCCGCGGGGTCGCGAGCCCGATCTCGGTCATCGCGCGCCGGAACAGCTCGCGATCCTCGGCCATGTCGATCGACCGCTTGGTCGCGCCGATCATCTCGACGCCGAACCGCTCGAGCACCCCTTCGCGCGCGAGGTCGAGCGCGGTATTCAGCGCGGTTTGCCCGCCCATCGTCGGCAGGACCGCCGCCGGGCGCTCTTTCTCGATGATCCGCGCGATCGTGCGCCAGTTCACCGGCTCGATGTAGATCGAGTCGGCCATCTCCGGGTCGGTCATGATCGTCGCCGGATTCGAGTTCACGAGAATGACTCGGAAACCTTCTTGTTTCAGAGCCTTGCAAGCCTGAGCTCCCGAATAGTCGAACTCGCAGGCCTGACCGATCACGATCGGGCCGGCGCCGATGATCAGGATGCTGTCGATGTCGGTTCGCTTCGGCACGCGTCAGGTCCCGGCGATCTGTGACTTCGAGAGAGATCTAGCTTTAGTATTATTCTGTAACCTATTGATCATAAGATGAATAAAATGCTCGAATAGTGGGCGCATATCGTGCGGGCCGGGGCTCGCCTCGGGATGTCCCTGGAAGCTGAACGCCGGTCGCTCGGTGTGCTCGACCCCTTGCAGCGAACCGTCGAACAGCGACCGATGCGTCGCCCGCAGGACGTCGGGCAACGTGTTCGCATCGACCGCGAAGCCGTGGTTCTGGCTGGAGATGAATACCCGCCCAGAATTGAGTTCCTGGACCGGGTGATTCGCGCCATGATGACCGAACTTCATCTTCACGGTCTTCGCGCCGCAGGCGAGCCCGAGCAATTGATGCCCGAGGCAGATTCCGAAGATCGGCAGGTCGGTCTGCAGAAAGCGCTGGATCGCACGGATCGCGTAATCGCAAGGCTCGGGGTCTCCCGGGCCGTTGGATAAGAAAATACCATCAGGATTCATCTCAAGCGCTTGATCCGACGAAGTTTGTGCAGAGACGACCGTGACCCGGCATCCATGGTCCGCGAGTAATCGCAGGATGTTGCGCTTGATCCCGAAGTCGTACGCGACCACGTGCAAGCGGCTCTGCGGCCGCGGCGACCGCGAGTCCCCGCGCCAGATCGTCCCGTCGTTCCACTGGTAGTGACGCCGGGTCGTCACGACCTTCGCGAGATCCATGCCCTTCAAGCCGGGGAACTTGCGGGCCGCGCGGATCGCATCGGCCTCGTCGATGTTCTCCCCGGTCATGATGCATCCCGCCTGGGCACCGCGCTCGCGGATCAGCCGCGTGAGTTTGCGGGTGTCGATCTCGGCGATCGCCACGACCTTGGAGCGGGTCAGGAACTCACCCAGCGACTCGGTCGCGCGCCAGTTCGAGTGCAGCACCGGAAGGTCGCGGATCACGAGACCGGCCGCGTAGATCGACGAGGACTCGAGATCCTCGGGCGTCGTGCCGGTATTGCCGACGTGCGGGTACGTCAGCGTGACGATCTGGCGGCAGTAGGACGGGTCGGTGAGGATCTCTTGATAGCCCGTCATCGCCGTGTTGAACACCACCTCGCCGGTCGTATTCCCCCTTGCTCCGACGGAAATGCCGCGGAAAACGGTGCCATCTTCGAGAGCAAGCACGGCAGGTGTCATCACTCCGGTGTCCTCGATTCGCGCACGGCACGCACGCGCAGATGTGCAAAGCGGGAGGCGCTCACTCGGAACCGCCCCCCGCTTCTATGTGTTTCGAGCCCTTGGATACCGGGCGCGAATATTAACGACGTCGGCCTCGCGTGTCCATGCCCCGCTCAAAGACCGAGCACGTCCTGCATCCGATAAAGCCCCGGTGCGCGCCCGACGATCCAGCTCGCCGCTCGCAGCGCACCGCGGGCGAAGATCATCCGATCGGTCGCGCGGTGGGTGAGCTCGATCCGCTCCCCGTCCCCCGCGAACAGCACCGTGTGCTCCCCGACGATATCGCCGCCGCGCACCACCGCGAAACCGATCGCGCCGTCGGGCCGCGGCCCCGGATCGCCATGCCGCTCGTAGAGGGCGTGCTCGGCGAGGCGCTCGCCCCTCGCCGCCGCGATCGCCTCGCCGAGCCGCAGCGCGGTACCCGACGGCGCGTCGCGCTTCGCCCGGTGATGGGCTTCGAGGATCTCGACGTCGAACGCTTGGCCGAGGCCGCGCACCGCGAGCACCGCGAGCCGCTCGAGCAGGTTCACGCCGATGCTGGTGTTCGGCGCGACGAGCACGGCGACCCGCGCCGCCGCCTCGCGCAGCGCCTCCAGGGCGCGCGGCTCGAGGCCGGTCGTACCGACGACGAGCGGCACGCCCGCCGCCGCGCAGGCGGCCGCATGGTCGGACACCGCCGCCGCCGCGCTGAAATCGAGTGCGACCGACGCGCCGCGCAGCGCCGCCGCCGCATCGGCGCTCACCCGGATCCCGCACGCGGATCCGTCGAGCACCGCGTCGCGGCCGAGGCTCGCGCTGCCGGCGGACGCGACCGCGCCGGAAACCGCGAATTCGCCCCCCTCGCGCACGGCCCGCAGCACCGCCTGGCCCATGCGCCCGGTGACGCCGAACACGGTCAGTCGGTGCATCGCCCGCGCCTAGTGAAGCGCACCGGTGAAGAACTTCTTCACCCCGTCGAAGAACGACTTCTCGCGCGGCTTCTGACTCCCGTGTTGCAAGGAAGCCTCGAAGCGGCGCAACAAGTCCTTCTGCTCGTGGTTCAGATCGACCGGCGTCTCGATGACCACGCGGCAATACAGGTCTCCGGTCGCTCCCCCGCGCACCGGCGCGACGCCCTTCGCGCGCAGCCGGAACACGCGCCCGGACTGCGTTTCCGCGGGAATCTTCAGCACGACGTCCGAATCGAGCGTCGGCACGCTGACCGATCCGCCGAGCGCCGCCGTCGTGAAGCTGATCGGCACCTCGCAGGACAGGTTGCTGCCGTCGCGCTGGAAGATCGGATGCTCGCGGACCTGGATCTCGACGTACAGGTCGCCCGTGGGACCGCCGTTGCGTCCCGCCTCACCCTCGCCGCTCAGGCGAATCCGGTCGCCCGTATCGACCCCCGCCGGGATCTTCACCGCGAGCGCCTTCTCCTCGCGGATCCGTCCCTGGCCGAGGCAGCTGTCGCAGGGATTCGTGACGATCTTGCCGCGCCCTTTGCAGCGCGGACACGGCTGCTGGATCGTGAACATCGACTGCTGCACGCGCACCTGGCCGTGGCCGCCGCAGGTATCGCAGGTCTTCGGCTGGGACCCCTTGGCCGCCCCGCTGCCACCGCAGCTGCGGCACTCGACGAGCGCCGGGACCCGGATCGTCGTCTCCGTCCCGAAGACGGCCTGCTCCAGGTCCAGCTCGAGTTCGTAGCGCAGATCCGCGCCGCGAAAGACCTGCGAGCGGCCGCGCTGGCCGCCCGAGAAGATGTCGCCGAACATCTCGCCGAAGATGTCGCCGAACACGTCGCCCATGCCGCCGAAGCCGCCCCCCGCGCCGCCGCGTCCCGACTGCAAGCCCGCGTGGCCGTACTGGTCGTACGCCGCTCTCTTCTGCGGATCGGCGAGGACCTCGTACGCTTCCTTCGCCTCCTTGAATCGATGCTCGGCCTGCGGATCGTTCGGATTGCGATCCGGGTGAAACTTCATCGCGAGGCGCCGATAGGCCTTCTTGATCTCGGCCTCGGTCGCGGTCCGCGATACCTCGAGGACTTGGTAGTAATCCTGCTTCGCCATCACTCACCCACGAAAACGGCGCCGCCGGCGCGCATGCGCCGGCGGCTCACCCGATGCCCGCGTCAAGCGGACCCTCAAGCCTTCTTACGGTCGTTGTCCTTGACTTCTTCGAACTCGGCGTCCAGCACGTCGTCCTTCTTCTCGCCGGACCCGCCCGCCGCGCCGCCGTCCGCGGCCTGCGCGTGGCTCTTCTGCAGGATCGACACGGAGACTTGCTCGAGTGCCTGGGTCTTGCGCTCGATCTCCTCCTGGTCGTCGCCGGCGATCGCGGTCTTCACCGCGGCGATCGCATCGTTCGCCGGCCGCTTCTCGTCCTCGCCGAGCTTGTCTCCGGCTTCGCGGATCGCCTTCTCGACCGAATGCACGGTCGCGTCCGCCTTGTTGCGCGCCGTGACCAGCTCGCGAAACTTCTTGTCCTCTTCCGCATGCGCCTCCGCATCCGAGACCATCCGCTTGATCTCGGACTCGGACAAGCCGCTCGAGGCCTTGATCACGATACGCTGTTCCTTGCCGGTCTTCACGTCCTTCGCCGACACGTTCAGGATGCCGTTCGCATCGATGTCGAACGTGACCTCGATCTGCGGCATTCCGCGCGGCTGCGCCGGGATATCGGTGAGGTCGAAGCGGCCGAGCGACTTGTTGTCGACCGAGCGCTCGCGCTCGCCTTGAAGCACGTGGATCGTCACGCCGGTCTGGTTGTCGTCGGCGGTCGAGAACGTCTGCGCCGCCTTCGTCGGGATCGTCGTGTTCTTCTCGATCACCTTGGTCATCACGCCGCCGAGCGTCTCGATCCCCAAGGACAGCGGCGTCACGTCGAGGAGCAGCACGTCCTTCACGTCGCCGGCGAGCACGCCGCCCTGGATCGCCGCGCCGACCGCGACCGCCTCGTCCGGATTCACGTCCTTGCGGGGCTCCTTGCCGAACAGGTCCTTGACCGCCTTCTGCACGAGCGGCATGCGGGTCTGCCCGCCGACCAGGATCACCTCGCTGATGTCGCCGATCGGCAGACCCGCATCCTTCAGCGCGGTCCGGCACGGCCCGATGGTCTTCTGCACCAGATCCTCGACCAGCGACTCGAGTTTCGCCCGGGTCAGCTTCAGGTTGAGATGCTTCGGGCCGGACTGGTCCGCCGTGATGTACGGCAGGTTGATCTCGGTCTGCTGGCTCGAGGACAGCTCGATCTTCGCCTTCTCGGCCGCTTCCTTCAGCCGCTGCATCGCGAGCGGGTCGCGGCGCACGTCGATGCCGCTCTCCTTCTTGAATTCATCGGCGATGTAATTGACGACGCGCAGGTCGAAGTCCTCGCCGCCGAGGAACGTATCGCCGTTCGTCGACAGCACCTCGAACTGCCGCTCGCCGTCCACCTCGGCGATCTCGATCACCGAGATGTCGAAGGTGCCGCCGCCGAGGTCGTAGACCGCGATCTTGCGATCGCCGCCCGTCTTGTCGAGCCCATAGGCGAGCGCCGCCGCGGTCGGTTCGTTGATGATCCGCTTGACGTTGAGACCGGCGATGCGGCCGGCGTCCTTCGTCGCCTGGCGCTGCGAATCGTTGAAGTAGGCCGGCACCGTGATCACGGCGTCGGTGACGGTCTCGCCGAGATAGTCCTCGGCCGTCTTCTTCATCTTCATCAGCACCCGCGCGGAGACCTCGGGCGGCGCCATCTTCTTGCCCTGCGCCTCGACCCAGGCGTCGCCGTTGTCCGCCTTGACGACCTTGTAGGACACCATGCTCATGTCCTTCTTGACGACGTCGTCGGTGAACTTGCGGCCGATCAGGCGCTTGACCGCGGCCAGCGTGTTCTGGGGATTCGTGACCGCCTGGCGCTTCGCCGATTGCCCGACGAGCACTTCTCCGTCCTTCGTGAAGGCGACGATCGACGGCGTCGTCCGGTCACCTTCGCTGTTCTCGATGACCTTCGGCTTGCCCGCCTCCATGATCGCGACGCAGGAGTTGGTCGTGCCGAGATCGATGCCAATCAGTTTCGCCATGGTGTAACCCTCTGAAGAATGCGGATGTCTGCGGTTCTAACTGGGGATTTCGCCGCGGTTTTCAATCCACGCGCGTCAATCCGGCGCACCGTCACGCGCCCGTCCCGGCGTGCCGGCTGACGATGACCCGCGCCGGGCGCAGCAGCCGGCCGTTCAGTGCATAGCCCTTTTGAACGACCTCGAGCACCGTGTTCGGCGGTGCCGCATCGCTGTCGCGCGCGACCATCGCGTCGTGCCAGGCGGGGTCGAAGGTCCGGCCCGCCGGATCGATCACCTGGATCCCGGCCTTCTCGAACGCGCGATACAGCTGCCGCAAGGTCGCCTGGATCCCCTCGAGATGGGCGCTCGCGCCGCCCGCGGATGCCGCGCTGGTCGCGGCTTCCAACGCGTCGGCGACGGCCACGAGGTCCTGCGCGAACCGCTCCACCGCGAACTTGCGCGCATTGTCGAGCTCGCGCTCGGTCCGCTTGCGGAAGTTCTCGAGTTCGGCGACCGAGCGCAGATACTGGTTCCAGTTCTCCTCGGCCTTCGCCTGGGCGGCGGCGAGCGCGGCGTCGGCCGTGCCCGCGGCCGGCGTCTCGGACGGCGGATCGGCCGGAGCCTGCGCCTCGGATTGCTTGGGGTCGTTCACGGTCACCGGTTCCTCGCAGCAGCGTCAAGGGATGGGCGCGCCGACGGGACGCGTCCTTACGCGCCCGTCTTGGGGTCTATTTGCGGGAATTCAAGGCGGAGCCGAGCAGCTTCGCGGTCACGCCGACGATGGGGATCACGCGCTCGTAGGCCATCCGGGTCGGGCCGATGATCCCGAGCACGCCGATGACCCGGTTGTCCACCCAATAGGGCGCGGCGACGACGCTGATGTCGTCGAGGATCCGGTAGCCGGACTCCTGGCCGATGAAGATCTGGATCCCCTCGCCATGCAGGCAGCCGTCGAGCAGGCGCAGGATCGCGTGCTTCTCGTTGAATGCGTCGAACAGGCCGCGCAACCGCCCGACGTTCGACAATTCGGCGAAATCCAGCAGGTTCGTCTCGCCCGCGATCACGCACTCGACGTTTTGCGGCTCGGGCTGCTCGAACACCTTCTGGGCCATGTGGATCGCGTCGAGCATCACCCGGTTCATGTGCTGCTGCGTGTCCTCGAGCTGCGCGACCAGCCGCGAGCGCACCTCGGCGAGGGTGCGGCCGGCGAACGCCTCGTTCAGGTAAGTCGCCGCGCGGCGCAGCTCCTCGGCCGAGTACTGCCGGTCGAGCTGCACGATCCGGTTCTGCACTTCCCGATCGTTCATCACCATGATCGCGAGCGCCCGCCGGTCCGACAACGCGATGAACTCGATCTGCGTCAGCGCGACGTAGCTCGGATTGGGCACCGTGACCACGCCGGCCATGTGGGTGACGTTCGAGAGCATCTGCGACGCCGTCTGCACCAGCGAGCGTCCCGACTCGGCGTCCTTGACCAAGCGCCGCTCGATCCGCTCGACCGCCTCGGATTCCGGCGGCTGCAGCTTCAGCAGCGTGTCGACGAAGAATCGATAGCCTTTCGGGGTCGGCACCCGCCCGGCCGAGGTGTGCGGCGATGCGACGAAGCCGAGCGCCTCGAGATCCGCCATCACGTTGCGGATCGTCGCGGACGAGAGGTTCAGGCCCGAATCGCGCGACAAGGTCCGCGATCCGACCGGCTGGCCGTCGCGGATGTAGTTCTCGATCAGCGCCTTCAGCAGGACCTGGGCGCGATCGCTCAGCGCTTCCTCGCCTTCCTCAGGGGTGTTTCGGCTCATGGCTATTGCACTCGAACGTAACGACCACCCCCATCGGAAGTCAAGCCCCGGCGATTGGCGGGCGATCGGCGCGCGTTCGGCGCGTGACCGGCACCGCGTCGCCGTGCTACAACGAGGTCCGCTTATGCCGTACCCGTTCCAGTCCGTCGCGCTCGTTGGCAACGCCCGCGATCCGCGCGTCGCCGACTGCATGGTGAGCCTCGCCGAGCATCTCGACCGGCACGGCGTGCGGCTGCTCGCCGCACCCGACGTCGGCATCGAGTTCCCGGCGACCCCCGTGGAGCGCTGCTCTTCAGGCGAGTTCGCCGCGCGGGCCGACCTGATCATTGCGATCGGCGGCGACGGCACGCTGCTCTACGCGGCGAGCCTCGTCGCCTCGCGGCCGGTCCCGCTGCTCGGGGTGAACCGCGGCCGTCTCGGATTCCTGACCGACGTCAGCGCCGCGACGATGCTCGAGGACGTCGATTCGGTCCTCGGGGGCCGCTACGTCGAGGATCGCCGTTCGCTCGCCGCCGCGCGGCTGGAACGCGCCGACGGCACGGCGGCGAGCGCGCTCGCGCTGAACGACGTGGTCGTGAACAAGCGCGAGACCGGCCATCTGCTGGACTTCGAGACCTCGATCGACGGACGGTTCGTGAACTCGCACGGCGGCGACGGGATCGTGATCGCGACCGCGACCGGTTCGACCGCCTACGCGTTGTCCTGCGGCGGGCCGATCGTCGAACCCGATCTCGACGTCTGGGTGCTCGCGCCGATCAGTCCGCACACCTTGAGTGACCGGCCGATCGTCGTGCGGGCCGGCAGCCGGATCTCGATCCAGCTCACCGAGCGCGCGTCCTCGGCCGCCCAGGTCACGTGCGACGGCACCGCGATCGGGGATCTGCGTCCCGGCGATCGGCTCACCGTCGAGGGCTCGGCGAGCGCGGTCACGCTGCTGCATCCGCCGGGCTACGATTATTACCGCCTGCTGCGGTCGAAGCTGCACTGGGGGCGTGGCGGCTTCGACGACGGCCCGCGCGACTGACGGGAACGCGCTTGCTCACGGACCTGCATCTGCGCGACTTCGTGATCGTCGAGGAGGCCCATCTCGAGATCGACGCCGGCATGACCGCGCTCACCGGCGAGACCGGCGCCGGCAAGTCGATCGTCGTCGACGCGTTGGCGATGATCGCGGGCGGGCGCGCGTCCGGCGACGTGGTCCGCGAGGGCGCCGAACGCGCCGAGGTCGCCGCGACCTTCGCCGCGCTGCCGGCGGCGGCGCTCGCGTGGCTGGAGGAGCAGTCGATCGCCCACGACGGCGAGGTCATCGCCCGCCGCGTGGTGGGCGCGGACGGCCGCTCGCGCGCTTACCTGAACGGCCAGCCGGTGCCGCTGCAGTCGATGCGGCAGCTCGTCGACCGGCTGATCGACGTGCACGGGCAGCAGGAATTCCAACAGCTCGTCGCGCGCGACGCCCAGCGCTCGCTGCTCGACGAGCACGCCGCCGCGGGCGCGGTCGCCGCACGCGTGGCCGCGCTCCATGCGGGGTTGCGCGAGGCGCAGCGCGACCTCGAGGCGCGCCGGGCCGCGGCCGCGAACGCCGACGCCCGCCGCGAATTGCTGCGCTTCGAGATCGGCGAGCTGCGCGACGCGCTGGCCGGCATCGCGGACCTCCCGGCGTTGTTCGCCGACCGCAAGCGGATCGCCGACCGCGGCCGGCTCGCGGAAGCCGCCCGCGCGGCGCTCGCGCTCAGCTACGACGGCGAAGACGGCAGCGCGAACGATCTGGTCGCACGCGCCCAGGCGGCGCTGCGCCCCGCGACCGCGGTGGACCCGGACCTGCACGCGGTCGCCCGGCTGCTGGATTCCGTCGCGATCGAGCTGCGCGAGGCCGCCGACACGCTGCGCCGCTATCTCGAGGCGCTCGACGTCGATCCCGCGCGGATCGAGGAGATCGAGCGGCGCGCGGCGGCGCTCGAGGGGCTCGCCCGCAAGCACCGGGTGCGGCCCGAGGAGCTGCCGGCGCGCGCGGCCGGGCTCGCGCGCGAGCTCGACGGCGTCGAGAGCGCCGTGACCGGCCTCGCGCAGCTCGAAGAGCGCTGCGCGCTGCTCGGCACGCAATACCGCACCGCCGCGGGCGAGCTGAGCGCGGCGCGCCGCGCGGGCGCGACCGACCTCGCGACGCGTATCAGCGCACTGATGCAGTCGCTCGGGATGCCGGGCGGCCGCTTCGAGATCGCGGTCGCGACGGACCCGGAATCCTGCGCGGCCCACGGCCAGGACGTGGTGGACTTCCTGGTCGCCGCGAATCCCGGGCAGAGCGCGCGGCCGATCGCCAAAGTAGCGTCCGGCGGCGAGCTGTCGCGGATCGGGCTCGCGATCCAGGTGGCGGCCGCGGCCCGCACCCGCACCGCGTGCCTGGTGTTCGACGAGGTCGACACCGGCGTCGGTGGCGCGACCGCCGAGATCGTCGGTCGCCAGCTGCGCTCGCTCGCGCTAACCGGTCAGGTGCTGTGCGTGACCCACTTGCCGCAGGTCGCCTCGCAGGCGCACGCGCAGTGGCGGGTCGAGAAGCAAACGAACGGACGGACGACCCGCGCCCGGATCGAGCGCCTGGACGACGCCGGCCGGGTGGAGGAGATCGCCCGCATGCTCGGCGGCGTCGACGTGAGCGCGCAAGCGCGCGCGCATGCGCGGGAAATGCTCGAACGCGGCGCCGCCGCCGCGAACGCGCGACCGGCGAAGCGCTCCCGCCCCGCCCGCTGAAGGGTCAGCGCTGTTTCTGGTGCGGACAGTTGGGCTTGCGGCAGTGGCCGTAGAGCGTCAGCGAGTGGTCGCGCATCTCGAACCCCAGGCGTTTCGCGACCGCCTGCTGGCGCTCCTCGATGCCGCCGTCGATGAACTCCTCGACCCGGCCGCAATCGATGCAGAGGATGTGGTCGTGATGGGCGCCGTGGTTGAGCTCGAAGACCGCGGTGCCGCCCTCGAAATGATGACGGTTGACGAGACCGGCCGCTTCGAACTGGGTCAGCACCCGATACACGGTCGCGAGCCCGATGTCCTGATTCGCATCGAGCAGCTTCTTGTAGATGTCCTCCGCGCTCATGTGGCGGGGAGAACCGTCCGCGAGGATGTCGAGGATCTTGAGCCTCGGAACCGTGACCTTGAGGCCCGCGCTGCGCAGTCCGGAAGTCTCTGCCGAGGGATTCGCTTTCCGCCGCTGCGCCATGTCGTCTCATCCGGTATGATCGATGGCTGATTATCAACCATTTGCGGATCGCATACCACCTTGAAGAGACATCTCGTTCGAGCCGCCATCGCCGCCTGCCTGCTGTCGCTGACGACGGCCTGCGTCTATCGGATCAACATCCAGCAAGGCAACTACCTCGACCAGGCGGCCGTGAATCAGGTCAAGCCCGGCATGACCCGCAGCCAGGTGCGCTACCTGCTCGGCACGCCGCTCGCATCGAACCCGTTCGACCACACGCGCTGGGACTACGTCTATTACTTCAAGGTCGGCCACAGCGAGCACGTCGACGAACGGCGGGTGACGGTGTTCTTCGACGGCGACAAGGTCACCCGGATCATCAAACCGCCGGACGCCCTCGCCGCCGCGCAAGAGCGGCGGCTCGCGAAGATCAAGAACGGACGGATCTACTAGCGGCCGCCGCGCGTCGCCGGCGCGCGCTCTTCGGATCCTCGCGCAAGGGACGGTAGATCTCGACGCGATCGCCGTCGCGCAGCGGCGCATCGACGCGGGCGATCCTCCCGAACACGCCCACCGCGGCGGCAAAGTCCACGCCGGCGAACGCCGGGTCGAGCATCGCCCGCGCGAGCGCGTCGCCGACGGTCGCGGGCGGGTCGATCGAATAGGATTTCGAGATCGCGTGGCGCGTGCCGGCCGCCACCACCTCGATCAGCATCGGTCCGCGAGCGCGGAGCGCACCGAGTACACCGCGCGAGCGCGCGTGACGAACGCTTCGACGATCGTCGCGCAGAGCGCCTCGAACACCGGGTTCAGCGCCGCCGACGTGAGCAGGCTCCGGAATTCGAACTCGACCCGGAAGCTCACGCGCGAGCCGCCTGCGGCGAGCGGATCGAAGCGCCAGTGCCCGGTGAGGCGGCGGAATGGGCCGCGAACGAGCCGCATCACGATCTCCTCGCCGGGCTTCGATTCGTTGCGGGTCGTGAACTCCGTCCGCAGCACGCCCCAGGCGATGCTGATCGACGCCAGCACCTCTCCAGGCGCGGCCGGCTCGACGTGCGCCGCCGTGCACCACGGGAGGAATTGTGGATATCGATCGACGTCGCTGACCAGGTCGTACATCTGCCGCGCCGTGTACGGCACGGTCGAACTGCGTTCGACAACCTTCAATCGTTCCTCCGAAGTGCCCGGGCGTCGCAGCCCGCCATTCTCCGGCAAAAGCCCGGGCGCGACAACGCGGCAACCGGTAGACTGGCAACCGCATGAAAACTGAGGAGAAAGTCCCACCGATCGCGGTGAACCGCAAGGCGCGCTTCGATTATTTCATCGAGGAGCGCTACGAAGCGGGCATAACGCTGCTCGGCTGGGAGGTGAAGAGCTTGCGGGCCGGCAAGGCGCAGATCGCGGAGGCCTACGTCTACCTGAAGGACGGCGAGGCGTTCCTGTTCGGCGCGCACCTCGCGCCGCTCACCTCGGCGTCGACCCACGTCATCGCGGATCCGACCCGGACGCGCAAGCTCCTGCTGAACCGCCGGGAGCTCGATCATCTGGTCGGTGCGGTGGAGCGCCGCGGCTACACGCTCGTGCCGCTCGAACTGTACTGGAAGGACGGGCGCGCGAAGCTCGCGATCGGGCTCTCGAAGGGCAAGAAGCAGCACGACAAGCGGGCCACCGAGAAGTCGCGCGACTGGCAGCGCGACAAGAGCCGGATCCTGAAAGCCCTGCGGCGCTGACGCATCCCGGGCGGACGCCGAGCCCCTTGAATTTCCGCGCAGCGGTCGGATATTCGCGTTCGCGGCGGCCAGCGGTTAGACTGGCGCCTCGATTCGGGGCCGACCGGTTTCGACAGGGGTGCTGAAACTCCAGGTGCGTACCGAGGTGCAGGTTACCTCGTTAAACTGACTTGCAAACTCATAGTTGCCAACGAAGACAACTACGCTCTAGCCGCCTAATCGCGGCTGAACCTCGACCGGCCTGTGCTGGTGCGGACGACTCGAGGGTAGCGCTCACCAGCTAGCGGGATGCACGTGTCCTGGGTGGACCCCGCGAATCGTCACAGGGCTGGCTGCTGGCTTTCCCTGCCCGTTGGGGCAGCCGGCGGCGAGAAAAATAGACTGGGCTACGTACGTAGATCTTGGAATGTAGGGCTCTTGGACGGGGGTTCGATTCCCCCCGGCTCCACCATTGGATGAAGGTCAACCGTTCGCGGTTGGCCTTTTTTCTTGTGCTTCCCCGCCCATTGCCTGCGATGTCCATGAACCCACTCGTTGCGCGTCCGGCGACTCCCGGTA